>NZ_JADOTY010000001.1:4800000-5435125 GCF_015751785.1 Micromonospora vinacea | reverse complement strand
ACGTCAGCGAAGTAGCCCGCCAACTCCGGGTCCGCGAGCACCTTGTCGTAGAACAGCTCAACCGCCGCCTTGACCGAACTGGCACCGCCAATGCGGTCGTAGTGCGAGGCGGGAGCAGTCTCTTCCGTAACCGTCACGGTCGTTCCTTCCGGGGTGAAAAGGTCCAGAACCGTGAGGGACCATAGCGTGTCAACCGCCTCCGGTCAGCGCCCCCTTATCGGATTCCCGACAACACGGCACCACGCTACGTCACCACTACCGACGGGTATCTCCACAATCGGCCACCGAAACGACACCCACAGTATCCACAGTGGACCGCATCCGCCGAAGGACCCCGTAAACCGTCACCGACGGTCGCGAGACAACAACAGAAAAAAATCCGAAAGTTCGAACGGTCAGCCGGCGCGCCGCCGCGCTCGCCGCGCCGCCAACTCGTCACCCACCGGATCCGAACCCGACGCCACCGCCGGCTCCACCGGGCCGCTCGTCGCCGGCTCCGCCGGCAGATGCGACAACGACCCCTGGATCTCCTTGAAAGCCCCACCGATCGCGATGCCGAAGACCCCCTGGCCACCCTGCAACAGGTCGACCACCTCCTCCGGAGACCGGCACTCGTACACCGTCGTCCCATCAGAGATCAGCGTGATCCCCGCCAGATCCTCCACACCACGCGACCGCAACGCCTCGATCGCCTTACGGATGTTCTGCAGGGACACCCCCGCATCCAACAACCGCTTCACGACCTTCAACACCACCAGGTCCCGGAACGAATACAACCGCTGCGTCCCCGAACCCGAGGCATCACGAACGCTCGGCACCACCAGCGTCGTCCGCGCCCAGTAATCCAACTGCCGGTAACTGATACCCACCGCGTGGCAGGCCGTCACACCCCGGTAGCCAACCGAACCATCACCCTCAGCCGCCACACCTGGCGACGAGGCACCCGACTCGTCGAACTCTGCACCCGGATCGGAATCCCGCGGCTCGTGCATCCGGACAACCTCCCCGTCAGTGTGGCGACGCATCGTTTCCGGGACGCGCACCCCTCGACATGGAAACCCTATCGCCACCGTCAGGGGTTACCACGGAGGAACCGACGCGACACGCCGCGCAGCCACCAGGAAAGATCACCAACCGAGCCCGGGCACACCTCAGCCCGCGAAATCCTCCGGACGCACCTGCTCCAGGAACTCGCGGAACTTCTCCACCTCGTCCTCCTGCTCGTCAGGGATAACGATCCCCGCCTCGCTGAGGACCTGCTCCGCACAACGAATCGGCGCACCAACCCGCAACGCCAACGCGATCGAATCGCTCGGCCGCGCCGACACCCGCACCCCATCGCCGATCAACAGATCCGCGTAGAAGACGTTCTCCTTCAGCTCGGTGATCTCCACCGCCTGCAAGGGCGCCTTCAACGCCGCCAACACATCCCGCAGAAGATCATGGGTCAACGGCCGGGCCGGCTTGACCCCCTGCTGCTCATAAGCGATAGCCGTCGCCTCGACCGCGCCGATCCAGATCGGCAGATAGCGGTCCCCCTCGACCTCCCTGAGCAGGACGATCGGCTGGTTGCTGGGCAGCTCCACCCGAACTCCGACCACGCTCAGCTCGCGCACCGCCGCCTCCGTGTCGTTGTCACCTACGCCGCACCGCGCCCTTCCCTGCACGGTACACGGACCGCAACACGGCCGTCCCATGCGCTACAGCACCACGCCCGCGCCGAAAAGGGGTTACCCCGGCAAGCCTACGGCACGCTTCCCGGAAGAGATCTTTCCGCTCAGCCACCACCCACCGGGCACCCTCACCGACCCAACGTCGACCGCAAACCCACCCGCACCAACGCCGCGTGCAACTGCTCCGACAACGCCACCAACTCACGCGCCGTCTCCGCCGCCCGCGCCCGCGCCGCCGGATCACTCTGCCGCGCCAACGGCGCCACCAACTGCGCGAACAAACCGACCTCCCGGTCCGCCGCCGTCCGATAACCCCGCAGGTGCCGCGGCTCCAACCCGTACGCCGCCAACCCCGCCACCGCCGACGCGATGATCAGAGCATCCGCGTCATACCACCCCGGCGGATCCGACACGAGCACACCGAGCCGCTCCAACTCCACCAACGTCGACTCGTCGATCCCACTGCGCGCGACCAGATCCGCCCGGCCGAGCCGCACCTGCGACGACTCGGCCGGCTCCGCCACCTCACGACCCGGCACCGCACCATCAGGACCAACCGCCACCAACGCCGGCCGCGACCGCCCCGGCTGCTCACCGGACGAATCCCACTGGGCCAACTGCTCCCGGATCACCCGCAACGGCAGGTACTTGTCCCGCTGCGCGGTCAGCACGAACCGCAACCGCGCCACATCGTCCCAGCTGTACTTCCGGTAACCCGCCGCCGTCCGCTGCGGCTCGACCAAACCCTCGGCCTCAAGAAACCGCAACTTCGAAATCGTGGTGTCCGGAAAATCCACCCGCAACTGCCCAAGCACCTCACCGATGCTCATCAGCGGCTCAGACCGAGCCGCCCCGGGTGACATGGAGGCCGCAGGCTCGTTCACCCCCGGCCGGCCTCCTCCTCCGGGCGCGGACCGGCGATGAACACCACCCGGAACTTACCGATCTGGACCTCGTCACCATTGCTCAACGTGGCCGCCTCAACCCGCTCACGATTGACGTACGTGCCATTCAGGCTGCCCACGTCCCGCACCGTGAACGTCCCACCATCACGGTGGAACTCCGCATGCCGACGCGACACCGTCACGTCGTCCAGGAAGATGTCACTGTCCGGGTGCCGGCCACTGGTCGTCACATCGTGGTCCAACAGGAACCGGGCACCCGCATTCGGGCCTCGACGAACCACCAGCAGCGCCATACCCGGCGGCAACGAACCGGACATCCGGCTCGGCACCACATCGGTATCCGGCCCCTCCAGCACTTCGTCGAGCGAACCGAGATTGAGCGTCGAAGTGACGTCGAGTGGGGGGAACTCGTCGTCTGGCCGCGTCATGGGACCACCTCACGGATCTGTTCGGTCGGCGTCGGGTAATGGCGGGTCTGGCCGCCGGGCACTTGAACACCCGGCGGCTGGCTCCCCGTGCCCGGGAAGGCAATTCCGCAACGCTCAACTATTGGGTTCTCGGTCGACTGGGCGAGCCTAGCCAGCGCCGAAATGCAGGGCAACCGGACGCGCGCAGACATCCCACGCACCGGATCAAGCACACTCAGCCTTCGGTGATCTTCTGATACGCGGCCGCCGTCAGCAACCCATCCGTGGCAGTCGGATCATTCGGCGTGATCTCCACCAACCAACCCTCACCGTACGGATCAGTGTTGATCAGCTCAGGCGTGTCAGCCAACGCGTCGTTACGCGCCGCCACCGTACCGGCCACCGGCGCGTAGATCTCCGACACACTCTTGGTCGACTCGATCTCACCCAACGAGTCACCGGCCGCGACCACCGCACCCGCCTCGGGCAACTGCACGTACACGATGTCACCGAGCGCGTCCTGCGCGAAGTGGGTGATGCCGACCCGGACCGAAGCCGTGCCGTCACCCGCCACCCACTCATGCTCGGCGGTGTATCGCAGATCCTCGGGAATCACCAGACGCGTCCTTCATCCATCGGTGCCCCGGACCACCCGGGTCCGGCGCGGCCGCGCCGGTCAGGAGACCGGACGGGCGTGTTCCAACTTGATCGGCACGTGCAGCGCCGAAACCTCGGCAACCTCACGCTCCCCAAACGTCACGTTACCGCCGCCACCCCGGACCGACGCCACCACCCCACCAGGAATGTTCAACGCCGTACGCATCGTCGCCGGATCACCGATCACCGTGATCGTGTACGGCCCCGTCAACCGGCGCCCCTCGACCACCAACGACCCGTTGTCCCCATCTAGGAAGTACGTCGATGCGATGATCCGCACGGTCGCCCGATCCCCACCGGAGATCTGCATCGCCTCCGCGCCCGCACCACGCAGCTCCTGCACCGCGTCCAACACCCGGTTCGCCGAGATCGGCTTGACCCCGGCGTCGAACTGCACCGTCAACCCCGACCCCACCGCCGGCAACGTCCCCGCCAGGATGCCCAACTCGTCCGCCCGCCGCGTCGCCTCATCCAACGCCGCCTGCCGACCCTGCTCACCCGACTGCAACTGCCGCTGACTGTCCTCCAGGGCCCGGATGTCCTGCTGCAGGCGGTTCTCCCGCGCATCCAGATCCGACAGGATCCGGACCAGGTCCTCCTGCCGCGTCGCCCCCAACGTCGGGTCCGTCGACGTCGTCTTCAACTGCACGACCAACGTGAACCCCAGCAACGCCAACAACGCCACGATCATCACCCCGGCCGTACTCCACCGGGACCGACCAGCCACCGCCGGCGCCGTCGACTCCCCCACCGGCTCGGCCAACCCGTCGGAACTCGCCACCGGCTCCCCCGAGCGCGACATCGTGCTCAGGTCCACCGTCGCACCGTCGTCGACCGGCTCCACACCCGGCTCCGCCGCAGGCTCATCATCCGACGGCCCCGGCTGCGCGGGCGACTCCGGCGCCAACGGACTCAACTCGTCCGGGTCCGGCGCATCCGGCCGCGGATCCGGCTCACCCGCCGGCCCACCCGGCCGCACCGGACCCGCCGGCTGCGGCCACCCGGTGCCCGTGTCGGTCTGCTCGTCACTCATCGCAACCCAACCTACGCCCGGAACAGGTGCCGACGGATCGCCGCCACGTTGCCGAAGATACGCACACCCAGCACAACGACCACACCGGTGGACAACTGCCCGCCCACCCCCAACTGGTCACCCAGATACACGATCAGACCAGCGACAAGCACGTTCGAAATGAAGGACACCACGAACTGCTTGTCGTCGAAGATGCGGTCCAACCGGGCCCGCACCCCACCGAACACCGCGTCCAACGCGGCCACCACCGCGATCGGCAGGTACGGCTGCAACGCCGCCGGCACCGTGGGATCAAGCCACACGCCCAGCACCACACCGGCGAGCAACGCCAGCACCGCGATCATCGGCCACCTCCGGAGGGGCTAACAGTCGTCGCCGGACCGGACGACCCGGGACTGCCGGACCGGACACCCGACGCGGAAGGGCTCGGACTGACCGACGGCTTGGCGTAGCGTAGCTGCGGCTCCGGCGCGGCCGGCAACGTGAGGTCATCGGACTCCCGCACACCGAACGACAACCCGGTCTTCTGCGCGACCTCCCGCATCAGCGCCGCGTTACGGCTGTCCTCGAACTTGCGCCGCATCGAACCCGGCCCGATCGCCGACACCTCGTACGGCCCGGTCACCGGCCGGAAATCCACCAGCATCGCCTCACCCGCCGACC
Organism: Micromonospora vinacea; assembly: GCF_015751785.1. Lineage (NCBI taxonomy): Bacteria > Bacillati > Actinomycetota > Actinomycetes > Micromonosporales > Micromonosporaceae > Micromonospora > Micromonospora vinacea. Next base: position 5,429,787 of record NZ_JADOTY010000001.1, on the reverse strand, counting down.
GGATCGTCGACGTCGCCGTCAACCGCTGCCCGTTGATGGCGATCGCCTCCGCGCCGGCACTCCACAACGCGTTCGCCACCCCCTGCAGGTCGCTGTAGAGCACCCGCGGCGGCCCAGCGCCGGCACCGGTCACCGCGTCCGCGTTGTCCGGCGCGTCCGCCAACCGCACCACCACACCGTCACCACGCACCCGCCCCAACCCGGTGCTCGCCTCCAGGTTGCGCAACCGGGCGGCAGCCGAGCCGCTCAACGCCGCGTCCCGCTGCCGACTGACCTCCTCGCGCAGCTGGTCCGCCCGGGTGGACAACCGATCGGTCTGGTTCTCCCGCTCCTTGATCTGCGCCACCAGCCCCGAGCGGGCCTGACTGCGACCCGGCTCGTCCGCCATCGTCTGCCGGTACGCGACAGCGAACAGGAAACCGAGCATCACCACCACGACCAGGCTCACCGACCGCGCCGGCAGGGCCCGCCACCCGCGCGCCGGGGCGGACCCCTCCGAGCGCCGACGCGCGGCAGCCGCGTCCGCGTACCCCGGATCCAGCGGGTTGCGAAACAGTTCAGTGAGGAAGTCCGGCGCGTACACCCGGTCCTGGCCGGGTTTCCCCAGCCGCGGCCCGCTCACGCCGCCGCCCCCGGGCCACGCGCCGCGCGCACCAGCCGGGACGCCTGCACGACGTACATCCCGCCGGCCACCCAGTAGAGCACCAGTCCCCACCACGCCAACGCCCAACCGATGGCGCTCGCCGCCGTCGCCACGTCGGTCGCCGCGGTGGCCAACAGCAGCACCGGGAACGCCGCGAGCAGCAGGAACGTGGCGGTCTTGCCCACGTAGTGCACCGGCGGCGGCCCGTACCCGTAGCGACGCAGCACCGCCAGCGAGGCGAGCAGGAGCACCTCACGGGCCAGCAGCGCCGCGGTGAACTGCCACGGCACCACCTCACGCGCGGTGAAGGCGACCAGGGTGGCGAGGATGTAGAGCCGGTCGGCGAGCGGGTCGAGCAGCTCGCCCAGGCGGCTCACCTGACGCAGGCGGCGGGCGATCCAACCGTCGACCCAGTCGGTGGTGCCACCGATGGCCAGTACGACGACCGCCGCCACGTCGGCCCGCTCCACCAGGAACAGGTAGAGGAAGAGCGGCACGCCCAGCAGCCGCCCGAAGCTGATCAGGTTGGGCAGGGTGAGCACCTGGTTGCCGGGAGCCTCGTCACCGGTGTCCCGCGGTTGCTCTGCCCGAGCCTGCCGACGCGACACCGATCCTCCTCCACGGCACGCGGGCCCCCGGCCGACGCCGGGCGCGGCTGAGGGTCGTACGCGCTGTCGGGCCGACCAGCGCCGGCTCTCCCCTGCGGCCCCGGGCGGGGCCCCTTCCCCTGATGCGGCCCGCGATCTCGACGATCGCGGGCCGGGTAGGTGCGCTGCCACTATATCGGGCTTCCTCTCGCTGGCCGGGTGCCGCCGCCGGGCTGTCGGTGCGGCTGTGCCGCACTGTGGCGTGGATCACCACGCGTAGAGCATCCTAGGATACTAGTGGAAGGGGGAGGCGACGCTCAGGCCGTCTGCGCGGCGGGATCGGTCTGCTGCTGCTCCGGCACCGCGGTCGCCGCGCGAGCGAACCCGACCAGCGCCAGCAACAGCTCGTGCTGCGTCCGCGCCGGCATCCGGTCCAGCACCGCCTGCACCGCGCGCTGCCGCCGCTCGGCCAACTCCCCCAACAGGGTCAGCGCCGCAGCGGTCGGCACCAACCGCACCTCCCGCCGGTCGCGGGGGTCGGCCACCCGGCGCAACAGCCCGGTCGCCTCCAACCGGTCGCACAGCCGGCTCGCCGACGAGGGCACCACGTCCAGCAGCTCCGCCAACCCGTTGACGTTGGTCTCCGGCCGACCGCTGATCAGCGTGAGCACCCTCAGCTGGGTGGGCGGCACCTGGTGCCGCGCCGCAGCCGACTCCAGCACGGCGATCAGCGTCGAGGCGGCCGCGTCGATCGCCGCGGCGAGATCCGCAGGTCGCTCCACCTGATGTCCCCTGCCGTCGTCGCGCTGGTGCCCGCCCGGCAACGCGGCGGCGAATCTCACCTCGTGCCCCGGTCGGGTGGACCGTGCCAGTCCAGACAGACCACGACGGCGTCGTCGCGCAGATCGGAATCCGCGTGGTAGGCGTGCAGTTCGCGCATCACCGTACCAACCGCCTCAGCGGGCGGCTGCAGCCGCGTGGCGCGCAACGACCGCGCCATCATCCGCTGCCCGTACGGCTCCTGACCCGGCGGCTCGGCGGCCCACACCCCGTCGCTGACCACGAAGAGCCGGTCACCGGGGGCGAGTTGCACCTCCTGAAGCTCGTAGCGGGTCTCGGCGAACATGCCCAGCGGCAGCTGCTGATCCAGCTTCATCGGCTCGACAGTGGACCCGCGCATCCGCAACAGATGGGGGGAGCCCGCGTCGACCGCCCGCACCCGGCCGAGGCGGGTGTCCACCTCGAGCAGCAGGGTGGCCACGTACCGGGCGCCCCGGTGTTGGTAGAAGACCGTGTCCGAGGCCAGCTCGGCCTGTTCCACAAGGCCGCCGCCGGAGCGACGCGCGTTGCGCATCGCGTTGACCGTGACGGCGGTCAACAGGGACGCGGCCAGCCCGTTGCCCTCGCCGTTGAGCACCGTCACCGTGAGACGGTCGCCATCGAGCGACCAGTCGAAGTGGTCGCCGCCCACCGTGTACGCCGGTTCGAGCTGACCGGCCAGATCGAACGCGTGGTGTGACACACCGCGGCCGGGCAGCAGGTCCCACTGCATCTCGGCAGCCATCGTCAGTCGCTCCCGGCGGCGCGCCCGGCGGTAACGGTCGGTCTCCCGGTCCGCCGCGCGCATCGCCACCGCCAGGGAGCCGGCGATGTCAGTGGCCCGACCGGTGACCGCCGCGTTCGGCACTGTCGGAAGCTCGATCAGCAGCACGCCGAGCCGCTCTCCCCACACCGTCAACGGCAGGTAGAGCCGGCACGGGCCCTCGCCGTCGCGTACCGGTTGCTGGCTGCTGAAGCAGCGCTGCGCGACGGTGTGGCAGGCCAGGAAGCCGCCCGACGGCAGGTCCGGGTCCAGTACCGGCCAGAGGCCGCTGATCCGGTAGTCGGCGACGAAGACGTCGGTGCGCAGCGCACCCATCGCCGACCGGATCGCCCGGTCCGCGGCCTCCGCCAACTGGTCGGGCGGGGCCTCGCGCAACGCGCGCGACACCACGTCCGGCGCGTCTACCATCGTCGTCCTCCCCAGAAGCTTGCTATAGGGCAAGCATCATACGGACGCCCCCGGACGGACGATCGGCGCGGTCAGTCCGCCGCGCGGGTCGCCAGCACACCATGGAACGCGTCGGGCACCCGCGCCGGCGGGCCGTCCGGCCGCCACTCGGCGACCGGCACGATCCCGTCCGCCGTCGGCGCCCATCGACCCAACAGCGGCGCGAACGCCGCCGGTGGGCGCATCCGGAACTGCGGGCCCATCATGGCCAGCGCCTGCGGATGACCGGCCAGCTCCTCGGTGTCGAAATCCACGGCGAGCAGGCTGCCCGGCGCGGCGGCGGCGTACAACTCGTCCAGGGTGCGGGTCAGCGTGGCGTCGTCGAGGAACGCGGCCAACCCCAGGAAGACCACTCCGACCGGCCGCCGACCCCACCCCGGCACGAAACGGTGCAGCTGCGCCGGATCGACAGTGCCGATGTCGGTCGCGTCACCGAAGCCGTAGCCCGCCCGGTCGCTGCCGGCGAGGATGCTCTGTCCCAGTCGGATGGTGACCGGGTCGACGTCGGTGTAGAGCACCGTCGCGTCCGGGGCGACCTCGTGCACGTTGCCCATCGTCGGCACCCCGGCGCCGAACACCAGGAACCCGTCCACGGCCTCGGCGGCCATGGCCCGCACCGCCCGGCCCAGGAACGCCCGCAACTCCCGGAACACCGGGGCGCACGGCCCGTACGCCTGCTCGAACGCGTTCGCGGCGGCCACGTCCACGGGAAAGTGGTGCTGCCCGCCGAGCCAGAAGTCGATCATGCGAGCGGTACTCGGCTGGTCCGGTTCACCCATCGGCGGCGCTCCCTCCCCGGTCGTCGCCAGCGTACCGACCGGGGAGCGCTCAGCGGTATCGCGGCGCGAGGGCGTCCGGGCCCGCGATACTGGCCGCGGGCGGAGGTGGGCGGTGAACTCGGCAAACAACGCGGCAGTGGTGGTCGGCGTCGACGGCTCGGAGTCGGCGCTGCGCGCCGTACGCCTCGCCGCCACCGAGGCGGCACGCCGCAACCGACCGCTGCGGGTCGTGCACGGCTTCATCTGGCCGCTGCTGCACGTACCGGTCTCCCCCGCCCCGGACGCGCCGCCCGGCGGTGGACTGCGCCACCGGGCCGAGGAACTGGTCGAGGCCGCGGTGAACGAGGCCGAGGCGACAGTGCCCGGCCTGTCGGCCTCCGGCGAGATCATCGACGGTGAGGCCGCCGCGGTGCTGGTGGGCGAGTCCCCCAGCGCCGCGCTCATCGTGCTCGGCGACCGCGGGCTGGGTGGGTTCTCCGCGCTGGTGGTCGGCTCCGTCGCGGTGCAGGTCGCCGCGTACGCCGACTGTCCGGTGCTCGTCGCGCGCGGCACGGAACGACCCGACGAGCCGGTGCTGGTCGCGGTGGACGGCTCGGACGCCTCCCGGCGGGCGGCGGACTTCGCCGCCGAGACCGCCGTGTCGCGTGGTGTGCCACTGGTGGCGGTGCACGCCTACCGACACCCGGGCAGCAGCGGGCCGGGCGACATGCAGCCCCTGGTGTACGACGAGGCGAAGCTGCGCGGCGAGCAGGAGCGGATGCTCGCCGGGTGGCTGACCGGGCTCACCGACGACCACCGGGGTCTGCGGTTGACCTGCCGGGCGGTCCACGGTCGACCCGGCAGTGTGCTCGCCGAGGCGTCCCGCTCCGCCCAACTGGCTGTCGTCGGTGGGCGCGGGCGCGGCGAGGTGACCGGGTTGCTGCTGGGGTCGGTGAGTCAGTCGATGCTGCACCACGCGCAGTGCCCGGTCGTCGTGGTCCGCGCGCCCCAGTAGCCCACCGTGGTTGGTCCGCCGCCAGACGGGTAGACGGCCGCGGTACGCCCAGCGGACGGTGGGCAGCACCAGGTGCCCAGACCGACGAAGGAGGCACAGATGCCAGGACCACGGCCGGGCAGTAACGCGTACGACAAGCAGCGGGCGCGGTTGCGCAACGCGATCGACGACTCCGGACGACGGGTGCCGGACGGTAAGGCGAACCAGGTGGCGAACCGGATCCTCCAGGAGGATCGCGGCCAACGCGGCGTGGTGCGCGGTGACCGGACGTACGGCCCGAAGAGCGAGCGCGAACCGGGCGACCCGAAGTGAGGACTGTCGACGTGGCCGACGGCGCGATCGCGGGCGCCGTCGGCAGCACCGCGCTGAACGTGGTCAGTTACCTCGACATGGCGCTACGGGGACGGCCGGAGAGCGACGTCCCCCAGGAGACCGTCGACCGGCTGGCCGGGATCGCGCATGTGGACCTGGGGAACGGGGCCCGGGCGGCCAACCGCCGCTCGGGCCTCGGCCCGCTGATCGGTTACGGGCTGGGCGTCGCCGCCGGCGTCGGGTTCGCGCTCTACGCCGGTGGCCGGCGTCAGCCGTTGCCGATGGCCACCGGGCTGCTCGGCGCGGGCGTCATGACCATGACCGACGGGTCGATCACCGTGCTCGGGATCAGCGACCCGCGTACCTGGCGGCGCTCCGACTGGATCTCCGACATCATCCCGCACCTCGCGTACGGGCTGGCGGCCGCCGCAACCTGGAACAGGTTGCGGCGGCCGCCAGGTCGCGGTCGCTGATCAGCGGGTGTCGCTGTCGTCCTCGGCCACCGGCTCGCCGGCCGGGCCGTACGGCGACACCTGCCCCTTGGGCACCGGTCGGCCGGCGTCCCCGCGCGACGATCCACTGTTGAGCGGGTGCCCGGTCGGCTGGGGCCCCTTGCTGTCCTGGCTGGTGGCGCCCTTGGCGTTGCGGCGGAACTCTTCCTGCTGCGGGTTGACCACTGGTGTCTCCCTTCCGGGTACGGGGGCAGCATCGACCGCCTCCACACCTCGGCATACCCGCCCGCCCCGGTGGCATTCCGACAGTGGTCGCCGGTGCGACGGCTAGCCGGTCCCCAACTGGGTAACGCGTCGGGGTGGGTGACGATCGAAGTGTGGTGCGGGTCCTGCTCGACCGGCGTGGCCGCACGTACGCCGAGGAGGCCGGCATCCGGCTCGCCGACCGGCCGGGGCCGCTGTACCAGCTGCTGGTGCTGACCACGCTGCTGAGCACCCGGATCCGGGCGTGCGTGGCGGTGGACGCCGCGCGGGAGTTGTTCGCCGCCGGCTACCGCACCCCGCAGGCGATGGAGGCGGCCGGTTGGCAGCAGCGCGTCGATGCGCTGGGTCGCGGCCACTACCGCCGCTACGACGAGCGCACCGCCACCATGCTCGGCACCGGCGCCCGGCAGTGCCTGGACCGCTGGCACGGTGACCTGCGGCGCCTGCACCGGGCGGCCCAGGGCGATCCCGCCGGGCTGCAGCGGCGGCTCACCGAGTTCCCCGGCATCGGCCCCACCGGTGCGGACATCTACCTGCGCGAGGCGCAGACGGTCTGGTCGGACGTGCGCCCGTACGCCGACCGGCGGGCCCTGGCCGGGGCGAAGCGGCTGGGTCTGCCGGGTTCCCCGGACCGGCTCGCCGGTCTGGTCGACGAACCGGACTTCGGCCGGCTCGCCTCAGCGCTGGTACGGGTGGCGTTGGGTGAGGAGTCCGCCGGTGAGGTCACCCGGGTCGCCGCCCGCTGAGGCGCTTCACTTGACCGTCTTGTCCCCCGGGCGGGTCAGGTGCCACACCAGCAACGCGGCGAGCAACGCCAGGACCACCACCCCGCCGGAGATGCCACGGCCCTCCTCGGGGCTGCGGCCGGCGCTGCCGAAGTAGATCACCGCGAGGCCGGCCAGCACCGTGACGAACGTACGCAACCCTCGGTCCTTCACGTCTGGCACCGTAGGCTGGCCCCGATCGCCGCCTCGCCGATTTGGGGCTTTTATCATTCTTCTGGGTGACTGGTCAGCGCTCGGCGACGAACCCGCAGAGCCGCACCCGGCGCACCGCCCGGTCGGCGACCTCCACCACCTGCAGGGTCAGCCCGGGCAGTCGCACCGTCTCACCCGGGGAGTCCGGCAGGTGCCGCAGCCGGGCCAGCACCAGACCAGCCACCGTCGTGTAGTCCCGGGACAACGGGAAGCTCAACCGCACCCCCAGGTCGGGCAGGTCGTGCAGCGGAAAGTCACCGGGCACCAGCAGGGACCCGTCCGGTTCCCGGACGACCCCGCGCACGTCACGGTCGGTCTCGTCGTACAACTCGCCGACCACCTCGGCCAGCAGATCCTCCATGGTGACCATGCCGTCGATGCCCCCGTGCTCGTCGACCACCAGAGCCAGTTGCTGGTGCTCCTGCCGCAGCTGACGCATCGCGTCGGCCACCGGCAGGGTCACCGGCAGCAGCAACGGCGCGCGGACCCGCTCGCCCACCGGGGCGGTGCCGGCGCGCACCAGGTCGCGGATGTGCACCACCCCGAGCACCTCGTCCAGCCCTCCGGGGCCGGTGACGGGAGCACGGGACCGCCCGGCGGCGGCGAGCCGCCGGACCCCCTCGTCGGCGGCCAGGCCGGCCGGCAGGGTGGTCACCTCCCGCCGGGCCACCAGGATCTCCCGCAACGTCCGGCCGGCGATGTCGAACGCGCCGGTCAGGATCTCCCGCTGCTGCGTCGACAGGCCACGCTGGCTGGCCAGCATCTCCCGCAACTCCTCCTCGGTCATCTCCTCCCGGTTGGCCCGCGGGTCACCACCGGCGAGCCGCACGACCGCGTCGGTGGCCCGGCTGAGCAGCCATACCGCCGGCCGCGACACCCGGGCCAGCAGATCCAACGGCCTCGAGCTGAGCAGCGCCCACCGCTCAGCCCGCTGCATGGCCAGCCGCTTCGGGGCCAACTCTCCGAGCACCAGCGTGACGAACGTGAGCAGCACCGTCACCAGCAGCACGGCGGCGGGACGCGCCGCCCCGCCGAGGAAACCCAGCGGACCGACCAGCGGGCCGGCCAACGACACCGCGGCCGCCGCCGAGGCGAGGAACCCCGCCAGGGTGATGCCGAGCTGAATGGTGGCCAGGTAGCGGTTCGGGTCGCGGGACAGCTGCACCAACCGGTCGCCGGCGCGGCTGCGCCGGCCCAGCCGCCGCAACTGCCCCTCGCGCAGGGTCACCAGCGCCATCTCACTGCCGGAGAGCGCCGCGTTGACCAGCACCAGCACGGCCACCAACGCCAACTGCCCGAGCTGACCGCCCATCGCGTACCCCCCGTCCGCCGCCTGAGGTCACTCAACCCCAGCGGGGCGCACCGCGGGCCCGGTTTGCGACCGCGTCCCCGCTCAGTCGACCTCCAGGTCGTCCAGCGAGATGGCGTGGGTCATCAGCCACCGGGCCAGCGCCGACATCCCGAACAGCCACAGCGGCACCGACTCGGTGGGGCCGTTGGTGGCGTAGATGGCGAAGCGCAGATCCGGTGCCCGGTACGCCTCGATCCGCCACCGGTGCTGCCGGTCCCGCCAGACCGCCGAAGGGTCCATGGCGTCACCGTAGGTGACCGTCGCCGACCTCGGGGCCGGTTGGCCCGGCACCACCGGCTCAGCCCGGCACCACGGTCGTTCCGAGCATGCCCCGAGCGACCGATACCAGCAGGGCGATCCCGAACCCGGCGAGCACCAGCCAGCCGACGCCACGCCACCCGGAGGCACGGTCGAGGACCGGCGGCGACGGCGGCCTCCACAACTCCCGGTAGGTCCAGGCCAGGACACCCACCCCGAACGGGATCAGCCCGACCCAGAACCAGAACCACCGGCTGCCCGCCAGCGGCGGCGCGCCACCGATCAACCGGCCCAGCCACAACACGGTCAGCACGCCGGCGAGCAGACCGGCGGTGCCCGCGATCCGGTGCGCGAGGTCGCCGCCGGCATGCCACGGACCGGCCACGGCGGCGAGCCGCGCGTCCTGCCCGGCGTTCGCCGACAGGTCCGGCTCGCCCGGGTACGACGCCGAGGCGGGTGGGCCGACGAAGGCGTACCGGATCTGGCCGTTCGGCACCGTCCAGGCGAGCATCCCGCCGTTGGTCGCATGCTGCGGCCGAGGTCGGCTCCCCCAGTACGCGCCGTCGTCGGCCCAGCCCTGCGCCCGTTGGAAGGTCACCACCCGGCCGGCCGCGAGATCCCGGTCGAGCTGCGCCTCGGTCGACTCGCGCGGCTCGACCCACCACGCGAGGGACGCCCACAGCACCCACAGCACCGGCAGCGCCCAGCGCAGCGCCACCGGGACGACCGCACGCCACCGGCGGCGGGAGGCCCGTGACCGGGTGGGGATCGCCTCGACCATCAGCTCACCGTCGCACCTCGGCGCACTGTTGTCAGCCCCGGATCGGACGCGACTGATGGCCGTGCGGTGGTCAACGGTCCGGTTGATCCTCGTCCGACGGCACGGTGGCTCGCCGGACGCAGTCGCGCAGCAGGGCGCGGCGTTGATCATGAACGTCGTCGGGTTCCAGGCTGCTGGCCGCGTAGACGTTGCTGACCGGCGACCAGGCCATGGACATGGCGATGACCAGAGCCATGAGGTCGAACGGGTCGCCCGCGCGCACCCGCCCGGCGGCCTGCGCCTCGGCGATGGCCGTGAGCTTGCGATCGTCGTAGTGCTGGTGGGTCTCGACGAGATGCCCGGCGGGCCGGCGCTCCAGTCGTGTCCAGGTCGCGAGGCGGATGAGATCGGGGCGGCGCAGGTATTCGTCGTAGAGGCGAACGGCCCAGTCGGCAAGATCGTCAGCGTCGATCGGCACGACGTTCGTGATGCGCTCCAGTGAGCTGAGGAAGATCGCGTCGAAGAGCCGTTCCTTGTCGCCGAAGTAGGCGTAGAGCTGCGCCTTGTTGGTGCGCGCCGCCGTCACGATGCGTTCCATCCGCGCCCCGGCAATGCCGTGCTGGGCGAACTCCTCGGTGGCGGCGTCCAGGATGCGCTGGTAGGTCGCGGCGCCTCGCGAGGTCGGTGGCTGCTCCGGCATGCCCGCACTTTAGCAAACAGAACGGTTGGTTTGCTACGCGCCGCGATGGGGTCTACGGTGAAACAGACCGAACAGTTTGTTTAAGGAGTTCACCGATGCGGACGACCACCGGATGGCAGGCGACCGGCCCCACCACGCTGCGCCGTACGTTGCTGGAGCGGCGCGACCTGCGCCCCGATGACCTCGCGGTGCGGATCGAGCACTGCGGCGTGTGCCACAGCGACCTGCACGCCCTCAACGACCACGATCAGCGCGTGGACGCGCCTCTGGTGCCCGGTCACGAGTTCACCGGCGTGGTGACCGAGACGGGCCCCGAGGTGACCGCCTTCACCGTCGGCGATCGCGTCGCGGTGGGCAACATCGTCGACTCCTGCGGCGTGTGCGCGATGTGCGCGGCCGGACAGGAGAACTTCTGCCACGCCTTCCCGACGCTCACCTACAGCGGCACCGACCGGCAGGACGGCTCGACCACATTCGGCGGCTTCTCCCGCGACTACGTCGTCCGCGACGCCTTCGCATACCTGCTGCCCGCCGGCCTCGACCCGGCCGCGGCCGCCCCGCTGCTGTGCGCCGGCGTCACCGTCTGGGAGCCGCTGCGCGCCCTCGGTGTGGGCCCTGGCAGTCGCGTCGCCGTGGCCGGGCTCGGCGGCCTGGGCCACCTCGCGGTCAAGATGGCCGTCGCACTCGGTGCCACCACGACCGTCATCAGCCGCACGCAGGACAAGCGCGACGACGCCCGCCGGCTCGGCGCACACGACCTCATCGCCTCCACCGACACCGGACGGATGGCCACGGCACGAGACACCTTCGACGTCGTCATCGACACCATCTCCGCACCACACGACCTCGCCCCCTATGTGAAGCTGGTGGCGATCGACGGCACCCTCAGCCTGCTCGGGTACCTGGGCCCGGTCACCGTGCAGGCCACCGACCTGCTTGTCGGCCGCAAGAAGCTCAGCTCCGCCGGCAGCGGAGGCCGCCGCTCGACAGCCGAGATGCTCCAGTTCTGCGCCGACCACGGCATCGCCGCCGACGTCGAGGTGCTCCCGTCGGCGCAGGTGGAGACGGCACTCGACCGCCTCCGGCGAAACGACGTCCGCTACCGCTTCGTGCTCGACATGTCCGACCTGGACTGACAGCGGTCGACCCGGTCGTGGCGCCCGCTCAGGTGACGACGATCCGAACGTCGTCGGGCAACCGACGGGTCGCGCCCCGCCGGTCCAGCAACTCCAGCAGGGGCACCGCCACCCGGCGGGTGGTGTCCAACGCCTGCCGGGCCGCGGAAAGGGTGAACGGCTGCGGCAGGCCGGCCAACACCCGGACCGCGTCGTCGAGCGCGTCCGGCAGCAGCACCACGTTGTCGGCCAGCCGCAGCAGCGCGCCGGCCCGCACCGCGGCGCCGATCTCCCGAGGGCCCAGGCCGAGGTCGACGAGGCGGTCCGCCTCGGGGGCCCGGAACGGCCGGTCGCCGTACTCGGCGCGGACCCGCTGCACGGCCCGGGCCACCGGTTCGGGCAACGCGTCCGCGCCCGCCGCCCCGACCCGACCGGCGTGGATCCGCAACGGCGGCCGGACCAGCGCCTCGACCAGCACCCGGTCGGGCAGCGCGAGGCGCTGACGCAACGCGTCCACCGGCATCCCGGGCTCCAACGGGTGCTCCCGCGCGTGCCGGGCCACCTCCTCGGTCAACTGCTCGCCGAGTCGCCGCCAGTGTGCGGGGTCGGCCAACCAGTCACCGGCCACCGGCTCGGCGTACGCCGGCCCGTTCTGCGCCGGCACACCCATCCGGAGCAACGCGCCGGACCGGACCAGCCGGCGACGGCGCAGCTCCCCCGCCAGGTCGGGTCGACCGTCCAACTCGGCGAGAACCTGGGCGCGGGCGGCGGCCGCACCCCGTCGGCCCAGCGGTGGAGGTGCCACGTCCAGCACCCGCACCCCACCGCTGACGTGGTGGCGGCCCGGGTCGCGCAGCAGCGCCCGGTCACCCACCAGCAACGGCAACGGGCGGGCCAACCGCAACCGGACGGTGTCCGGGCCGAGCGGGCGCACCCGCACCGGCACCGCCGCCGACCCGACGTGCAGGGTGAGGGTGGCCGGCAGGTCGGCGGCCGGGTCGCCGGCGAGCCGGACGTCGACCAGGTCGGTGTGGTGGAACCGGCCCGGGGTGAGCAACGCGTCGCCCCGGCCCAGCCGGTCGCGGGGCGTACCCCGCAGATTGACCGCCACCCGGGCGACCGCCGCCGCCTCCGCGCGGGCCTCGCCCAGGGAGTGCAGGCCACGGACCCGGACCGGTTCGTCGGCGCCGGCCAGCTCCAGCTCGTCGCCCACCCGCAGCCGACCGGCGCCGAGGGTGCCGGTGACGACGGTGCCGCTGCCCCGCACGGTGAAGCTGCGGTCCACCCACAGCCGGACCGGGTCGTCCACCACCGGCGTGGGCAGTTGGGCTGCGAGCCGGTCCAAGGCGGCCCGCAGCTCCGGCAGGCCAGCGCCGGTCAGGCCACTGACCGCCACCGCCGGCACCGCGCCGAGGCTGGTCGCGGCGATCTCGGCACGGGCGTGCGCCGTCGCCGGCCCCGGATCGGCCAGGTCCGCGCGGGTCACCGCCAGCAGGCCGTACGCGACACCGAGCGCGTCGAGCGCGGCCAGGTGCTCGGCGGACTGCGGCATCCAGCCCTCGTCGGCGGCCACCACGATCAGCGCCGCCGGGACCGGGCCGACGCCGGCGAGCATGTTCGGCACGAACCGCTCGTGCCCGGGTACGTCGACGAAGGCGACGGTGCCGCCGGACGGCAGCGTCGTCCAGGCGAAACCCAGGTCGATGGTCATCCCCCGGCGGCGTTCCTCGGCCCACCGGTCAGGTTCCATCCCGGTCAACGCTCGGACGAGTGTCGACTTGCCGTGGTCGACGTGCCCGGCGGTCGCGACGACGAACACGACTCAGTCGTCCCCGGGTACGCGCAGCACGGCCTCACGGACGGCCTCGTCGGCGTCGGCGGGCACACAGCGCAGGTCGAGCAGGAGCCGGCCGCGCACCACCCGACCGAGGACCGGCGGGTCTCCGGTGCGCAGCGGCGCCGCGTACCTCTCGGGCAGGCTCAACGCCCACGAGTCCAACTCCACCCCGGGGGCGCCGCCGCCGCCGACCACCGCGACGGCCGGCACCACCTCGGCCTTGCGGCCGTCCACGCCGAGCCGGTCGCGCAGCCGCTCCACCCGTTCGCGCAGGGCACCGGGGTCGGCGTGCAGCGCCACCCGGGTCGGGGTGTTCGGTTGGTGCACTGTGGCGGCCAGGGCGGCCAGGGTGAGCTTGTCCACCCGCAGCGCCCGGGCCAGTGGGTGGCGACGCAGCCGGTCGATCACCTCGACGTCACCCAGCAGCAGCCCCGCCTGCGGCCCGCCGAGCAGTTTGTCGCCGCTGGCGGTGACCAGCGCGGCGCCGGCGCGCAGGGTGCTGGCCGCGTCCGGTTCGTCGGGCAGCAGCGGGTCCGCGCCGAGCAGCCCGGAGCCGATGTCCGCGACCACCGGCACCCCGAGCGTGGCCAGTTGCCGTACCCCGGTGGCGGAGGTGAACCCGGTGACCCGGAAGTTCGACGGGTGCACCTTGAGCACGAAACCGGTCTGCGGGCCGAGTGCGGCGGCGTAGTCGGCGAGGGTGGTGCGGTTGGTGGTGCCCACCTCGCGCAGCCGCGCGCCGGTGCTTTCCAGCAGGTCGGGCAGGCGGAAGCCGTCGCCGATCTCGACCAGCTCGCCCCGGCTGACCACGATTTCCCGGCCGGCGGCCAACGCCGTGGCGGCCAGCACCAGCGCGGCGGCGCCGTTGTTGACGACGTGCACGGCGGCCGCGTCGGGCACGGCGGCGGCCAACGCGTCGAGCGCGCTTCGGCCACGGCGGGCCCGCCGGCCGGTGGCCAGGTCCAACTCGACGTCGGTGTGCCCGGCGGCCGCCACCACCGCGGCGACCGCGGCGGGCGACAGCGACGCCCGGCCCAGATTGGTGTGCAGCACGACACCGGTGGCGTTGAGCACCGCCCGGGGGCCGGGGGTGGGCAGCGCGGCGACGGCCGCGTCGCGTACCTCGTCGGGGTCGAGCTCACCGCGGCGGGCGCGGTCCTGCACGCGGTTGACGACAGCCTTGACCTGCTCCCGGCCGAGGCTGGCGGCGGCGGCGGCCAGCACCGGGTCGGCGAGCAGCGTGTCCGTACGGGGCACCCGGCGTCGCGGGTCCACCGGGCCGTCGCCCATCACGTCATCTCCTGCAAGCGGTGTGGCGGAGACGGACGGGAATCGAACCCGCCTGGCCCGGGTCCCGGACCACTCCGGTTTTGAAGACCGGGAGGGGCACCAGCCGCCTGAACGCCTCCACCGGACATTCGATCACACCGCGGGCGGGACCGCCCGATCAGATGGAAGATCCATGCCGGTTCGCCGCGCTTCGACCCGTTCGCGCTGCGGCACCACCGTGTAGCGGGGGTCGCGGGCCGAGGCGACGCCGCCGTAGAAGATGCCGAACCGGGTCAGCACCGACGCGGCCAGCAGCGCGGTGCCGGAGAGCGCCCCGACCACCCGGCTGCGCCGACCCAGCAGGGCGCCCGCCACCCCGCCGGCGGTCAACAGCCGCCCGGCGCGCAGCAACCGGCCCGGCCGGCCCAACCGGTAGGGCTCGCTGAGCAGGCCGAGGCGGGTCTCCACCCGATGCGCGCCGTACAGCTCCAGGGCCGCCCCGGCCACCGCCATCCGCCGGGCCGGCCCGGCCTGGGCCGGCGGCGCGGCGAGCAGACCCACGCCGGCGCCGCTGGCCAGCGCGCTGCCCGCGAAGATCACCGGCAACTCGGGGTACGCCTCATGCCACGACGGCACCGCCGTGTCGGCCAGCAACACCCCGGTGTACGTGGCCAGCGCCGGCGCGGTGCCGGCGGCAATCAGCCCGGCGGCGTGCCCGATCGGCGGCAACGCCCGACCGGCCAACCCGAGCAGACCGTGCCGGGGCAGCACGCCGGCCGCCTCGGCGATCGCGGCGACGCCCGCCGCCGGCCCGTACGCGGTGAGGATCCAGGTGCCCATCGACATCGGCGAGGTCGGCTTGGCCACCCGCAGCATGTGGTGGAACCGCGCCGGCCGACCGAGGTCCTTGACCAGGAAGACGGCGCTGGCGCTGACGGCGGCCAACGCGGTGACCCGACCGGCGCGCCGCAGCGCGGGCCGCCCGGTGAGCTGCCCACCGGCGGCGAGCAGCGACGAACCGGCGGCCAGCCCCCCGGTGAACAGGTACGCGGCGATGTCCCACTTCCAGACCGGCCCCTTCAGGACCGGCCGACCGTAGTAGGAGGTGAACTCGGCCTCCGGCACCCGCAGTTCCTCGCCGCCACCACCGCGCCGCCTGCGTCGGCGGCCGGATGCTTCGGTCGTTCGCCGCGTCGTCAGGTCGCCGCGGCGGCTGTTGGCGGACCCGTCGCCGCTGGCGGTGTTCCGGTCGCTCGTGGCCGCTGCACCGCTCACGGCGGTGGGTCGCTCGTCGCTCGTGTGTGGTTGGTGGCTGCCCTCGGCGGCGAGCCGCTGCCGGAAGCGACGGAACCGGTCGCCCACGGGGCCCGGTGGGGTCATGAGGATCCTCCGACGAACGCGGCGACGGTCGCCGCCGCCATGGCGAGCGCGGCGAGGCCGGCGCGTTTCCACATCTTCGGCAGGTCCCGGGTGGTCACGACCGGGTCAGGCGGCAGCCCGTACACCTCAGGCTCGTCAAGGAGCAGGAAGAACGCCCCGTCACCACCGACACCGTCGTTCGGGTCGTGCCCGTACAGGCGCGCCTCCGGGACCCCCCGGTCGTGCAGCGTCGCCACCCGGGCGGCGGCCCGTTCGCGCAGGTCGTCGAGGGGGCCGTACTGGATCGACTCGGTCGGACACGCCTGCGCACACGCCGGAGTCATGCCCGCACCCAACCGGTCGTAGCAGAGCGTGCACTTCCACGCCCGGCCGTCGTCCTTACGCTGATCGATCACCCCGTACGGACACGCCGAAATACAGTACCCACACCCGTTGCAGATGTCCTCCTGCACCACCACAGTGCCGAACTCCGTCCGGAACAACGAACCCGTCGGACACACGTCCAGGCAGGCCGCATGGGTGCAGTGCTTGCAGACGTCCGACATCATCAACCACCGGAAATCCGTGCGCTCCTCGACGCCCGTGCCCCGGCCCGGCGGCTGCGCCCCCGGCATCCCCAGGAACTGCGGTCCCGTCCCCGCATCGGCCGGCCGGTCCGGGCCGGCGTCGACCGGCGCGCCGAGAACGTCCGCCGACGGCGCGTCTTGCCCGGCCGGGCGCGGCTGCTCGATGAACGCCACGTGTCGCCACGAGTTCGCTGTCAACGCGCCGGTGTTGTCGTACGACATGCCGAGCAGGTCCAGGCCGCTCTCCGGCACGCCGTTCCACTCCTTGCAGGCCACCTCGCAGGCCTTGCAGCCGATGCAGACGCTGGTGTCGGTGAAGAAACCCATCCGGGGCGGCGCGTTCTCATAGCCTGCCTCGGGTGCCGGGTCCAGCGGACCGTACAGGCTGTTCGGGTCAGGAAGCACCGTGCTCCTTCCCCTCGTTGTCGGTGGTCACGGCCGGAGCATGCTGGCCCGGGATGATCCCGGCGCGCCGCTGGTAGTCGGCCACCAGGTCGAGCAGCGCCCGGCCGGTGGGACGCCGGCCGGGCCGCACGTCGCAGGTGCCGACCTTGCTCTCCTGGATCAGCACGTTCGGGTCCAGGCTGATGCCGAACAGGTCGTTGGCCGAGTCACCGGTGACCAGGCCCTCGAAACCGAAGTGGTACGGCAACCACACCTGGTGGATGATCCGACCGTCCACCCGCAGCGGAGTGAGCCGGTCGGTGACCAGCACCTTCGCCTCGATCACCGCGCGGCCGCTGACCAGGTGCGCCCAACCCAGATGCGTCAGCCCCACCTCGCCGGCCAGGTCCGGGGACACCTCCACGAACATCTCCGGTTGCAGCTCCGCAAGCGGCGACACCGTCCGGCTCATCCCGCCGGCCGTGTGGTGCTCGGTGAGCCGGCTGACAGTGAACACGTACGGGAACACCTGGGCGTGCTCCTGCGGCGGGCTCGGGTTCACCGAGTTCACCGGATGCGCGTACATCTTGCGGGTCGGGTTGGCCTGCTGACCGTAGAGCGGGTTACGCACCGGCGACTCCACCGGCTCGTAGTGGGTCGGCAGCGGCCCGTCCAGGACACCGCTGGGCGCGTACAGCCAGCCCTTGCCGTCGCCCTGCATGACGAACGGGTCGTCACCCGCGATGCCCTCCGGCCCGGACGCACCGGCCGTCGGCCGGTACGACGGCGGCTTGGTCTTCTCGAAGTCCGGCACGTCGTAGCCGGTCCACTCGGCCTTCTCCGCGTCCCACCACACGTAGCGCTTGCGCTCACTCCACGGGTTGCCGTCCGGGTCGGCGGACGCACGGTTGTAGAGGATGCGCCGGTTCGCCGGCCACGCCCACCCCCACTCGGCGGCCACCCAGTCCTGCTCGTGCCGTGACTTGCGCCGGGCCGCCTGGTTCACCCCGTCCGCGTACACCCCGCTGTAGATCCAACAACCGATCGCTGTGGAGCCGTCCGCGCGGGCCTCGGCGAAGCCGGACAGCGGGCGGCCGGTCGCCACGTCGTACCCGTTGATCTCGCGCAGCACCGCCTCGGCGCTCGGCTCCGCGCGCGGACCGTGCGTGGGGTAGTCCCAGGTGAGGTCGAGCAGCGCCCGGTCGCGCGGCAGCGGCGAGTCGGCCAGCTTCTCCCGCAGTTTGCGGCCCAGGTGATAGAAGAACCACAGCTCGGAACGGGCGTCACCCGGTGGCTCGACCGCCTTCTCCCGCCACTGCAACAGGCGCTGCGTCTGGGTGAACGTGCCCTCCTTCTCCACATGCGACGCGGCCGGCAGGAAGAACACCTCAGTGCGGCACTCCTCCGGCACGATCTCCCCGGTGGCGACCTCCGGACCGTTCTGCCAGAACGTCGCACTCTCGATCATGAACAGGTCCCGGACCACCAACCAGTCGAGGTTGGCCATCCCGAGCCGCTGCGCGCGGCCGTGCGCCGACCCGACCGCCGGGTTCTGCCCGAGCAGGAAGTACCCCTTGATCTTCCCGTCGATCATGTTGAGGACCTGCTGGTACGTGCCGTGATCACCGGTCAGCCGGGGCAGGTAGCCGTAGCAGAAGTCGTTCTCCGGCGACGCCGCGTCACCCCAGTACGCCTTGAGCAGGCTGGCGGCGAACGACCGCGCGTTACCCCAGAACCCCTTCTGCCCCGGATGGCGAATGCTCTCCACCCACTCGTCGAAGCTCGGGTGCTCGGCGTGGTGCGGCATCGGCAGATAACCGGGTAGCAGGTTGAACAACGTCGGGATGTCGGTGGAGCCCTGGATGCTGGCATGGCCGCGGAGCGCCATGACTCCACCACCGGGGCGGCCCATGTTGCCCAGCAACAGCTGGATGATCGCGCCGGTGCGGATGTACTGCACACCCACACTGTGCTGCGTCCACCCCACCGAGTAGATCAGCATGCCGGTGCGGTCCCGGCCGGAGTTCGCCGTCCACGCCCGCGCCAACTCCAGGAACTGCTCCTGCGAGATGCCGCAGACCCGCTCCACCATCTCCGGGGTGTAGCGGGAGAAGTGTCGCTTGAGGATCTGGTAGACGCAGCGCGGATGCTGCAACGTCTCGTCGCGCCGGGTCTGACCACCCACCGGCGCGCCGTGCGACTCGTGCGTCAACCCCGCGGCGCTGTCCCGCTCCTGGGCGGTGTGCCCACTGCCCGACGAACCCTCGTGCCCCTCGTACTGCCAGCTGTCCTGCACGTAGGTGCCGGTCTCCGGGTCGAAGCCGGAGAAGAAACCGTCACCGTCCTCGGTGTCGCTGAACTCCTCGCTGACGATCGTCGCCGCATTGGTGTACGACAGCACGTACTCCCGGAAGTCCAACTCGTTGTCCAGGATGTAGCGCACCACCCCACCGAGCAAAGCGATGTCCGTGCCCGCCCGGATCGGCAGGTACGTGTCCGCGACCGCACTCGTCCTGGTGAACCGCGGGTCGACGTGGAAAACCTTCGCGCCTTTGCGCTTGGCCTCCATCACCCACTGGAAACCCACAGGGTGCGCCTCAGCCATGTTCGAACCCTGGATGACGATCACGTCAGCGTTGGCGATGTCCTGCTGGAAATCCGTCGCACCGCCACGACCGAAGCTGGCCCCCAGACCGGGGACGGTGGCGGAGTGTCAAATACGGGCCTGGTTCTCGATCTGGAGCGCCCCCATCGCGGTGAACAACTTCTTGATGAGGTAGTTCTCCTCGTTGTCCAGCGTCGCCCCACCCAGACTGGAGATACCCAGCGTCCGGTTGAGCGGCCGACCCTGCGTGTCGACGTCCTCCCAGGTCTGCTCGCGGGCAGCGAGGATCCGGTCGGCGATCATGTCGAGCGCGGTGTCGAGCTCCAGATCCTCCCACTGCGTCGAGTACGGCTGGCGGTAGCGGACAGTGGTCTGCCGCAGCGGACTGGTCACCAGACTCTTACTCGCCGAACCCTTCGGGCAGAGCCGACCCCGCGAGATCGGGCTGTCCGGATCACCTTCGATCTGGCTGACCTGCCCGTCCTTCACGAACACCCGCTGGCCGCAACCCACGGCGCAGTACGGGCAGACGGACCGGGCCATCGAATCGGCGGTGTCGGTGCGGGCGGTGAGCGCACGGGACCCGTCGGACTTCGCCGCAGCACCCCGTCCCAGCGGGTCGGTGCCGGTGAGCTGGCGGTAGACCGGCCAACCCTCGATAAAGGTCCGTAGACCCAACCCCGACACCCCCTCCCACGCGAGCGACCCCCTGAACATAGGTCACCCGAGACAGGTTCGCGAGCGGGAGGGTCCTCCGTATCCGGAGCCGCAAGGAGCAGGTTGAGTCAGCGACCCGACAGCGGCTTTGTACACAGTGGTCGATGCTCAACCGAACCTGGGCTTCAATGGGAGGTTTGATGCCAACCGAGCTGATGCGTGTCCGCACCGAGGACGGGGAGGAAGTCGTCTTCGAAATCGACAGGCGAGAGAGCGGTTTCAGTGAGGCGGGGCTCGGTGCGGACCAGATCGTCGAGGCGCGGAAGCGATTCGAGGCGGGTCTACGAGAGATCAACGTCGCGGCGCAGAAAGCCCTCACGACCTTCCGCGAAGCCGTCCACCGACCGGACGACATCGAGATCGAGTTCGGGGTCAACTTCACCACTGAGGCCGGGGCCGTCTTCGCCAGGACGGGCGTCGACGCTCACCTCACGGTCAAGCTCAGCTGGTCGGGCGGTGCCTCGCGCACCGAGGTCGCCCAACGGTGAGTACCGCACCGCGGTGGCAGGTGCGAGTCGACGCTGCCGGCGGATCAGGCAGCGGCTTCCTGATCGATGCCCAACACATTTTGACCTGCGCGCACGTAGTGGGTGACGCGGCAGCCGTCAGGGTGTCGTTCCTGCAGCCCAGCCTCGGCGGCCTCGACGGTGACGTGGTGTTCCGGGGGCCCTGGTCAGCAGGCGAGGTCGACGAGGGCGACGTCGCGGTGATCCGCCTGACCGAGCCCGTGGAGGTGGAGCCGGCGCGGCTCGCACCACTGAACGGGGTGGAGATCTTCGCACGACAGGAACTCGGTGCGTTCGGCTTCCCCGACGGCTACCGGAAGACCGGCCAGATCGCCCACTTCCACGCCGATGCGTACCCCCGGCTGGCCGGGCAGGCGTGCCAGACCACCGCGAGCCAGACCAGAGGCACCCGTCTGGCACGCGGTTACAGCGGCTCGGCCGCCTACGTGCAGGGGACCTACGAGGTCGTCGGCATGGTGATCTCCGCCGACCGGGACCCGGACATGCGAACCGGCGTGGTGCTGCCGCTCGACGAGATCGGCCGGCACTGGCCACCCATCATCGACCGCATGCGCCTCGGCCCGTTCGATCCGATCGCGTACCGGGAGCTGCGTTCCATCCTGGACGGCCTGACGCTCCCCGACATGCGCCGGCTGCCGACGGCGGTGCTGGGGCACCCCACCCGGCTCACCCCCGACCTGCCGCAACGACCGATGAGCAGCGTGCTCGCCATGGTCGAGTGGATGGCGGTGAACACCACCTTCCCCGACGACGAGGTTGTCGACCTCGTCGTCACCCTCCTGCGGCGGATCGGCCTGAAGTCCCCCGAGCACAGCGCCGCCCTGCGCGAATGGGTGGGACGACACGGGTGGAATACGGAGGACGCGGCGCCGGTGGAGCCGGCAGTCGACGACCTCGGTCCCCGGCCAGGGTGGGTGGTGGTCCGGATCGCGCCGTCGGCGGAAGGGCGCAAGGCCCACCACGTCACCATCTGGACCGCCACGAACCCCGACGGTGGCCTGGACGAGCGGATCCTTGAGGAGACGGTCACCGAGGACAGGATCCAGGAGACCGTCGAGCAGCACCTGCCCGAGGCGTACCGGAAGATGGCGCACGCCACGTACGAGACGATCGCCGTCGAGTTCGTGCTGCCCCGTGGTCACCTCGGCTGGCCGGTCGACTCCTGGCGTGCCCTCGACGACCATGACCAGGTACCGCTCGGTTGGAGCCGGCCGGTCGTGGTGCGCGCCCTGGAATGGTTCGACACCACCGATCCGCGCATGATCGAGGAACGGACCCGACAGCTTCGCGAGCGTCCCGGCCACCTGAACGCCACGATGAGCTGGCGCGACTGCTCCCACCGCACCGGGGAACTGCGGAAGTTCAAGGCGTGGTTGCGCTCCGCGAATCGCCCGCTGGCGCTCGGGCTGGCGGGCCGCTGGACAGAGCCGGACCGGGTCGGCTCCGCGGTGGCGAGTGGCCTGCCGGTCCTGCTGTGGCAGCGGACGGCCTGCGCCTGCCCCGACACCGAGACCATCTGCGCCAGCCGGCGTTTCAGCGGCACGATGGCCAGCCGACTGGGCGACATCCGCAGCGAGGAGTTGCCCGCGCGGGTCCGCGACCTGCGGGTGGAGGCCGGCGAACTCGACGACGAGGACGAACACTGCGGCCGCGACGTCACCCTGCTGTGGGACGAACCTCGGCGTCGACCGACCGGCCTGAGCTTCGCGGAGTGAGGAGTGAGCGTGTCCGAGAAACCAGGATGGTGGATCTATGAAGGCACCGGAGTTCCTCACGACGGTGTCGATCGGCTACCCGCCCCACCGCCGTGGCGGGTCTTCGACGAAACCGCCACCCCCACCGCGCCGCAGGTGAACGAGACCGAGGCGGACATCCGTCGCGGTGCGAACTATCGGCCGGACCCGGCCACCGTCGAACTGGTGAACGCCGCCCTGTACCTGCGTCGTCCACTGCTGGTGACGGGCCACCCGGGCACCGGAAAGTCGACGCTCGCGACGGCGATCGCCCACGAGCTGAAACTCGGCCGACCCCTGCGCTGGAACATCACCAGCCGGGTGACCCTGAAGGACGGCCTGTACCAGTACGACCCGTTGGCACGGCTCTACCAGACCAGCCGACGTGCCGACGGCAGCGCCGCACCTTACGACGGTGAGGACCTGGGCCGTTTCATCCGGCTGGGTCCGCTGGGCACCGCCCTGCTGCCCTCGACCAGACCCCGGGTGCTGCTGATCGACGAGATCGACAAGGGCGACCTCGACCTTCCCAACGATCTGCTCACCATCTTCGAGGACGGCGCGTACGAAATCGGCGAGCTGGTGCGGCAGTCGGACCGTGCCGCCGACGCCCAGGTGATGACGGCGGACAGCACCCATCGTGTGCCCGTCCATCAGGGGCAGGTCAGGTGTCGCGCCTTCCCGGTCATCGTCATGACCAGCAACGACGAACGGGAGTTCCCACCCGCGTTCCTCCGGCGGTGCATCCAGGTCACCCTCCCGCAGCCTGACGAGGACAAGCTGACAAGCATCGTCGACGCGCACCTTGACGGTCTCGCCCAGGACAGCGCAGACCTGATCGACACCTTCCTCGCGCGTCGGGAGCCGGGCGACCTCGCCACGGACCAGTTGCTCAACGCGATCTACCTGACCGACCAGGCAGGCCGCTCCGGCGGTGTGGACCGGGTGCAGCTGGCCGAGAAGGTGATGACACACCTGTCCCGCCGGTCCGATGACGATTGACAGACTCCGCGACGCCATTGTCGCGGCGGGTGGTGATCCGACCGCACGGGACCTCGCGGAGACGCTCTGGCTCGGCCACCATCTGCGACCACGCGCCCCTGCCGTGCAGCCCGGACCGGCGGCGGACGCCCCGGCTGAGCCCGAGCCGGTCGACGACGCTCTCGACGACGCGCCGGCACCGCTCAGCGGGGCGGACCCAGCGCCCGCGCCGGTGCCGCCCCGTCCGCCGACACCCACCAGCCTGCACGTACCCCCGTCCCGGACCGGAACGGCGACGGCCGCCGAGGTCGCGGTACCCCGCTCGATCGCGCTCGCCGACCGACTGGGATTCCAGCGATCGTTGCGCCCGCTGATGCGAAGGGTGCCGAACCGGCGGCTCGACGTCCTCGACGAGGAGGCGACGGTACGTGCCGTCGCCGAACACATGCTGGCCGAACAACCCTGGCGTGCGGTGCTGACACCGTCGACCGAGCGGTGGCTTGACGCGGCAGTGGTGGTGGACAGCACCGCCTCCATGACGCTGTGGCGGGACCTGGCCACGAGCGTGGCCGACACCCTCGCCTCCTCCGGGGTATTCCGGCAGGTCAGCAGGTGGCGGCTGCACGGCGATGACGCCGCGGTCGATGCCGTGCTGTCGAGCTGGCGTGGGGAAGCGCGTCGTCCCGCCGAACTCATCGACCCCACCGGACGGCGCGTCGTCATCGTCATCAGCGACTGCGTCCACCGGATCTGGCACACCGGTGCGGCGGGTGCCTTCCTCCACCGCTGGGCCCGGCACGGTCCAGTGTCGATCCTGCAACCGTTGCCGGAACGCATGTGGTCCCGTACCGGCGGACGGACCGTGGTGGGGGCGCTCAGCGCTCCACGCCCGGGCGCACCCAACACCGACCTGCGGTTCGCCGCGTTCGACGGCCTACCCGCCTCCGACGGCACCGTGGTGCCGGTCCTGGAGATCTCGCCACGCTGGGTCGGCCGCTGGACCCGGCTCCTCTCCGGTACGACGGCGGTGACGGCTGCGGTGACCGTGGTCACCGGCGAACGAACCCCCAGCATGCCGGTCCGGGAACGGGTGGCGCCCAGTCCGACCGACCGGGTCCGGCACTTCCGCTCGTCGGCGTCACCCGAGGCGTTCCGTCTCGCCGGCTACGTCGCGATGAGCGAGCCGGTGCTGCCGGTGATCCGCTACATCCAACACGCTATGTTCCGCTCCGCCCCGCCGTCACAACTGGCGGAGGTGCTGCTCAGCGGCCTGCTGCGGGTCGTCGACGGGCAGGCTGGACGCTACCGGTTCGTCGAGGGAGTCCAACCCCTGCTGCTGGACACGCTGCAGCGTCCCGACCTGTTCCGTGCCGGGGAACTGCTGGACGAGCTGTCCCAGGCGGTGCAGGCCCGGGTGGGGGTGGCCCGCGACCACTTCACCGCGCTCACCCCGGGCCCCGGGCGGGCCGCGATCACGACCGACAGCCGTCCCTTCGCGGTGATCAACAACATTGGCCGGGCGCGACTGGATCGCGTCGCAGCACGGACAACCGGACCCGCCGTAGCTCCGCTCACCGATACCGCGGAACTGGCCGACACTGGCCCTGCCGACCCGGGCCTCGACCCGGTGTCGGGTGACGCGGCTGGCGAGGATCCTGCGGCGCGCGACGTGGCCGCGGCGACGGACGCACCGGCGGACCTGCTGGCTCCACACCACCGGGTGGTGCGTTTCAGCGGCCGTTCGGCCGAACTGGCCGACCTGCGACGGTGGTGCGACAGCCCCGGCTCGGCGGTGCGGGTGATCACCGGCGGCGCCGGCCAGGGCAAGACCAGACTGGTGCTCGAACTTCTCGACACCCGTGAGGGGCGCTGGCGGAACGCTCCGGTGTCCGACGCCGACACGGCAGACGGCGGGCTGGTCGTGGTGGACCACGCCGATAGGCGACCGGACGCGGTGCGCCGGGAGCTGGCCCGTGCGGCACACGGCACGAAGCCGCTTCGTCTGCTCCTGCTCGCCCGTTCCGCCGGCGACTGGTGGCAGGAACTGCGCCGCACCGATCCCCTGTCCCGGGAGGGAACCGTCCGGCAGTTGCCTGCGCCCTGGGCGGCCGGGCGCGCCCGGCAGGCCGCCCTCAGCGACGCCCTGACCGACCTGGCGGCACGGTTGGACGCCGGCTCCGGCACCGACTACTGGCGGCGGCACGCCGCCTCGATCACCCTGCCCAACGCCGACGACGACCATTACTCCGCCCCCGTCACGCTGCACCTGGCCGCGCTGCGACTCCTCGTTCGCACCGGGACGGAGCGACCTCCCATCTCCGTAACGGAGGTCGTGGCCGCGATGGTCGCCCAGGAGCGCCGGTACGGCGAGGGCACTGCCGTGGCCGCCCGGATCTCGTACGCGCGACCGGGCCAACTCGACGAGTACCTGGGGGCGGCCGCCCTCTACGGCGCGGACCGGATCACCGACGCCCATGAGGTCGTGCGGCGGATCCGCCCGGAGGACGCCAACGACCGGGCCACCGTGCACCGCCTGGCGACCTGGCTGCACGAGCTGTATCCGGGCGCCGACGGCGGATACTGGGGGCCGGTCGAGCCCGACGCGGTGCGACACGATCTCGCGGTGACCGCCGCGTTGCGCAACCCTGCCGTGGTCACGGGCATCATGGGGTTCTGTACGCCGGCGCAAGCTGGTCGAGCGATGACGGTGCTCGGCCCGGCGTGTCACCGGCACCCACACCTCGCCGAACCACTCTGGCAGGTGGTACGCGAGCAGCCGGCTCTCCTGGTGATGTTGCTGCAGGCGCTCGCTACCACTGCCCAAACCCTGCCACCGGCCCTGGCGGACCGGCTCCGCGGGTTGGTGCAGGATCCCCGCACCCCGCATCCGATGATGCGGGCCGTGGCCGAGGGCATGCCCGACCCTGGGCCTCTCTTCGCCGGCCAGCCGGCGGCCGAGTCGGCCACGCTCGTTCAGGGCGCCCGCCGACTGGGCGAGATCGACCGTTACCTGCCCTGGCTCGCGGAGGCGCTCGGTCAGCACCGTCGGCTCCTGCTGGCCAACAGATCCGACGCGGACGTGCTCGACGTGCTGGCCGACGAGGTGGACCTGTGGCAACGGATCGTCGACGCCGCCAGGCAGTCGGCTTCGCCGCGGTTGGTGCAGCGGCTGACCTCGACCCTGGATGCCTGGGCCGACCAACTGCACCGCGCCGGTCTGACCGTGCAGGCGCTCACCGCCACGAACCGGGCGGTGACGCACCATCACCAGATTCACCTCGACCAACCGGACAGCCACCTCACCCCGGTGTGCGCCAGCGAGATCCGGCAGGCATGGCTCCTCGGTGAGCTGGACCGCACCGAGGAGGGTCTCGCCGCGGCGCAGTCGGCCGTACGGCACGCGCGGCTGCTCGTCGACGCGGAACGACGCCGCAGCGACCGGACGACCGGGACGGGCGAAGGATCGGCGCACGACCAGGCAGCGGTCCTCGGTCATCTCGGTGACGCGCTCGGCACTCTGGCCGCTCTACACCGGCTTCGCCACGATGCCGCGTCCGCTCTCGCGGTGGAGGACGAGCGGGTGGACCTGCACCGCCAACTCGTCACCGGCAGCCAGGTCAGCCAGGTCCCGGCCCTGGCGAAAGCCCTGCTGAGGCAGGCCATGGACCTCGGGGAGGTCGGGTCGCCGCAGGCGGCGCTGACGGCTGCGGACGAGGCCGTAGGGCTCTACCGCACCCTCGTGGCGGGCGGGAGCACCGCCGTCCTCGCGGCACTGGCGACGGCCCATCACTGTCGAGCCGTCCTGCTGCACGACCTCGAACGGCGCGACGAAGCCACCCTGGCGTTCCGCGACGTGGTGCTCATCCACCGCCGACTTGCCACCGCCGACCCGGCCCGCTATGGGAAGGACCTGGCGGCGGTACTCGGGCAGCAGGCCGGCCTGCTGCTGGAGGCCGGCGACGTCGGAGCGGCCATCGAGGCGCTCACCGAGAGCTGCGAGATCCGGGGTCGATTGTTCCGCGACGACGCGGCGAACGTCACGCTGCGCGACCGCCTGGCGCGGGAGCACCGCCAACTCGCCGGCCTGTGGGAGCGGGTCGGCGACGAGACGCACGCCAACCGCCACCGGGTGCAGGCTCGCCTGCTCGACGAGGGACGACGCGCCCGCGGTCAGGGCTAGCTCAACGGGCTCCACACCCACCAGGAGGCCCGCAACACGTCTGCCATGGTGCGGGAGATCGCCTGCGGCAGGCCGACCCACACCGACCACGCCACCAACGCCATCGCGGCGGCGAACGTCAGGACCAGGATGGCCAGTCGGGTCGTCCGATAGGAGGTGGGCAGGTCAGCGGAGCGCACTTGTCACCTCCGAGCGGAGGGCTCGCTCGCCGCGCAGCAGCCACATCAGCGGACCGGGCGACGGCGGGTCGCTCTGGCCGTGCAGGAAGTACCGGACCTCGCCGAAGTCCCGGTTCGCCGACATCAGGAGACCGTCGAGGCCCTGCTCGACCAGCAGTCGCTCGATCTCCGTCGAACCCGCTCGAAGCGGTGCGACCCCCGGTAGCAGGCTGAGCAGGTCACCCTTGGACACCACTATGGCGAGCCGGCAGCGGCTCGTGTCGACCCCCCGATACCGCATGCCCACGACCACTGCCTCGTACGAGTCCACCAGATCGTGCTCGGCGACCCGCACGATCGGCACCAGGTGCGGCGGCAGCCCGGCCACCTGCTCACGCACCCTTGGCAGTGACAGGGGGTCGAGGACGAAGACGAAGTTCCGCGTGTTGTCCAGGTAGCCGTAGTTCGCACAGATCTCCCGGTCGACGAGGCCCCGGCCGGGCGCGTCGAACACCTGCACCCGTTGCGGGGCGCGGTGGGCCTGCAGCGTCACGCCGACGGCTCGCGGCCCACCGCGCTCGTCGCGCCATCGCACGACGGCGCAGCGGTCCGGGGGGAAACGTGCGGCAAGTGCGGCCACCATGGCGTCGACAAGCGTGGACTTCCCCGCGTCGGGTGCACCGAAGACTGCCACTCTGATCTCGGTGGCCCGCCCGGTACTGGTGGCCAACGGGGTGTCGCACTTGGGACACCGCGCCGTGAGCCGCGCGCCCGCCGACGCCTGCCGGACCGGCAACGACGTTCCACAGCCACAGCGCCGCCGCCACAGCCCCTGCATGCCGGGCCGCAGCGCCCGGTGCCGGTCAGAACCCGTCGGGGCGCTCGACGGGTGGGTCGTCGGGCAGGCGAAGACCGGCAGGTCGACCAGGTAGTAGCAGTGCGTACAGCAGGTCTGTGTGTGCCAGGAGGCCCGCCACCGCCGATCGACGACGCGCAACCCCGCCGTTACCGTGGTCCCGAAGATCCAGATCGACACGAAGACCGCCACGACGACGACACTGAGCACGGCGACGCCGGTCACCACCCCCACGGTGAGGCCGGCGAGCCCCGCGCCGGGCAGGGCGAGCACCGGCCAGGCCAGCAGCACCGTCCAGGTTCGGGTCCGGGTCGACCCGTCCGGGCCGGCGCCGTCGGAGGAATTGTGCCCATAACGCCTGTGGTAGCGGGGCAGTCGGGGCAGCGACCGCCACGTGGAGGTCCACGACCGGGTCACGTGGCGGTGGCAACGCTCGACGACGGCCCACAGGTCGTACCCCGCCTGCCAGACGGCGTAATGCGACCAGGCGTAGTCGATGTGGCGCGACGAGGACCTGCGGGGGCGCACCGCCGTGAACTGGTCCCGCGGGGTACGCGCCCGCGGCGGGTCGAGCAGCCCGCCGTACGTCCGGGTGGTCTCGACCAGGGCGAGGACCAGCCCTGCGAGGAAGCCGGCCGACAGGACATAGAGCACGTACGGCGTCAGGATGATCACGACCAAGCCGTACAGGGCCACCACGATGAGCAGCGCCAGCAGGACGAGCGGGATGGCGAGCAGCCCAGGCATCCATCACCCCCGTCTACGCTGCCGCAGGCGCCTGACCAGCCCACGCCGGTGCGAGCGCGCGAACGTCTTCCACAGTGCCGACCACATCGGCCCCAGCCCGTCGATGTGCGTCGTTATCTCCCGGAACCGCTTCTCCGAACAGCGGGACACCACAGTTCGCACCTGCCGATCAAGGTCGGCGCGTACGCCCGGCTGGATCATCGAGGCCATCACGGCCGACTGCGACCCGATGTTCAGCAGCACGAATGCCAGGGCGACGTGTGCGGGGTTGGAGTTGTTCATCAACTCCCCGCACAGCTTGCGGGAACAGGGTTCGGTGAGCTGCTGGACGTGCACGTGGGTGAGCACGGTCAAAGCCACCGCGACCACCGGCGCCCGCGTTATCGCCTCGCAGAGGTCCGGCATCTGCGCCCACGCCAGATGTGGTGACACGTCGTCCAGGGCCCTGAGCAGCGCCGACCCGTCGAACGTCGGGTCGGCCAGCTGGTCGAACACGTAGGCGAGTGCACGGTGCCCGGTGATGGCGTGGAGCGTGTCCACCTGCGGCACCCACAGGCCGTGCGCTATCACGACAAGCGCCGCGTCGATGTACTCCCGCTTTGATCGGTAGTCGATGACCTCCTGGTGCAGCAACGCGAACACCCGTGAGTCCAGTGGGGTGTCGCGGGGCAGCAGGTGCGCCAACAGGTGCGCCTCGGCACGGCTGACGGCACGGTGTGTCCAGATGACCGAGGCGGTGCGGTTCACCATCGCCACCGGGCGCGTTGCGGCCAACGCGGTGCGCAGGCACTGTTCGACCAGGTCGAGCTGCTGGCGTGCGGGCAGATGGCGCAGGGCGGCCTCCACCACCGCCGCGTCCAACGGCTCGTCGAGTCGCATGGGTTCGCGCAACAGCACGTCCCACCAACTGTCGCCGAGGTCGTACGCCCGGTCCGGCTCGTGCGCCAAGCGCTCGCCGAGTTCGTGGCGCAGGAGCCGCTGGATCTCTTCCGCGCAGGCCCACGACGCGACCTGGTATGCGTGATCCGGGTTGTCAGCCCAGTCCAGCACGAAGCGATCCAGGCCGGGTTGCAGATCGGCGAGTGGGGGACGGAGCCCGAAGCGCCCGCACAGCCGGAGCAGGGTCTCGAACATGGGCGGCTCGGCGAGGCGCATCTCCCTGATGATCGCGGCGAGTAACCGCTCGTGCTCGGCCGGAGTCCACTCACCGCTGAGCGGGGGGGCTCGCTCGGGGCGGACGACACCCGCCACCGTCGCCTCGCGCAACTCGGCCTCGATCAGAGCGAGCCGCACCTGCGCCGCTCGATGCCATGATGTGGTGGCGCGGCTGACCTCGTCGAGGCTGCGCAGCACCTCCACCGGCCACTGCGACGACGCCGCCACCAGGAGGTCGACGATGCCGCTGCCGTAACGCCTGACCAGCTGCGGCGGCCCCTGCCGCAGCCAGCCGACCAATCCGGCAGCCTTCTCCGGAGGGGGGCGGCGGCCAAGGATGGCCGCGAGAGCGACAGTGGTACCACCGTCGTCGTCGAGCCCGGACGCCGCTGCGACCTCGACGGCATCCACCACGTCCATCGGGTCCTCGGCGAGGAACAGCTCCGTCCACTGCCGCGCCGCTCGGGTGTGGGTGACCCGACTCCAGTCGTGCCGGACCAGGTCGAACACGGCGTAGCCCTGATCGTTGTCGAGCGTGGCCTCCGCCCCACCCCAGTCGGGATGCACGGCGAGGATTCGATGCGGCGCGAATGCGGGATTGAGCGTGAACACCTTGAACCCGATCCGCAGGGCCTCCCGCTGCGGTATCAACAGGGTGACCGCGGTGATCCATCGCATCACCTCGGCCGCCTCACGGGCGACGAAGAGAACCCGCCGGCCAAGCTGGCCGGAGGGAGGGCGCAGCGTCGACAACAGCGCCCCGAGCAACTCATCTCCGTCGGGTGCGCCGCGAACGAACGTTTGCGCCTCGGCCGCGCCGAAGGAACCCGGATGCCAGCCCGGGAGCAGTGCCGGGCATTGCGTGGTCCGTGCCGGCTCAGCGGTCCAGAACGGCGCACCAAACATCTGGGCCGGCCGCACGAGGCCGTACGCGGCCGGGTCGTCGGTGACGATGGCATGGGTGAGCTGGTTACCCTCCCGGCCCCCCACACTCTCACGACCCAGGTAGACGCCGGCGGCGGTGGCAAGCAACCCGTCCCAGACGTGGGCGAACGAGGCGGGGTAGTCGCTGACCGGGCGACGCTGCCCCATCCACCGCGGCGGCGGCTCGTAGAGCAGGTTCCGCTGCACGACGGCCTCCGCGTTCCGGTCCGCGCCCGCCGACCGGGCCTGGAACTGGAGACCAGGTGTCCCGCGGAGCCCCTGGCCCTCCCGGCAATCCGTCCAGATCAGCGCCTCGAACCGCCCCGTCATTCAGCGCTGCCTTGGTACGACGCCGAAACGGCGAAGGCTGAGCAGCCAGAGCAACGGCTCGTCGACCCGGTACGGGCGAACACCTCCGGGCTCGACCATGGCGTTGTCGTAATCCGGTGGGGCCCCCAGCGCGGAGACAAAGAAGTACCGGAAGGTCGTGTAGTTCATTCGCAGGTGCTGCTCGATGTCGTCGCCCTGCCAGTCCCGAAGCAGGGCGGCAACCTGCTCGTGGGTGGCCCGGCCCACCTGTTCGTCGTACGCCGGCCCACGCTTCGGCTCATGGCACAGCGGGTGGTCCCGGCCCAAGACATCAAAGAAGGCATCCATCTTGGCGAACGCGACCGCGACCGGCTTGGTGATCCGCTGACTGCCGCCCACTCCGTTGCTGGAACGCAGGCTCTGGGTGAGTCGGTCGACTACCGCGATGGTGTCCTCCTTCGACCGGATCGCCGAAGGCGGTAGTCGAAGCCGCTCCCGCGCCTCGGGCAGCATGAACGGGTCGAGCAGCAGGATCAGGCCGTCGGCGGCGCCGATGTAGGCCAAGTCGTTGGCGCCGCTGAGGGTGCCGACATCCTCGCCCGCCGTGTCGTGGAACGACAGGTAGCTGGTGCGGTACACCGGCTTGCGCCGCCACCGACGGCGCTCACCCCGCCACTCGAACACCAGCGGACTCTGCCGGCCGCCAACCGCGGGCGGGGTCGCCTCGAACAGCTTGTGCTCGGTGAACATCCGGTCGACGTTCTGCTCCAGCCACGCCCGCGGAGCTTTGAAGCCACCCTGCCCGTCGCCGGTCATCCTGATGTCCGCGCCGAACCGACGACGCAGGTCGCGGCTGCGCATCTCATGAGCGAGAACCGTGAGGTAGACGGTCTTGCCGGTGCCCTTCCCGCCGAACATGGCGATCATCGGGCTGGACGCCTCCCCAAAGTTGGGCGGCACCGGGGTGTGGCAGGAGGGGCACGCTCGGATCCCCGTGCGGCCACCGCAGTCCGGGCACCAGGCGATCCGTGCCGGCCGGAGACGCTGGTTGCGTGGGGGTGCGAAGACCGGAAGCATCGTCTCGGTGAAACCGGTCATGTTGTGGCGCGCCGTGTCGGTGCCGGGCGCGCAACCCTTGTGGTCCGCGTCGCCCTTGCCCAGGCACTGGAACCACAACGCCGAGCCGTCGATGCGCTCGTAACAGAACGGGCAGGCGACGTTTACCACTATGTCAACCTCATCGATTCGACGGGAGGACCGGTGACCACTGTCGGTACCGGACCGCGCAGGAAACACCGGACCCAGTACGGGTCTTGACGCCGGGGCAGCACCGGAACGGGGATCGTCAACTCTCGAGCCTGGTGGGCGACCAGGCTGAGGCCCTCGTGCTCGACGAGCACGGTCCCGTGATCCGCGGACGGCGGCATCGCGAGATCCGTGCCGAGCACGACGGTGAGGACGAGGTCGACGAGATCCGTCTCCGCCCGCAGCCGGACAGCGAGATCCCGCCGGCCGAACCTCCACAGCCGGTGCCGGGTCAGGGTGTACGAGACGGGTATCGACCGCGGTGGTAGCTCGACTTCGCGGGCCCGCGAACACGCCTCGTCGGCGGCGACTGCGGTGAGCACCGAGACCCGGACCACCCCCGGATCCAGGGCGGCCGGGATGCGAAAACCGTTAGACCCCGCGTAGCCGGAGCGGGTGACCTGATCCTGTCGTACGCCACCTGACGCCGTCCACTCGACAGTCGCCAGTCTCGACCCCTCCGGCCAGACCCAGGTGACGATGACGTCGTCGCCGCGGCGTTCGGCCCTCAGTCTGCGGACCGGTTCAGCCAGACCAAGCGCAACGAACCGACCAACCACAGCCTGGTCCCGCTCCACCAGGTACGGCACGTAGAGGTGGTAGCCCACCGGCACCTCGGCGAGGAGACTCACCTCGCCGTCGTGCACCTGGTGGGTGCCCGCCAGCTCGGTGCCGAACGCCGTCAGCGCCGACACGGGGAGGACGCTGCCGGACGGCCATGGCGGCGGCGTCTCCGCCCAGCGGATCCCCAACCCCTCGGCATCCGTCGCTGACCAGGACACCCGCACCTGGCACCTGTCGTCACGGGCACCGAGCGCCTGGATGGTGAGTTCGGCGGGTTGGACCGACCGCACCCACTCGTTCAGCTTTGGAGGCGCACCTGCCTGCCGCGTGGCGGCCCCCGCATCCGATGCTCCGTCCGACACCTGCGGCGCACCGTCCGGGGAGCCACCGCTCCCGGCGACCCGACCGCGTCGAACGGCAGGTCGCTGTGGTTCACGCGGGACAGCGGCGCCGGAGTCGTCGAGGCGGGCACGGATGAAGTCACGTGCCTCGGCCCGCCACCCAGGAGCGTCATCCGGGACCTCGGAGCGTGGCTCGGCAGGCCGAGGTGGCTCCGCCCGAGCCAGGCTCGGCGGGGGTATCCGCGACGGCCGCCCCGCATCGCTCCGCGTCGCCGTCGCCTGCTCCTGCCACCACGCGGGGTCGTAAATCAAGGCACCGACGTTGCGAACGAGTGCCTCGTCGGCCTGAATCAGCAATTGGCAGATCTCTGCCCGGCTGTCCGGCCCTACGGCGCGGTCCTGCCAGAACTGTCGTAGCTGCCTGAGATGTACGGCCAACTGCTCGGCGGTCCAGCCGGGCTCGACCGCGTAGCGCAGGAGAAGGTCACCGGCGGGGAGTCGTCCGTGTCGACCGCGCAGCGGCTTGATGACCTCGCGGTCGTAACGCTCGGCGTCGAACGCCATCAAGTTAGCAAACGCCGGTCTGCGGCTGAACGAAACAGTCGAAGACACTGTTCATATCCACTGTGGACCATCACCGCCTATTCATTCACGACAACGACTTGAGATCATCACAATCCTGAAGGTGTTTACAAGCATCTGTCAGTCCACGGACACTCCGACTTCGCGAGGAGACATCGCTGGCCGGCACCCCGGGTTGCGGGTGCCGGCCAGCGGTCGGTGTTCTCACGGTCCTACCGTGCTGTGGTGCTTCCGTGCGGTGGCGGGGGTCAGCTGTTCCAGTGCTGGCCGACCAGATCGGTGGCCTGCTGCTCCCACTGGGCGTACGCGTCCGGGTACGCGGAGACCTGGACGGTCTGCGCGGCGTCGGTCAGGGCCATGTCCTGCCACCCGTCGACCTGCTTCAGACCCTTCAGGAACGCGGTCGTCGAGTACTCGGGGTTGGTGATCTGTTCCGGGGTGCCCCAACCACTGGAGGGGCGCTGCTGGAACAGGCCCAGCGAGTCGTGGTCGTTGCGGTCGCCGAGGTGGCCGAGGTTCTCCAGCTTCGACTCCTGCAGGCTCGTCGCGATCGAGATCACCGCGGCCCGCTCCGGCAGACCGGCCTTCTTCGTGGCGGCGATGATCGCCTTGACGTTGGCGGTCTGCTCATCGTTGAGGCTGATGTGGGACTGGTCGCCCTGCGGCTTCGGCGCCTGCACAGCCACGGCGACGGGCTTGGCATCCACCGGGGTGGCGGCGTGGGCGGCGATCGGACCGGCGAACACACCACCGGCGAACGCGAGACCAGCAACAGACAGCATGCTCTTACGGAAGATCGTGTTCATGAGGGGTAGCTCCTTCGGGGGTAGGAACACCCCAACCACCAGGGGGCGGCGGCAGGGTGTGAGCACCTCGTCCGGCGCTGCACGTACAAAGGGGAAAAGTCTGGGGGGTCGGCGACCTCGCGAGCCGGGGGGCTCGTGGCGCCGGGACCCTGTGTAACGACCGGCGGGCCCAGGTCATTCCGGGGTTGGCCCATCCATCGGCACCCTCAACAAGGCGATGCCTGCGGTCGGTCGTGGGGACTGCAACGACCGGGCGCGGGTCGGCATTCCAACCCGCCGGACCTGCATCCCAACCCCATGCGGGGCGGGTGGCGGGTCGTGGTGCTGCGATCGTCAGGGTATGTAACGACCCCGCCCCGGCCATGATTCCAGCCCACCGGTGCACCCGGTCACAACCCACACCGCCCACCAGCGACCAAACCGCCCACACGGACACGCGACCTACGGCGCCAATCCACCCCTCACCGGCGTGATCCACTCGGGCTCACGGAAGTCGGGGCATCCCGGACGCCAGGACACCCCGACTTCATGAAACGCGACTCGATCAGCAATGCGCTGACCGCATCACCAAGCGCAAA
Organism: Micromonospora vinacea; assembly: GCF_015751785.1. Lineage (NCBI taxonomy): Bacteria > Bacillati > Actinomycetota > Actinomycetes > Micromonosporales > Micromonosporaceae > Micromonospora > Micromonospora vinacea. The sequence goes on along the minus strand of NZ_JADOTY010000001.1, from coordinate 5,394,041 downwards.
ACGGACAACCTTCGGGGCGATGACGGCCAGGCTGGCGCGGCTTGAGCAACGCGTTGGGATAGACCTGAGCGACACGGGCTCTGGTGGGCGTTACCCTGACACCATGCAGGCCGTCTCCCCCACCGCGACCGGCGTGGCTTTCCTGGCCCGCCCGGGTCGCCCTGCTGTGGTGGCGCGGACGCTCGCTGAGCTGGCCGGCCCCACGCGAGGTGTGGTGGAGCTCCCGGTACGGCTGATGTGGAACGCCGAGCGCACCTTCGACCTCGGCGACCCTGATCAACTGCTCTGGATGTACGAGAACGTGCTTCGCGAGACCACCCGGGCCGACGATCTGCGCGCTCTGATCAACGGACGGACGCTGCGTCGGGTGTGGCGGCTGCTCAACCTGCCTCGGGGCGTACGCCAGGCGTGGGAGAGCCGGCACCGCGGCCTGCGCGCGGCGTGATCCAACCTCATCTGCACGACTTCTACCGGGAGGTGGCCCGGGTGGCGCTGGCCGCCGCCGGGCCGTACCGGTTCGTGCTGGGTGGTGGGGTGGCGTGGGCGGCACACGGGCTGGTCGCCCGACCGACGGAGGACGTCGACCTTTTCGCGGACGTGGAGGGTGCCGCGGCGGCGGCGTCCGCCGGGGTGCGCGTGGCCCTGGAGCGGGCCGGGTTTCTCGTCAGCGACGCCGACCCGGACAGTGAGCTGGCCGAACTGTTCGACGGGTACGAGCAGGACATGAAGGACTTCGTGGTGAGCCGCGACGGGCGGCAGATCCGGCTCAGCCTCGCCCGGTTGGACCGCCAGCAGAGCCCGGTGGTGATGGACCTCGGCCCGGTGATGGACGTCCGTGACCTGGTAGCCAACAAGATCGCGGCGTTGGTGAACCGGCGGGAGGTCCGCGACTTCATCGACGTGGCCGCGGCGCTCGACCACTACGACGTGACCGAGTTGTTGGTGCTGGCACGGCAGGTCGACCCCGCGTTGGACCCGGACGACGTGCGCGCCGCCGGCCGTTACCTGGATCGGCTCTCCGACCAGCGCTTCGGCCGGTACGGTCTGGGCGCCGCCGACGTCGCCGAGATCCGGAAACGCTTCGCCGCCTGGCCACGCTGACCGGGTGGGCATCTCGGCGGACGCCCACCCGGCGACGGATCACTTGGTCGGTCGACCGCCCGTGACCCCCAGGATCTCGCCCGTCACGTAGCTGGATTCCTGCGAGGCGAAGAAGACGTACGCGGGCGCCAGCTCAGCCGGCTGCCCGGGACGCCCCTCCGGGGTGTCGGTGCCGAACTGCTTCACCTTCTCCTCCGGCATGGTGGACGGGATCAGCGGCGTCCAGACCGGGCCCGGCGCGACCGCGTTGACCCGGATGCCCTGCTCGGCCAGGTCTGCGGCGAGGGCCTTGGTGAAGTTGGCGATGCCCGCCTTCGTGGTGGCGTAGTCCAGCAGCTGCGGCGACGGGTCGAACGCCTGGATCGACGACGTGTTGATGATCGCCGACCCTTCGGCCAGGTGCGGGATGGCGGCCTTGCAGAGCCAGAACATTGCGTACAGGTTGGTCTTGAACACCCGGTCGAACTGCTCGGTGCTGATGCCGAGGATCCCCTTGTCCTGCGACATCTGGTACGCCGCGTTGTTGACCAGGATGTCGAGGCCGCCCAGGTCCCGCACCGCCCGATCGACCAACTCCTGGCAGTGCGCCTCGTCGGTGATGTCACCGCGTACCGCGACGCCCTTCCGGCCGGCGGCCTCGACGAGCCGGATCGTCTCGCGGGCGTCGGCGTCCTCCTCCTCGCCGAGGTAGGAGATGAGCACGTCCGCGCCCTCCCGGGCGAAGGCGATCGCGACCGCCCGGCCGATCCCCGAGTCACCGCCGGTGATCAGCGCCCGCTTGCCGTCGAGCTTGCCGCTGCCCCGGTACGACTCTTCCCCGTGGTCCGGCTTCGGGGTCATCTCCCGGGTCGAGCCGGGCGCTGACTGCTGCTGGGCGGGCTGACCGGACTGCTGGCCGTACTGGCTGGTCGGGTCCTGCTGGGTGTGCTGGTCCTCGCTCACTGAAATCTCCTCGCTGCGCGCGGGAAGCGGGGCTCTCCCGCGAATGTCGTCAGTGTCCGCCCTACCCTGCGGCGGCCTGCGGAAACCGCTGCAACAGCCGGGGCTGGCGTGGCGGGAGCGACCGGTGCTGGTTATGGTGCGCAAGGCGCTCACGAGGCGCGTCCACCCCCATGGAAAGGCACGTCATGACCTCTCCCTCCGGCCCGTCGCGCCGCCAGGTGCTCGTCGCCGCGGCGGCCGCGGCGACCGCTCCGCTGATCGCCGCCGCGCCCGCGCAGGCGGCCGGCGCGGCCCGGCCGCGCACCTGGGACCTCACCCTCCTGGGCACGTCGGACACGCACGGCAACGTCTACAACTGGGATTACTACCGCGACGCCGAGTACGACGACAGCAAGCAGAACGACATCGGCGTCGCGAAGCTGGCGACTCTGATCAACCAGATCCGCCGGGAGCGGCGCGGCAAGGCAACGCTGGTGCTCGACGCCGGCGACACGATCCAGGGCACGCCGCTGGCCACGTACTACGCCAAGCAGGAGCCGATCACCGCCACCGGGGAGAAGCACCCGATGGCCCGGGCGATGAACGTCATCGACTACGACGCGGTGACGCTGGGCAACCACGAGTTCAACTACGGTCTGCCGTTGCTGGACCTGTGGATTCGTCAGCTCGGCTTCCCGGCGCTCGCCGCGAACGCCGTCAACGCGAAGACCGGCAAGCCGGCCTTCCTGCCGTACGTCATCAAGAAGGTCTCCCTCGGTTTCGCCGCGCCGACCCTGCGGGTCGGCATCCTGGGGTTGACCAACCCCGGGGTGGCCATCTGGGACAAGGGCAACGTCGAGGGCAAGCTGCGCTTCGACGACATGATCGCGACCGCCGCGAAGTGGGTGCCGATCATGCGGGCCCGCGGCGCGGACCTCGTGCTGATCTCGGCACACGGCGGGGACAGCGGCACCTCCAGCTACGGCCCCGAGCTGCCGAACGAGAACCCGGTGGCGCTGATCGCCCAGCAGGTGCCGGGGATCGACGCGATTCTCTTCGGTCACGCGCACAACGAGGTGGTCGAGCGGTTCGTCACCAACGAGCGCACCGGCACGCAGGTGCTGCTCTCCGAGCCGTCGAAGTGGGGCCAGCGGCTCACCCGGATGGACTTCACCCTCTCCCGTGAGCGTGGCCGGTGGACGATCACCAAGAAGGCCGCCACCATGCTGAACACCAACACGGTGGTCGAGGACCCGAAGGTGCTCGCCGCCGTGCGGGCCCAGCACCAGAAGACCATCGCGTACGTGAACCAGGTGGTGGCCCAGGCCACCGTCGAGATGTCCACAGTGGAATCCAGGTACAAGGACACTCCCATCCTGGACTTCATCAACCACGTCCAGGCGGAGACCGTCACGAAGGCGCTGGCCGGCACGCAGTACGCCGACCTGCCGGTGCTGTCCCAGGCCTCGCCGTTCAGCCGTACCGCGGTCTTCCCCGCCGGGGACGTGAAGATCCGTGACATCGCAGGGCTCTACGTCTTCGACAACACGCTCGAGGCGGTCGTGCTCAGCGGCGCGGAGGTGCGCACCTACCTGGAGTACTCGGCGAAGTACTTCCGGACCCTCGCCCCGGGCGCCCCGGTCGACCCGGAGCAGATCAGCGACTCGCCGGCGGTGCCGGACTACAACTACGACGTGATCTCCGGCCTGGACTACGACATCGACATCTCCAAGCCGGTCGGGCAGCGGATCACCCGCCTGGTGCTGGCCGGCACCGACACTCCGGTGGCGGACAACGCGCAGTTCGTGATGGCGGTGAACAACTACCGGCGCAGCGGCGGTGGCAACTTCCCCGGCATCGTGAAGACCCAGGTCTACAACGCGCAGCAGGAGATCCGCCAGCTGCTCATCGACTGGGCTCAGGCCAAGGGGACGATCGACCCGGCCGACTTCTTCCAGCAGAACTGGCGACTGGTACGCGAGGGCGTGCCGGTCTTCTGATCGCACACCGTCGACGGGCCGTGGGTGGCGACACCCGCGGCCCGTCGCGCGTTCTCAGCCCTGCACGTTCCAGCGGATCGGGTCCTCGGACTCCTCCGGCCGGTCGCGCCCGGGATCGGTTTCGGTCAGGGCCACCCGCTCGTCGGGACGGACGGCGGGCGGCAACTCCCCGAACCGCGCGTGGCGCAGAAACGCGTACTCGTCGTCGGTGAACGGCTGCTCGGTCATCAGCGCCTCCTCCTGCTCCGCCCTGATTGTCCTGCGGCCGGATCGGTCGGCGCCAGTAGCCGCCCGCACACCCTGTAAGGCGTCCTAGGATCCTGGGTGAGCGGTGGTGGCCTGGAGCGATGGCTGGGACAACCGGTCGAGCACCGCGAGAGCGGCCCGGATGGGGCGACGGCGGAGCATCTCGTCGAAGCTCGCCCGCCCCTGGCAGAACTGCACGAACATCCGCCAGCCCGGCGGGGTCGCCAACAGGGCGTGGAACACGTCCGGACGGCGGGTGAACACGTCGAGCAGCCGGAACCCCGCCCGCATCTCCGGCAGCAGACGCTCTGCCACCGCCCGCTCGTACCCGGCCAGATCACCACCCGCGACCGCCGCCCCGGCCAACTCCCCGGAGCGCAACGCGAAGCTGATGCCCTCCCGGCTCCACGGCTCCAGCAGCCCCGCCGCATCGCCCACGACCAGCACCCGGCCGTTGCGCAACGGTGAATCCTCCGCGCGGCAACGGGTCAAGTGACCGGAGTCGTGCTCCGCCGGCAACCCGGTCAGACCCAACCGGTCGACGAACCGTCGCAGGTACTCGCGGGTCCCCTCCCCCGCACCCCGACCGGCGATCACGCCGACGGTCAGCCGGTCACCCTTGGGAAAGACCCAGGCGTACGAGCCCGGCATGTCGCCCCAGTCCAGCAGCAGCCGACCCCGCCACCGCTCCTGCTCGGCGGGCGGCACCGGAATCTCCAACTCCAGACCCAGATCCACCTGCCGGTACCGCACCCCGACGTGCCGGCCGGTCACCCCCGACGAACCGTCCGCCCCGATCACGGCACGAGCCGCGATCGTCGTACCGTCGGCCAGCCGCAGGCGTACCCCCTCGGGGTCCTGCTCGATCGCGCGGACCGCGACCCGCTCCCGCAGCTGCGCGCCGGCGGCGACCGCCGCCGCGCGCAGCCGGTCGTCGAACTCCTCCCGGCGCACCATCGTCACCACCGGGCTGTCGTTGCGGCGGGTGAACTCCCGACGGCCGTCGCGGGTGAACGTCACCCGGTCCACCCGGTCGTGCGCGGGCACCTCGATCCGATCCTGGACGGCCGCCAGCGAGGTGCCGATCAGACCACCGCCACAGGTCTTGTACCGCGGGTGCACGGCTCGCTCGACAACCAGGGTGGAGACGCCCGCACGGGCAGCGGCGTGCGCCGCGGACAGCCCCGCGGGGCCAGCGCCGACGACGACGAGATCCCAAACGATCACGGAAGCAGCCTAGGGCACCGCCCCGCGGCGACCGCCGGACCCGCCCGCCGCCGCGACCGCCCGATCGGGTGTGCATCTTCGGGCACCGAGGGGGTAACCGGCGCACGGCAACCGCCACCGCAGTGGCGGACGAGCAGAGGAGGAACCATGCAGCAGGTGCAACTGTCGGAGGCCGAGCAACGGGTGTACCAGGCGGTCACCACCCTTGAGGCACGCGGGCAGGTGCCCTACCCGGACCTGATCGCCGAGGAGTCCGGGCTGACCGCGGAGCAGGTGGGCAGTCCCCTGCACCTGCTCACCGAGAAGGGCCTGCTGCACCGCGAGGATTCACCGATGGCCGGCCTCGACTTCGGTCCCCGGTTCTGCGCCCGCCAAATGGCGTGACCGACGGAACCAGCCGGCACGGTTCGCCCCCCGAAGACCCGGGTAGCGGTCAACCATGGATGACCGAGGGTCGACGGGGGGCACGATGAGCGCGGCGCAGACGCCGCAGCCGGTGACCGCGGCCGAGAACCGACGCCGCTGGCAGGCCGTCGGCGTCGGGCTTGTCGCCGCGTTCATGACGCTGCTCGACGTGAGCATCGTCAACGTCGCCGTGCCGTCGATCGACCGGGCGCTGCACGCGTCGTCGAGCGACCTGCAGTGGATCCTCTCCGGGTACGCGCTCACCTTCGGCCTGGCGCTGGTGCCCGCCGGCCGCTTCGGTGACGCCCGCGGCCGGCGCAACGCGTTCGTCTTCGGCATCGCGCTGTTCACCATCACCAGCGCGCTCGCCGGCCTCGCCACCTCCCCGACCTGGCTGGTCATCGCCCGTCTGCTGCAGGGCGCTGCCGCCGGCATCGTCAACCCGCAGGTCATCGGGCTGATCCAGCAACTGTTCCGCGGGCCCGAACGGGCCCGCCCGTTCGGGCTGCTCGGCGCCACCATCGGCATCTCCACCGCCGTCGGGCCGCTGCTCGGCGGGCTGCTCATCGCCATCGGCGGCGAGGAACACGGGTGGCGCTGGGTCTTCTTCGTCAACGTGCCCGTCGGTGTCCTCGCGGTGATCCTCGGCTGGCGGCTGCTGCCCGGCCGCCCCACCGGTCAACCCGGCTGGCACCGACTCGACCCCTTCGGCGTCCTGCTGCTCGGCGTCGGAGTGGTCCTCGTCCTGCTGCCACTCGTGCAGGAGCAGCAGTGGCGGACCCCCTGGAAGTGGGCGCTCATCCCGGTCGGCCTGGCGGTGCTGGTCGCCTTCGGGCTCTGGGAGCGACGGTACGCACGTCAGCACCAGCCCCTGTTCGACCTTCGACTGTTCAGCTTCCAGTCGTACACCCTGGGCTCGATCCTGGCGCTCGTCTACTTCGGCGGCTTCACCGCGATCTTCTTCATCTTCACCCTGTTCCTGCAGATGGGCGTCGGCTACAGTGCGCTCGTCGCCGGCCTGGCCATCACCCCCTTCGCCCTGGGCTCGGCGGCCGCCGCCGTACTCGGTGGCCGCATCGTCAACCGCTTCGGCCGACCACTGGTCGCCATCGGACTGCTCACCGTGGTGATCGGGCTGGCCGCCACGGTGATCGCACTACGCCTCTTCCCGGACGCCCCGGCGCCCTGGGTCACCGCCGGCCCGCTGCTCATCGCCGGCATCGGCAGCGGGCTGGTGATCGCCCCCAACCAGACGATCACCCTCTCCGAGGTGCCGGTCGGGCAGGCGGGTAGCGGCGCGGGCATGCTCCAGACCGGTCAGCGGATCGGTGCCGCCGCCGGTATCGCCGCCGTCGGCTCGCTGTTCTTCTCGACGCTGGCCGACAGTCGCGGTGACTGGACCACCGCCTTCGAACAGTCCCTCATGCTGGCCACCGGCATCATCGCGCTCGCGCTGATCACCGCGCTGATCGATATCTGGCGGAGCCACAACCACAAAACCTGACCGGGGTACGCCGCTGGCCGGCACCCCGGGTTGCGGGTGCCGGCCAGCGGTCGGTGTGGTGCTGTGGTCTTGCCGTGCGGTGGTGTGGGTCAGCTGTTCCAGTGCTGGGCGACCAGGTCGGTGGCCTGCTGCTCCCACTGGGCGTACGCGTCCGGGTACGCGGAGACCTGGACGGTCTGCGCGGCGTCGGTCAGGGCCATGTCCTGCCACCCGTCGACCTGCTTCAGACCCTTCAGGAACGCAGTCGTCGAGTACTCGGGGTTGGTGATCTGCTCCGGGGTGCCCCAACCACTGGAGGGGCGCTGCTGGAACAGGCCCAGCGAGTCATGGTCATTCATATCGCCGAGGTGGCCGAGGTTCTCCAGCTTCGACTCCTGCAGGCTCGTCGCGATCGAGATGACCGCGGCCCGCTCCGGGAGACCGGCCTTCTTCGTGGCGGCGATGATCGCCTTGACGTTGGCGGTCTGCTCATCATTCAGGCCGATGTGGGACTGCTCGCCCTGCGGCTTCGGCGCCTGCACGGCCACGGCGACGGGCTTGGCATCCACCGGGGTGGCGGCGTGGGCGGCGATCGGACCGGCGAACACACCACCGGCGAACGCGAGACCAGCAACAGACAACATGCTCTTACGGAAAATCGTGTTCATGAGGGGTAGCTCCTTCGGGGGTAGGAACACCCGCACCACCAACAGGGGGCGGCGGCAGGGTGTGAGCACCTCGTCCGGCGCTGCAACAAACAAAGGGGAAAAGTCTGGGGGGTGACGCCCTGTCGGGCGTCAGGTCGGCGACCTCGCGAGCCGGAGGGCTCGTGGCGCCGGGACCCTGTGTAACGACCGGGGGGCCGGGGTCATTCCGGGGTGGCCCATCCATCGGCGCACCCTTGTGGTGGCGGCGCCTGCGGCCGTTCGTGGGGACTGCAACGACCCGGGGGCCGGGGTGATTCCGGGGTGGCCCACCTGCCGGCACCCTCATCGTGGCGGTGCCCGCGGTCGTTCGTGGGGACTCTAACGACCGGGCGGAGGCCGGCATTCCAACCTGCGCCACCAGCCCCGTCGGGCGGGGCGGCGGGCCGGGTGGTGCTGCGATCGTCAGGGTATGCAACGACCCCGACCCGGCCATGATTCCAGCCCACCGGTACACCCGGTCACAACCCACAAGCACCCACCATCGGACAGACCGCCCACACAGTGCCGGACGTACGGCGTCGAATCGCCCCTCACCGGGTGATCCACTCGGGTTCACGGAAGTCGGGGTGTCCCGGACTCCCCGACACCCCGACGTCATGAAACGCGAGTCGATCACCATTGGGCTGACCGCATAAAACCTGCAAAACGGACAGGCTGGCGCCCGTCGGAGTGTTCCGACGGGCGCCAGCTTCAGTGCGATCCGGGCACAGCCCGATGGTGTGGATTAGAGCGCCGCACCACCGAAGCGCTGGCGGCGACGCCAGGCCAGGGTCAGCAGCAGCATGACCGCTCCGGCGCCGACCAGGCCGCCGCCGAGCTTCATGGGCGTGCCGAGGCTGTCACCCGTGACGGGCAGCGGCTGCTTCTTGTGCAGCACCCGCAGCTCGGTGGAGGCGGTACGGCCGGACTCCCGGCCCGTGGCGGTGAAGGTCAGCAGACCCGTCACCGACGGCTTGTAGTGCTTGGTGAAGCGGCCCTGGCCGTCGGTGTAGGCCGTGAAGTGCAAGGGCGCGCTCGCCTGGTAGGCCACCGGAGCCATGGCCACGGTGCTGCCGTCGCTGCGGCGAGCCGGAGCCGCACCGCCAGCCGGGGCGGCGAACGGGGTGACCGTCACGGTGATGTCGACGGTCTCGTTCGGGCCGAAGTTGGTACCGGTCAGCACGACCGTCTCGCCGAGGTAGATCGTCGGACGGTTGACGGTCAACGACGCGGTGGTCGGCGGGTACGGCGGCGGTTGCGGCGGGTCGGTGGTCGCGCTGGGCGTCGGCTGCGGCTGTGCCGCCCCCGCTGCCGTCGGCACGGCCACCACGGCCAGGCCGACCGTGAGCGCCATGATGATGCGGGATAGCCGCATGATTGGTTCCCTCCTACTGATCACAGCTTGGTGCGGAATGAACTTGGGTGGTCCAGGGGCTAGCGGTGGGGGTCAGCCACAGCTCGGCCTGCCCGACGCCGGTCTTGGCCGTCAGCACCGTGACTTCCAGCGCCTTCTCGGCACCGGGGCCGATGTCGACGCTGGCCGTCGCCACCTGGCGGCGGCGTTCGGTGCCGCTGCCGAGCGCCGTTTCGGCCCCGTCCAGTCGGGCCTCGAGCACCGCTCCACCTGCCGGGCTGAAGATCGACACCAACGTGCGGGCGGTGTACGGATCGCCAGCCAGACCGAGGCCGAGAACGGATTCGCTAAGTCCGGACTTCGGTGCAGTTGAGCGCAGGGTCACCCGCAGCCGGAGCTCACGGCGGCCGTCCGACCGGCATTCGCCGACCGTCAGGTTCGCCGTCGGCCGCAGGTAGTAGCCGAGCTTCGCGCCGCTGCCGTCGTTGAGGAACACGCCGACAGTCGGCACGGTGTCCTGTTCCGGAAGCGTCCCGGCCATCCGGCTCTCGCCGAATGTCCGCTGTTCCTCAGGTCGGGCACTCCAGAACAATATCCGGCGTTCGGTGATAGCACGGTCAAATGCGGACAACAACACCCGTGGGTTGACATTCTTCTTGAAGAAGGTGTCGAACACCGAGGCGGCCGACGCCGCGAAGAAGTCGTCCTGCTGTTTGACGTCGAGGCGCTGGTAGCTGTCGTTGAGCAGGGTCTGCACGACCTTCTCGCTGGCGAGCGGGACACCGCCGGGCACCAGCACCGGACCGGTCGCCTTGAGCAGGTAGGACAGCACCACCGGGTCGACGGCGAGCACCCCGTCGACTGTGGTGCCGGTCTTGCGGCGGAACATCTCGCGGTACAGCGTCGCGGCGGTCGGGAAGTGCGGGGAGAGGTTGACGTCGGCGGGATAGATGCCGGGCAGGTCCGTCCAGAGGGCTCGGGTTTCGGCGGGCACCTTCACCGCCGGGGTGAACCGGCCGAGCGAGGCACTGCTGCCCTGCTTACCCATCTTCACCTTGCCGTTCTCCGCCTCGATCATCGCGTACGCGCCGAACATGCCGCCGGTGGCGCGCAGCTCGGCGAGGTTCTGCGAGACGAGTAGGTAGCGGCGTGGGCCGTTCGCGCCGAGCAGCGGCGGGAGCAGGCGGGCTCCCTGGTCGGCGGCCGTGGTGAGGCTGGCCAATCGGTCGATCTCGTCGCGCAGGTCGGTCAGCGCCTGCCGGATCTGGCTGACCAGGCTGTCGGCTGGCACCGCCGCCAGGTTCTGGCGGGTACGTTGCACCGACTCGTGGACCCCGGTCAGCTGCGTGGAGACGGCGGCGAGTCGGGCGAGGTCCACCCGGCCGCCGGACGGCACCAGGCTGGCCAGGTCCGTCCGGAGCAGGGTCGGGAACGCATGTCGGGCCAGTTCGTCGATGGCCACGGCGATCTGCGCGACGGCGTCGAGGTCGTCGCCGGCGAGCGGCGTACGTCGTCCGAGTTGCCAACTCGGGTCGGCCGTCGCCGTGCGGGCAGCGCCGGCCTGCTCCTGGAGGGCGGCGAGCGTCCGCAGGGCACGGTCGGTGTCCCCACCGACGATCTGGGCGCTCAGCTCTCGGGCCAGGCCAGCGGCATTGAGCAGGTGGTTGCGCGCCTGCCAGCCGCGGAAGCCGATCCACCCGCCGGTCGTCAGCAGCAGCGAGCCGACCACCAGGGCGCCAAGGAGGGCCCGTCGCAGTCGGGCCCGCCGACGACGCCGGGACCGGCTCCGCCGCCGGATCGGTCGTTCACTCACCGTCACACCACACTCCCGTTCGCGGAATCGGACAGAAGGTCGATTTCCCTGACGTTCTTAGCACGCCTCAGGGAAGTTCGTACCGTTATTGCGATTGTCGTCCTTTTAGCGAGTTTTCTTCGTGGTTCCGTGACGGCTGCGCGACACGCCCGGCCGCCTCGTGCAACAGCCGTTCGATCTGGTCCACGCCGGCCGGCAGCGACATCTCCCGCAGGTACGCGGCCCGCCCCCGCCGACCCATCTCGGTGCGGGTCGGCGGCGGGATGGTGGCGGCCAACCAGAACCGGTCGGCCAGCGCCGCCCAGTCCTCCGGTGGGCAGGACAACCCGGCCCGAGCCCGTTCGACCAGCTCGGCCGTGTCGCCGCCGGCCGACGCGATCACCGGTGCGGCGCAGGAGAGCGCGGCCTGGAGCTTGCCGGGCACCGTGCCGCGCAGCTCCGGAAGGTCACGCACCATGACCAGCTGGTAGTCGGCGGCGGCGTACAGCTCGGGCATGTCCACCGGCGAGCGCCGCTCCAGGAAGCGGACGTTTTCCGCGCCCAACTCGGCGGCGAGCCCCCGCACCCGCCGCTCCGCCGCGCCCGAACCGACCAGGACCAGATCCATCGTCCGGTCCAGCGCCGCCGCCGCCCGGACCGCCGTCTCCAGCCCCTGCCGCGCGCCGATGGTCCCGGCGTGCATCACCACGCACCGACCGTCCCGACGGACCAGCTGGCGGGCCGCCGCGCCGGGCGTCGCCGGGTGGAAGATCCGCTCGTCGGTCCAGTTCAGCACCAGTCGGACCCGGGTCGGGTCGGCGCCGGCGGCGACCACCAGGTCCCGCATCGAGGGCGCGGCGACCGCGATGCGCGCCGCGGTGCGGTAGATCCGCGACATCGCGCTGCCCATCCGCGCCGCCCAGCGCCCCTCGCCGCCCTCATCCGCGCCGTCCCGGGCCCAGACGTCCTGCACGTGCAGCACCGCCGGCACCCGCCCGAGCAACCGGAGCACAGCGGCGGCGGCGAACGTCGTCGCCGGCAGTTGGAAGACGTAGAGCGCGTCCACGTCGCCGAGGAACCGGCGTGCGACCAGCCCCGCGCTGCCGGCGAAGGAGAGGTAGCTGGCCATCCGGCCGCCGACGGAGGCGGCGCCCCCGGGATACCGGGGCACCCGCCGGACGCTCAGGCGTTGGCTGTGCGTCTCGTGGTACCACCGCTGCCGCCAACCGGGATAGACGTGCCCGCCGGGGTAGTCCGGAAAGCCGGTGAGGACCCGTACCTCGTGCCCCCGCGCGGCCAACTCCTCGGCGAGGCTCCCCGGGATGAACGCCGGCTCGGGCGGGAAGTGGTACGAGAGAATGCCGATCTTCACCGGTACGCCCCCGTCCCGGAGGGATCGCCGGCGGCCGGCGCGGCACCACGACCGACGCGTGCCCGGCCCGCGTACGATGCCGACAACCCCTCACCGCACGGCCACCGGCGTCGACGCACCGCCCCCACGGTGCGAGCGCCCGTGTCCGTACCGATGAGAGGGGCACCGATGGCTGATCGCGTGTTGTTCGTCTGCCACGCCAACCTGTGCCGGTCGCCGATGGCCGAGTACCTGGCCCGCCGGCTGCTGGCCGACCGACCCGTCGAGGTGGCCAGCGCCGGCACCGACGCGATCGACGGCCTGGCCATGCACCCGTACGCCATGGAGGTCGCTACCGAGAGCGGCGCGGACCCGGCGGCGTTCCGGACCCGGGGCTTGCGCCCCGAGTACCTGGTCGACGCGACGCTCGTGCTGACCGCGACCCGACGCCAACGCTCGGTCTGCACCGCGTTGGCGCCGGGAGCGCTGCACCGGACATTCACGCTGCGCCAGTTCGGCCGGCTGGCCGCCGCGGCTGAGCCGCCCGCCGACTCGGCCGACGACCCGTTGCGGGCGGCGATCGCCGCCGCCGCCCAGGCCCGGGGACGGCTGCAACCCGCCGCCCCGGACGAGGACGACCTTCGGGACCCGATCGGCGGTACTCCCGCCGACTTCCGACGCTGCGCCGAGGAGATCGAACGGTCGCTGCGACCCCTCGCCGCGCTCATCGGGGCAGCCGGGTGAGTTCCTGGGTGTGGTCGGGGACACCGTTGACCCCGCCGGCGGTCGCGCTGTGCCGGCCGGACGCGGCCCGGTCGGCCGGCACCGACGTCTCGGCGGTCGAGGCGACCACCCGGTAGGCCTCGTACTGGTACGCCTCGGCCTTGGCCACCTTGGCCATGTTCAGCACGCAGCCGAGCAGCCGGACCGAGACCGAGTGCAGCGACCGGGCCGCCGCGGCGACCTGGGTCCGTGAGGTACGGCCCTGCTGGGTCACCAGCAGTGCGCCGTCGGCCTGCACGGCCACCACCACACCGTCGGTCACCGCGAGCAGCGGCGCGGTGTCGATGATCACGATGTCCGCCGACTCCCGCAGCGCCAGCAGCAGGTCCGACATGGCCTTGGAACCGAGCAGCTCGCTCGGGTTCGGCGGGGCCGACCCGCTGGGCAGCACCAGCAACGACTTGTCTCCCCAGCGCTGTACGACGTCGCCCACCTTCACGTCGCCGACGAGCACGTCGGTGAGGCCGACGCCGGCGTCCAGGCCCAGGTAGTCGTCGACCTTCGGGCGGCGCAGGTCGGCGTCGACCAGCAGCACCCTCCAACCCGCCTCGGCCAGCGCGATGGCCAGGTTGCAGGAGAGGGTGGTCTTGCCCTCGCCCTGCAGGGCGCTGGTCACCGCGATGACCCGGGCCGGCTCGTGGACGTCCACGAAGCGCAGGTTGGTCCGCAGCTTGCGGACCGCCTCGGCGCGCGCCGAGGTCGCCGCGTCGCCCACGATCAGCGGGGCGCTGCGGGCGTTGGCCTCGAACGGAATCTCACCGAGCAGCGGGCTGCCAGTGGCGCGTTGCAGGCCGGCCGCGTCGCGCAGTCGGACGTCGGCGACGCCGCGCAGGATCGCCAGACCGATGCCGAGGATCAGGCCGACCAGGCCACCGAGGGTGAGATTGCGGACCGGCTGTGGCGAGACGGGGTCGGCGCTGACCCGCGGACCACTGACCATTTCAATCTTGATGGGCGTCTTGCCCTCCGGCGTCGTCTCCACCTTCTGTACGAGTTCGACGAACTTGTTGGCGAGGCTTTCCGTCACGCGCAACGCGCGGGTCTGGTCGGTGTCGGTGACCGACGCCCGCAGCAGAACGGTGCCCGTCTCGGTGGAGGTGCTCACCCGGCGCTGCACCTCGTCCGCGGTGAGGCCGACCGGGGTCTCGGCCACCACGCTCTGCGCCAGCCGGTCGCTGCTGAGCAGGTCGGCGTACGACTTGACGCGCTGCTGGAGGAAGAGGCCACCCTGATAGGCGTCGGTGACGCCGGTGCTGGGGGTGGTGACGAAGAAGGTCACCGAGGCGACGTAGCGAGGTTGGGCCCGTACGGTCAGGAACGCCGAGACGCCGAGAGCCACCATGACCGTGACCAGCGCGACCCACCAGTGCCGACGCACGTGGCGCAATTGGCGGAGCAGGTCCATCAGGAGCGCCCCCGTGCCGGTCCGGTTACGGCAAAGAACTTCACGAAAACCCCCAAGGTCGTCTCTAAACTCGTGAAACCATTAAAGCGGCTCATACGGCTTATGTCCGGAGTTATCTATTTTCCGGTAGCGAGATCTGCTCCCGCATGACCAACCCGACAAACGTCCATTCGGCTGCGGCGACACCCGGGAAAAGTCCAGGGCCGACCGGATGGCGTCCGATCGGCCCAGCGGTCGCCGACGACCCCGCCGGCGGATAGGGTCGACAACGGTGTGCCGGGAAGTCTGGTCGGCGAGTGGATCCCTGCCGTCCCGACCCCTATAGGTGAGCCCGTAGATGACCTCCCGCACCCCACCCTCAAAGCCGCGTCCCCCGAAGATCCGGCTCTTCTCCCGCTCGTCCTGGCCGGAGGCCCGGCACCTGGCCGACGTGCTGCGTACCGAGACCGTCGGCGGCGCGCTGCTGCTGTCGGGCGCCGTGATCGCGCTCGTCTGGGCCAACTCGCCGTGGTCCGACTCGTACACGCGGCTCGGCGACGTCGTGCCCTGGCCCGGCGCGCCCTGGCACCTCGACCTGGATCTGGCCACCTGGGCGGCTGACGGCCTGCTGGCCATCTTCTTCTTCGTGGTGGGCCTGGAGCTCAAACGGGAGTTCGTCGCCGGTGACCTCCGCGACCCGCGCCGGGCCGCCCTGCCGATCGCGGCCGCGCTCGGCGGGATGCTGCTGCCGGCGCTGATCTACGTGGGGGTGGTGCTGAGCGCGGGCGGGGAGGGCCTACGCGGGTGGGCAATTCCGACCGCCACCGACATCGCCTTCGCGCTCGCCGTGCTCGCGGTGGTCAGCTCACATCTGCCCCAGGGCCTGCGCGCATTCCTGCTCACCCTCGCGGTGGTCGACGACCTGTTCGCGATCACCATCATCGCGATCTTCTACACCGCGGAATTCCATCCCGTTCCGCTGCTCGCCGCCCTGGCGGCGATCGGCCTCTTCGCGGCGCTGGTGCAGCGCGGGCGTACCTGGTGGTGGGCGCTGATCCCCCTCGCGATCGCCGCCTGGACACTGATGCACGCCTCGGGGGTGCACGCCACGGTGGCCGGTGTCCTGCTCGGGTTCACGGTCCCGGTGCTCGCACGTCGACCGAAGGGGGGCGGCCAGCCAGCCACCGCCAGTGCCGAGGCGGGCGAGGGTGGGCTCGCCGCCCGCCTGGAGCATCGCTGGCGACCGGTGTCGGCCGGCGTCGCAGTGCCGATCTTCGCCCTGTTCGCCGCCGGGGTCACCCTGCGCGGCACCGACCTGGGCGCCCTGCTGCGCGACCCGATCGTGATCGCCATCGTCGCCGGCCTGGTGTTCGGCAAGAGCATCGGCATCTTCGGCTCGACGTACCTGCTGGCCCGGTTCACCCGCGCCGAACTGGACGAGGACATCACCTGGGCCGACCTGCTCGGCATCGCCCTGCTGGCCGGCGTCGGGTTCACCGTCTCGCTGCTCATCGGCGACCTGGCCTTCGGGGCGGGCAGCACGGCCGACGACCGGGTCAAGGCGGCAGTGCTGCTCGGCTCGGTGATCTCCGCCGGGCTGGCCGCCATGGTGCTCGCCCGCCGCAACGCGGCGTACCGGCTGGTGGCCGAACGGGAGCGGCTGGACGCCGACGGGGACGGCGTACCCGACGTCTACCAGCACCCCGACGCCCGCTGACCGCCCCGGCGGCGCGGGCTCGGCACGCACCGGACGCCGAGGCGGCCGCCCGGCCGGCGAGTGCGGTCTCGCCGGCGGGCCGCGCCGGGCACCAACCGCGCGGGTCTGCGCTCAGCGGCGACGGTCGGCGGGCGGCAGGTCCTCGGTCTCCTCGGCCAACGCATCGGCCGTCGGCCCGGTCAGGTCGTCGCCCGGCACCGCCACCGCCTCGGCGCGATCCTGCTCATCGGCCTTCCCGCCGGGCGGCGGCTCCGGAGCGGTGCCATCGCCGGCGAAGCCGTACTCGTTGGGTTCGTCGTGCCGGCCCATGTGGTCATCCTCCCGCTTTCCCGGTTTCACCTGTCGACGCCAACGGTAGGTGGTGATCGTCCTCGGCGCAGCGCGCCGGGGATTGTCGGCCGGACCATGGCGGTGCGCCGCTCAACGCCGCCCCGAGCAGCTGACGCAGGGCGATGATCGCGACAGCGCCGGCCAGGCCGTTCCAACCCGGATCGCCGGCGAGCCGGAGCAGGCCGGCCGCTGTGAGCAGGTCCAGCAGTACCCGGACGCCGACGCGCAGCGCCCCGGTGCTGAGCGTGGTGATCACCCCGGTGACCAACGCCAGGGCGGTCACCGCCGTGACCAGGACGGCCGTCACGGCCGGCGCTCCCCCTCGGCCACCTGACGCTGCTCCTGGCGGATCTCGCGACCCAGGAAGTAGTTCAACGCCGTTCGGATCGTCGCGATCGCGGCCAGTTGGCCGATCTGCGTGAACGACGGAGACACCGCCGTGCGCAGCACGTCGGCCGCCAACTGGAACTCCAGGCCGAGGGTCAGAAAGCGACCCAGCGAGAGCCGGATCGGCGTGAAGCGGGCGGCGCTGCGGTGTCGCACCCCCTCGACCACGAACCGCACCGCCGCCCACACCGCGCCAACGAAGATCACCAGCGCGCCGGCCACCTCCACCACGGCCACCAGCACCTGGTCGCCCTGGCGCAACAACTCGGCCGGCTCCACCCCGGGCCGTTACCCGCCCACGGGGCAGCTAGTCGGCGCTCAGGTCAGCTCATTCACCGCCTCCAGGATCAGCCAGAGACCGGAGATGGCGAAGAGGATCGCGGCACCGTACTTGATGGTCTTCTCCGGCAAACGCCGACCGAGCATCCGGCCAACCAGAATGGCCAGCGCGTCCGCGGCCACCATGCCGATGGTGGAGCCGAGCCAGGTGCCGAACCAGCCGTACTTGGTGGCGAGCGTGATCGTGGCGAGCATCGTCTTGTCGCCCAACTCGGCGAGGAAGAACGCCACCGACACCGCCACGATCGCGGTCTTGCTGGTCTTCTCCGCCTTGCGCTTCTCCTCCTCGGTGAGCTTGTCGCCGCGCAGCGTCCACGCGCCGAAACCGAGGAACGCCACGCCGGCCACCAGAGAGATCCAGTCGGTCGGCAGCACCGCCCCGAGACCCACGCCGATCGCGACCGACGCCAGGTGCACCACCGCCGTGGCGACAGTGATGCCGATCAGCACCGGGATCGGTTTGAACCGCGTGGCGAAGGTCAGCGCCATCAGCTGGGACTTGTCCCCCAGCTCGGCGACGAAGATGACGCCGAAGCTGACGACCAGCGCGGCGAAAAATCCCTCCATGACGTCCTTCCCGTTCACGCCGGGAGGAGGTACAGGGGCGCCCTCGACCCGGCTGCAACAGCCTGAGTCGAAGGTCTCGCCCGCCCCGAGAGAACCGGGGCCGCGTGGCCGGATGCGGAACGCACCAGTATGTCGACCACGACATTGGGGGCTACTCCCCTTCGCGTGATCAGCCTATCGGATCACCGTCCGGCCCGGCCGCGCCGGGTGAACAGGCTCACCGCGCCCGGGCCAACGTCACGCCGAAGAGCCCGTCCGGGTCGGTCCAGAACTCCTCCGTGGTGAAGCCGGCCGAAGCCAGCTCCGCGGCGATCCCCTCCGGGTGGAACTTCGCCGAAACCTCCGTACGCAGCTCCTCCCCCGCCGCGAAGTCGACGGTCAGCCCCAGCACCCGCACGCTCATCGGCCGGGTCGCCCGCAACCGCATCTCGATCCACTCGTGGTCCGGATCCCAGACGGCGACGTGCTCGAAGGCGGCCGGGTCGAAGTCGGCACCCAACTCCCGATTGATCACGTGCAGCACGTTGCGGTTGAACTCGGCGGTGACCCCGGCGGCGTCGTCGTACGCGGGCACGATCACCGACGGGTCCTTCACCAGGTCCGTGCCGAGCAACAGCCAGTCGCCGACCTCCAGCGCTGCGCGCATCGCCGCCAGGAACGCGGCCCGCTCCGCGGGCAACAGGTTGCCAATGGTGCCGCCGAGGAACACCACCAACCGCCGGCCGCCGGTGGGCAGCCGGTCCAGTTGCCGGGTGAAGTCCCCCACGATGCCCCGGACCCGCAGGCGGGGATAGTCGGCGGCGATCTGGGCGGTGGACCCGCGCAGCGCGCTGACCGACACGTCGAGAGGGACGAACGTGCCCAGCCCGCCCCGGCGGGTGAAGGCGTCCAGCAACAGCCGGGTCTTCTCCGACGAGCCGGAGCCCAACTCGATGAGCGTCTTGGCCCCCGTCAACGCCGCGATGTCGGAAGCGTGCCCGGCCAGCACCGCCCGCTCCGCGCGGGTCGGGTAGTACTCGGGCAGTCGGGTGATCTCCTCGAACAGCTCGCTGCCCCGGGCGTCGTAGAACCACTTCGGCGGCAGCCACTTCTGCCCGGCGCTCAGCCCGGCCCGGACGTCGTCGCGCAGGCCGCGCTCCAGGTCACCCTCTTCGAGGTAGATCTCCAGGGGTTCCGCTGTCATCGGTTCGCTCCTCTTTTCGATCAACCGTTGCCGGCCTGCCCGGCATGACGCACCGGGGTCGGCAGTGGACGTACCCGCACCTCGCCCGCGGCGGCGACGACCAGGTGCCCCTCCGGCACCGACCGCCACCCGGGACCGTCGTCGTGTGGCTCGGAGGCGAGCAGCACCGAATCCGGCGTCTCGCGGACCGACAACGCGTGCCCCGCCACGCTGGCCACCACCCGGTGCCCGTCGGTGAGCAGCAGGTTGAGCCGCGACCCGGGTGCGGCGGCGGCGACGTCGGTCACCGTCCGCCCGACCGCCTCGACCGGGTCGACGCCGGCGCGCAGCCGATGCCGCACCAGCGCCCAGAGCAGCGCCGAGTCGGTGGCGGCATCCAGGGTGAGCAGGTCACGCACCGGCAGACCGGCGGCCAGCGGCACCACGGCGTCCGGCCAGCCGCGCACCACACCGTTGTGGCTGAACAGCCAGCGCCCCTCGGCGAAAGGCGCCGCCGCGCCGTCGAGCACCGCCATCCCGACCGTGGCCGAGCGCACCGCCGCCACCACCGCCGCGCTGCGGGTCACCGCCGCGAGCTGGGCGATGGTCGGGTCGCTCCAGATCGGCTGCGCCCGCCGGTACCGCACAGGCTCACCCGCGCCCGGGTACCAGCCCACGCCGAACCCGTCGGCGTTGATGGTGCCGCCGCCTCGCATGTCCCGAGGCGCCCAGGACTGCCGCACCAGCGAGTGCGGTGGGTCGAACAACAACTCGGCGAGGGTGACCGGCGGCCCCAGGTAGGCCAGGTGGCGACACATCAGCGCCCCCGGCCCGCCGCCGGGCCGCCGGTCGTGCGGCGACTCACCGGTACGACTCGTCCGGTCGCACGTCCCGGGCGCAGCGGAAACCGCTGAAGATCTGCCGGCGGATCGGATAGTCCCAGTTACGGAAGGTGCCCCGGCAGGCAGAACGGTCGGTGCCGAACGAACCACCGCGCAGCACCCGGTAGTCGCCGCCGAAGAACACCTCCGAGTACTCGCGGTACGGGAACGCGGCGAACCCCGGATGCCCGTCGAACGCCGTCGAGGTCCACTCCCAGACGTCGCCGATGAGCTGGTGCACACCCAACGGCGAGGCACCGGCCGGGTACGCGCCCACCGGCGCCGGCCGCAGATGGCGCTGATCGAGGTTGGCGTGCGCCTCGGTCGGGTCGTCGTCACCCCAGGGGTACCGGCGCGACCGGCCGGTCGCCGGATCCCACCGGGCCGCCTTCTCCCACTCCGCCTCGGTCGGCAGCCGCTTGCCGGCCCACGCCGCGTACGCCTGCGCCTCGTACCAGCACACGTGCACCACCGGCTCGTCGGCGCGGACTCGCGCCCACTGACCGAAACGCCGATACGACCAGTCGTCGCCGTCGGAACGCCAGTGCATCGGCGCGCTGAGCTGCTCCCGAACCCGATGCTCCCAGCCCGCGGGGCTCCACCAGCGCTGCTCGGTGTAACCGCCGTCGGCGATGAAGGCCGCGTACTGGCCGTTGGTCACCGGGGCGGCGTCGATGACGTACGCCGGCAGGTCGACCCGGCGCGCCGGACGTTCGTTGTCCAACGCCCACGGATCCGTGTCGGTGCCCATGGTGAATTCACCGGCCGGCACCAGCACCTCCGCGCCGACCCGGGCCGACGGCTCGGGCGGCGCCGGGGCGTGCAGCACAGCCGGCCCCGAGCGCAGCTGGTGGGTGGCGAGCATGGTCTCGTCGTGCTGCTGCTCGTGCTGCACGATCATGCCGAAGGCGAACCCGTCGGCGACCAACGGGCGCTCGGTGAAGGCCACCGCGTCGAGCAGATCGTGCACCTTGTCCCGAACCGTGGCCAGGTAGGCACGCGCCTCCCCGGGCGGCAACAGGGGCAGCGCCGGGCGGTCCCGACGCGGCTGCTTGAACGCGTCGTACAACTCGTCGATGTCACACCGGACCGGCTCCCGGCCCCCGACGTCCCGGACCAACCACAGCTCCTCCTGATTACCGACGTGGGCGAGATCCCAGACCAGCGGCGACATCAGCGGCGAATGCTGGCGCATCAGGTCGGCGTCGTCGACCACCTCGGTCAACAACGTGGTGCGGGCGCGGGCCCGCGCCAACTCCACAGCGATGCGGTCGCGCAACTGCTCCCCGTCGACCCGACCAGACTGCGGGGCTCGCAACCCCGGCTCACTCCTCGCGCTCACTGGTCTCTCCTCTCTGCGGCGGCCAGCCGCCGTCGTACACCTCGCTGAACCTCGTCGTGGGTGCCGGCCGGCAGCTCCAGCCGGGGCAGGGCGGTCAGGGCCAGGTCGAGCAGGGCCGCCGCGACGGCGGCCAACGCCGGGTCGGCCAGGCCGTGCCGGGCGGCGGCCGACCAGCGGTCGGCCACGGGCATGGCGATCGTGTACGCCTCGCGCACGGTGCCCGGGTCGCTGAACAGAGCGGTCAGCACCGCCAACGGCAGCCGCCAGTCCCGGTCGGGTTGGGCGTCCAGGTAGCGCAGCTCCAGGTAGCCGCGCGGCCGCACCGGCGGAAAGAGCGTGCTGACGTGGTAGTCGAGGTCATCGGTGGTGGGCGGTTGTGGCAGCGCGCCGTCGAGCCAGTTGGCGAAGGTCACGCCGGGTGGTGCTGCCCAGTCGGCGTGGTGCCGGCGCAGACAGAGCAGCGGCGCGGCGAGCACGTAACTGATCCAGGTGTCGGTCGGATCGTCCCCGGCGCGGGCGGGCGACCAGACCGGGCGGGTCCGGGTCGGGTCGATGGCCAGCCAGGCGGCCATCCGGGCGGAAGCCCAACCCGTGCGCCGTCCGGCATGTCGAGCGGCAGAGGCGAACGTCGCGAGCAGTGCGGGCCCGACCGCGTGGGCAGCGGACCAGCGGTCGGCGACCTGGTCCGGCTCGCCGGCGTCGAGGCAGATCTGCAGGCCGGCGGTGCTGTACATCATCGTGCGGCCGGCCGGGCCACGGCGGTCGAAGGCCCCGCGCATCGCGCGGTAGCGGGGGGTTTCCACCACCGGGCGGGGCCGTCGGTGGGGGTCGATGCCGCTGCGGCCCAGAATCAGCCCGGCGGTGGCCAGCAGGTCGGTGACCTGGGCGATGTCGGCCTCGGTGGCGCGGATCAACGCGGCGACCGAGGGGCGGGGCGGGGTGGAGATCTCCAACTGGCCACCCGGCTCCAGGGTGACCATGCCGCCGTGTCGAAGCGGCTCGGCCGGGCTGGTGGCATCCAACGTTGCGGGGCTGTGCCGCCCCAGCGCCGCCCGCAGCCGCGTCGCGTCGACAGGGCGGGCGGGATCGGCGGCGTCGTGCACGGTCCATTCCAGTTCGACGCCGGTGTGGGTGGGTGGGCCGGTCTTGAAGCAGATCCGGGCGAGGTGTCGGACTGCGGCTGCGGACTCGTGCAGAATGGCGCTGCGGTCCAGGTCGGGTGACGTCACCAAGGGTCGAGCCCCCTCTCCGTGCGCCGGGTCCGGCACACTGTGCCACCGTAAACCCACCCACCGACACTGCCGGGGGCGAGCACCGTGCCACCAACCTCTGTCTAGCAGACGAATTTCCGGTGCAGGGCGGAACCAAACCGCTGCGGCCGGGCCGCGCTCAGCCGCCGACGGGGTGGCCCGGTCGCGGCGGTGACGGTGGCGCCTTCGCCGATGGGGACGGCTTGATCTTCGCCGACCCGGAGGGCGTGACCTCTACCGATTCGGTCGGCTCCGGTTCGGGCACCAGCCGCTGGCAGTACGCCTCCACGTCGGCAGGGCCGCCGGCGGCGGTCACCAGCCGCTGGAAGGCCGGTGTGCGCAGTGCCCCCTCCCGCTGGTCGGGTTTCTTGGCCCGCCACGCGCGGCACAGTCCGTGCAGCTGGTCGGCGGGGGCGGTGCTGGCCGGTGGTGTGGCGGTGACCGGCGGCGGCGCACCCGGCGACGGGAAGCCGGGTCCCACCGACCGACCGGGCCCGGCGGAGCGGGGTTCGCTCTGGTGCGCCGAGGGTGACGGGTGCGACGGGGCCGGGACGACCGGATCCGGCGCTCGGTCCCGGGTGACCGCGGCGAAGGCGGCCCCGGCGGTGGCGGTGGCCGCCACCGCCCCGATCCAGGCCACCGCGCCGGTGGTCACCCGGCGACGGCGTGGTGGCTGCGGCCCGGCCGGCGCCGGGTTGGCCCGGGCGGCTCGGAACGCGGCCAACGCGGCCTCCTCGCCGGCCAGCTCGCCCGGACGGACGGGGCCAGCCGCCGCGGCGAGCAGCGCGGCCACCGGCTCGGCCGGGGGCACGTTCGGGGCGCTCAGATGCGCCTCAGGGGAGTTCGCGTCGACGTCCGTGGGCGTGACGGAGTGGCCCAGATCGGGCGTGGTGTCCACCCGGGCGTGGGCCGAGTCGAGCAGCCGCTCGGTGTCGGCGTGGTCGGCCCGCCGGAACGGGTTCATCGGGAGTCCCCTCACGTCAGCCGTCCGCCGGTTCCGTGTGCGGTGCCCGCAGGGCGGGGCCGCTCCCGGTGCGCGGCGGCGGCACCCCCTCGACCCCGACCGGCGACCCGGCCGGGTGTTGCCGCTCCAGCAGGACCGCGAGCCGGCGTAGGCCTCGGTGGGCGGCGGTCCGCACGGCGCCGGCACGGCGACCCAGCACCCGGCCGGCTGATCCCGCGTCCAGCCCGATCACGGCCCGCAGCAGAACCGCTTCGGCCTCCCGGGGCGGCAGGGTGGCGATCAGCGCGAGGGCGGTCTCGGTGCCGATCGTCTCGTTGGCTCGCTCGGCGGTGTCCGCGTCGCTGGCCAGCTCGACGAGCGCCTGCACCGGGACCGGGAGCGAGGGGCGGCGGCGCATCCGGCGCAGGTGGTCCATCGCGCGGTTACGGGCGATGGTGACGGCCCAGGCGCGGAACTCGCCCCCGGTGAAGCCGGGCAGGTCACGGGAGATCTGGAGCCAGGTCTCGGAGGCGACGTCCTC
This sequence comes from Micromonospora vinacea, assembly GCF_015751785.1. Taxonomy (NCBI): domain Bacteria; kingdom Bacillati; phylum Actinomycetota; class Actinomycetes; order Micromonosporales; family Micromonosporaceae; genus Micromonospora; species Micromonospora vinacea. The sequence goes on along the minus strand of NZ_JADOTY010000001.1, from coordinate 5,369,849 downwards.
GGCGTCGGCCCCGACGAGCGTGGTCAGATACCGCAGCAGCCCGGGCTGGAGGCTGCGGTAGAGGAAGCGGAACGCCTCCTCGTCTCCGGCCTGCGCGGCGCTCACCACCTCCGACAGGTCGGCGGTCATTCGCGGCCCACGCATCGTCCGGGGCGTGCCGGCCCGACGCGCCGCACCGGAGCAGGCCACGCGGTACGAGCCGTCCGTCCGATCAGCATTCGCACCCACACCGCCCTCCGCCGCTCTGATCGTGCCCTCGACCATGATTGTCGGGGCGGCGTGTCCGGGGCCAACGCCAGGGGGTCGATCGGCGCGCTGCCCGCCGAGGTAGCCGGGCGGGGCCGAGCCGGGCTAACGCTAGGAGCGGGCTCACGGCGCGACAAGTCGGCGTCGCGTCACGGAAGAGTGACAATTATCAACCCGACGGGACGGCGCGTCGTCGTAACGTCTTGTGAGCAGCGGACGCCAATGGCGCCCGAAGGCGGTTTCTTGCCACCATCGAGGACCCGGACGACGAAAATTGTCGCTTTTCGTGACACCGCAGATTCGCAGCGTCACCGACAGCGAGCGTCCACACAGGTCAGGCCGGATCAGCCAGGCTGAACCAGCCACCCGGCGGCCCGGCCGCAGCGCGCCGGCCCGCGCCACTCTGGGTACGGTAATGCCGTGTTGTCATCGGAGGTCGTGCTCAGCGGTCGCTACCGCTTGGACGAACGTGTCGCCACGGGCGGCATGGGCGACGTTTGGCGTGCCTCCGACCTGATCCTCGGCCGGCAGGTCGCGGTCAAGGTTCTGCTGCCGGCGTTGGTCTCCGATCCCGATTTCATCGCCCGGTTCCGCGCCGAGGCTCGGATCATGGCGGCGCTGCGGCACCCCGGCATCGTGCAGGTCTTCGACTGCGGCGAGGACGACCTCCCCGACGGCGGCCGGGCGGACTACCTCGTCATGGAGTTCGTCGCCGGTGAGCCGTTGTCCAAGCGGATCGAGGCGGCCGGGCGGCTCGACGTGGCCGAGACGATGTCGATCGTGGCGCAGGCGGCGGCAGCGCTCAACGCGGCGCATCGCGGCGGCATCGTGCACCGCGACGTCAAGCCCAGCAACCTGCTGGTGCAGGAGGACGGCACTGTCGTCCTGGTCGACTTCGGCGTGGCCCGCTCCACCGACATCACCAGCATCACCAGCACCAACGCGGTGCCGGGCACCGCCCTCTACATGGCTCCCGAGCAGGCCGCCGGCCGGCCGGTCAGCGGTGCCACCGACATCTACGCCCTGGGCGCGGTCACCTACTGCTGCCTCACCGGCAGTCCACCGTTCACTGGGGACAACCCGCTCCAGGTCGCCGTGCGGCACCTGGACGACGAGCCGCCGGAGCTGCCGCACGACATTCCGGAGGCGGTCCGCGCCCTGGTGTCGCGGGCCCTGGCCAAGGATCCGCTGGAGCGGTTCACCAGCGGAGCGGCGATGGCCGAGGCCGCCCGGACGGCGGTCACCGGCGGTGAGCCGCCGACGGCGATGGCCACGCCGGTCGCGCTGCGCGACGCTGGTCCGGGCACTCGCACGGACGTTCCGGCGGGCGCGGCGGTGGCGAGCGGGTCGCGGGCCCAGCGACGCCGGGGTCCGCTGGTCGGCGCGGCTGCGGCAGTGCTGGTCGCGCTGGTCGGGCTCGGCGCGGCTCTGGCCGCGGCGCGCAACGCCGGCGAGCCGGCGGTCCATCTGCCGACCACCTCGCCGACGGTGGCGCCGAGCGGCCCCGTCGACCTGCCCGCGGCGAACGAGCAGATCACCAGCGTCGAGCCGGGCCGGCCCGACCGGCCACGCCTCCCCGGCAACGCCCCGTCGGCCTCGGTCTCCGCCACGCCGAGTCTGCAGCCGAGCCAGACGGTCGGTCCGCCGACGCCGACGACGGGCGTCACCACGGCGCCGCCGACCAGCGCGGCGCCCACGACGGGCGCGCCGCCGACGACCGGCGCGCCGCCGTCCGATCCAGCCCCCACGTCGAGCGCGCCGGTTGATCCAGAGGTGCCGGCGGGCGGCTGAGCCGCCCGCTGTCGCCGACCCCGGCGGTCCCACCAGCACCGATATCCCCAAAACGGACTTACGTCGCCGAAGACGCCTCTACGCTCTCAGCAGGCCATTTACACCATCTGCTGCGGGAGCCTGGGTGAGCGCTGAAAAGCTGGTCGTCATCGGTCAGGGGTATGTCGGGCTGCCACTGGCCATGCGGGCTGTCGAGGCGGGGCTCGACGTGGTCGGTCTCGACGTGGACGCCGACCGGGTGAAGCGTCTCGCCTCCGGCGAGTCGTTCGTCGAGGACATCCCGGCCGATCGGCTGGGCCGGGCGTTGGGCAGCGGCCGCTACCACCCCAGCACGGAGTACACCGACGCCGACGGGTTCGACATCTGCGTCATCACGGTGCCGACCCCGCTGCGTGACGGCACCCCGGACCTGAGCTTCGTCGAGCAGGCCGGCATCGGTATCGGCCCGTACGTCCGTCCGGGCTGCACGGTGATCCTGGAATCGACCACCTACCCGGGCACCACCGAGGAGCTGCTGCGCCCGCTGTTGGAGTCGGCCAGCGGGCTGACCAGCCCCGGCGACTTCCACCTCGGCTACAGCCCGGAGCGGATCGACCCGGGCAACCCGACCTGGCGACTGGAGAACACCCCGAAGGTGGTCTCCGGTGTGGACCCGGCGTCGCTGGCCCGGGTGGACGAGTTCTACCAGCGCCTCGTGGAACGCACCGTACCGGTGGACTCCACCCGCGTCGCCGAGCTGACCAAGCTGATCGAGAACACCTTCCGCCAGGTCAACATCGCGCTGATCAACGAGCTGACCATGCTCTCGCACCACCTCGACATCGACGTCTGGCAGGCGATCGACGCCGCCTCGACCAAACCGTTCGGCTTCCTGCCGTTCCGGCCGGGCCCCGGCGTCGGCGGGCACTGCCTGCCGATCGACCCGTGCTACCTGTCGTGGCAGGTCAAGCGCCGCCTCGGACGGCAGTTCCGGTTCATCGAGCTGGCCAACGACGTCAACCACGAGATGCCCGAACACGTCGCGCAGCGGATCATGGCGGGGCTGAACCGGGACAGTCGGGCCGTCAGCGGCGCCCGACTCCTGCTGCTCGGTCTGGCGTACAAGAAAAACACCGGCGACATGCGCGACTCCCCCGCTGTCGACGTGGCGCGCCGGCTGCAGGCCCTCGGCGCCGAGGTGCACGCCGTCGAGCCGTACGCGGAGGCGCACCATATCCCCGCCGGGGTCACGGTGGTCGGGCTCACCGAGCGGGAGGTGCGGGCTGCCGACGCGGTGGTGGTGGTCACCGACCACGACGCCTTCGACTACGATCTCGTGGTCAAGCACGCCCGCTACGTCTTCGACACCCGTAACCGGTGCGTCGGCCCGATGGTCGAGCGCCTGTAGACCCGGCGCCGCTGGCCGGTCCCGCCGCCGGGGAAGATGGCGGGACCGGCCGGCGGATGTCCGTCCGGTGGCCGGGGCGAGACCCGTCCGGTCCGGACCGCGACCGGGTCACTGGTCGGCGAGCGCCTCGACGACCGGGCGGGACAGCGCCCGGCGGGCCGGCAGCACCGAGGCGAGCAGGGCGGCCAGCACCGCGACGCCGAGGATCAGCCCGAGCTGGCCGAGTGGCAGCACCACGTGGAAGTCGCCGCCGAGGCGGTCCAGCAGGGCCATCGTGGACGCGCTGACTCCGGTGCCGAGCCCGATGCCGAGCACCGCGCCGACGAGCGCCATCAGCACCGCCTCGACGGCGAGCACCGCCCGCATCCGTGCTCGGGTGAGCCCGACCGCTCGCAGCACGGCGTTCTCCCTGGTGCGTTCGACCACCGACAGGCTCAGCGTGTTCGCCACGCCGACCAGGGCGATCACCACGGCCAGGCCGAGCAGCGCGGTGACGAAGGCGAGCAGCATGTCCACAGTGCCGGTGAGCATCTTCTTGTACGCGCCCTGGTCCATCAGGTTCACCGTCGGGTAGCGGCCGAGCACCGCGGTGATCGCGTCGCGGGCCCGCTCGGGGCTCACCCCGGCGGCGGGGTCGATCTCGGCCAGGTAGCCGCGCTGGGCGGGGAAGAGCGCGGCGAAGTCCTGGTCGGACAGGTCGATGACGTGACCCGCTGGCACCTCACGGCCGGGAGTGTCGTCGGTGACCACGGCGGCCACCCGGAACGGCTTCCCCCGGATGGTCACCGGCGAGCCCACCTGCCAGCCGCGGACCCGCGCCAACTCGCTGTGCACCAGCACCTGCCCCGGCCCGACCCGCTCGGCGTCGCCGGCCAGCACCCCGCTCAGCGTCCGGCCCACCAGAGCCGGGTGGGCCGCGCGGATCTCGACGTCGTCGACAACGGCGCTGCGCTGCTCGTGCACCACACCCAACTCGGGGCGGGAGGCGAGTTCACCGACGAGCGCGGCCGGTAGGTCCTGACCGATTCCGCTGACCACGAAGTCGGTCCCGATCTGAGCGTCCACGCTGCGTTCGATGCCGTCCTTGGTGCTGCGCGCACCGACCATGAAGGCTGAGACCAGTCCGATCCCGATCACCAGTGCGGTGGCTGTCGCGGCGACCCGGCGTGGGTTGCGCACCGTGTTGGCGACAGCCAGCTCACCGGTGGCGCCGAGCACGCGTCGTACCGGCCAGCCGAACACGCGGGCCAGCGCCGGGACGAGCACCGGCCCGAACAGCACGATCCCGAAGAAGGTGAGCACCCCACCGACCGCCACCAGCAGCAGCTGGCCGGCGCTGGCGGCGCCGACCAGCGCGGCGACACCGACGGCGAGCACCACCGCGCCGATGCTCAGCCGCACCCGACCAGCACCCCGGCTGGGTTGCACCGCGGCGTCGGTGAGCGCGGCCACCGGGGCGATCCGGGTCCCCCGCCAGGCCGGCAGCAGGGCGGCGCACACGGTGAGCCCGGTGCCCAGCAGCAGGCCGGTCAGCACTGTCGAACCGGCCACGGTCAGGTCCCCGGTGACCGGCACGTCCAGTCGGGACAGCAGCAGCCGCATCCCGCCGGCGAGGCCCACCCCGAGCAGGACCCCGAGCGCGGAGGCGACCAGCCCCAGCACGGCCGACTCCAGAACTGTGGACCGGAAGACCTGGCCCCGGGTGGCGCCGATCAGGCGCAGCAGCGCGGTGCGTCGGGTGCGCTGGGCCAGCACGATCGCGAAGGTGTTGGCGATCACGAAGCCGGCCACCACGATCGCGACCCCCACGAAGATCAACAGCAGCATACGGAACTGGTCCACGTTGCGGACCGCGTCCTCCACGGCCTCGTCGAGGATCTGCTGGCGACTCTTCACTGTGGCTTCGGCGCCGGCCACGGCGCGTACCCGCTCGGTCAGCGCCGCGACGTCGGTGCCCGGTCGGGCCGCCACCATGATGCGGCCGTAGCCCCGCTCGCCGGTGAGGGCCAACGCGTCCGGCCCGACCATGCCCACGAACGGACCGCCGACGTCGCGGGCGGTGCCGGCCACGTCGACGGTGCCGACCACTGTGTACGGGCGGGCCGCGCCGCCGGTGGCGCCGATCCGGACCGCCGCGCCGAGCCCGAAGCCCTGCTCGGCCGCCGTCGGCGCGTCGAGCACCACCTCCCCGGCCCGGTCGGGCAACCGGCCGGCCACCACGTCGTACGAGCGCAGCGCGTCCTCGGTGGGGATGGCGACGAGCACGGTGAACCCGAGCACCGGCCGACCGTCGGCGCCGACGATCCCGGCGGTGTTTGTCAGCTCACCGCCGGCGGCGGCCACCCCGTCGACCGTCCGCACCCGGTCGACCAGGGCCGGGGGTAGCACCTCCCGGCCGGCCGAGTAGACCCCCAGGTCGGTGTGGCGGTCGAAGGTGCCGGCCCGCTCGTACGCCCCGCTCCGCATCCCGTCGACGAAGATCATCGTGCCGGCGACGAACGCGACGCCGAGCACGACGGCGAGCGCCGAGAGCAGCATGCGCAGCGCCTCGGCGCGCAGCGAACGCAGGGTCAGGCGGATCATGCGGGGCTCCCGGTGCAGGTGACGGATCGGACCCCTCCGACGCTATGGCCGGCACCGGTCTGTCGATCTCCACCTGCGCGCTCGACCTGCGTGCGCCCCGGGTCGCGGTGCACCCGCCGGCCGCTACGACCCAGGTCGTACCCGGTGTCATCCGCCGGGCGTGACCAGCCCGCTCTCGTACGCCAGGACCACCGCCTGGACCCGGTCGCGCAGCTGCAGCTTCGCCAGGATCCGCCCGACGTGGGTCTTCACCGTCGCCTCAGCCACGTGCACCCGGGCGGCGATCTCCGCGTTGGACAGCCCCTGGGCGACCAGCAGCAGCACCTCCCGTTCCCGGTCGGTGAGCTGCGCGAGTCGAGGGTCGGCGCTCGGCGCGGCACCGAGCTGCCCGGCGAACCGGTCCAGCAGGCGCCGGGTGATCGACGGCGCCACCACCGAGTCACCCTGGGCCACCACCCGGATCGCGGCCAGCAGCTCCTCCGGCGGGACGTTCTTGAGCAGGAAGCCACTCGCCCCGGCCTGCAGCGCCGCGAACGCGTCCGCCTCGGTGTCGAAGGTGGTCAGCACCAGCACCCGGGGGCCGCCGGCGGGCCGCTCGGCGCAGAGCCGACGGGTCGCCTCCACCCCGTCCATGGTGGGCATCCGAATGTCCATCACGACCACGTCGGCCTCGGTGCGGGCGAGCACCCGCAGGGCGTCCGCGCCGTCGATCGCCTCCCCGACGACCTCCAGGTCGGGCTGGGAGTCCAGCACCATCCGGAACCCGGCGCGGACCAGCGCCTGGTCGTCCACGATCACTACCCGGACCGTCATGCCGCGATCACCTCCGTTGCCGGCTCTGACCGTAGCGGCAGCCGGACCTCGACCTGCCACCCCCCGGTCAGCCGGGGGCCGGCGGTGAGGCTGCCGTCGTACACCGTCACCCGCTCCCGCATGCCGAGCAGACCGTGACCGCCGGGCGGCGCCGGGCTGACCAGCGGACGGCCGCGACCGTCGTCGACCACCCGGACCACGACGGCCTCGGCGGTGTACGACAGGACGACCTCGACGCCGGCGCCGACGCCGGCGTGCTTGAGCGCGTTGGTCAGCGCCTCCTGCACCACCCGGTAGACGGTCAGCTCCAGACCCGGCGGCAGGGCCGGTGGCGTACCGGTGACGGTGCTGCGGACGTGCAGCCCGGCGTCGTCGAACCGGGCCAGCAGCTCGGGCAGCTCGGCCAGGGCGAGGCGGCGGTGCTCGGGGTCGGCCGCCACCGCCAACCCGTCGGCCCCGTCCGGGCCGGCCGGACCGGCGTCACGCAGGACGCCGACGAGCCGGCGCATCTCCTCCAGCGCCTGCCGGCCGGTGTCCGCGACCACCTTCACGGCGGTACGCGCCTGGGCGGGGTCACGGTCGAGCATGAACCGGGCCCCGTCCGCCTGGACGATCATCACGGCCATGCTGTGGGCGACCACGTCGTGCAGTTCACGGGCGATCCGGGTGCGCTCCTCGGCGACCGCCGCCCGGGACTCGGCCTCCCGCTCGCGTTCCAGGGTGGTGGCCCGCTCCTCCAGGCTGAGCACGTAGAGCCGGCGGGTCCGCACGTTCAGCGCGACCAACCACACCGCCCCGGTGACCAGCGCGTACCACAGCGCGGTCACCCACCACTGGATGACGTTGGGGGTCTGCGCGGCGGCCAGCAGCACGCCAACGGCCGCGACCGCGCCGGCCAGGACGCCGTCGCGCAGCCGCCGGCCGTACTTCACCACGCTGTAGAGGGCGATCAGGACGGCCACGTCGTAGATGAGCGGACCCCAGCGGGCGATCACCTGGACCAGGGCGAGCACCGCGATCGCGACCGTCACCGCGCTCGGGTGGGTGCGGCGGAACAGCAGCGCCACTGCCATCGCCACGCCGACCGCCGTGGCCGCCCAACCGCCCGGCTGGTTCACCGCCGCGGCCAGGGAGACGAGCACCACCAGGGCGGCGACGGCCACGTCGAAGGCGACGCCGCGCAGCGGGCGGCCGAACACTGTGCGTCTCACGGTCACCCAGCGTACGTGCCGGGACGCTGAACCTTCGCGCCCGCAGCCGTGCTCAGCGGGCGAGGATCTCGCGCATGCGTTCGATCTCGACGGTCTGCTCGGTGGCGACGGAGTTGGCGAACTCGTTGAGCGTCAGGTCGGAGCCGACAGTGAGAAGGTCGGTCGCCATCTGGATGGCGCCCTGGTGGTGCTCGGTCATCATCCGGACGAAGAGCCGGTCGAAGTCCGCGCCTCGGACCGCGGCGAGCTGCCGCATCGCCTCGGGCGACTGCATGCCGCGCATGGTGCCGTGGTCGTGCCCCTGGATCTCCGCCGGGAGGCCACGGGTCTGCAGCCAGCCGCGCATCATGCCCATCTCCGGCCCCTGGCTGGCCCGGATGCGGTCGGCGATGGCCCGGACGTCGGGGTCGGCGGCCCGGTCGGGGGCGAGCTCCGCCATCGCCAGGGCCTGTGCGTGGTGCGGGATCATCATCCGGACGAACCAGACGTCCAGCGAGTTGTGCGGGGCGGGGCCGGCGTCGCGGACCTCGTGCGCGGGGCGGGTGGCCGCCGTCTCGCCCGGGCGGCCGGGCGCGATGACGGTCAGGTCGGTGGGGACGGGGCTGGCCGTCGGCGACGCGGCGGAGGTGGCGGGCGCGGAGACCGGCTGTGGTGCGCTCGTACCGGTGTCGCCGTCGAGGCGGATCACCATGAACACCACCAGCGGCAACGCGAGAGCCAGTGTGACGACCGCCAGGGTGCGTGCGCGCCGGTTGGTCATGGGCCACTCCCTGCAGTCGAGGTCATCGCGATGCTATCCATTGAAGAACTCACTTTCATGTGATCCGGCTCACATCGACGTTCTTCGTCGGACGGTAACGTGTCAACCATCGTCTCCCCCTTGCGAAGGGCCCCGCCGATGATCAGACTCCACAAGCCACGGTTACGACAACTGCGTGTCGTGGCGCTCGCCACGACCGGCCTCCTCGTCGCCAGCGCCCTCGTCGCCCCGGCGAGCAACGCCCAGACGGTGTCGCAGGCGGCCCCGGCCCCCGCGCTCACCAACACGATCCCCGGCGTCGACCAGATCGTGAGCAGCCCCAACCTGCGCCAGATCGCCAACCTGCCCAAGGTCGCTCCACTGGACGCGACAAACAGCGACATCGCCTTCCAGGGCAAGTACGCCTTCGCCGGCAACTACAACGGCTTCGTCATCTACGACATCTCGCGGCCCAGCGCTCCGACGGTCAAGGCCCGGGTGCTCTGCCCGGGGTCGCAGAACGACATCTCCGTCCACGGTGACCTGCTGTTCCTCTCCACCGACTCGTCCCGCAGCGACGACTCCTGCAACAGCACCACGCAGGGAGCGGACGTGAAGGGCTCGTGGGAGGGCATCAAGGTCTTCGACATCAAGGACAAGGCCAACCCGCGCTACATCAAGTCCGTCGAGACCGCCTGCGGCTCACACACCCACACCCTGGTGCCGGGCAAGGACCGCAAGGCGGTCTACCTGTACGTCTCGTCGTACAGCCCGCGGGCCGAATTCCCGGACTGCCAGCCGCCGCACGACTCCATCTCCATCATCAAGGTGCCGGTGAAGAAGCCGACCGACGCGGCAGTGGTCGCGACGCCGAACCTCTTCCCGGACGGTGGCTTCCCCGGCAGCCAGACCGGCTCGGCGACCACCGGTTGCCACGACATCACCGCCTACCCGTCGAAGGACCTGGCCGCCGGCGCCTGCATGGGTGACGGCATCCTGCTCGACATCAAGAACCGCGAGGCGCCCCGGGTCATCAACCGGGTCCGGGACGAGGTCAACTTCGCGTTCTGGCACTCGGCCACCTTCAACAACGCCGGCACCAAGGTGATCTTCACCGACGAGCTGGGTGGTGGCGGGGCGGCGACCTGCAACGAGACCGTCGGCCCGAACCGGGGCGCGGACGCCATCTACGACATCGCCGGCCGCGGCAACGCTCGGACGATGACCTTCCGCAGCTACTACAAGATCCCCCGGGCGAACGCCGACACCGAGAACTGCGTGGCGCACAACGGCTCGCTGATCCCGGTGCTCGGCAAGGACATCATGGTCCAGGCGTGGTACCAGGGTGGCATCTCGGTGTTCGACTTCACCGACTCGGCCAACCCGAAGGAGATCGCCTTCTGGGAGCGCGGCCCGCTCTCGGCCGACACGTTCGTCGGCGGCGGCACCTGGTCCGCGTACTACTACAACGGCCACATCTACTCCAACGACATGGTGAAGGGCCTGGACGTCCTGGAGCTGAACGACTGGCGTACCTGGTCGGCCAAGCTGACCCGCTACTCCGAGCTCAACGTGCAGACCCAGCCCAGCTACCTCGGCTGGTAGGCACCGCGCACCACACCGGGCCCGGTCCCCGATCGTCGGGGGCCGGGCCCGGCCACGTCCGGGAGAGCCGACCCGTCAGCTCATCGGCAGTCGGTAGCGCCGCCCGCCCGCACCGGTCGCGGTGACCAGCCGGACCTCGCCGCTGCGCAGGCCGTACGTGACGGACCAGCGGGTGTGCCCCTGACGGACGGCAGCGAGCAGCCGGTGCGCCGCGGCGGCGTCCAGCACCCCGCCGGCGTCGGTCAGCGCGGCGGCGATCTGCCCGTACCGGCGGTCCGCACGCCGCCGCTGCTCGGGCACCCCGACGACCGGCACGTTCGTCAGCGCCTGCCAGCCGCCCGCGCCCCGTTCCACCCGCAGCTCACCATCGACGAACTCGATCACCGCTGACGCTCCGGTCGCGTCGGCCAGCAGGTAGTGCAGTGGCGGCCCGCCGTCGAAGTCGAGGTTGTGCCCGGTGAAGACGGCGATCGCCTCGTCGACGGTGGCGGCCCGGTCCAGCACCAGCCGCAGGATCCGGACCGAGCCGACGGTGGGCTTGCCCGGCACGGGGCGGGCCGTGGCCGCGTCGTCGGCGGCCAGCCCCACCGCGAGGCCCCGCTCGTTCATCCCGTCGAAGGGCAACAGCGGCGCGTTGAGCAGCCGACGGTCACCGGCCGGGTCCGCACCGACCCCGAGGTAGGAGATGTCGACAAGCGAGAGGGACGCGTACCCGTCCGGCGGGTCGGTCCGCAGCACCAGCGCCGGGTTGGCGTCCCAGTCGAAGTTGCGGGCGAACACCGGCCGGTTGGGGCCGCCCGCGGCGACGAACAGCGAGCACCCGAACGGGCTGGGTGGCGGCGCGTCGGTGCCCACCGTCGGGTCGTACGCCCCGACGTAGGTCATCTCGTACAGCGGCAGGTCGTCCACCCGGCGCAGGCTGGCCATGGTCCGCTCGGCCTGCTCCGGGTCCTGGCGGGAGGCGGCCGGGGTGGCCGGCGGCGGGCCGACGCGCGACGGCTCCGGCGGCCCCGGCGGCTCTGACGGGGCACAGGAGGTCAGGGCAAGCAGGAGGGCCGTCGCGGCGGCCGGCAGGGTCTTGCGCATATCCATAGGACGCGATGGGGCCGGTCGACGGTTGCTCGCCTACGCCGCCCGGTGCGGCTGGTGGCGTCAGCTGTCGGCCCGCTCCACGGCGAACATGAAGCAGCGTCGCGGCCGGTTCGGTGGATGGTGTCGACAGTTGCGGTCGGCAGGGCGAGCACGCGGAAGTTGGTGCTGGTCGTCATCGGGCCAGCCTGGCCCGCCGCCAATGGGATTGCTGGCGGGGATCGGACCTGGCGTTGCCGGACGTGACGGGCCCGGACCGGGTGTGACACCGGGTTCTCGGGCGGGCACGGTGGGGCCCGTCACCAGGACGGGGGTTGCGAACCGGCTGGCCAGACGCTGTGCCAACGTGAACAGATGTGACAGTTGCCGCCCCGCCCGAACCGACCACGCGCTGGCGGCCCCACCCGCTGGACCTGGTGGCGGCCGTCCTCGCCGTGGTCGGGGCGGCCTGCGCGCTGAGCGGGCTGCTCCCCCGCGCGGAGACCACCGCCACCCTGCACCGGATCCTGCCGCTGCTGCTGTTCCTCGGCACTGTAATCGTGCTCGCCGAGCTGACCGCCGTGGCCGGTGTCTTCGACGTGCTGGCCAGCCGACTGGCCATCGCCTCCCGGGGCAGGTGGGCAGTGCTGTTCCTGCTCTGCGGTGGCCTCGCCACGCTGACCACCCTCGTGCTCAACCTCGACACCACCGCCGTGCTGCTCACCCCGGTGCTGCTCGCGCTGGCCCGGAACCTGCGGATCCCCGCCGCCCCGCTCGCCGTCACCACGGTCTGGCTGGCGAACACCGCCAGCCTGCTGCTGCCGGTGTCGAACCTGACCAACCTGCTCGCCGCCGACCGGGTCGGGCTGGCACCCCTGGCGTACGCGGCTCGGATGGCGTTGCCGCAGCTCGCCGCCGTGGCGGTCACCATGGCCCTGCTCTGGTTCGGGTGGTGGCGGAGGGAGCAGCCCCTCGGTGGGCGTTTCGTCACGCCGACCCGGCACGTGCCGGCCGACCCGGTGCTGCACCGTACGGCGCTCGCCGGTTGCCTGATCTTCGTCGCCGGCATCCTCGCCGGCGTGGAGATCGAGATCGCCTCCACCGTCGGGCTCGCGCTGGTACTGGTCGGTTTCCTGGTCCGCTCCCCCGCCACGCTGCGCCCGGGGCTGGTCCCGGTGCGCCTGCTGTTCTTCGTCACCGGCCTGTTCCTGGTGGTGCAGACCCTTGGCCGGCACGGGCTGGACGACCTGGTCGGCAGCCTGGTCGGCGCCGACGGTGGCGCGTTGGGCGCCCTGCGCGCCGGTGGCACCGGAGCACTGCTCGCCAACGCGGTGAACAACCTGCCCGCCTACCTGGCCGGCGAGTCGGTGCTGCCCTCCGGTGACCACACCCGCCTGTTGGCTCTGCTGATCGGCACCAACGTGGGCCCGCTGGCCGCCCCCTGGGCGTCACTGGCCACCCTGCTCTGGTTCGAGCGCTGCCGGGCGGCCGGGGTGGCGGTGCCGGTGACCCGGTTCGTGGTGACCAGCACCGTGCTCGCGGTCACCGCGACGCTCGCCGCGGTCGGCGCGCTGCTGCTGGTGACCTGAGCACCCGACCGCCGGCGCAGGCCCGCTGCGCGGTGGGCGGGCTCAGTCCCGATACACGGCTACCTGGAGTTCGGTGACGCCCTTCTCCGGGGTGTCCGCGCAGTACTCGAGGTAGACCTCCCGGGCGAAGCCGTCGGTGCGGTAGCCGTTCTCCTCGATCCACCGGGCGAGCGCCTGCATGCTCGGCTCGACGTCGTCCATCGCACCGTGATGGATGATCGTCGCCGCGTTGCGCAGCCCCGGCAGGTCCACCACCGCCACGTCGGACGCCGCGCTCGCGCCGACGCCGACCGTCACCGCGGCGTGCACGACCACGGCGTCGCCGTCGTCACCGGGAGCCGGCTCGTACCAGGCGATGCCCGGCCCCGTGGGGGTGATCCCGGCGGCGTCCAGCCGACGGAACAGCTCCGGATAGAGCGGCTGGATCACCGGGCCGATGTCCTCACTCTGGTAGCTGGGCGCGACGGCGGTCAGCTCCGCGACGCGAACCGGTGCGATCTCCTTGAGTACGACGTCCTGGGTGGTCATCCGACCCTCCGACTCGATCATTCGGAGCCTCGCCTCGACGGCGGTGAGCCGGGCCGTGTCGGCGGCCAACTGCTCCGCCAGTTGGCTCCGGCGAAGCCGCAGCATGCCGCGCAGCTCGGCCACGTCGACGGCGTCGTCGACGATCGCGCGCACCTGTTCGAGGGTGAGGCCCAGTTCCTTGAGGGCGATCACCCGGTTGAGCCGGCGCAACTGGTCGGCGCGGTAGGAGCGGTAGCCGGTGTGCGGGTCGACGCTGGCGGGGCGCAGCAGGCCGATGCTGTCGTAGTGACGCAGCATCCGCACCGACACCCTGCCGAGTCGGGCGAAGTCTCCGATGGTGAACATGGTCCCCTCACGCTCGTCCCTGACACCGTGTCAGAGTCAAGCGTGGCGTGCGGGGCGGCCGTCAGTGCCGGGCCGGGCGCGGGCCGACCAGCCGGCGGACCATCGGCGCCGCGTTCCACTTGGCCGCGCCGACCAGGTCGCGGGCGTGCTCCAGCACCGTGTAGTCGGGTCGGGTCAGCCCGTCGGCGATGGCCCGGTCCAGGTCGTTGCCGCAGCGGCTGAGGACTGTGTCGAAGTCCCGTCGGACCGGCTCCTGCAGGTCGTAGCCGAACGAGCGGTGCAGCCGGGCGAAGAGCGGCTTGTACAGCCGCACCCGCTCGTGCAACCCCGACGAGTACGACATCGGGTTCTTCGGACGGCGGAGGATGTAGTCGGGCAGCACGTCGGCGAACGCCCGCCGGACGATCCACTTCTCCTGCCCGTGGCGCAGCTTCAGGTCCACCGGCAGCCGCATCGCCAGCTCCACGACGCTGAGGTCGAGGAACGGCACCCGGGCCTCCACCCCGTGTGCCATGGCGGCCCGGTCGACGCGCTGCAACTCGGTGCGGCACAGGTTGCGGATCCGGTGCAGGAACAGCCTGCGGGCCGCCGCCGGGCCGACCTGGTGGTACATCGGGTACCCGCCGAACAGCTCGTCGGAGCCGTCGCCGGTCAACACCACCTTGACGCCCAGGTCGCGGAGCCGCCGGAAGATCGGCACCGAGACGACCGCGTTGATGATGTCGCCGTACTCGGTCAGCTCGGAGATCCGGATGGCCTCGCGGACGTCGGCGAGCCGGATGTCGCGCGGACGCAGCTCGACCACCACGTGCGGCACGTCGAGGTCGGCGGCGAGCCGCCGGGCGTACGCCACGTCGGGGCTGTCCGCGACGCCGACGGTCACCGCCACGCAGTCCGGGTGGATGTCGCGCACCTGCCGCAGGGTCAACGAGCTGTCCAGCCCACCGGAGAGCACCACCCCGACGGTCAGGTCGGTCTCCACCCGCATCCGGATCGCGTCGCTGAGCGCGGCGCGGACCAGCAGCGCGGCCTCGTCCGGGTCGTCGATGACCGGCAGACCGTCGCCGATGGTGAGCAGGTCGACGTACGGGCTCAGCCGTACGTGCCCGTCCGCCTCCGCCCAGCCGTGGTGCCCGGGCGGCACCTCGGCGATCGGGGCGCCGTGCCCGACGAGCGCCTTGACCTCGGAGGCGAGATGCAGGCAACCGGGCCGACGGGACCAGTACAGCGGCTTGACCCCGAGTGGGTCGCGGGCCAGGTAGGCCCGGCCGGTGGCCCGTTCGACGACGGCGAAGGCGTACTCACCGCGGAGCCGGGTCACCGCTGCCTCGCCCCACTGCTGGAACGCGGCGAGCAGCACCTCGGTGTCGCCCTCGGTGCGGAAGGCCTGCCCCAGGCGGGTCAGCTGCGCCCGCAACTCCCGGTAGTTGAAGATCTCGCCGTTGAAGCAGAGCAGCCACCGCTCGTCTGTCGACGTCCACGGCTGCACCGACCGGTCCCGGTCCACCACGCGCAGCCGGCGGGTGCCGGCGAGCAGCCCGCTCTCGGAGCGGGTCTCGGTGACCTCACCGCGCGGGGCCAGGGCGGCGAGCATCCGCCGGAAGGTCGCCGGGTCGGCCTCCGGGCCGATGCTCAACGCGATGCCGCACACCGGCTCAGACCCCCATCTCGGCCTCGTACGCCCGGCGTAGGCGGCGCCGGGCGGTGGGCGCGAGACACAGGTGCCAGGCCTGCCCCTCGTCGATCACGTTCAGCTCACCGGCCTCCTGCCGGCTCAGCAGCAGCTCCGCGAGAGCCTCGCGCGCGCCGAACCGCTCGAACCAGGCCAGCTCGACGTCGGCCGAGTAGCCGAGGCAGTGCCCGCTGGGCAGCATCGCCGCGTAGCCCAGGCGGCGCAGCCGGTACTGGTGCTCGGCGCTGCGGACCAGGCTGGTCACCCACAGCGGCGGGGTGGCCGGCGGCGCGACGGCGGTGAACTCCCGTCCGATGTCGTTGAGCAGCGCCACCACCTCGCGCCGGGCACGGCGGAACAGCAGCCCTGCGGTGCGCGGGGTGGCGTCGGGGCGCAGTCGGCGACGCAGCCCGCGCGCGGCCCGGCCCAGCATGGTGGCGGGCTGCTCCTGGTAGCGGAAGCGCAGCAGGTCGCGGCGGCGCAGCCACTCCAGGTCGACCAGTTCGGCGCTGCCGTTGACCTGGTCGTCGGTGACGAAGGTCGGGGCGTCCTGCCACCACAGCACGTCGATGCGGGAGAGCAGGTAGATCCGGACCAGCGCGCTGAGGTCAGCCGCCGAGGTGCGGTCGTTCGGCTGGTAGCGGGCCATCTCCAGCAGCAGCGTCTCGCGCGCGCCGATCAGCCCCTGCGGGGTGGCGTCGAGGACTGCGGCGAGCGCCGGCTCCCGCAGCCGCTCGTCGATGAGCACCTGCCGGGCCCGGGTGCTCGCCGCGTCAGCCAGGGCGCCGACCTCGACCAGCAGGTCGGCGACGGCAGCCCGGTAGGCGGCCAGGTCGGGCGCGGGAGCGGGAACCCGGCGGGGGGTCGCGCCGGAGGGTCGACGGCGGGCCGGAGCGGTGGGTGACGGAGGCGAACCGGGCTGCTGTCCCGGGCTACGACTGGGCACTCGCATGACGGGTCCCTCTCTCCGGTCACGGCACTGGGTGGTTCGCCCTGAAACACACCGTAATCATCGGGACCGGAACGGACCGAACAATCCTCCTATCTCCCCCCTAACGGAGCGCCGGCAGCCGCCGTCAGTCGCCGTCCGTCGGCACCAGGGTCTGCACCTCGGCGTACGACGGCAGTCCCGCCGGCGTGGTGGGCTCACCGTCGCGGACGGCGTCGGCGGCGGCGAGCGCGGCACCCAGCGCGGCCCGGAACAGCAGCGAGCCGGTGCTGACCCGGGCCACCCCTGCGGCGCCGAACTCGGCCAGCCCCGGACCGCCCGGCTGGTACAGCGCGTTCACCGGAGCGTCGATCCGTTCGGTGAGGACGCGCAGGGTGGCCAGGTCGACAGTCCCGGGCACGAAGATCCCGTCGGCACCGGCCACCCGGTAGGCACGAGCGCGAGCGAGGGTCTGCGGCAGCGGGTCGTCCACCCCGAGCCACCAGGTGTCGGTGCGGGCGTTGACGAACAGCTCCGGCACCGCCGCCTTCACGGCCGCGACTGTGGCAGCGGTGGCCTCGGTGTCGGCGAGGGTGCCATCGGCGCGCCCGTCCTCCAGGTTGATCCCGACCACGCCGAGCCCGGCCAACTCCGCCACGTACCCGGCGACCTCCGCCGGGTCGTCGCTGAACCCGGCCTCCACGTCCACGCTGAGCAGCACCGGCAGCCGAGCCAGCCGACGGGCCAGTGCGAGGGTCTCCGCCGCGGTGGCCGCCGCGCCGTCGGGGAGGCCGGCGGTCGCGGCGACCCCGAGGCTGGTGGTGCCGATGGCCGGATGCCCGCGCGCGGCGAGCGCCGCCGCCGAGGCGTGGTCCCAGGCGTTGGGCAACAGCAGGGGGCGGCCGGGGCGGTGCAGGGCGTGGAACGCGGCACGACTGTCGTTCATCGGACGCTCACCTCCAGAGTTGTCGGCACCCGCAGGGTCGGGTGCGGCTCGTGGTGCAACGGTTTCGGGCCGCGACGGCAGCGTTCCCCCAGTACGCCGAACACCCCGGTGGCCAGGGCCAGGGCGTGCCGGTCGCCGGGGCAACCCCGCTCCCCGGCCCCGAAGGTCACCAGCCCCGCACCGGGCCGACCGGGCTGGAACGTCCCGGGGTCGGTGAACGCGTGCGGGTCGCGGTTGGCCGCGTCGAAGCGCAGCAGCACAGGGCTGCCCGCCGGCAGTTCCTGCCCGCCCAGTCGTACCCCGTCGACAGTGACCCGTCGGGTGGCCCGGACCGGCGGGTCGAGGCGCAGCACCTCGGCCAGCAGGTCGGCGGTCGCTGCCGTGACCGACGCCGACGGGGCGGCCGGGGGCAGCAGGTGATGGGCGGCGGCACCGATCAGGCCGGCGGTCGCGTCGCACGCCTGGACCAGCAGACCGATCAGGTTCGCCCGTACCGTCGGCGGACCGTCCGGGGCGAGCGCCAGCAGCGCCGCCACCGCCCGGTCGGCCTGCGCGGTCAGCGCCGGGTCCACCCCCGGGTGGTACGCCGCCGCGACGACAGCGACCGCCGTCCCGGCGGCTGCCGGATCAGCGAAACCGAGGCGATGGGCCAACACCCGCAGTGGCACCGGTCGGGCCAGTTCCCGCATCACGTCGACGCGGTCGCCGGCGCGGTCGAGAGCGGCAACGGTCAGCCGGGCCGCGTCGTGTCGTAGGTCGTCCGGGTTCAGCGGGGCCAGCGCCGCCACGACGACCGCCCGACGCTCGGCGTGCCGCGGCGGTGCGCTGAATCGGCTGACGGTGGCGCGCAGCCAGGCGAGGGTGCCGGGCGGACCGGTGTCGACCGCCGGCACCTGGAACGCCGGGTCGGTCAGCGCCGCTCGCACGTCGGCGTGCCGGGTCACCGTCCAACCGCGCTCCGGTTCGAACGAGGGCGGTGCACACGTCGGTGTTCCCGGGGCGGGCGCGATGATGGGCCAGGTGTCGGTCACCGCCCGACCGTAGGGCGCGAACCGTTCGCCCCACACCGAACAATGCCCCACTGACCCCACCCCACCCCAACCCCCCCGCCCCGTCGATCATGGAGTTGTGGCGGGTGACAAAACGCGCGTGAAGTGCCAAATCAGGCACCACAACTCCATGATCGACGTGCCGAGCTGACCCTGCTCCGCGATCTCGCCGACGGCAATTGCAAGATCGGCGTGGTCCTCTTGCTCGACGCACGTTGATCTACACAAGCCCCCGTTATCCAGTAGGGGTCGACCCGCCGGCCATAGCCCTGACTCAACGGCGTTGTCCAGGAACTGGTGCCCCGCCGGCTGCCGCTGCGAGTCAGGCTCGGCCGCTGCTGGGTGCCGGGGAAGGTGCGGGGGCGAGGGTGCCGTCGGGGACATCCAGGGTTTCGGCGAGGGCGACGCGGCCGGTGGGGGTGAGACGGATGGTGCGGCCGGTGCCCTGGCTGATCCAGCCCAGATCGGTGAACCGGCGGCAGAGCGCCGCGCCGAGCGCTCCGGCCAGGTGCGGACGGCGCTCGGTCCAGTCCAGGCAGTCCCGGACCACCGGGCGTCGACCGGTGCGCAGCAGGTGCACTGGTACGCCCAGTTCAGTCGCCCACGCCCACCCGTCCGCCGTCAACGCCAACCCACTGGACCGGTCCAACCGTCCGCCGGCCAGCAGCGCGTCATACATCAGCACGCCAAGTCGCCCGGCCAGGTGGTCGTAGCAGGTCCGGGCGTACGCCAGGGCGGCGGTGGCGGTCGCCGCCCGCAGCGACCCGGTCGGTGGGGGCGCGGCCGGGGCGTGCCCGGCCAGGTCCTCGATCAGCTGGGCCACCGACGGCCCGGCCAGCCGCAGGTAGCGGTGCCGGCCCTGCCGTTCCTCGACCAGCAGTCCACCCCGGACCAGGCGGGTGAGGTGGTCGCTGGCCGTCGACGGGGCGACACCGGCACGGCGGGCGAGCTCGCCGGCGGTCCACGCCCGCCCGTCGAGCAGCGCGACACAGATGCCGGCCCGGGTGCCGTCGGCCAGCAAAGCGGCCAGCTCGGCCATCCCCCGCCCCTCGGTGCCTGCGGTCATCGCCTCATCATGCCCGGCGGTGGCGGCGCATCCACAGTGCGGGTGTTGGCTCGAACCGACGGCCGCGACGATCAGGTGACCTCGTGCAGCACCGGGACGATCCGGAAGTCGACGGTGGCGTGGTCGATGGTCGCGTGCACCGGCGAGTCGGCCATCTTGGTCATGATCCCTGACGCGCTGCGCCGGCCGTCCGCGACCGAGTCCCAGGCGACGATGTCGGTGATCGTGCCATCATCGGCCTCGGTGATGCGGCGCCAGCGGAAGCCGGGCTGGCGTCGTAGGTAGTCGTCGATGTCCCTGTTGGCTCTGACGAAGTCGGCGCCGGTGAGGCCGGGGACGAGCCGGAATGTCGTCATCTCAAGCGCTTCACTCATGATCGTTCTCCTCGTACGTGTTCAGCCCTGCGCGGTGGACCGCATGATGATCTCGTTGACATCGACGGTGTCGGGCTGCGCGATCGCGTGGGCGATGGCGTCGGCCACCGCGGAGGCGGGCATGCCGAGTTCGTCGGCCGCCGCCCGAGCGGCGGCCTGGATCTGCGGGTCACCGCCGCGCTGGGTGAGTTCGGAGTGGGTGTAACCCGGGCTGACCAGGGTCACCCGGACGTCCCGGCTCTCCTGGCGCAGGCCTTCGGTGAGCGCGCGGATGGCGTACTTGGTGGCGCAGTACACCGCCGCGGTGGGGTCGACACGGTAGGCAGCGGAGGAACCGATGTTGATGATGTGGCCCTTGCCGCGGGCCCGCATGAGCGGCAGGGCCGCAGCGACGCCGTGCAGCGTGCCGCGCAGGTTCACGTCGATCATCTGGTCCCACTCGTCAATCCGCAGGGAGTCGAGCGTGGACAGCGCCATCACCCCGGCGTTGTTGATCAGAACGTCGATGCGCCCGTGCCGGTCGTGCGCGCCCTCGACGAAGCCGAGCACGCTGCTCCTGCTGGTCACGTCGAGTTCCTGGTAGTCGGCCGTGCCGCCGTCCCGGCGCAGTTCGTCGACGAGCGCGGCGAGCCGATCGACCCGTCGGGCGCCAAGCACGACGTGGTGGCCGTCGGCGGCCAACCTGCGGGCAGTCGCCGCACCGATGCCGCTACTCGCGCCGGTGATGAGAATGATCTTTGAGTGTGGGCTGGTCACTGCTGCTCCTGGTCTCGGTTGGTGGCTGCGTCGAGGTAGTGCGCGTCAACCATCCTGCGAGGGCCGGGAGCCGGGAAGGGCGGCCTTTCCTAGGTGCACCGCACCCAGGAACGCCTTGGACCTGCACTGCTCCGTGCGCCCCGGCCATCACGCCGGCCCAGCACTGTGTCGACGTCGCTGTCCGGTTCCGCCGTCGACCGGGTGCCGGCGATGCCCGCCGTCGCGTTAGCGAGGCGGGGACTGGAGCTTTAGGCTGGTGGGCATGGTCGCCACCAGCAACGGGCTCGGCGACTACCTCCGAGCCCGGCGTGCCCGTGTCGACCCCAGGGACGTTGGACTGCGCGGGGGCGGCGACCGCCGGGTGTCCGGGTTGCGCCGTGAGGAGATCGCGGTGCTGGCCGGCGTGAGCGTCGACTACTACGCCCGCCTCGAACAGGGCCGGGAGCGCAACCCTTCGGCGCAGGTGCTCGACGCGATCGGACGGGCCCTGCGCCTCGACCTGGATGCGCGCGGCCACCTCTTCCGGCTCGCCGGGCTGAACCCCAGCATGGGTCCGACGAGCTTTCGAGATTCGGTTCACCCCGAGTTGCTGCGGCTGTTGGACGCGTTCCCCACCTCCGCCGCGTATGTACTCAACCCCGCGTTCGACGTGCTGGCCACCAACAGTGTGGCGGCGGCGCTGCTGTCGCCCTTCGTGGGCACGGTCAACATGGTCCGGGTGCTGTTCCGACATCCGCAGGCGCGCACCGTCTTTCCGGACTGGCCGACTCTGACGGAGAACGTCGTACACGCTCTGCGCCTCAACGCCGGCCTCTTTCCGAACGACCCGGAGATCCAGTCGCTCGTGGCCGACCTGGTGCGGGACTCGCCAGAGTTCCGGGCACTCTGGGCGGACCAGAGCGTGCGCGGTCTGACCAGGATGTTCAAGGTGGTGCAGCACCCGGCCGCCGGACGGATCGAGTTGACCTACCAGACGTTCGACGTCCGTGACGCGCCCGGACAGCAGCTCCTGGTCGGCACCCCGGAGCCGGGGAGCCGCAGCGCCGACGCCCTCGCCGCACTGGCTGCCACGTACAGCCCTGCCTGACAGGCGTCGGTGAGATGCTTGCCTGCTGCCCTACTCTGAAGGAGCCGCGGCGCCACTTCGGCAAGTCGGGGCCTTAGCGCCTGCATCCCGGGCGGATAGAAGTAACCGGATGATCTGGACGAAGTTCAGAAGCGACCGCACCCCTCGCCGACTCCGTGCCGTGTCCGAACTGCGGTTTCCTGCCAGCGGGCGTCACCATCTCAGAAACCGCTATCCCCATCTCAGCGACGACGACCTCGTTCTCGTCGAAACCGCGACCCGGCAGTGGTTCCGGATCATCGCCCGCCAGCCCAGCGCGAAGCTGTCCATGCCCTCGGTGGTCGTGGACGACCTGTGGCAGGAGCTGACCCTCCACGCGCGGGACTACGCCACCTTCTGCGACGCCGCGTTCGGGGGCTCTACCCACCACCGACCGACGTTCGCGGCGAGCGGCGACTCGACCACCGCCAATCGCGGACCTCTGCTGCTCGCCACGCTGGGCCACGGCCGGCGGGACGAGGCTTGTGGCCCAACCGGGCTTCCCCTGTTGTTCCGGGTGGACCAGGAACTGCACATCCACGATGGCAACCGCTACCTGGCCGATTGCGGAGGCCGTGGCGAATGCTTCCCGGTCTCCGGCCGGGTCTGCCTGCAACACCTCGCCGGGCCGGGCAAGCGGCCCAAACCACCCGGCATCCGCGGCGACCTGCCCTTCGTCGACGGCCGCCACGGCTACGCCGGTGGTGCGGGCGGCGGTGGCGGTGGCGAGTTCAGCGGCGGGAGCGACGGCGGCGGAGGCGGCGACGGCGGTGGGGGCAGCAACTGAGGTGCGCGACGACGCGGAATGACCTCAGCCGCGCCCGGCCAGCGGCGTCACCGTCCGGTCCGTGCCGTCGTAGCTACGGGCGGCGTCGAAGTCGCCAGTCGGGCGCTGCCCGCCGGCGACGGCACGGGCCAGCCGCAGGTCCGCGTTGCGGAACCGCAGGGCCAGGCTCAGGTGCGGCACCCATGCGTCGGGCGCATGCCACGGGCGGTGTCCGTCGGCCTCGGCGAGAACGTCCCAGACGGCGGCGTGCAGTCCGGTCAGCGCCGCGGTGGGTCGGACGAGCCAGACCAGTGGGGCGCTGCCGTCGAGGACGACGACCCGGTCGAGCGTCACCGGCACCGGGAGCGCGGCGTCGAACAGCTCGGCCAGGCGGTGCTCGACCCCCGACGGGAACTCGTCGACGGCGGCGAGGGTGAGGTGCGGCCGGTTGGTCGGATGGATGTTGCGGGCCAGGCTGGGCAACCCGGCGGCGGCCAGACGGCCCCAGACCGCCCGGACCGCGACCTCCAGGCCGGGCGAGCAGACCAGTTCCACCGTACGCACCCCGACACGCTACCGGGGAAGCCGCTGCTGACGCCGTCAGAGCCAGCCGTTGTCCCGGGCGGTGCGCACCGCCTCGGCCCGGTCGGAGGCGCCGAGCTTCTGGACGGCGGCCGAGAGATGGTTACGAACGGTGCCGGTGGACAGGTGCACCCGGCGAGCGATCACCGCGACCGGGGCACCGACCTCGGCCAGCCGTAGTGTCTCCAGTTCCCGGGGGGTCAGCGGGCACGGGGGCAGGGTCAACGCGTCGGCGGCCAGCGACGGGTCGACGTAGCGACCGCCACCGTGCACCCGGCGGATCACGTCGGCGAGCGCCCAACCCGGCGAGCCCTTGGGCAGAAACCCTCGGGCGCCCGCGGTCAGCGCCTGGCGCAGGTGCCCGGGGCGCCCGTGCCCGGTCAGCACGACCACCGCGCACTCGGGTCGAGCCCGGGCCAGCTCGGCGGCCACCGCGATGCCGTCCAGGCCGGGCATCTCCAGGTCCACCACTGCCACGTCCGGGCGGTGCGACAGTGCCGCCGTGACGGCTGTCGGCCCATCGGCGGCGTGCGCCACCACCTCGATGTCCGGTTCCAGGTCGAGCAGCGCGGCGACGGCGACCCGGATCAGATCCTCGTCGTCGGCGAGCAGGACGCGGATCACGACGGCGCCGGCACTGTGGCTTCGAGGGTGAAGATCGCGTCCTCCTGGCGTACCCGTAGTTCGCCCCCGACAGCCGCGAGCCGGTCGGCCAGTCCACGCAGGCCGTGGCTGTGCGCGTCCGGGCCACTGCCGTCGGCGCCGTCGTTGGCCACCGTCATCCTGGCCACGTCATCCTCCCGATCGATGCGGATCCGGCACCAGTCGGCCCGGCTGTGCCGCAGCACGTTGGTGCTCGCCTCGCGCAGCACCGCCGACAGCTCGATGGCGGCGGGCTGCGGCAGGTCCGCCGGTGGCGGCACCACCGTGCACCGCACCCCGCAGGAGCGCAGCACCCCCACCACCGCGGTGAGCTGTTCGTCGAGGTCGACGGCCCGGTAGCCGTGCACGGTCTCCCGTACCTCGCTCAGCGCCGAAGCGGCCAGGCGTTGCACCTCGGCGGCTTCCCGCCCGGCCCGGTCCGGGTCGACCGGGGCGAGCCGGGCGGCGAGTTCGGCCTTCAACGCGATCACCGTGAGGCGGTGCCCCAGCACGTCGTGCACGTCGCGGGCAAACCGCAGCCGCTCCTCGGCGGCGGCCAGCCGGGCCTGGGCCGCCTGGCCCTGCCGGGCCTCCACGAGCAGATCCCAGAACCAGACCTGGAACCCGTTGACGGCGGCGACGCCCACGCCGATCCCACCGGTCACGGCGAGGTGGCGCGCAACGGAGCCGCCGGTCCACCAGGCCACCGCGACCGACACCGCCAGGACGCCGACCGCCACCGCCAGCGCGGCCCGCCACCGCACCAGCAGCGGCGTCATGCCGATCAGCGCCGCGCCGAGCCAGGCCCACGTCGGCCACCTGCCGGCCGCCACCGGACCCACCAGCGGAACGGTCAGCACCGCCACCGCGACCAGGCTCAGCTCGGCCCGACGCCGCCAGCGCGGGTCGAGCCACGGCGTCACCGCCGCGTACAGGACGACGGTCTGGGCGATCACGAAGGCGAGGATGCCGACAGTGCCGAGCACCACCCGCCCCGGGTCGGGCTCGCGGGTCAGGCCGACCGCCGGTAGCAGGACGCTCGCCCAGACACCGGTGGCCAGCGACACCAGCGTCGCCGCCCGGGCGCGGCGCAGCCGGCGGTCCGCCCGGGGAGTCACCGCCTCGCTCGCCACGCACCGATCCTAGGGCCGTCCCCGGCGTGGTCCACCCCTGCGAACTGTCACGGTTGGACCGTGCGGTCCGCACGGTTTTCCGGTGACGATCGGGTCTGCCGGCCGCACCGGGTGCACCGGCAGGGTCGAGGCATGGAAAACACCCGGACGTACGCGGACAGCGCCACCGCCGTACCGTCACCCGCGCCCCTGCCCACCGCCGACCCGGCGCCCTCGGCCCCGACACCGACCACCGCCGTCCCGACCACCGCGACCCCGACCAGCAGCAGGCGGCGGCTGCTGTGGCACCTGGGCGAGATGGCAGTGGCGATGGTTGCCGGGATGCTGCTGCTCGGGCCGTTGTGGGAGCTGGCCGGCACCGCGCTGGGCATCGGCGACACCCTGGCCCGGCCGGACGTCGCCGCACTGGTGATGGCCACGAACATGACAGTCGGGATGACTGTGGGAATGCGCTACCGGGCGCACCACTGGGACGCGGTCGGCGAGATGGCCGCCGCGATGTACGTCCCGTTCCTTCTGCTGCTGGTGCCGTTCTGGGCCGGCCTGATCGACGCCGACGCGCTGCTGCTCGGCGGTCACCTGCTGATGATTCCCGCGATGGTGCTGGTGGCGGTCCGACACCGGCACGAGGCGTTGGCGCCGGTACGCCGACACCGGGTCGTGGTGGCGCTCGCCCACCGCTGGCCGGCCGGGTTGGCGCTGCTGATGACCGTGGACATGTGGGTCGACCCGAGCGTGCTCAGCCCGTGGACGATGCTGGTGCTGCCCGGCGGCTACCTGGTGATCGGCATGGCCCGCCGCACGCTGGGCGGGCGCGGCGTGCTCGCCACCCAACTCGCCGGTCTGGCCGTCTGGGTCACCCTGACGCTGGTCGCGGTGATGGCCGGCGGGCGGACCGCCGACTGGCTGGTGGCGTTCGGGTGGTTGGCGCACGCCGGCTGGGACCTGGCGCACCACCGCGGCCGGGTGGTGCCGCGCGGCTACGCCGAGTTCTGCGTGGTGCTCGACGTGGCCCTCGCCGCGGTGATGGTACTGGCCATCCTGACCACCGACGCCTGATCGAGGCCGCCACCGGGATCTCGGAACAGGCGCAGCACGGGCTCGCTGACAGCTCTTGTGGCGGTCGCCGCAACGGCCCGGACGGCGTGATGAAAGGCTTGGCACATGAGTTCCGCACCTGCACAGCACGACGCACCGATTGACGCCACCCCCGACGGCACCGACGAGGTGAGCGCCTTCACCGAGCTCGGGCTGCGCGCCGAGCTGCTGGGCGCGCTCGCCGCCCTCGGGTACGAGGAGCCGACCCCCATCCAGCGGGAGGCTATCCCACCGCTGCTGGAGGGTCGCGACCTGCTGGGTCAGGCGGCCACCGGCACCGGCAAGACGGCCGCGTTCGCGCTGCCGCTGCTGAACCTCATGGCGGCCCATCGTCAGGGCGGCGACCCGGTGGCGCTGGTGCTGGTGCCGACCCGGGAGCTGGCGGTGCAGGTCTCCGAGGCGTTCCACCGCTACGGCAAGGATCTCGGCGCGCGGGTGCTGCCGATCTACGGTGGGCAGCCGATCGGGCGGCAGCTGCGGGCACTGGACAGCGGCGTCGACGTGGTGGTGGCCACCCCGGGGCGGGCCCTCGATCACATCGCCCGGGGCACCCTGCGCCTCGGTGGGTTGGCCACGGTGGTGCTCGACGAGGCCGACGAAATGCTCGACATGGGCTTCGCCGAGGACATCGAGGCGATCCTGGAGCACGCCCCGGCGCAGCGTCAGACGGTGCTCTTCTCGGCCACCATGCCGTCGCGCATCGACGGGATGGCCCGCCAGCACCTGCGGGAGCCGGTGCGGATCGAGATCGGCCGGGAGCAGCCGGTCGCCGGTGAGGCGCCCCGGGTGCGGCAGAGCGCGTACATCGTCACCCGGGCGCACAAGCCGGCCGCCCTGGGTCGGGTGTTGGACGTGGAGTCCCCGACCGCGGCGATCGTGTTCTGCCGCAGCCGGGAGGAGGTCGACCGGTTGACCGAGACGATGAACGGTCGGGGCTACCGCTCCGAGGCGCTGCACGGTGGCATGAGCCAGGAGCAGCGCGACCGGGTCATGGGCCGGCTGCGGGCGGGCACTGCCGACCTGCTGGTGGCCACCGACGTGGCGGCCCGGGGGCTGGACGTCGAGCAGCTGACCCACGTCGTCAACTACGACGTGCCGTCCGCCCCGGAGTCGTACGTGCACCGGATCGGTCGGGTGGGTCGGGCTGGCCGCGAGGGCGTGGCGATCACCCTCGCCGAGCCGCGTGAGCACCGGATGCTCAAGACCATCGAGCGGGTGACCGGCCAGCGGATCACCATCGACAAGATCCCCACCGTGGCCGACATGCGTACCCGACGGCTGGAGCTGACCCAGGCGGCCCTGCGCGAGAGCCTGCTGGAGGACGACCTCGACCCGTTCCGGGTGATCGTGGAGACGCTGACCGACGAGTTCGACCTGATGGAGGTCGCGCTCGCCGCCGTGAAGCTGGCCCACGAGGTGACGTCGCCGGGCTCCGACGACGAGGAGGAGATCCCGCAGGTTCCGGTGCGCGGGCCGCGCGAGGGTCGACCGGAGACCGGTGGCCGGGGCGGCGACCGGCGGGGCGGCGGCCGGCCACGCTCCGGCGGTGGCAACACCGTCCAGGTCTTCGTCGGTTTGGGCCGACGCGCCGGGGTGCGCCCGCAGGATCTGGTCGGCGCGATCACCGGGGAGACCGGCATCCGCGGCCGGGACATCGGCTCGATCGAGATCGCCGACCGGTTCTCCCTGGTGGAGGTGCCGCAGGGGGTGGCCGACGAGGTCATCTCCGGGTTGCGGCAGAGCACGATCAAGGGCCGCAAGGCCACCGTCCGCCGGGACCGCGGCGGCGACGAGCGCTGAGCCCGCCGTCGGCGACCGCCGGGGTACGGCGGTCGCCGACGCGGGTCAGAGGGCGTACGGGCCGAAGCGGCCCCAGGCCACCACTGCGGCGAGGACGAGCAGCACCGCGCAGGCGACCGCGCCCTGGATCTCGGTGCGACGCCCCTCCTGGGTGGTCTGCTGTTTGCGATCACGCAGGTGCACCAGGATGCCGCCGATCATGACGATGACCAGCCCGACGGCGGCGAGCGGGGTGAGCACTGTGCCGATGCCGGTGAGCGCGGGCAGCACGAGCCCGGCGGCGGCCAGCAACTCGACAGAGCCGAGCGCCTTGACCTGTGACGGCGGGACCGGGTCCACCCATCGCATCACGTCGCGCAGCTTCTCCTTGGGCTGGCTGAGCTTGGCCAGCCCGACGCCGGCGAAGATGGCGGCGAGCAGGATCTGAATGATCCAGAGCACCACGTTCACGGGGGTTCCTCCAGGGGGGCGCCTCGCGGCGGTGAGGTGGTTGACGGGGCAGACGAGACAGTAGACCTCCCCCACGTACCGACAGGGCCCCCGCCGTCTTGCGACGGCGGGGGCCCGAATGGTTGGAGCGTCAGACGGTGAAGAGCGCCGGACCGTCCAGCGTCGTCACGTCGGCCGGGCGCAGCGCCAGGGCGAGCACGTCGGCCACGTCGGCCAGGGTGTGCACGGTCAGCGCCTCGCGCACCTCGGTCGGCAGGTCGTCCAGGTCGGGCTCGTTGCGCGCCGGGATGATCACCTCGGTGAGACCGGCCCGGTGCGCGGCGAGCAGCTTCTGCTTCACCCCACCGATCGGCAGCACCCGACCGGAGAGCGTCACCTCACCGGTCATCCCGAACTCGGGGCGGACCGGACGACCGGTGACCAGCGACGCCAGGGCGGTGACCATGGTGATGCCGGCGCTCGGGCCGTCCTTGGGCACCGCGCCCGCCGGGAAGTGGACGTGGATCCGGCGTCCCGCCAGGGCGTTCGGGTCGATGCCGAACCGCCGCCCGTTGGAGCGCAGGTAGGAGAGCGCGATCTGCGCCGACTCCTTCATCACGTCACCGAGCTGGCCGGTCAGGGTCAGCCCCGGCTCGCCCTCCATGCTGGTCGCCTCGATGAAGAGCACGTCCCCACCGGCGCCCGTGACGGCCAGGCCGGTGGCCACGCCGGGCACGGCCGTGCGCTCGGCCGATTCCGGGGTGAACTTCGGCCGACCCAGGTAGCCGGCGAGGTTGTCGGCGCCGACGCGTACCGGCGTCGGGTCCGTCGCCAGCGTCACCGCCACCTTGCGCAGGATCTTGGCCAGGGCACGCTCGAGCTGCCGGACACCGGCCTCCCGGGTGTACTCCCCCGCGATCAGCGCGAGAGCCTCGTCGGCGACGCCGACCTCGTCGACGGTCAGCCCGGCCCGCTCCCGCTGCCGGGGCAGCAGGTGGTCGCGGGCGATGGCGACCTTCTCGTCCTCGGTGTACCCGTCCAGGGTGACCAGTTCCATCCGGTCCAGCAGGGGGCCGGGGATGGACTCCACCACGTTGGCGGTGGCCAGGAAGAGCACGTCGGACAGGTCGAGGTCGACCTCCAGGTAGTGATCCCGGAAGGTGTGGTTCTGTGCCGGGTCGAGCACCTCCAGCAGGGCGGCGGCCGGGTCACCGGCGTAGCCGGCGGCCAGCTTGTCCACCTCGTCGAGGAGCACGACCGGGTTCATCGAACCGGCCTCGCGCAGCGCGCGGACGATCCGACCGGGCAGCGCCCCCACGTAGGTACGCCGGTGCCCGCGGATCTCCGCCTCGTCGCGGACGCCGCCGAGCGAGACCCGGACGAAGTTACGCCCGAGCGCCCGCGCCACGGACTCGCCGAGGCTGGTCTTGCCCACTCCGGGAGGGCCGGCGAGGGCGAGGACCGCGCCGGAGCCGCGACCGCCGACCACACCGAGGTTGCGCTCGGCCCGCCGGTTGCGCACCGCCAGGTACTCCAGGATGCGGTCCTTCACGTCGGACAGGCCGGCGTGGTCGGCGTCGAGCACCGCCCGGGCCGCGGCCAGGTCGGTGTTGTCCTCGGTACGCGTGCCCCACGGCATCTCGAGCACGGTGTCCAGCCAGGTACGGATCCAGCCCGCCTCCGGGGAGGCGTCGCTGGCCCGCTCCAACTTGCCGACCTCGCGCATGGCCGCCTCGCGTACCTTCTCCGGCAGCTCGGCGGACTCGACCCGGGACCGGTAGTCGGCGGAGCCGTCCGGCTCGTCCTCGCCCAGTTCCTTGCGGATCGCGGCGAGCTGCTGGCGGAGCAGGAACTCGCGCTGGGACTTCTCCAGCCCCTCGCGGACGTCGCTGTTGATCTGCTCGGTGACCTCCTGCTCGGCCAGGTAGTCCTTCACCCAGCCGACCAGCAGTTCCAGCCGGGCGGTGACGTCCGGCGCGGCGAGCAGTTCGGTCTTCTGCTCCAGCGTCAGCCAGGGCGCGTAGCCGGCCGAGTCGGCCAGCTCGGAGAGATCGGTCATCCGCTCCACCGCGTCGATGACCTGCCAGGCGCCCCGCTGTTGAAGCACTGAGGTCACCAGGGCGCGGTACTCGCGGGCGAGTTCCCGGGCCCGACCGGCGTAGGCGGGTTCGTCGAGTTCGGTCGCCTCGACCCAGAGGGCGGCGCCGGGGCCGGGCACGCCGGAGCCGATCCGGGCGCGGGACAGGCCACGGATGACGGCGGCGGGCTCACCCTCGGGCAGCCGGCCGACTTTTTCGATGGTGGCGACCACACCGACCGGCCCGTACTCGCCGTCGATGCGCGGCACGGCCAGCAGCTTGCGGTCGCCGGTCGCCCGCGCCGCGTCGATCGCGGCCTGGGTGGTGGGGTCGAGGGTCACCGGGATGACCATGCCGGGCAGCAGCACGGCGTCGGTCAGGGGAAGTACCGGAAGAGTTGCCATCGAACACCTGCTATCGCGTTGAGTTGAGCGTGTCTCACTCAAGTAACAAAGCGTTCCCCTTGTTCCGGCCTGTGACCTAGACCACTGGGTTGGTGCCGTAGAGGCGCGGGTCACCCGGGGGCAACACCGGTTCCGGCGCGTTCGCCCGCGGGTTGTCGTCGTACCGGAACTCGCCCTTGCCGTCGGGTGAGGGCCCGGAGGCCCAGCGCCCCTGGGCGGCGTCGGTGCCCGAGGAGAAACCCAGGTAGGTGTAGCTGTACTCCTCGGTGAACTCGCCCGAGTCCGGGAACGCCTCCGGCACCGGCATCTCCTCCAGCCCGTCCTCCTTGAGCTGCTCGATCGCCGCCAGCCACATGTTCTGGTGCATCGTGTCGCGGGCCAGCAGGAAGCGCAGCATCTGCTTGACGCCCGGGTCGTCGGTCATGTGGAACAACCGGGCCACCTGGAGCCGACCCTGCGCCTCGGCGGTGACGTTGAGCTGGAAGTCGGCCAACAGGTTGCCGCTGGCGGTGATGAACGCGCCGTTCCAGGGCACCCCGTTGGAGTCGGTGGGCAGGGCCCCACCCCCGCCGTGGATGAAGTGCGCCGGGTTCTCACCGGCGTAGGTCGCGGCGCCTCCGGGGTCCTCCGCGATCCCCTCGGTCAGCGACAGCGGCGCGCTGTCCAACAGCCGGGTGATCATCGTGACGATCATCTCGACGTGGCCCATCTCCTCCGTGCCGACGTCGAGCAGCAGGTCCTTGTACTTGCCGGGCAGCCGGCAGTTCCACCCCTGGAAGAGATACTGGTTGGCGACGGTCATCTCGCCCCACTTGCCGCCCAGCACCTCCTGCAACCGGCGGGCGAACGCCGCGTCCGGGCCGTCCGGCTTGGCCTCGAACTGCAGATCCTTGACGTGGCTGAACATCCAACCTCCTCGGTACCAGAAACAGGTAGCGAGGCCGTTCCCGCCCCGGTGACCCGAGCGGGCCAACCGATGTCCCGGCCGGGTCAGCGCAGCGGGCGGGCCATCGGCAGCAGCACCTCCAGCGCCACGCCGCGCGGCCGTAGCCGGTGCGCCCGCAACGCTCCCCCGTCCGTCGCGACGAGCTGCCGGGCGATCCACAGGCCCAGCCCGGACATCCCGACCGCCGGCGCCGGACGCCGCAGCGCCACCAGCAACGCGTCGTCGACCCGACCCTCGTCGGTGACCAGGATGCTCAGGCCGGGGCCGCGCACTGTGGCATAGAGCCCGACCTGTCCGTCCGGTGGCCCGTGCCGCAACGCGTTCTGCACCAGGTTGACCAGGACCTGTCGAGTGCGTCCGGCCGGCACCGGCCAGGAGGCCGCCCGCCGGGTGGCCCGCGCCCGCCGTCGGCCGGCCGGCACCAGCGCGGCGGCCTCCCGCAGAATGCCCGCCAACGCGACGGCCGGCTCCGGCTGCGGGGCCAGCGTCAGGACGCCGGTGCTGGCGGTCGCGTCGCGCAGCAGGCTCTGCAGGTGGGCGGCCTGGTCGCGGGCCAGCTCACTGATCGCCCGCCGGTCGTCGCTGGTCAGCTCGCGGCGCTCGTCGGCCAGCGCGCGGGTCAGCGAGGTCAGGGTGCTGATCGGCGTCCGGAACTCGTGGCACAACACGCGCAGCAGCAACTCCGAATCGGCCGCCGGGGGGCGACTCACGTCGGGTGTCGGCTCGATGGGGCGCAACCCTCGCAGCAGGTCCCGCAAACCGTGCCGTACGCGCATCCACCCGACTCCTCTCGTATGGTGCGAACCCGCATGATCGGTACCCGCTGGGGAACGGCGCAGACATGCCGGGAGCCTCCACCTTGCGACTCGTCGTCGTGGACGATCACCCACTCTTCGTCCGCGGCCTGGAGTTGCTGCTTCCGATCACCACCAACGGCCGCGTCGAGGTGGTCGCCTCGACCGGTGACGCCGCCGCGGCGGCGGCGCTGGTCAGCAACTGCTGCCCCGACCTGGCCCTTGTCGACCTGCACATGCCGCCGCCCGGCGGCGTCCGGGCGGTGGCCGCGATCCGACGGACCACCCCACGGGTACGGGTGGTCGCGATGTCCGGTTCCACCGACCCCGGGCCGGCGGTGGACGCGCTGCGGGCCGGCGCCGAGGGGTTCCTGCCCAAGACCAGCGAACCGGAGGAGTTGCTGCCACCGCTGCTGGCCATCCTCGACGGCTGGGCGGTGCTGCCGGCCGAACTCCTGCGCACCATGCTGCGGCCCACCCGCTTCGCGCCCGTCGATCTGGATGGCGAGGAACGGCGGCTGCTGCGGGCGATCGCCACCGGCCGCAGCACCGTCGACATCGCCGAAGAACTGCACGTCTCGGAACGGACGGTGAAACGGATGACCGCCGCGTTGCTGCGCAAGTTGCGGGTCTCGAACCGGGCCGAGGCGGCCGCCGTCGCCGGTCACAGCGGCATCCTCGGGTAATGAAGCTTCGTCACCGGACCGATTCACGGTTTTGCTGGGTAACGGAATCGCGACGCGCCGAATGAATGGAAGGCATATTGTTGCGGATTACCGGGGTGATAGGTCAGACTTTGGACACATCCCGCCGCACACAGGGAGTAATCGGCAATGGCGAGAAAAGTAATCACGGTCCTGACCGACGACCTCGACGGTGGGAAGGCCGACCGGACGGTTGAGTTCAGTCTCGACGGCGTGGCCTACACGATCGATGTCTCCGACGAGAATGCCGGCGTCCTGCGCAAGGCGCTCGATCCGTACATCAATGCGGGTCGGCGGATCGGGCGCGGTCCGGTGGAGAGTGCCCGTTCGGTCCGACGGCCGGGGCGACCCGCCGGCGCGGGAATGGATCGGGAGCAGAACCGGGCCATCCGGGAATGGGCCGTCAAGAACGGCTACAAGATTTCCGAGCGGGGTCGGATCCCGGTCGAGGTCGTCGAGGCGTACAAGAGCCGCTGACCCGAGTCGACGACGGGGCCCCACCGGAAACGGCGGGGCCCCGTCCTCTGTCCGGGCACCTGTTGCGAGCGGCGGCCGGCCACCCCGGGTCGTCGCCCCGGGTGGCCGGCCGCCGTTGGTACGTCAGCTCAGTTGACGTCGATGCGCACCGAGTCGAAGGCGGGGGTCTGGTTGGCCCGCTCCATCATCGGCAGGCGGTGCGAGCCGTCACCGGCCCAGACGGAGCACTGGGCGGTACCCGACTCCGGCAGGCCCGGAATCTGGATCGTCACCTCGTCGGGCTGGGCGCCACCGCGGCCGTCCTCGGTCGCGACGAAGAACGCCGGCACCTCCTGCGGCTCCGGCGGAGCGGTCAGGCTGTCCAGCATGCGGCAGGCGGTGTGGAAGTGACCGCGGACCAGGCCCTGGTCGTTGAGCAGCGAGCTCTCCACGTAGTAGCCACCCTGACCGGCGGCCAGGAAGCGGTCCCGGACCAGGTTGCGGGTGCTGACCCGCAGGGTGAAGGGCTGGTTCTGGCCGACCTGGTCGGGGAACTGGGTGATCAGCAGCGACGGGTTGTTGGCCGCCGCGCCGACCTCACCGAACTCGGTGCTCACGCAGCGGTTGCCGTTCTGGAAACCGTCGTGCGGCTGCAGCCGACTCTCGTCGCAGTCGTTGGCGAGCACGCCGAGCCCGGCGCCGGGCTCGGTGCCACCACCGTTGTTCCCACCGCCGTTGTTCCCACCGCCGTTGTTGCCGCCACCGGGGGTGGTGGTGGGCGTGCTGCCGCCGCCGTTGTTGCCGCCACCGGGGGTGGTGGGCTGCACCTGGCACTCGGCGAGCTGCGCGAGGCCCTGCGGCCGGGGTCCGGCCCGGTCGATGGCGGTCGTGATCCGGTCCAGCACGGCGCGGCGCTTGCCGGCCAACGGCTGGAGGATCGCGTTGCGGATGAACGCCTCACCCTTGTTGCCCTCGGCGGCGAGCCGGCGGTCCGCCTCGGCGATCTGGGTCTGCAACTGGGCGAGGTTGCGGTCCACCTCGGCCCGCGCCCGGTCCGGCACCTGCGGCAGCTTGGCCGCCACGTCCGGACAGGCGATGGCCGTGCCGGTGCCCACGGTGCCGTCCTTGCCGTCCTCGCACTCGGGGACCGACTGCTGTCCGTCACCCCAGTGATTACGCACCCACCGACCGTTCTGCCACGTCCGGCTGGTCGAACCGCCACCGGTCGGCGCGGTCGCGCCCGGGCTCGGCTCCACGCACTGCCCGGAAGCCGGACGTGGCTTATTTGTCCGCCGGTCCTGGGCCGACGAAATCTGAGTCACGGCGACAACTCCGCCGAAGACCGCGAGCGTGCCGACAACTGCCAGCAGACGCTTGCTCCGCGCGTTGCCGGAAGGCCGGCGCGCCCGAGTGGACCTGCGCATCGAATTGCTCTCCTTCTCGATCCGGTAGTGGATTTCTGCCCTCGGCGGACCGACGGATGTGAGGTGGCACGCCCCGGCGGTGACCCGCCGTGACCTACCCGGTAATGCGTCGATGGCCGACGATGCCCTTTCCGCACCGTCTCCCGCGCCCGGTGGAACGCGGATGGGGAGATCCTGTTCATTCGCGCAGGAGTACGGGGCGGCGGCCGGGAAGGTTCAACAGACGCACAGGAAATTGCCGCGACCCGACACGGAGCCGGTGCGGAGCAGGGATCAGCAGGTGAAACGGGCGCCGGTCAGTCGGCGCAGAGGTGGTCGAAGGCGAACCCGCCGACCAGTTCGTGGCGGCGCTGGCTCAGCGCGGCGATCTGCGCGGTCCACTCGGCGCGCGGCAGCAGATCCGCTACCGCGTTCTCCCGCAGTCGCTCCCCCACGGCGACGGTGGCGAGATCCTCGGCCAGCCGGGCCGCGTCGATGCCGCAGGAGAAACGGTGCTCGGTCACCGACACCTGCTCGATGAGGCAGGCGTCGGGGCGTACCTGCATCCAACTCCACCCCTGCGCGGGCCCGTCCACCCAGCGGACGTGCAGCCCTCGCACGATCGGGTCGGCCACCTCCCCGGCCACGTACGCCTCGACCGCCGCCGCGCGGGTCAGCGCGCCGAGGTCGTTGACCGGCCCGGTACGCCCGTCCGGCAGCCGGCCCAGGATGTCCCGGAAGCCCACCAGTGCTGGTTCTGCCCCGGTGGCGGTGGCCCCGCCCGCGGCGTAGGCGCGCGCGTCGATCACGTACTCGACCAGGCGGCGGCCGTGCTCGGCGGCCCGCAACGTCGGCGAACCGATCCGCAGCACGGGCAGACCGGCGGCGGCGCTGACCGCGTCCGTGAGTCGCTCCACCCGCTGCTCCGCCGAGGCGGCGGGCGGCACCGGGCCGATCTGTACGGCGACGACCGGACGGCCGGCGTCGGCGGTGTAGACCACGAAGTCGAAGCTGGCGCGGCTGGCCGAGGTCCACTGGCTGCCGGTCACGCCGGGTGGGCGGCCCTGGAGCAGATCAGTGAGCCGGCGCGCCGACAGGACGCGGTGGCCGGCGCGGCTCAGCAGCGTGTCGCGCCCCGCCTCGGCGGGCAACGCCCGCAGCCAACCGCGGTCGCCACTCCCGGTGCTCGTCATCTGCCTGATCCATCCGCCGGTCGGTCGAGCCAGCCCGAGTCTAGGTGGTCGATCATGGGCCACCGACTTGCGGTGTGACCGGGATCACAGCAGCGCCGACGTTCCAGGGATGGCCGCCAGGTGTATCCAGGCACCGCCGGCACCCGATCGGCCCGGAGGTGACCATGTCGCGACAGCAGTTCGGCTTCCTCGCCGGGTTCCTCGCCGTGGCGGTCTGGGCGCTCGCCGGCGTCGGTGTGACCGCCCTCGCCGTGCTCGCCGGCCTGCTCGGCTGGCTGGTCGTCCGGGTGCTCGACGGCGACCTCGCGGTGACCGGTCTCGGCGACCGCCGCGCCGACGCTCGGCGACGCCGATGACCACCCGCCCGTCCACCGGGACGAACCCCAGCACCGGGCTGGCCGCCGGGACGACCGGTGCGGAACGCCGCGGGGGCGACGCGGCGGACGTCGCACAGATCGCGGTGCAGGCGGCCAGCCTCGTACCGGGCGTGTCCGTCGTCCGCCCGGCGGCGGTCCGCCTGGACGACCGGTCCGTCGGACTCGACCTGCATCTGATCACCTGGTACGGGCACAGCGTGCCGACGATCGCCGAAACGGTCCGGGCGGTGGTCGCCGAACGGGTGACCACCCAGACCGGGCTCAGCGTGGCGGTGGTGACCGTCACCGTGGACGACCTGCTCGTCCCCGGCGTCGACGGGCCAGGAGCCGGCGCCGCCGCACCGGAGGACGGCTGAGATGCGCGCCGCCAACCGGGTTGCCTCGTTGCTGCTGGCCACCGCTCTGCTTCTTGGCGGAGCGGCGGTGGCCGTCCAGGCGCTGCTGCTCACAGCGCACCGCCCGACGCCGCTGGACACCACCGGCTGGTTCGACGCGCTGAGCGGCACCCGGTGGGACGACCCCACCGTCCAGGCCGTGGCCGGCGGAGCGCTCCTGCTGGGCCTGGTCATCCTCGTGGCCCAGTTGCGCCGCTGGACACCGGTCCGCCTGCGCGCCGACGACCGGGACGGCTGGTACCTGCACCGGCGCTGTGTGGAGCGGCGGCTCGCCAATGCCGCCAGCGCCGTGCCGGGCGTCCGCCGTGCCCGGGTCCGGGTCCGACGGCGCGGCGGCCAGTGGCGTCCGCGGGTCCGCGCGACCGGCGACCCGGCGGCCCGGGCGGAGATCGAGTTCGCCGTGCACCAGGAGTGGCACCGCCTGACCGCACCCCGTCCCGCCCGGATCGACGTGCGGCTGTTGCCTCGGCGGCGGCCGGCGTGACAAACGCCGGGCACCGACTGTTGTGGACGATCATCGCGCTGCTGCTGGTGGCCGGCGGCGGGGCGGCGTTGGCGGCCAGCCTCGGCGCGCTGCCCGGCGCTGACCCGACGGCGGTGCTGCTCAGCGCCGACCTGGTCGACCGGTGGCGGATGGCCGCGCCGTGGAGCACCCTGGCCACGGCCGCCGCCGGAGCGCTGTTCGCACTGCCCGGGCAACGCCTGCTGGCCCGGGAGCTGCGGGGCCCGGACGGCGTGCTGCGCGGCACCCTGAGCCACCCCGGACGCCGTCCGGGCCGGACCCGCCTGGCCACCGACGTGCTCGCCGACGCGCTGGTACGCGACCTGACCGGCAACCCCGGGGTACGCCGGGCCCGGGTGGTGCTCACCGGCCCGCCACCGCACCCCGACGTGTGGATCCGGGTGGACCTCACCGCCGACGCGCCGGCCGCCGGCGTACGCGAGCACGTTCGCGCCGCGGTCCGCCGATTCGCGGCGACGACCGACTGCCAGCCCGCACACCTGGACGTGACCGCCCGCATCGAGCCCGGCCACCTGTGACCCGACACCGACCCGAGGGGGATGATCGGGACGGGCGGCGAACGGAGGTACGTGGTGCTGCGGGTGGTGTCGCTGGTGCCGTCACTGACCGAGGCGGTGGCGCTGACCCTGCCGGGTGTGCTGGTCGGTGCCACCGACTGGTGCAGCCACCCGGTCGGGCTCGACGTGGCCCGGGTCGGCGGCAGCAAGTACCCCGATCTGGAGCGGGTGCGCGCGCTGCGGCCGGATCTGGTGCTGCTGAACGTGGAGGAGAACCGCCGGGCCGACGCGGAAGCGCTGCGGGCGGCCGGCGTACCGGTGCGGGTCACCTATCCACGGACCGTTCCCGGCGCGTTGACCGAGCTGGGCGAGCTGCTGACCGAACTGGGTGCGCCGGCGGAGCCGGCCTGGCTACGGGCCGCCCGACGGGCCTGGGCCACGCCGCCCCGGCTGGCGTCGACCCGCCGCGCGGTGGTGCCGGTCTGGCGACGACCCTGGGTGGTGCTCGGCGGCGACACGTTCGCCGGTGACGTGCTGCGCCGCCTCGGCGTGGTGAACACCTACGACGAGCACCCCGAACGCTATCCCCGCCCGACCCTCACCGAGCTGCGCGAGCGGGAGCCCGACCTGGTGGTACTGCCCGACGAGCCGTACCTGTTCACCGCCGACGACGGGCCGGAGGCGTTCCCCGGCGTACCGTGCGCCCTGCTCTCCGGACGGCACCTCACCTGGTACGGCCCGTCGCTGGCCGAGGCGCCCGCGCTGCTCGCCGACCAGCTGTCCCGGCCGGTGCTGGTCGGCTGACCCCGACCGCCGCCCGAGGTCGGGACGCGCGCGGTGCGGCGGCTCAGCACGGGTCGGCGGCTCAGCTGGCGGGGCGGCGGCGGGCGGCCAGGATGCTGGCGCCGATGGAGACCACCAGGGTCAACACCACCACGGCCAGGGTCAACCAGACCGGCAGCTTGCCCACCGGCGTCTCGGCGAGAATCAGCTTCAGCCCGGCGAAGGCCAGCAGCAGCGCGAGCCCGTACCGCAGGTAGCCGAAGTGTCGCAGCAGTCCGGCGAGGCAGAAGTAGAGGCTGCGCAGCCCCAGGACGGCGAACGCGGTGGCCGTCCAGACCAGGAAGGTGTTGGTGGTGATGGCGAGGATCGCCGCCACCGAGTCGATGGCGAAGACCACGTCGGTGGCCTCGATGGCGACGAGCGCCACCAGCAGCAACGTCGCCACCCGCCGGCCTGCCACCCGGGCGGTGAACCGGTCGCCGTGGTACCGGGCGTCGGTCGGCACCAACCGCCGGAACAGCCGGACCACGACGTTGCGTTCCGGATCGACGTCCGGCTTCCCGCGGACGGCCAGCCGCCAACCGGTCCAGATCAGGAACGCGCCCAGCACGAACCCGGCCCAGGTGAGCCGGTCCAGCAGCTCGGCACCGGCGAAGATGAACAGCAGCCGGAAGACGAGCGCGCCCACGACACCCCAGAACAGCACCTTGTGCTGGTAGCCCGGCGGCACCTGGAAGTAGCCGAAGAGCAGCGCGAAGACGAACACGTTGTCCACCGAGAGTGCCTTCTCCAGCAGGTAGCCGGAGAAGTACGCGATGGCCGGGTCACCACCGAGGGCCCACCAGACGACAAACCCGAACAGCAGGCCCGCACCGATCCAGACGGCGCTCCACAGCAGCGCCTCGCGGAGCTCGATGACGTGGTTGTCCCGGTGCAGGAGCACGTCCACGGCGAGCAGCACCGCGATCACCGCGCCGACCGCCGCCCAGGCCCACAGTGGGACCGCGACCGTCGCCTCAGCCACCGACGCCCTCCGCATCGACCACCGCGCACCGCCCGTCAACCAGGCCGGCCGGCCCTTTTCGAGCCTAGGTGAACGCCCGACCCGGCATTGGGCGGTCCACCGAAGTCGGGTCGGGCCCCACTGAGGCGATCCGGCGGTTCCCAGCGGCAACGGCTGAGGCTCCGGCGGGCGCAGCTTCCGCTCAGGCGACCGGCATCACCTGGCCGGGGTCGGAGACCGTGTCGTCGGCGTCGTAGGCGATCGCGTTGGTCACCCGCACGACGCCACTGACCTGCCCCGCGAGCCGACCGGCGAGGTCGACGGCGGAGCGGCGGTCCAGCCGGCCGGCCAGGGTCACGTCACCGTGGCGGACCTCGACCGTGACCAGTCCGTCCCGCACGGCGAGCACCCGGCGAAGCACCTCCTGCACCACGTCCTCGCGAATCTCGGCGTCCGACCGCAGGTGCACCCGCAGCAGGTCGGCACGACTGACGATGCCAACCAGTCGGCCCAGGTCGTCCAGTACGGGCAGCCGCTTGACCTGCTCGCGGTCCATCAGCCGGGCAGCCGCGGACAGCGTCGCCTCCGGATCCGTGGTGACGGCCGGCGCGGTCATCAGGTCGCCGGCCAGCAGGGCCGCGCTCTTGCCCCGGGCACCGCGCCGACGGCGGCTCTCGAAGACCCGTCGCAGTGCCGGCTCACCGGCGCGCTCGACCCGGTGCAGCAGATCGGCCTCGGACACCACCCCCAGCACCCGACGGAAGTCGTCGATCACCGGCACCGCGCTGACTCCGCGGCGCAACAGCACGTCGACGACCTCCCGGTACGGGGTCTCGGCCACCACGGTCTCGACCTCCCGGGTCATCACGTCACCCACCTGCCAGGTTCTCATCACGGCCTCCCTCTCGTGGTCCATCTCGGACGCTACGACCGAGAGCCGACGCTCGTCAGGGCCGCCGGACCGGACCCGAGGGGGGCGAAGGTCCCGACCAGGTGCGGTCTGTCGGCCCTGCCGCCGAGGACGCCGTGGGCGTCCACTGGAGATGCCACCGGGAAGCGCGGTGCGAAGCTGAGAAGGGACGTGGAGACCATGACCGCGACGATCGAGCGGGTCACCGCCGAGAACACCGCTCCGACAGCCGGCACCACTCACCGGCGGGCCGTCCGGTACATCCTGGCCGGCACCCGGCTGGCGCTCGGCTGGATCTTCCTCTGGGCCTTCATCGACAAGATGTTCGGCCTCGGGATGGCCACCGAGTCGAAGAACGCCTGGATCAACGGGGGCAGCCCCACCAAGGGATTCCTGACCTTCGGCGTGACCGGCCCGTTCAAGGACCTCTACGCCGGGATCGCCGGTGCCGCCTGGGCGGACTGGCTCTTCATGGTCGGCCTGGCCGGGATCGGTGTCGCGCTGCTGCTCGGCATCGGCATGCGGGTCGCCGCCGTGGCCGGTGGACTGCTGCTGGTCATGATGTGGACCGCCGTCCTGCCTCCGGAGAACAACCCCTTCATGGACGACCACCTGATCTACGCGGCGGTGCTGGCGGTCCTGGCGCTGGTCAACGCCGGCGACACCTGGGGCCTCGGCCGGCTGTGGGCGAGGCTGCCGATCGTGCGGCGGACGCCCTGGCTCCGGTGAACACCGCACACCCCCTCGGCGGGCGTCACCAGCACTGGTGACGCCCGCCGCGTCGTCGTCCCGCCCGCGCCCGGAGCGCCACCGGGCCCGGGCGGTGGGACGACCGGCGGAGAAGGGCCCCGGAGCAGGTTGCGGGTCCGCCGCACATCGGTGAGGGGTGATCCGGCAGGATCGACGATGACCGGACACATCACCCAACACGGCAGGAGATCCCCGCATGACCCAGGCAGCAGGCGCCCGTTCGGGCAAGCCCGAGGTTGGTCCGATCGAGGGCGCACCGCCGGCCGACCTCGTGATCGAGGACATCACCGTGGGCGACGGTCCGCAGGCCGAGCCGGGCCAGTTGGTCAGCGTGCACTACGTCGGCGTGTCGCACTCCACCGGCGGCGAGTTCGACTCGTCCTGGAAC
The DNA here is from genome assembly GCF_015751785.1 of Micromonospora vinacea. NCBI lineage: Bacteria > Bacillati > Actinomycetota > Actinomycetes > Micromonosporales > Micromonosporaceae > Micromonospora > Micromonospora vinacea. Next base: position 5,327,994 of record NZ_JADOTY010000001.1, on the reverse strand, counting down.
CGGGGCGAGGCGTTCGACTTTCCGCTCGGCGGCGGTCAGGTCATCGCCGGCTGGGACCAGGGCGTCGCCGGCATGCGGGTCGGCGGTCGCCGCCGCCTGATCATCCCGCCGCACCTGGGGTACGGCGACCGGGGCGCCGGTGGCGTCATCAAGCCGGGCGAGACGCTGGTCTTCGTCGTCGACCTGCTCGGCGTGAGCTGACCGATTGTGTCGGGGTCGGCGGCCCACGCCGGCGGCCCCGCTCTCGGCTCAAAGGGCGGAGTCCCACCCCGTCGACCGGGGTCAGGCGGCCAGTTGCAGATCGGTGGTCGCGACCACCGGGCGACGCGCCGCCTCGATCGGCGAGGTCAACTCCAGAATCGGCATCACGCGGTGCAGCCCGCTGACGCGTAGCACCCGCGCCACCACCGGGCTCGGGTCGACCACCACCAACTCGCCACCGCAGGCCCGCACGCGCAGATGCGCGGCGAGGAGCGTGCGAACGCCAGCGGCGGAGAGCAGCCGCAGCCCGGACATGTCCAGTTGAAGCACCGGGCGGGCCGGCGCGGACCACAGCGCGGACCGGAACGCGGCCACCGTGGCGATGTCGACCTCGCCGGCCACCCGCACGAGGACCATCCGGTCACCCACGCTGACCTGCACGTCGAGCCGGTCGCTGTGCTCTTCCATGCCCAGAAATCTAGCCGCCACCACCGACACTTTCGCCCCTCCGCGGAGTGATTCCGGGTACGCCCAGGGGCATACCCCGAGGCGCTCCACCTCCCTCTCGGGGTGGAGTCAGGGGGCCCGGGCGGCGCGCCGCGCGGGCGCGGAACCCGGGGGTCGACCCAGAGCGGGGTGGAGAATAGGCCGATGCTGATCCCCCGGCCCCGTCCACCCCGGCTGATCCGCCCCGTCCGCGAGCCGGCGACCAGCCCTCCGGCGCTCGCCGGGGCCTGGGCCCCCACCGACCGCCGGCTCGACCAGGCCGAGTTGCTGCCCCTCCCCGCCGGCGCCGTCGGCCCCGAGGACGTGCTGGTCGACGACGCCGGGCGGGTGATCAGTGGCGACGAGGACGGTCGGCTCTGGTGGTGGCCGGTCGATGCGCCGGCCGGCACCCCACCCCGGCTGCTGGCCGAGACCGGGGGCCGTCCGCTCGGCATCGAGCTGGACCCGTCCGGCGAGGCCCTGGTGGTCTGCGACGCGTACCGCGGGTTGCTGCGGGTCACGCCGGACGGCGCGGTACGCGAACTGACCGGAACGGCACCCCCGGTGCACCTGGCCAACAACGCGACGGTGGGCCGCGACGGCACCATCTACTTCACCGACAGCTCCGACCGGTTTCCGGTCTCGCACTGGAAGCGGGACCTGCTGGAGCACCGCCCCAACGGTCGGGTGCTGGCCCACCACCCGGGCAGCGGCCGCACCGAGGTGGTGACCGACGGGCTGTACTTCCCCAACGGGATCGCGCTGACCCCTGACGAGTCGGCGCTGATGCTCGTGGAGACCAGCACCCACCGCCTGCTGCGGGTCGAACTGAGCGGCGGTGTGCGGGTCCTCGCCGACCTGCCCGCGTACCCGGACAATCTCGCCTCGGTGGGTGACGGGACGTACTGGATCGCGCTGCCCAGCCCCCGGGTGCCGATCGCCGAGCGGCTGCTGCCCCATCCTCGGCTGCGCCAGATCGCCGCCCTGCTGCCCGACGCGATGCAGCCGCAGCCGCGCCGGTACGGGCTGGTCGCCCTGGTCGACGGCACGGGCGCGGTCCGCCGGACGCTGCACGGTCCGAGCGGGCACTACTCGATGATCACCGGGGTACGCCAGCACGGCGACCAGCTCTGGCTCGGCAGCCTGACCGGTTCCGGGGTGGCCCGCGTACCCCTGGGGTGATGGCCGCAGCCACGGGCGGCGACAGGGCCGGTCCGGCCCGCGTACCCCTGGTGTGACGTGCGGCGACAGGGCCGGTCCGCCGTGTGGCGGGCCGGCCCTGTCCTGCCGTGAGGGGTGTGTCAGCGACCGCTGACCGAGGGCGCCGGTGCGGGCGATCCGCCGGCCACCGCGCCCGGGTGCGCCGGAGCGACCGGTGCGGGCTTCAGCCCGGGCGGCACCGGCAGGGCGCTGCCCCGGGCGAACTCGTCCCAGCTCACGTTCCACGCGGTCCAGCCGTTGCCCGGCTGCAACTCCACCTCGGTGCCCTTGACGGTGACCAGGTCACCGACCTGCGTCACTCCCATCAACCAGTCGGCGGCCGTGGCGGACACGTTCGCGCAACCGTGCGAGACGTTGGTGTTGCCCTGGTCCCCCTCGGACCAGGGGGCGGAGTGGATGAACTCGCCGCCCCAGGTGTAGCGCTGGGCGTCGTCGACGTCGACCACGTAACCGCCGTCCGGCTCACCCCGGGTGTCGAAGGTGACCCGCTCGTGCTTCTCCATGATCACCATCTTGCCGCTGGAACTCGGCGTGCTCGGCTTACCCAGGCTGACCGGGATCCGGCGGACCTGCTTGCCGTCGCGCAGCACCGTCATCTGCTTGGTGGCGTTGTCGATCTCCAGCGAGACCTGTCGTCCAATCTTGGAGGTCGCGGTCCGCTCGGCGTCGCCGACCCGGTCCTTTCCGATCGGCAGACCCTCCAGACCGGCCCGGAGGCTGATGGTGGTACCCGGCTTCCAGAAATCGGGTGCCCGGTAATAGACCTGACTTCCATCCTCAAGCCAGGACCAGGTGCCCGGCTGCGGTGGGTTGGTCTTTACGAACAACCGGCGCTGGACATCCGCTCTGGCCTCTTTTGGAATTCCCGGGTCGAACGCCACCGTTACCGGCATCGCCGTGCCGTACGTCCGATTACCGTTGAAATAGAGGGTGCTGGTGATCTGCGGTTTGGTCGACTTGGCCATCGTCGTGAACGTGGTGGTGCGGGTGGTGGTGGCACCGGAGTCACCGGTCGCTGTCACCTCGGCGGTGTAGGTCCGTCGTGGTTGCAGCGGAGCGCTCGGCACCCAGCCGGAGCCGTCCTCGCGCGGCTCGGCGTTGACCTGCTTGCCCTTGTCGTCGGTGAGGCGTACGCCGGTGACCCGCCCGCCCTTGACCACGGTGCCCACCTCGGCGCTGACCGGGACGTCCCGGGCCTTGTCCCCCGGTGTCACGGCGAGTTCCGGTGGGGCGGCGTGTTTCTTGGCCGGGCCGGTGGCCGACCCCCGGTCGGCGGTACACGCACCCAGGACGAGTGGTGCCGCTGCGATGGTTACCGCCAACAGCGTCAATCGCCGCCTAGACGTCATGTTTCAGTCCCCCCGTTTTCGACTTCCCTCCGCCATATTCTTGCCCGCCTGAGGAGGCTATTCGCGGCATTCGGCAATAATCGGTGGCGCATTTACCGGCGCATTTTCCGACAATGTTCCAATTGGCGGAACAGGGGTTCAACCGACCCGTGTCATGCGCTTTGCTCCGCTTGAGCGACGCGACGTCGACTGTCCGAATGGCGGGTGGTGGCATCTGGGGGCGCGCTCGGTGCGCACCGGGCAGAGGACATCGGTCGCGTGGGGAGGTCATCGACTCGACTTCAAGGAAGTCGCGGTATCCCAGTCGCCCTAACGCCGCGACTTCCATGAACCCGAGTGGATCATGCGCCTGGGTGGACAGGCCGGGCGAGGGCGGGCCGGCCGGGCGAGTGCGGGCACGGACGAACCAGGCCGGGCGGGTCCGGGCGAGTCCGAACCAGGCCGGGCGGATCGCGCGGCGGGTGGGCAAGGGAAGGAGAAGGTCACGCCCGGTGGCGCACCTCGTGGGCAGACTTTTGTCATCTGAAGCGAAACTTCTGCCGAACGCGACGAAGCTTTGCCTTCGTCCGGGGGCAAGGGTAAGGTCTCGATCTAGATAGAGGGTTGCCCATTCGTCGATCAACTTGCCGCCACCTCTGCCGGGTCGCCGCGTTCCGTTCCCGATGGGTCCGGGCCGCACCCGCGCGCCGTCCCTCACCGTCCAGCCGGAGCCCGCCTCCGGCCGGTTCGGCGCGCCCGGCGGACGGCAGTCAGGTCGACCGCCGCCGACGGCGTACCAGCCGTCAGGAAGGGACCACCACCATGGATCAACAACTCAACCGACCGGGGCCGACACCGGCGTCCGAGCCGGTCAGTCGGCGTGGAGTGCTGCGCGCCGCGACCGTTTCCGCGGCTGCCGTCGGCGCCGCCGGCCTGCTCGCCGGCCCGGCCGCCGCCGCGCCCGCCGCCTCCACCGGGCAGGCCGCTGGCCGGCGTCGCGTGCCGGTGGACCGGATCAGCATTCAGCTCTACACGCTGCGCGACCAGCTCGCCGCTGACCTGCCCGGCACCCTGGACGCGCTGCGCCGGATCGGCTACCGGCGGGTGGAGCACGCCGGTTTCGTGGGGCGCACCGCCGCTGAGTTCCGGGCCGCGCTCGACGAGGCCGGGCTGCGGTCCACCTCCGGGCATGTGGGCATTCCGCAGCCGTTCGACGCGGCCACCTGGGAGCAGGCTCTCGCCGACGCCAACGTGGTCGGCTGCAAGAAGATCGTCCACCCGTACTTCGGTCGGGACGCGAGCGGTCAGCCGATCCGGGACCCCGCCGTCTACCGGGCCCTGGCCCGGGACCTGAACCGCGCCGGTCGGCTCGCCGAACGCGCGGGGCTGAACTTCGGCTACCACAACCACCAGCTCGAGTTCGTGCCGCTGACCGGCGGCTCGACCGGCTTCGACATCCTCAGTTCGCAGACCGATCCCCGACTGGTCCACTTCGAGCTCGACCTCTACTGGACCTGGCGGGGTGCCCACGACCCGGTTGACGTGATCCGGGCCAACCGCGGCCGGATCCGCCAGGTGCACGTCAAGGACCTCGACGTCGAGGGTGGCTTCGCCGACCTCGGCGACGGCGTCATCGACTTCGGCCGCATCTTCGCCCACGAGCGGGAGGCCGGCATCGAGGAGTACATCGTGGAGCGTGACGACGCGGGCACCCCGCCGCGCTCCCCCGCCGACGCCCTGGACACCGCTCGCGTCGGCTTCGACTATCTCGCCTCACTTCGGTACTGAAACCACCCCGGGGGACTCACCTGATGAAATGGACCGCATTCGCGTCCGCCCTGCTGCTGGTGACGGCCGGTCTGGCCGTACCACCGTCGGCAGCGGCCGCAGCGCCGGCCGCGCCGCCGGACAGCAGCTTCCAGAAAGTGACACTGAACGACTTCCCGGGCGAGCCGATGAGCCTCGCCGTCCTGCCCGACCTGCGGGTGCTGCACACCTCCCGCACCGGTGAGGTGCGCATCCACGACCCGCGCACCGGGCTGAACACCATCGCCGCCGACATCCCGGTGTACGAGCACGACGAGGAGGGGTTGCAGGGGGTCGCCATCGACCCGAACTTCGCCCAGAACAAGTGGGTGTACCTCTACTATTCGCCGCCGATGGACACTCCGGTGGACGACCCGGCGACCCCCGGCGTCAACGAGGGGGACGCGCCGGAGACCGGCACCGAGGCGGACTGGCAGCGGTTCAAGGGCGCGCTGCGGCTGTCCCGGTTCAAGCTGGACGGGACGAAGCTGAACCTCGCCAGCGAGCAGCAGATCATCGACGTGCCGACCGACCGAGGTATCTGCTGCCACGTCGGCGGCCAGATCGACTTCGACAGCAAGGGCAACCTGTACCTGTCGACCGGTGACGACACCAACCCGTTCGCCTCCGACGGTTACATCCCGATCGACGAGCGGGCCGACCGCCACCCGGCGTACGACGCCCAGCGCACCTCGGCCAACACCAACGACCTGCGCGGCAAGCTGCTGCGGATCAAGGTGAAGGCCGGTGGTGGTTACACGGTGCCGGCCGGCAACCTGTTCAAGCCGGGCACGGCGCAGACCCGCCCGGAGATCTACGCGATGGGGCTGCGCAACGCGTTCCGGTTCGCCGTCGACAGGCGTACCGACGACGTGTACGTGGGCGACTACTCGCCGGACGCCTCCAGCCCGAACCCGGAGCGCGGCCCGGCCGGTCACGGCCGGTGGATGCTCGTCGACAAGCCGGCGAACTACGGCTGGCCGTACTGCGTGACGCCGACGATCGCCTACCGCGACTACGACTTCGCCACCGGCGAGTCCGGCGCCAAGTTCAACTGCAAGCGCCCTGTCAACGACTCACCGCACAACACCGGCAAGCGCGTGCTGCCGCCGGTCGAGCAGCCGGAGGTCTGGTACGCGGCCGCTCCCTCGGCCGAGTTCCCGCAGCTGGGCACCGGCGGCATCTCTCCGATGGGCGGCCCGGCCTACGACTACGACGGGACCAGCACGTCGCGCACTCGCTGGCCGGCCTACTACGACGGGGTCCCGCTGTTCTACGAGTGGTCCCGCGACTACATCAAGGAGTTCCGCCTCGACGAGGACGGCGACGTGACGGACATCCGTCCGGTGGCGCCGTCGCTGGTGGTGGACAACCCGATGGACATGGAGTTCGGCCCGGACGGCGCGCTCTACGTGCTGGAGTACGGCGACGGCTACTTCGCCGAGAACCCGGACGCGCAGCTGTCCCGGATCGACTTCGTCCGGGGCAACCGGACGCCGATCCCGAAGATCAGTGGCACCCCGACCGTCGGGCAGGCTCCGCTGACCGTGGCGTTCTCCAGCGCCGGCACGACCGACCCGGACGGTGACAAGCTGAGCTACGCGTGGGACTTCAACGCGGACGGCTCGGTGGACAGCACCGCTCCGAACGCGAGCTGGACGTTCCCGGAGAACGGCTCGTACACGCCGACGCTGAAGGTGACCGACCGCACCGGCCGGTCCGCCTCGGCAACCCTGCCGCTGGTGGTCGGGCCGACCGCACCGGTCGTCGAGTTCGTCACCCCGGAGGCCGGGCAGCCGTTCCAGTTCGGGCAGACGGTCGCGTACGAGGTGAAGGTCACCGACGACCTGCCGGTGGACTGCTCCCGGGTGAAGGTCACCTACGTGCTCGGGCACGATGAGCACGGGCACCCGCTCTCCACCTCGACGGGTTGCTCCGGGACCATCCCCACCTTCCTGGACGGTGGGCACAGCGGTGCGGACAACCTGACCGCGGTGTTCGTCGCGGAGTACACCGACGCCCCGACCGACCCGGGCGTACCGCCGCAGTCCGCTTCGGCGACGGTGGTGCTGGACCCGACCCCGGTGGCGGGTCTGGCCGGCTGACCAGCTCAAACCGACACAGTGGCGGCGGCCGGATCACTCCGGCCGCCGCCGCACGTCGTTCAGGTCTCACCGGTCTCGCCGGGGACACCGACGGGTGGCCGGTCAGCTCCAGTCGCTGTCCACGTGGTTGTCCCGCCACCGTCCGCCCACCGGCGGGGTGTCCAGTCGCATCCCCTCGTCGGCGTTGCCGGCCAGGTCGTTGTCCTCGACCCGGCAGTCCACGCAGCTGCCCCGCTCGGTGATCCACAGCCCGTGCGTCTGGGTCGGGTTGTCGTGGTTGTCCCAGACCCGGTTGCCCCGGATGGTGGCCGAGTCGAACGGCGCGTCGATGGTGATGCCAGCCCGCAGCTTCGGTGCGGCGGCCAGTTCGTATCCGCATCCCGGCGGTGGCACGTCCCCGCTCCACGCGGTGAACGCGTCCGGGCGGACCGGGGCGAGGGTGAGTTCGTCGCCGGTGTTGGAGGCCACCATGGCCACGGCCTTCCCGACCCGCAGGACCTTGCCCCGGTGCCCGTCGTGCGGCCAGTCGGCCGACCGATCCACCAGGCACCGCTCGCTGTAGTGGACGGCGTCGCCGGTGCCGCCGGTGCCCTCGCCGTACTGGCGTCCGTTGTTGCGGATCCGGTTGTTCAGCAGCACCGCGTCGGTCATCTGGTGGTCGATCCGGATCGCGTCGAGGCCGTTGCCCCAGAATTCGTTGCTCTCGATCACCACGTCCCGCACCGAGCCCCGGTAGCCGCGCCCGAGGTCGTGCGAGTGGTAGCCGTGCCGGCCGTTACCGCTGATCCGGTTGCCCCGGACGGTGTACGGGCCGGGGCTGTTGCCGATGCTGACCCCGTCGCACATGTTGCCGTCGATGACGCAGTCGGTGAGCAGCCCACCCCGGCCGGCCACTGACGAGGTGCCCTGGGCCGACACGTCGAACCCGGTCTCCAGGTTCCCGGTCATCGTGCAGGCGGAGACGATCAGGCCGTCGGCACCCCAGTCGGAGATGCCGAAGCGGTTGCCCTGACTGTGGCAGCCGATGATCCGGTAGCCGCGCGGCGGCGGCCAGTAGTCCTTCTGCAGTTCCAGGAAGATGCCGTTGGTGCCGTTGGCCAGGGCGGTGGAGTTGGTGATGGTCAGCCGCTCCACCGTGCCCCAGCCGCCGATGCCGATCCCGATGCCGGCGCCGCCCATCTGTTCGCCGTTGTCCAGCCGGCCGCAGCCGACCACCACAACGCCGTCGATCAGGGAGTCCTGGAGGAAGTCGCAGCCCAGCCCGGTGGCGGCGGTGTGGTGGATGTAGAGGTTGCGGAAGATGCCCCGCACCATGTACTGGATGCCGAGGCCCTTGGCCAGGTAGTTGTACTCGGCCATGGCGACGCCGGAGCCGTCGATCTGGAAGTCGGCGAAGGTGCAGTCGGCGATGTGCCGGTCCCGGTCGGCGCCGTGCTGCACCGTGGTCCAGAAGGCCAGCGGGGTGGGGTCGGCCCGGTTGCCCTCGTTGCTGAGCATGAAGCGGGTCGCCGCCGGACCGGCCCCGATCAGCGACACACCGCTGCGCCACACCGTGCCCGCGTCCCGGATCGAGTAGATGCCCGGTGGGCAGTAGATGACCCGGGCCCGCCCGTCGGACGCGTACCCGGCGCCGAGACGGTCCACCAGGGCGGCAAGAGCCGGCTGGTCGTTGGTCGAGCCGTCACCGGTCAGCCCGTACTCCAGCGCGTCGCAGTACAGCGGAGCGCCGGCCGAGGCGGGCCGTCGTACCCGGACCGAGTTCAGGAGCAGCTCGTTCGCCACGGCCACAGGTGGGCTCCCTTCGACGCGTTCGTGCGTTCCGGCGGGGCCGACTTCCCGGTGAAGCCGCCGGGAAACCCGGCCCGAGCACACCGCCGGGACACTCCGGCCCGAGCACCACCGCCGGGACACCCGGCCCGAGCACCACCGCCGGGAGACCGCCGGACGTGCGTCGGCCCCGGCGCCGCACGGGCAGCGCCGGGGCCGGGGGTACGCGTCAGACGGCGGCGATCAGCAGCGCCGGGCGCTCCACGCAGTCGGCGACGTGCCGCAGGAAGCCGCCGGCCACCCCGCCGTCGCAGACCCGGTGGTCGAAGGTGAGGCTGAGCTGGGTCACCTTCCGGACGGCGAGTTGCCCGTCGACCACCCACGGCTTGTCCACGATCCGCCCGACCCCGAGCAGGGCCGCCTCGGGGTGGTTGATGATCGGTGTGGAGCCGTCGACGCCGAACACCCCGTAGTTGTTCAGCGTGAAGGTGCCGCCGGTCAGCCGGGCCGGGGGCAGGCTGCCGGCTCGCGCGGCGGCGGTGGTCGCCGCCAGTTCGGCGGCCAGCTCGGCGGTGGTGAGTCGCTGGGCGTCGCGCAGCACCGGCACCAGCAGCCCCCGGTCGGTCTGCGCGGCGATGCCGAGGTGCACACCGGCGGACTGGACGATGCGCTGCGCCTCGGTGTCGACCCGGGCGTTGAGCTGCGGGAACCGGCGCAGCCCGCTGAGGCAGATCCGGGCCAGCAGGGCCAGGATGCTCACCGGCGCGTCGGGGGTCGCCGCGTTGATCGCGGCGCGGGTCTCCAGCAGCCCGGTGGCGTCCACGTCGACCCAGATGGTCACCTCGGGGATCTCCCGCCGGCTGCGGGAGAGCTTGTCGGCGATCACCTTGCGGAGGCCGGTGAGCGGGACGATGACGTCGCCGTCGCCGGCCGGGGCCGACGCGACCTGCGGGTCCGGCACGGCGGCGAGCCGGGCGGCGGGCGCGGTCAGCGCTGCCTCCACGTCGGCGCGGCGGATCACGCCCCCGGGTCCGGTGCCCCGCACCGTGTCGAGGTCGACGCCGTGCTCGCGGGCGAGCCGACGCACGATCGGCGAGATGACCAGGGCGGCAGTATGCGGTGCCGGGTCGCCGGACGCGGCGGGCGCGGCGGGCGCGGCATCGGCAGCCGCACCGGTCGGGCCGGCGTCGGCCGGTTCGGGGGCCACCGCCAGGCGGGGCCGACGCCGGCGCCGGGTGGCGCCGCCGTGGCCGGTGCCGTACCCGATCAGCACGTTGCCGGAGCCGGCCCGTTCCTCCTCGCGGTAGGTGGCGTGCCCGGCGGGCTCGTCGCCCCCGTCCAATGGCGCGATGGTGATCAACGGCTGGCCGACCGGGCGTACCTCACCGGCCGCGCCGTGCAGGGTGACGACCCGGCCGGCGTACGGGCAGGGCACGTCGACGACGGCCTTGGCGGTCTCCACCTCGACCACGCTCTGGTCGACGGTGACCACGTCACCCACGGCGACGCGCCACTCGACGATCTCGGCCTCGCTCAGCCCCTCGCCCAGGTCGGGCAGGAGGAAGACCTGCGTCCGTTCGACGGTGGTCATGCCGCCGCCCAACGCGCGTCCGGCTGGTCGTCCCACTGCAGGCGGGCCACCGCGTCGAGCACCCGGTCCACGCCGGGCAGGTGGGTGTGCTCCAGCATCGGCGCCGGGTAGGGGATGTCCAGCCCGGCGACCCGCAGCACCGGGGCGTGCAGCGCGTGGAAGCAGCGCTCCTGCACCCGGGCGGCGATCTCCGCGCCGACGCCCGCGAAGCCGGGCGCCTCCTGGATCACCACGCACCGGCCGGTACGCCGGACCGAGGCGGTGATGGTGGCGTCGTCGAACGGCACGATCGTGCGTACGTCGACGACCTCCAGGTCCCACCCCTCCTCCCGGGCGGCCTCGGCGGCCTCCAGCGCGACAGGCACCGCCGGCCCGTACGCCACCAGTGTGGCGTCGCGTCCGGGCCGCCGCACGACGGCCCGCCCGAACGGCTCGGTGCGGGTCGGCAGGGACGCCTCGTCGCTGGCGAAGTAGAGCTTCTTGGGCTCCATGAAGACCACCGGGTCGGGGTCCTCGATCGCCTCGCGCAGCAGGGAGTACGCGTCGTCGACGGTCGCCGGGGTGACCACCTTCAGCCCTGGGGTGTGCGCGTAGTACGCCTCGGACGAGTCGCAGTGGTGCTCGACTCCACCGATCCCGCCCGCGTACGGAACGCGGATGACGATGGGCACGGTCAGCGCGCCCCGGGTGCGGTTACGCAGCTTCGCCACGTGCGAGGCGATCTGCTCGAACGCCGGGTACGCGAACGCGTCGAACTGCATCTCGACCACCGGGCGCAGGCCGGACATGGCCATGCCGACGGCGAAGCCGACGATGCCGGCCTCGGCGAGGGGGGTGTCGAAGCAGCGGTTCTCGCCGAAGCGGGCCTGGAGGCCGTCGGTGATCCGGAAGACGCCACCGAGCGCGCCGACGTCCTCACCGAAGACGACGACCCGGTCGTCGGCGGCGAGCGCGTCCGCGAGCGCCGCGTTGAGCGCCTTCGCCATGGTGGTGGCCATCAGGCGTCACCCTCCTCGGCGTGGGCGGCGGCCAGCTCGGCGCGGACCTGCTCACGCTGTTCGATCAGCTGCGGCGTGGGTTCGGCGTAGACGTGGTCGAAGAGGCTCAGCGGGTCGACAGCGGGCTGCTCGTTCATCCGGGTGCGCAGGTCCGCGGCGTACGCCTCGGCCTGCTCGGCGATCTCGGCGACCGCCGCGTCGTCGAGCACGCCGCGGGCGCGCAGGTAGGTCTCCAGCCGGGCGACCGGGTCCCGGTCCCGCCAGGCGTCGACCTCGGCGCCGTCGCGGTAGCGAGTGGCGTCGTCGGCGTTGGTGTGCGGCTCCATCCGGTAGGTGTGCGCCTCGACCAGGAACGGCCCCTTGCCGGCTCGGGCGTAGGCGACCGCGCGGGTGAGCACGGCGAGCACCGCGACCGGGTCGTTGCCGTCGACCTGTTCGCTGGGTACGCCGTAGCCGATGCCCTTGTAGGCCAGCGACGGCGCGGCGGTCTGCCGCGACAGCGGGACGCTGATCGCGTACTTGTTGTTCTGCACGAAGTAGACCACCGGCGCCTTGAACACGGCGGCGAAGTTGACCCCCTCGTGGAAGTCGCCCTCGCTGGTGGCGCCGTCGCCGATGAAGGCCAGTGCCACAGTGTCGCGGCCCTGGTACGCCTCGCCGTGCGCCAGCCCGGCGGCGTGCACGCACTGGGTGGCGAGGGGGGTGCACTGCGGTGCGGTGCGCACCTCGGTCGGGTCGTAGCCGCAGTGCCAGTCGCCGCGCAGCAGGGTGAGCACCTCGACCGGGTCGATGCCCCGGGCAACCAGCGCCATCGACTCGCGGTACGTGGGGAAGACCCAGTCGGTGTCGCGGACCGCGAGCACCGCGCCGACCTGGCAGGCCTCCTGGCCTCGCGAGGACGGGTAGACGGCGAGCCGGCCCTGCTTGGTCAGGGCGGTCGCCTGGGTGTCGAAGCGCCGGCCGAGCACCATCCGGCGGTACAGCTCGCGCAGCACCTCGGCGGGTGGTTCGGGGTAGTCGGCGCGGGCGGGCAGCGGCGTGCCGTTCTCGGCGAGCAGGCGGACCGGCTCGGCGTCCGGTAGCAACGAGCGCGCCGGGTCGGGCGGGGTGACCGTTCGACGGGTGCGCGGGGATGCCCTGCGGACCGCCTGGGGAGTGGTCGTCACGGCGGAACCTCCTGGGACGTGTGGTGAGCCTATGCTTCCGCTTGTGGATGATTGACTCAAGATCGACACGGAAGGCGGGACGGTTGGCATGCGGAGGGCCCAGCAGTGAGCCAGGAGACCGCCGACGAAGCGAGCCGGGGCGCGGGATCGGGACGATCGGCCCGAGCGTTGGACGAGGTCGACCGGCGGATCCTCGACGAGCTGGTCCGCGACGGTAGGACGTCGGTGCGGACCCTGGCCGAACGCATCCACATCTCCCGCACCAACGCGTACGCGCGGGTGGAGCGGCTGCTGCGCGACGGGGTGATCACCGGGTTCCGGGCCCAGGTGGCGCCCGAGGCGGCCGGATTGGGCACGTCGGCGTACATCGCCCTGACCATCGAGCAGAACACCTGGCGGGAGGTGTCGGCCGAGCTGGCCCAGGTGCGCTACATCGAGCACGCCGCGTTGCTCGGCGGTGACCACGACGTGCTCGCGCTGGTGCGGGCGCCGGACAACGCCGCGCTGCGCGACGTGGTGCTGGGCCGGGTGCAGGGCATTCCCGGGGTGCTGTCCACCCGCACCTGGCTGGTCTTCGAGGAGTTCGACGGTGCTGGCAGCCCCTGGGCGTGAGCGCCGGGCTCAGCGCTCCGGCGGGGCCTCCAGCCCGTCGCGGTCGGCCAACTCCAGCAGCGGTTCCAGCGAGTGCCGGTCACCGTCCAGGCCGGCGTGCGGGTCGCCGCGCTCGGCGAACCGGGCCGGCATGCTGAGCACATCGAAGTCCTCGGGGCGGACCTGGTCCAGCTCCGACCAGTCCAGCGGCGCGGAGACCAGCGCGGCCGGCGTCGGCCGGATCGAGTACGCCGACGTCACCGTGTGGTCCCGGGCCATCTGGTTGTAGTCGACGAAGACCGGCCGGTCCCGTTGCTCGCGCCACCAGGTGGTGGTGACCAGGTCCGGCAGCCGGCGCTGCATCTCCCGGCCCAGCGCGAGCACCGCCCGACGGCAGTCACCGAAGCTCCACCGCGGCTCGATCGACAGGTAGACGTGCAGGCCCCGCCCACCGGTGGTCTTCGGGTAGGCGGTCATGCCCAGCTCGGCGAGGAACGCCCGCACCTCGTGCGCCACCGGTACCACCTGCTCGAAGCCGACGCCGGGCATCGGGTCCAGGTCGATGCGCAGCTGATCGGGGCGTTCCACGTCGGCGGCGGTGACCGGCCACGGGTGGAACCGCAGAGTGCCCAGGTTGGCGGCCCAGATCACCACTGCCAACTCGCTCGGCGCGACCTCGTCGGCGGTACGGCCACTGGGGAAGGTGATGTGCGCGGTGCGCACCCACTCGGGCGCGCCCGCCGGCAGCCGCTTCTGGTAGAACGCGTCGCCCCGGTTGGTCTGCCGGGTGGCGATCGTCGCGCCCTCGAAGACACCGCGGGGCCAGCGCTCCAGCATGGTCGGCCGATCCCGCAGCGCCCGCAGGATGCCGTCGCCCACCGCCAGGAAGTAGCGGACCACGTCCAGCTTGGTCAGCCCACGCTCCGGGAAGTACGGCTTGTCGGGGCTGGAGACGCGGACCAGCCGCTCCCCCACCTGGATCTCCTCCGCCGCCGTCGCCACGCCCTGAGGGTACGACGCACAAGCGCGCCGTACGGCCACCGAACGGACACTGGCGCGGCGCCGGGGAGCTGTCTTCCGCGGCAGCGATGATGCGCTCGGTCAGGTGAGCAGCAGCACGCCGACCACGATCAGTGGCAACCCGACGAAGAGGAAGATGCCGACCCCGGTGAGCACCCGCCCGCCGCCAGCAGTCTCGCGCTCCCCTGCGGCGCCGAAGATGGCGCGCGGGCCCAGCATGCCGATCCGACTCATCGTCAGGTCACCCGTCACACCGAGGAGCCCGCCCACCACAACCAACCCGATGCCCAGCCGAGCGGTGTAGTCACCGCCAGCGACCGCCACCCAGATCATTGCCGCGACCGCGACCAGCGCCCCGACCACCACTAACAACAGGAGCGCTTCCCGCAGACCTCGCAAGACAGTCATTGTCGACCCCCCGTCGGCTGTCCGGGCACATTGTTTCGCATCACCAGGTCGCGGCGCTGCCCCGAAACCGACAGCGGAGACCGGACACGGTTACCGTCGGCGGCGCCCGGGTAGGGGGGCCGCATGGCGGAACTGGCAACCCTCTGGATCGTCCGGCACGGCGAGAGCACCGCGAACGTCGCGGCGACGCACGCCGAGGCGTCGGGCGCGGAGCTGATCGACCTCCCCCACCGCGACGCGGACGTGCCGCTCTCCGCGACCGGCGAGGACCAGGCTCGGGCGACCGGCCGTTGGCTGGCCGAGCTTCCGGACGCGAAGCGCCCGGACGTGGCGGTGGTGTCGCCGTACCTGCGCGCGGTGCAGACCTCCCGGCTGGCGCTGGCCGGCACCGACATTCCGGTGCACCGCGACGAACGGCTGCGCGACCGGGAGCTGGGAATCCTCGACGGGCTGACCGGGCACGGGGTGCGCCGGCGGTACCCGGACGAGGCCGACCGTCGGGAGCGGTTGGGCAAGTTCTACTACCGGCCGCCGGGCGGGGAGTCCTGGACGGACGTGGCGTTGCGGTTGCGGACGTTGCTCGGCGACCTGCGCCGGGACCACGAGGGGTGCCGGGTGCTGCTCTTCGGCCACGACGCGCTGGTCTTCCTGCTTCGCTATCTGGTGGAGGGGTTGACCGAGGACGAGCTGATGGCGCTCACCCGGCAGGACGTGATCGCCAACTGTTCGATCACCGAGTGGTCGGCCGACAGCGAGGACCGACTGGCGCTCACCGCCTTCAACCACGTCGAGCACCTGCGTCAGCAGGGCGCCCAGCCGACCAGGGAGGACGAGATCCATGCCGAGCCGGTCTGAGGTGAAGGTGATCACCCCGGCGTTGCTGCGGGACTGGGCGCTGCCGGTGCCGGCCGGTGGAAAGGAGAGCCGCGGCACCGTGCTGGTGGTCGGCGGTTCCCGCTTCACGCCGGGCGCGGTGCTGCTCGCCGGGGTGGCCGCGTTGCGCGCCGGCGCCGGGGTGCTCCAGTTGGCCGCCGCCGAGTCCACCGCCGCCGCGCTGAGCATCCAGGTGCCCGAGGCGCTGGTGGTCGGGCTGCCGGAGACCGCCGACGGCGCGGTGGCCGCCGACCGGGACGGGCAGCTCGGCGACCTGGTCGCACAGGCCGACGTGGTGACGCTCGGCCCCGGCCTGAAGGCGATCGACGAAACCAACCGCCTGCTGAGCCTGGTCCTGGAGGCGGCCCGTCCGGACACGTCGCTGGTGCTCGACGCGTACGCCCTCGGTGCGCTCAGCCACGCACCGGACCTGCTGGTCGGCTCGGGTCGGCCCGTGGTGCTCACCCCCAACGTCACCGAGGCCGGGCACCTGCTCGGGCGGGACCCGGGCGACGACCTGGACGCCGAGGCTGCCGAGTTGGCCGCCCGGTACGAGGCGGTCGTGTCGCTGTACGGGCACGTGGCCGCACCGGACGGGCGGGGTTGGCGGGAGGAGAGCGGCGACGCCGGGCTGGGCACCTCCGGCAGCGGCGACGTGCTCGCCGGGTTGTTGGCGGGGCTGCTGTCCCGGGGTGCCGACCCGGCGCAGGCAGCCTGCTGGGGCTCGTTCGCGCACTCGGTGAGCGGCCAGCGGCTGATCCCCCGCTACGGCCGGATCGGCTTTCTGGCCCGGGAGTTGCTCGACGAGATCCCCCGCACCCTGGCGATGGTCTGAGACGGTTTCACCTGTTTCCGGATTCGGCGTGGGGGTACCGGAACCGCACCAGCCGAGATTGTTCAGGGAGGTCATACCGGTGTCGACCGATGCCATCGTCCTGCTCAAAGAGGACCACAAGGAGATGCGCCGCCTGTTCAAGGCCTTCCAGGACGCCGAGGAGGGGCCGGCGAGCCAGCGGCAGAAGTTGGTGGACCAGATCCTGGAGGCACTGACCGTGCACACCTATCTGGAGAACGAGGTGATGTACCCGGAGGTCCGCCGACTGCTGCCCGACCTGGAGGACGACATCCTCGAGTCGTACGAGGAACACCACGTCGCCGACGTGCTCTGCGCCGAGTTGGCCAGCATGAACGCCGACGACGAGCGGTTCAACGCCAAGACGACGGTGCTGATCGAGAACGTCACCCACCACGTCGAGGAGGAGGAGCAGGAGTGGTTCCCGAAGGTCCGCGACGCGCTGGGCCGTAAGCAGCTCCAGGAGATCGGCGAGAAGATGATCGCGTTGCGCGCTGACGCGCCGCGTACCCCCACCGCCCCGAAGGCGATCAAGAAGGCGCTCGACGCGGTGACGGCCTGAGGCACCCGCTCACACCGAAGGGCCCGGCATCGTGCCGGGCCCTTCGTCGTGCACCACGGGTCAGCTGCCCGATCCCGGCTCGGCCATCCGGCGGTGCTGCTCGGACTTGAGCTTGTCCGGGATGATCTTGCCGGCGGCGGTCTGCACCTTGTTCATCAGCGAACCGGCGGTGATCGTCTGATCACCCCTCATCATCGCCTCGAAGCCCTGCTCGGCGACCTTCGCCGGGTCGTCCTTCCTGCCCGAGCCCACAGGGGTGTCCTCCATGTCGGCCCGGTCGAAGAACTCCGTGTCGGTCGGCCCGGGCATCAGCGAGGTCACCGTGACGCCGGTGTCCTTCAACTCGTTGCGCAACGCCTCGGCGAAGGACTGCACGAACGACTTCGACGCGTTGTAGACCGCCTGGAACGGCCCGGGCATGGTGGAGGCGATCGACGAGGTGAAGAGGACCCGGCCGGTGCCCCGCTCGACCATCCCGGGCAGCAGCCGCTTCGCCAGGTGCACAGTCGAGCGCACGTTGAGGTCGACGATCTCCAACTCGTCGGCGAGGTCGGTGCCGCCGACGAAGGCGCCACCGGCTCCGCGACCGGCGTTGAGCGCCAGCGCGTCCAGGGGCCGTCCGGTCGCGGTGACCGCGGCCACCAGCTCCGTCACGCCCTGCTCGCGGGCCAGGTCGACGCGGACCGACCAGATCTGCGGGCCGCCGTCGCGGCGCAGCTTCTGTGCCGCCAGCTCGATGCCGTCGTCCTCGGCCGCGATCACCACGTCGAAGCCGTGCTCGACGAACTGCGCCGCCAGCTCGTATCCGATCCCACTGGAGGCCCCCGTCACCAGGGCGAGCGGCCGGTCGGAGGTGGGTGTGGTCATGTTCTCGACTCCTTCTGTGCGAACCCTGGCCGCACCCTTGACGGCGCGGTGGTCACCTACCGTGTGCCCCGCGACGCAACGCCCAATCACGTCGGCGGGGTCGCCTCCCGGAGGGTGGCCCGAACGGCCGGTTCCGGCCCGGTAGGATCGGCCCGGGCCGTTACTGGCGCGTGGGGATGGAGAACCATCGGGGAGCGGCCTCGTCACGTGGACGTTTGCCGAGCGCCTGGGCCTTCCCGCACGTCTGTTGGAGGTCGCATGTCCCGCAACGCCGAATCCACCGCATTCCGGAGTGCCCTTGAGGTGATCCGGGCTGTCGAGCCGCGGGTCGCCGACGCCATCGGCGCCGAGCTGACCGACCAACGGGAGTCACTCAAGCTGATCGCCAGCGAGAACTACGCCTCCCCGGCGACCCTGCTGGCCATGGGCAACTGGTTCAGCGACAAGTACGCCGAGGGCACCGTCGGCCGCCGCTTCTACGCCGGCTGCCAGAACGTCGACACCGTCGAGGCGCTCGCCGCCGAGCACGCCCGGGAGCTGTTCGGCGCCGCGCACGCGTACGTGCAGCCGCACTCGGGCATCGACGCGAACCTGGTCGCGTTCTGGGCGGTGCTGGCCGACCGGGTGGAGTCCCCCGCACTGAAGAAGGCCCAGGTCCGTCAGGTCAACGACCTCACCGAGGCCGACTGGTTCGCGTTGCGCCGCGAGCTGGGCAACCAGCGGATGCTCGGCATGTCGCTGGACGCCGGCGGCCACCTCACCCACGGTTTCCGGCCGAACATCTCCGGCAAGATGTTCGACCAGCGCAGCTACGGCACCGACCCGGCGACCGGCCTGATCGACTACGACCGGGTGGCCGAGGCCGCCCGCGAGTTCAAGCCGCTGATCCTGGTGGGCGGCTACTCCGCGTACCCCCGGAAGGTGAACTTCCGGATCCTGCGGGAGATCGCCGACTCGGTCGGCGCCACCTTCATGGTCGACATGGCGCACTTCGCGGGCCTTGTGGCCGGCAAGGTGTTCACCGGCGACTTCGACCCGGTGCCGCACGCGCACATCGTCACGACCACCACGCACAAGTCGCTGCGCGGTCCGCGCGGCGGCATGGTGCTCTGCCAGCCGGAGCTGGCCGACCAGGTGGACCGGGGCTGCCCGATGGTGCTCGGCGGTCCGCTGCCGCACGTGATGGCCGCCAAGGCTGTCGCGCTCGCCGAGGCCCGCCGGCCCGACTTCGCCGACTACGCCCAGCGGATCGTCGACAACGCGCAGGCGCTCGCCGAAGGGCTGCTGAGCCGGGGCGCGAAGCTCGTCACCGGCGGCACCGACAACCACCTGGTGCTGATCGACGTGTCCGGCTACGGGCTCACCGGCCGGCAGGCCGAGCAGGCCCTCCTCGACTCGGGCATCGTCACCAACCGCAACTCGGTCCCGCAGGACCCGAACGGGGCCTGGTACACGTCCGGCATCCGGATCGGCACCCCGGCGCTGACCACCCGGGGCCTCGGCACCGCCGAGATGGACCAGACCGCCGAGCTGATCCACACCGTGCTGACCCAGACCACCGCCGGCGCCAACGCCGACGGCACCCCGTCGAAGGCGAAGTACACGCTGGACCCGGGCCTGGCCGACAAGGTCGCCCGGCAGGCCACCGACCTGCTCGCCACGTACCCGCTCTACCCCGGCATCGACCTGAGCTAGCCTCCGCTCCCGTCGATCATGGAGTTGTGGTGCCCGATCCGGGCTGGTGCGCGACTTTCGTCCACCACCACAACTCCATGATCGACGCCGGGGTGCGACAGTCAGGCCATGGGGCGCTTCAGGTGGTAGCGGTGGACCTCGGTGCTGCCCTGGACGTTGTTGACGTCCTCGGCCGCGGAGACCAGCTCCCACCCCTCCCGGCCGGCACGGTTGAGATGCGCGATGGCGGTGTCGCCGTAGGCGGTGATGTCCTTGCGTGACCCGTCCGGCGCGTACCAGACGAACGAGACGTGAAAATTGCGGCCCTGTCCCTGATAGCGGCGGACGAGCAGGGCGTACTCCCAGGCAACCATGCGGCTTATTATGACCGTCCACCCAGGACGGCGGCAGGCGGGTCGTCGCGCATTGCCATCCGATGAACGCGGTGTGTCAACCCGCCCGACGGGTCAGCTCGTCGATGATCAGCGCCGCGAGCCGGTCCAGCCCGACGTCGATCTGCTCCGGTGTGACAGCGCTGACCGACAACCGCAACGCGTGCACCGGCGCGGTGTCGTCGTAGAAGTGCGCCATCGGCGTCCACAGCACCCCGTAGTCGCGCGCCGATCGGTCCAGCAACGCGTCGTCGACCGGGAACGGCACTGTCACCACCACGAAGAACCCGCCGGCCGGCACCGTCCACCGCACCGCCGGCTGGTCGGGCCGGGCCGACTGGTCCGGCAGGGCCGGGAAGCGCCGGGTGAGGCCGGCCACCAGGTGGCGCAGGTTCCGTGTGTACGCGGCCCGCTCCCGGGTGTTCGCGGCCACCAGGCTGCACCCGTGCTCCAGCAGCCGGCCGCCGATCACCGCCTGGGCGATCGGCGACGTGTTCACAGTGACCATGCTCTTGATCATGGCGAGCTGGTCGGCGAGCGGGCCGACCCGCCCGTCCGGGCCGACCACCCGCTGGTCGGCGACCACGTACCCGACGCGGGCGCCCGGGAGCACGGTCTTGGCGAACGAGCCGAGGTAGACGACCCGCCGTCCGGTGTCCAACGCCTTGAGGGTGGGTGGGCGCGGCCCGTCGTCGGTGTGGAACAGGCCGTACGGGTTGTCCTCCAGCAGCAGCAGATCCTCCTGCGCGGCCAGGTCCAGCAGCCGTTGCCGGTGGGCGGTGTCGATGCTGACCCCGGAGGGGTTGGCGAAGTCCGGCATCACATAGCAGGCGCGCGGTCGTAGCCCCGCCGCCCGGGCCCGGCGTACCTGGGCGGCCAGGTCGGTCAGATCGACCCCGGCCGACCCACCGGCGACCGGCCACACCGGCAGGTCCACCAGCCGGGCCGCCCCGGTCAGCCCGACGTAGGTAGGGGCGACCGCGAGCAGCACATCCGTCGGCCCGGCCCGCAACGCCCGCAGGACCAGGAACATCGCCTCCTGGCAGCCGACGGTCACCACGATGTCCTCCGGGTCGACGGTGATCCCCTCGTCGACAGCGAGGTTGCGGGCGATCAGGTGGTGCACGATGCCCTTGGTCCGGCCGTACTGCAACAGCAGCCGCCGGGCCTGCTCGGGCCGGTGCCCCAGGTCGTCGACGAGGTGCCGGTGGAAGGTGTCCAGGTGCCGGTGCACCGCCGTGAGGTCGAAGAACTCCTCGTACGGCCGGCCGGCCGCGAGGGACACCGCCGCCGGGTAGCGCTCGGACACCTCGTTGAGGAAGTTCATCGAGGTCAGCGCCGGATCACCCAGCGCGGGGTGCAGGTCGGCGACGCTCAGGTCGACCGGTTCGGTGGCGGCCACCCCTCAGCCCACCCCGAGGGTGCGCAGCTCGCCGGCCGCCACCACGTCGGCGCAGCCGGCCAGTGTGAGCGCGTCGGTCAACTCGGCGACGAGCAGCGCCAACGCGTCCCGGGCCGCCGACTCGCCACCGACTGCGAGGGCCCAGAGCAGCGGCCGGCCGACCAGCACCCCGGCCGCACCCAACGCCAGCGCCCGCAGCACGTCGGTGCCGCCCCGGATGCCGCTGTCCAGCAGCACCTGGCAGCGGTCCCCGACCGCGTCGACGACCTCCGGCAGCATGGTGACGCTCGCCGGGGAGCCGTCCAGTTGCCGCCCGCCGTGGTTGGAGACGACCACCGCGTCCGCGCCGACCCGTACCGCCTCGGTCGCGTCGCGCGGGTCCAGCAGCCCCTTGACCACCAGCGGCAGGTCGACCTGCTCGCGCAGCCACGCCAGGTCCGCCCAGCGCAACGCCGGCGCGAACGACGCGGCGGTGTGCGCGGCGATCGCGGACACCCCGGGGGCGCCGGAGTGCGCCAGCGCGTCGCGACCGTCGGGGAGGTTCGCGGCGACCACCTCGGCCGGCAGCCGGAACGCGTTGCGCAGGTCCCGGGGGCGTCGGCCGAGCACCGGGACGTCCACTGTGACCACCAGCGCCCGGCAGCCGGCCGTGACGACCCGGTCCAGCAGGTCGCGGACGAGCGCCCGGTCGCGCAGCCAGTAGAGCTGGAACCAGACGTCCGCGCCCGCCCCGGTGACCTGTTCGATGGGGGTGCTGCCCAGCGTGCTCGCCAGGTACGGGATCCCGGCCGCGCCGGCGGCCGCCGCCAGGCCCAGCTCCCCGTCCGGGTGCACCAGCCGCTGGTAGGCCATCGGCGCCACCCCGACCGGCATGGCGTACCGGCGGCCGAGCAGGTGGGTGCCGAGGTCGACGGTGTCCACCCCGCGCAGCACCCGGGGCAGCACCGACACCCGGTCCAGGGCGTGACGGTTCGCGGCCAGGGTCACCTCGGAGGCGCTGCCGCCGGCCAGGTAGTCCCACACCTCCGGCGGCAGCACGGCCCGGGCCCGCTCGGCGTAGTCGGCGAGCGACACGGCCGGCGGGCCGACCAGCAGCCGCTCACCCATCGCCCGACCCCGGGCCCGCCAGCGGGGAAGAGGGCGGCGAGTACGTCGTGGGCGGCGGCGCCGGCTCGACCAACTCGCCCGCGTCGCCTGGCCCGGACGGCAGCCCGAAGCGCTCGCGGAGGAACGCCGCCGCGCTCCCCTGTGCCCGCCGCCCGTCGGTGAAGGTTCCCGGCATGGCGAAGAACCCGTGGATCATGCCCGGGTAGTGCTCCAGCCGGGTGGACACACCCGCGTCGCGCAGCCGCTCGGCGTACCGCTGCCCCTCGGCGCGGAGCGGGTCCAGTTCGGCGGTGATCACCAGCGCCGGTGGCAGCCCGGACAGGTCGTCGGCGAGCAGCGGCGAGGCCAGCGGATCCTTGGCGTGCGCCGGGTCGGAGAAGTAGTGCGTCCGGTACCAGGCGACCGAACGGCTGTTGAACAACGCTGGGTCGTCGTCGCCGGCCGGTTCGCCGCTCTGGTCGGTGTTCGGGTAGACCAGCAGTTGCGCGGCGAGCGGTGGCCCGTCCGTACGGCTGAGCAGTGTGACCGCGGCGGCCAGGTTCCCGCCGGCGCTGTCCCCTCCCACCGCCAGCCGGGTCGGGTCCACGCCCAGCTCCTCGGCGTGCCGGGCGATCCACGAGGTGGCGGCGTGGCAGTCGTGCACCGCCGCCGGGAAGGGGTGCTCCGGGGCGAGGCGGTAGCCGACGGTGATCACCTGACAGGGCACGGCGTTGGCGAGCCGCCGGCAGATGCCGTCGGCGGTGTCGATGCTGCCGAGCGTCCAGCCGCCTCCGAAGAAGTACAGCACTGTGGGCAGCGGCCCCGACCCGGCCGGCCGGTACACCCGCAGCGGCAGGTCCCCGGCGGGGCCGGGGATCCGCTCGTCGCGTACCTCGCTCACCGGCTCGACAGCGCCGCTGCCGGCGCGGATCGCGGCCAGGTCCGCGGCGCGCGCCTCGGCGAGGGTCTGCGCGTACAGCGGCGGGGTGCCGGCCGCGGTACGGGCCGCCCGGTACGCCGCCACCTCCGGGTGCACTGCCATGTCGCTCCTATCCACCGGTGCTGACCAGCAACGTGTCGATGCCGCGCAGGAACAGGCTGCCGCTGTACGTCGGCGTCTCGGTGACCGTCAGCGCGGGGAACCTGTGGAACAGCCGGGGCAGCGCGAGGCGACCTTCCAATCGCGACACCGCCGCGCCGAGACAGAAGTGCAGGCCCACCCCGAAGGCGAGTGACGGAGGGCCGGGACGGGTCGGGTCGAAGGTGTCCGGGGCCGGGAAGCGGGCCGGGTCCCGGTTGGCCGCCCCGATCATGATGAGCACGTTGTCGTCGGTGCCGACCGGCACGCCGTGCAGCACGGTGTCCGCCGGCGCGGCGCGGGCCAGGAAGTGCACCGGGCTCGCCAACCGCAACACCTCGTCGACGCAGCCCTGCGCCAGCGTGGCGTCGGTGGGCAGCGCCGCGACCGTCTCCGGGTGGGCCAGCAGCAACGGCAGCCCGTTGCTGAACATGTAGACGGTGGTGACGAAGCTGGCGTTGAACAGCACGATCAGGTTGCTGATCAACTCCTCCTCGGTCAGCTCCACCTCCCCGGAGTCGAGAGCCTCGACCAACCCGCTGAGCAGGTCGTCCCCGGGCACCCGGCGGCGGTGCCCGAGCAGCTCCCGGTAGAAGGCCCGCAACTCCCGCGCGGCGGTGTTGGCCGCTGCCAGCCGCTGCGGGGTCTTCCCCGCCACGTCCAGGAACTCGTCGATCCACTCCACCCGCTCGCGGTACCACGGCAGATCGGCGGCCGGGATGCCGATGAACTCGGCCATCACCAGGGCCGGAATCGGGTACGCGAAGTCGGCCACGAAGTCGACAACGCCCTCCCCGGCGTCCGCCATCCGGTCCAACAGTTCGTCGACCACCCGCAGGATCACCGGTTCCAGCGCGCCGAGCCGGCGCGGCGTGAAGGTGCGGGAGAAGACGTGCCGCATCCGGGTGTGATCGGGCGGGTTGACGAACATCATCGAGGTCTGGAAGGTCCGCAGGATCTCCTGCTCCTCCCAGCCCGGCGGCGGCTGTTTCGTCCACTCCGGATCGCGCAGCAACCCGTCGACGAGGTCGTAGCCGACCGCGACGGCGGCCACCGTGCGGTGCTCGGCGCGCGCCGGCACCGCGCTGATCGGGCCGAGCCGGTGCAGGTCCGCGTACCACGGGTACGGGTCCTGTCTGCCCTGTTCGCTGTACAGGCCGGTGAGTATCTCCTCCACGTCCACTGCCAACTCCTCCCCAGGATGTCGGTGGCCGGGGGCAGCGGGGATCACCCGCCGCCCCCGGCCGATGTCACAGGTCGAGCAGCCGCAGCGGCACGGCGTCGGCCAGCGCCTGGTTGCCGGCGTCGTTCGGGTGGATGTGGTCCCCCGAGTCGTACGCGGGCAGCAGTTGGCTGGGGCGGGCCGGGTCGCGCAGCACCCGGTCGAAGTCGAGCAGCCCGTCGAACTCCCGACTACCGCGCAGGTACGTGTTCACCGCCTGGCGGGTGGCCTCCTTCTGCGGCGTCCACACCCCCGGCGCCCCGTGCCCCTCGTACGGCGTCAGCGTGGCCACCAGGCTGGTCAGCCCGCGCTGCTGGAGCTGTTGGTTGATCTGCCGCAGGGTGCCGATGATCGCCTCGGGTGTGTCGTTCGACATCCAGATGTCGTTGATGCCCAGGTGGGTGACGACGGTACGCACCCCGGTCTGGGGAAAGACGTCCTCGTTGAGCCGGGCCGCCGCGTTCGGGCCGAGCTGGTAGTAGCCGGGGTAGTTGCCGTCGCCGGGCTCGGTGCCCTCGTGGTTGAGCCGGTTGCCGGCCAGGCTCAGGTTGAGCACGCCCGGGGTGCGCCTGTCCGGCCGGTCGGCGAGCAGCCGGTCGGAGAGCAGGTCGGGCCAGCGCCGGTTGGCGTTGACGGTGCTGCCGTTGCCGTCACCGATGGAGTCGCTGAGCACGACCAGCGCGCCGGGGCTGCCCTTGCGCTGCACGTCGACGCCGGAGAGGAAGAACCAGCAGCAGGTGGGACGGGTGGTGAACCCGGCGCCCTCGGCCGCCCCGGTCAGATCCCCCGCGCCGATGAAGTTTGCCTGCTGGGACTGCCCGTGGAACGTGGTCGGGCCGGTCGGGGTCGGGAAGTGCACTGTGACCACCAGGTCGCTGTCGTCCGCGACCGGGAAGGCCAACGGGTCGCTGAGCAGTTCCGCGCCCCGGTTCATGGTCGCCGTGGTGGCTCCGGTGAAGGTCAGCGGGCGCACCGACGCCGCGTCGATGTCGGAGAGGTCGTCGGGGGTCGCGGTGTTCGGCCGGGCGACGGTGGCCCGACCGACTTTCACCGCCTGCTCGCCGTAGAGGTTGCTCAGACGTACCCGCAGCGCGGGGCCGCCCACCGAGACGTGCACGATCATCCGGACGCTCTGGTCGTTGAGGCCGGTGTTGGTCAACCCGACCGAGTTGCCCCGGGTGACCGCTGTGGCCCAACTGCCCGCCCACTCGACGCGGTCGGGTCGACTGGCGGCGGTGCCGGACGGACCGGCGCTGGCGACGACGGCGGGTGCGCCGGCGACCAACAGCGCGGCCGCAGCGGCGATGACAGGCCATCTCTTCGGGGTTGCCGTTGCCATGGAACCTCCATCGTGTGGCAGCCCAGGGCCGTCCGCTGACGGCGCCCGCCTGGACGATGGTCCAGAAACCTAGCCGCCGCCGCTGACGGGCGTCAATCAACCTGATCGACGCGATCAAATGTCCGGCGGGCCGCTCGGATCGCCCGTCGGCACGGTTCCGACCAGCCGTTTCGCGCCTAGGCTTCCAGGCGGCGGCGGTGCGGTCGCCCGAGCGCGCCCACCGTCGCGTCGTCACCGGGAGCGGCCCGGGGACCGCCGATTTCGCGGATGGGGGCTGCCGGATGACTGACGGACCCGGGCACACCACTACCTACGTGCACAGGGTGTTGGACCTCTTCGCCGAATTCGGCGACCGGGAGGCGCTTGTCGGCGCCGATCGGCGACTGACCTACACCGAGGCCGCCGCGCGGGTCCGGGCGATGGCCGCGACGTTGACCCGGCACGGCGTACGGCCCGGGTCGGCGGTGCTGGTGACCGTCGCGAACGCGGTGGAGGGTCCGCTGCTGCAACTGGCCCTGCATCTGCTCGGCTGCCGGACGATGTGGGTCGCCCCGGTGACCGCGCGCCGGGAGGTCGACGAGTTCATCCGGTTGGCCCGCCCGGACGCCCTGGTCTACGACGCACGGGACCCGGCCAGTCTGGGCCCGGAACTGGCCGCCGCGCTGCCCGGCACCCCGGTCTGCTGTCTGGGCGCGGGCGGCGCCGGCCCCGACCTCACCGCCGACACCGACGTGACGGACCTGCCGGCGTCCGTGCCGGCGCCCGAGTCGTTCCTGCAGACCAGCGGCACCACCGGAAGCCCCAAGCTGGTGCACCACCGGGAGAGCTTCTACGCCCAGATCCTCACCCTGGCCGCCGACTTCCGCGCCGCCGGGTTCCCGCTGCTGCGGCACCTGTCGCACTCGCCGATGTGGCTGGCCAGCGGGCAGATCACCACACTGTTCAACCTGTTCACCGGCGGGGTGCTGTTCCTGCGTGACGACTGGGACCCGGTGGCCTTCGTGGACACCGTGCAGCGGGAGCTGATCAACTCGACCTTCGTCACCCCGCCGATGCTCTACGAGGTGTTGGACCACCCGGCGCTGGTCGGCGCGGACTTCTCCGCCATGTTCATGTTCAACGTGGGCGCCGGGCCCGCCGCGCCCGCCCGGCTGCGCCAGGCCATCGGGCGGTTCGGCCCGGTGCTGCGCATCGTGTACGGCCTCAGCGAGGCGGTGGTGATCACCGCGCTGCCCGGGCTGACCGACGATCCGGAGCACCCGGAGCGGCTGCGCTCCTGCGGGCGGCCCTACGGCGACGTCCGCGTCGAGATCCGTGACGACGACGGCACGGTGCTGCCGACCGGCCGCGACGGCGAGGTGTGGGTGCGGACCCGACTGAGCTTCGCCGGCTACCACGGCCAGCCGGAGCTGACCGCGCAGACGCTCGTCGACGGGTGGGTGCGCACTCGCGACATCGGCCACCTCGACGACGACGGCTACCTCTACCTGGTCGACCGGGCGCACGACATGATCGTCACGCATCGCCGGAACTGGGCGATCTTCTGCCGTCCCATCGAGGACGTGCTGGTCGGGCACCCGCAGGTACGGGCCGCCGCCGTGATCGGCGTGCCGGACGAGACGGTCGGCGAGGTGCCGCACGCGTACGTGGTGCTCGGGCCGGGCGCGACGGTCACCGGGGCGGAGCTGATCGACCTGGTGACCGCCGAACTCAACGAGATGTGGGCGCCGGCCACTGTGGAGTTCCTCGACCGGCTGCCGGTGAACCGGTCGATGAAGGTGGACAAGCGGGCGCTGCGGGCGCGGTACGCGGCCCGTCGGGCGGCGGCGGTCGGGGCGTGACCCCCCGCCGGCAACTGGTCGTCCTGGTCAGCGCCGACCTGATCTCCAACCTGGGCACTCGCATCTCGGTGGTGACCATCCCGTGGCTGGTGCTGGTCACCACCGGCAGCCCCACCAAGATGGGCCTGGTCGCGTTCGCCGAGACCCTGCCGTACCTGCTGTCCAGCGCGCTGGGCACGCCCTGGGCGGACCGGATCGGCCTGCGCCGTACCTCCATCTTCTGCGACGCGGGCAGCGCGGTGGCGATGGTCGTCGTCGCGCTGACCCCGTGGTTGGGCTTCGTCCCGCTGGTGGCGCTCGTCGCGGTGGCCGGTGCGCTGCGGGGCATCGGGGACCGGGTGAAGCACGTGATGTTCCGCCCGGTCGCGGAGGCCGCCGGGGTGCCGCTGATCCGGCTGACGTCCGCGTACGACGGGCTCAGCCGGGTGGTGACCCTGTTCGGCGCCGCCGTGGGCGGTCTACTGATCGCCGTGTTCGGAGTGACCGAGGCGATCCTCATCGACGCGGCCAGCTTCGGCGTCTGCGCGCTGCTCATCGGCGTCCTGGTCCGCCCACCGGCCGCGCCGACGCAACCCGCCCAGCCGGAGAGCTACCTGCGTGCGCTGCGGGGCGGCTTCAGCTACCTGGGCCGGGACCGGCCGCTGCTCGGCATGCTCGCCGTCATCTCGGCGCTGAACATGGTGGCCAACGCCAGCGTGGCCGTGTACATCCCGGTCTGGGTCGCCCGGGAGCTACCCGGCCCGAGCGGTCTCGGGCTGGTGCTGGCGGCGTTCTCGGCGGGCGCGCTGCTGGGAAACCTGGTGTTCACCGCACTCGGGCCCCGGCTGCCCCGGCGGCTGACGTTCCTGGTCGGCGCACTGGTCGCCGGCACACCCCGGCTGGTGGCGCTGGCGATCAGCGACGAACTGCCGGTGGTGCTCGTGGTGACGTTCCTGTCCGGAATCGGCATCGCGGCGGTCAACCCGCTGCTCGGGGTGGCGCTCTACGAGCGGGTGCCACCGGAGTTGCAGACCCGCGTGATCGGCATCGCCGGTTCGTTGGCGTTCGTCGGGTTGCCGGTCGGCGCGCTGCTCGGCGGCTGGTCGGTGGACGCGCTGGGGCTCACCCCGGCCCTGCTGACCATGGCGGCGGCGTGTCTGGTGATCACCGCGTACCCGCTGCTGAACAGGACATCCGGCCCGGATACACCAGCGCGGCCGACCCCCGTCGCCACCCGGTAAACCCGTTGCGGGGCATGCCCGGCTGCCGCAGGCTCGGACCGGTGAACGCACAGCCGCCGCCAGGCGTCCCCGTGACCGACGATGCAGTGGCCGACCGGATCGACGTGGCGCTGGTCCGCCGACTGGTGGCCGAGCAGTTCCCCCGGTGGGCGGAGCTGCCGATCCGCCCCGTCGCTGTCGACGGCTGGGACAACCGCACCTTCCACCTGGGCGGGGAGATGAGCGTGCGGCTGCCCAGCGGCGCCGGGTACGCCCTCCAGGTCGCCAAGGAGCAGCGCTGGCTGCCGGTGCTCGGGCCGCAGCTGCCGGTGGAGGTGCCGACCCCACTCGGCCACGGCCGGCCCGGGGCGGGTTACCCGTACCCGTGGTCGGTCTACCGGTGGATCGACGGGCGGACCGCCCACGCTGAGCGAATCGACGACCTGACCCGGTTCGCCACCGACCTCGCCGCCTTCCTGCGCGCCCTACGCGGCGTGGACGCCACCGACGGCCCGGCGGCCGGCCCGCACAGCGCCTGGCGGGGCGGTCCGCTGTCCACCTACGACGCCGAGACCCGGGCGGCGATCGAGACGCATCGCGACCGGGTGCCCGTCAACGTCGTCACCGGCATCTGGCAGGCCGCCCTCGACGCCACCTGGACCGGGCCGCCGGTCTGGTTCCACGGCGACGTCGCGGACGGCAACCTGCTGGTCCGCGACGGCCGGCTCGCCGCCGTCATCGACTTCGGCTGCTCCGGCGTGGGCGACCCCGCCTGCGACACAGTGATCGCCTGGACCCTGCTGCACGGCCCCAGCCGGGCCGCCTTCCGCGCCGCGCTCGGTCTGGACGACGCCACCTGGGCCCGAGGACGAGGCTGGGCGCTGTGGAAGGCGCTGATCACCCTCGACGATCGGGACCCGGCCAAGGCCGAGTGGGCCGGGCGGGTGCTCGGCGAACTCCTCGCCGAGCACCGCGTGGCCCGCTGAACCCCTTAGAGGCCGTGGCCCGTCAGCGCCCGGCCGCGGCCGGGGTGGCGTGTTCGGTACGGCAGCGCGGGCACCGCAGTCGCGTCCCGGCCGCAGTCCGGGGCACCCGGAGCCGCTGACCGCAGCCGCAGGTCACCACCAGCGCCGACGCCCGCAGGTATTCGTCCCGCTCCCGGCGCGGCCACCGGCCGTGGCAGCGGGCGCACCACTTCGGTGGGTAGCTGTGGTAGTGGGCCAGGCCGAACGCGCCCGCGACCATCAGCGCCGCGGGAACCAGCAGGCCGAGCGGCGCGAGCAGCGCGGTCGGCACTCCGCCGACGCCGTCGGAGACCAGCACGGCGACCACAGTGAGCACGACCACCGGCACACCGAGCACTGTGAACCCGAAACCCCAGGCGAAGGCCAGCACTGACGGCAGGAACATCCACATGCCGCCGGGCGCCCACCGGCGCACCCCGTACCCGCCGCAGCGTGGGCAGTTCGGCGAGGCGCGGTGCGGCACCGACCGCAGCGCCTTCGGCGCCAGCCACTTCACCAGAAGCTTGAGGATCTCCTCGACCAATTTCGACGCGAGGGCCTGAAGGAACGAACCGAGCATGCCGTCACCTCCCTCGCCGATCGATTCCGCTGTCGGCCCACCACCCATCGTGGGCGACGGGTGCCATCAGCCCACCCCAGCGCGCCGACGCCGTGACGCCCACGACGCCAATCCGACAGCACCCCCACGTTGTTCGTCGGACGTTCGGCTGCCGGTCGCGCGGGCGTCGGCCCGGGGCGGCTAGCGTCGACCGTCGTCACCGCACCTGGAGGCCGCAGCGCATGACGTCGTCACCCACCCGCCGCCGCACCGCCGAGGTCACCGCCGTGCGCCGGATCGGCGACAGCGCGCCGCACAGCGCGTTCACCGACCTCGTCCGGTACGCCGGGAACTGGTTCTGCGCCTTCCGGGAGGCCCGCACCCACCTCAGCGACGACGGCGTGATCCGGGTACTGACGTCGACCGACGGCCGGGCCTGGACCTCCGCGACCGTCATCGCGCGGCCCGGCACCGACCTGCGTGATCCGCGCTTCGTGGCGCGACCCGACGGGCGACTGCAACTGCTGGCGGCGGTCGCCACCGGCGCGGCCACCAAGACGTTCCAGACGGTGACCTGGCTCTCCACCGACGGGTACGCCTGGGGCGATCCGATCCCGGTGGGCGAGCCGGGCGTCTGGGTGTGGCGGGCCGCCTGGCACGACGACGCGATGTACGGCGTCGGCTACGCCACCCGGGAGCCGAGGTTCGCCCGGCTCTACCGCAGCACGGACGGGGTGGACCT
Source organism: Micromonospora vinacea (assembly GCF_015751785.1). Classification (NCBI taxonomy): domain Bacteria; kingdom Bacillati; phylum Actinomycetota; class Actinomycetes; order Micromonosporales; family Micromonosporaceae; genus Micromonospora; species Micromonospora vinacea. The sequence continues at coordinate 5,296,613 of NZ_JADOTY010000001.1, read as the reverse complement.
GCGGCAGTGGGTGCCGACGCTGTTCGAGGGCGGGTACCCCAACGAGTCCGGTCTGGTCTTCGCCCCGGACGGCACCGCCCTCTGTCTGCTTCGGCGGGACGCGGGCACCGCGAGCGCGCAGCTCGGCCGGGCACTGCCGCCGTACCGGGACTGGACCTGGACCGACCTGGGCGTCCAGGTGGGCGGGCCGACGCTGCTCCGGCTGCCGGACGGGCTGCTGCTGGCCGGGGTGCGCCTGCACGACGGCGAGGTCCGCACCGCGATCTGCGTCGTCGACCCCGAGCGGGGCGAGCTGACCGAGCTGGTCGCGCTGCCGTCCGGCGGCGACACCAGTTACCCCGGCCTGGTCTGGCACGACGACCTATTGTGGGTGAGCTACTACTCCTCGCACGAGGGGCGGACAAACGTCTACCTGGCCGAGGTCAGGTTGACCGGCTGAGCCTGGCCGGGCAGCCCGCCGGCCGGTTAGCGTGCCGGCATGCCATCGACGTTGGACGAATCGACGGACCCGTACTGTCTGCGCCCCGGGGAGGCCGTCGACCTGCTGCACGGGCACCCGTGGCGGCGGTTCGTGGCGCTCGGCGACAGCGTCGTGGAGGGCATGTGTGAGCCGACACCCGGCTACCCGGACGTGCAGTGGGTCGACCGGGTCGCCGCCGAGCTGACCGCCGTCCGCCCCGAGCTGGCGTACCGGAATCTGGGTCGACGCGGGCTGCGCGCGCACCAGGTGCGTGCCACCCAGCTTGCCCCGGCGCTGGCCTTCGCGCCGGACCTGGCGCTGGTCGTCTGCGGCGGCAACGACGCCTTCCACCCGGCGTACGACGCGGAGGCGGTGGACGCCGAGCTGACCGCGATGATCACCGCGCTGCGCGATGTGGGCGCCGAGGTGATCACCGTGGGCATGTTCGACGTCTCGCACAGCCCGGCGGTGCCCGAACACCTCCGGCCCGGTCTGGGCGAACGAATGCGCCGCCTGTCCGCCCACACGGCAAACCTGGCCGAGAGCCTGAACACGATCCACGTCCACCTGACCGACCATCCCCTGACGGCCGACCCCACCCTCTACAGCACCGACGGCCGCCACGGCAGCGCCCGCAGCGACGCCATAGCAACGGCCGAAACCCTCCGCACCCTCTCCCACCGGCTCCCCTCACCCGGGTGATCATGAGGTTGGCGAGGCCAGGAGCGACCCAGAGCCCCGCTAACCTCATGATCAACCGGGAGATTGGCCCGGGGGGTGGTTCAGTCGGTTAGGAGGATTCCGGTTAGGAGGACGCCGTGGGCCAGGTTGAGGATTCCGTCGCAGCCGGGATAGCCGACCCTCGCCAGGCCGCCGGAGGCGTGGCGGCCGAACAGGTACGGGGCCAGCGAGTACGGGACGTCGGCGGTGACCGTCTCGCCCGTCTCGATCTGGACGAAGTCCATCGACACCCGGTCGGTCGGTAGGTACTCCTGGAGGATGGCGCCGCCCTGGTCGACGGCGGCGCGCACACCGTCGGCCCAGTCCGCCGCGCTCAACTCCGGGCCGAGCAGCACACCGTGCCCGGCCGAACCGTCGGCCGGCTTCGCCACCAACGTGGCCTGCTCGGCGATGGCCCGGTCGAGCACCGCGGCGGTCAACGGCACCGTGTACGGCACGTGCCGGCGGATCAGCGTCTGGTCGTCGGCGGGCAGCCCGTCCACGTCCTCCCACAGCCAACCGAATGTGGCCTTGTTGCCGAGCAGCCAGGCCGCCGCCGACACGAACATCGGCAGGGTGCCGGCGGCGAGGGCCACTGCCACCGCGTCCAGGCCGGCGGTCGGTGTGACCCGGTTGGGCACGAACAGCCGGAACAGCGCGTCGACCGGTGCGCCGTCGACGACGAGGCGGTTGCCGGCGTCCACCGTGGCGGTGGACACCGGGGCGATGACCAGGTCGATGCCGAAGTCCCGGGCGCGTACGGCGAGGGGGTCGAGGATCCGGATGAACGTCTGCGGGTCGTCGAGGCCCGGGTAGTCGCCGTCGAAGTCCATCAGCAGCGCCACCCGGGCGCCCTCGGGCAGCCGCAGCTCCTCGCGGATCGCCACGAACCGCTGGTCCAGCAGGGACGGCGCGGCCCGCACCGGCAGGTCGTCGAGGATCCCGTGCTCCCGGTAGAGGCGCGCGTACCGCTGGATGACGGTGTCGGCGTCGAACCCGCCGCCGAGGCTGCTGTCGATGTTGTACTCGACGAACTTCGGCACCCCGGCGGAGAAGATCACGTCCGGGCGGTACGCGGCCAGCAGCGCCTCGGTCAGCGGCTCGGACTCGTCCAGCAGTCGGGTCTCCCCCGCCGGTACGCCGAGCAGCTGGCGCAGCTCACCAGCGGTGCCGGCCCGGCGACGGCAGGCGTCGAGGATGAGCTGGGCCAGCCGGTCGCAGACCTCGTTGAGCTCCCGCCAGGCGTCGGCGGTGAGCACCGGGGGGCGGGCCAACCGCCACTGCTTGTTGTAGGTGGCCCGGCCGTGGAAGACCTGCTCCCAGGCCGCCGCCCCACTGGCCACCATGGCCCGACGGGCCGGCTCCGGCAGGTCGGTCCAGGCCCGGTCGGCCGCCGGCCACTGATAGTTCGGGTCGATCATGATCCGTCCTTCATGGTCAGGTGGATGGCGGTGGCGAGCTGGTCGCGGCCGGGCTGGACGGCCCGGTCCAGTGCGGGGGCGAACGGCAGCACCGCCCCGTCCGGTCGGGTGACCCGGCGTGGCGGGGCGAGCAGCCGGACCCGTTCCACCACCGATGCGATGATCTCGGCGGCCATGCCGCAGGAACGGTTACCGTCGTCGAGCACCACGAGGCGTCCGGTGCGGGCCACCGACTCGGTGAGACCGTCGATGTCGAACGGGTACAGGGTGCGCGGGTCGAACACCTCCACCGAGACCTGGTCGGCCAGCTCCTCGGCGACGGCGAGCGCGTCGTGCACCAGGTGCCCGATCGCGACCACTGTCACGTCGTCGCCGAAGCGGTGGATCCGGCCCCGGCCCAGCGGCACCGGCGTCAGGTCGTCGACGTCCTCGCGCAGGTCCATGGCGCCGGCCGGCGCGAACACCACCACCGGGTCGTCGTGGCGGATCGCGGTGACCAGCAGCCCGTACGCGTCGGCCGGGGTGGCCGGTACGACGGTGACCACGCCGACGTGGGCGAAGAGGCTGTACGGGTGGTCGGAGTGCTGCCCGGCCCACCCGGTACGCGAACCGGAGCCGGGCACCAGGTAGGTGACGGGGACACTGCACTGGCCCCCGGTCATCAGCGGGAACTTGTGCGCGTGGTTGACGATCTGTTCGAAGACCAGGAACAGCAGCGACGGGATCTGGAACTCGATCACCGGCCGCAGCCCGGCCAGCGCCGCCCCGGTGGCGAAGCTGGTGAACGCCTGCTCGGACAGGGGGGTGTCCCGGATCCGGTCGGTGCCGAACCGCTTGGCCAGCCCGGTGGTCACCAGGGACGCCCCCACCTGGACGTCCTCGCCGAGCAGGAACACCGCCTCGTCGCGGGCCAACTCGTCGGCGAGGGCCCGGGTGAGGGCCCGGCGGTACGACAGTCGGGGCACCTCAGCCACCTCCGGTGCGCGGGGTCATTCAGCCACCTCCGGTGCGGGCGGTCAGGCCGCTGGCGTACAGGTAGGTCAGCGCGTCGGCCGGGTCGGGTTCCGGGCTGTTCAGGGCGAACCGCACCGCCGCGTCGAGGATCGCCTCGACCTCGGCGTCCACGGCGGCGCGGTCGGTGTCGGTGAGGCGCTCACCCTGGATGCGCACCGGATCCCGGGCCCGGGCCCGGCTCACCTCGTCGGGCGGGCGGTAGTCGAGGCGTACCGCGTGTTCGAAGGTGTGGTGGGCGTCGAAGCGGTAGGTCCGGGCCTCGATCAGCTCGGGGCCGCCGCCGGCGCGCATCCGGTCGACGGCGGCGGACGCGGCGACGCGTACGGTCTCGGGGTCCTGACCGTCAACCTGGACGGCCGGGATGTCGAACGCGGCGGCCCGGCCGGCGATGCTGCCGGCCACCGCGCCGGCGACCGGCATGGTGGTGGCGTAGCCGTTGTTCTCGCAGACGAACAGCACCGGCACCCGCCAGAGCGCGGCCAGGTTGAACGCCTCCAGCAGCATCCCCTCGTTGACCGCGCCGTCGCCGAAGAAGCTCACCCCGACGGTGTCGCGGCCCCGGCGGCGGTGGGCCCAGACCGCGCCCGTGATGATCGCCCCGGAGGCGCCGACGATCGCGTTGGCGCCGAGCACGCCGATGCTCAGGTCGGCGGCGTGCATCGAACCGCCCCGGCCGGCGTTGAGGCCGGTGACCCGGCCGCACAGCTCGGCGAGCATGCGGGCCGGGTCGGCCCCGCGGGCCAGGACGTGCCCGTGCCCGCGGTGGGTGCCGGCGAGCACGTCGTCGGCACCCAGCGCGGCGCAGACGCCGGCGGCGATCCCCTCCTGACCGAGGTACGGGTGGATGCCGCCGACGATCTGCCCGCCGTGGACCAGCTCCACCGCCCGTTCCTCGAACCGGCGGATCAGCCGGACCGTGCGGTAGAGCCGGACCGGGTCGGCGTCGGTCACGCAGGCCCCTTGATGGCGGCCAGGATGTCGTCCCAGAGCCGGGCCCGGGCAGCGAGGGCAGTGTTGACAGTGTCGGCGCACTCCTGCCACTTGGTGTCGTCGTCGCCGCACAGGTCGGCGAGCATCTGCATGGCCATCGGGGTGTGCTGTTCGCCGTCGACCTCGATGTGCCGCTCCAGGTAGTCGACGAACGCGTGCAGCCGGTCGCTGCTCTCGTTGACCGAGACGACCTGGGTGAACATGTCCGGGATCAGGTCCTCCCGACCGAACGCGAAGGCCGCCGCCTGGCAGTGCACCGGGGTGGACTCGATGATCTGCCAGGTCGTCGCGGCGAACCTCGCCGACGCGGCCGGCACCCCGGCCTCGGCGAGCGCCTCGGTGACCGGCCGGCCGGTGCGCAGCCTGTCGATCAGGGCGTTCACCGCTGTGGTGTCCGCGCCGGCCTCGGCCATGCCCTGCACGTACAGCTCGAAGTGGCTGATGTAGCCGCCTCCCAGTTCGTCGCTCTCCTCGACCATCACGATGTCGTTGATGAGGCGGCGGCTGCCGGTCGGCCCGGTCGGGATCCACGGCACTGTGACGCAGGTCAGTTGCCGTTGCAGCGACTTCAGCAGGGACATGAAGTCCCAGACCGCGAAGACGTGGTGCTCCATGAAGGTGACCAGCGCCTGGTGGGTGTCGAGGTTGGCGTAGAGCGGGTGCTTGACCACGGCGTCGCGCCGGTCGGTCACCGCCCGCTCCAACCGCTCGATGCCCGGGTGCGTCTTACCCCAGTCGTACCGTGACATGTCAGCCTCCCTGCTGGGCGCGGTGGCGCCAGATGACCGGGCAGTAGTCGGGGTCCGCGTAGTCCGGCCGCCCGTCGTGGGTGCGGCGGACCAGCACGTCGTGGTTGTACGCGGCGAGCGTGCCGTCGGAGAGCGGATACTCCCGCCAGGCGTTGTCGCCGTCCTGCAGGTGCAGCGAGATCGCCTGCCGGGGGCGACCGCTGACGTTGGGGCCGCTGCCGTGGTAGGTGCGGCAGTGGTGGAAGCTCATGTGTCCCTTGGGGATCACCATCGGGATCTTGCGGATCTCCGCGCCGTTGTACGCGGCGTTCTCGGCCAGCATCTCCTCGAGCTGGCTGCGGTCCCGGTCGGCGAAGTGCCGCACCACAGTGTCGTCCGCGCCGATCTCCTTCCACCGGTGCGAGCCGTCGACCATGGTGATGGTGCCCATCTCCTCCCCGCAGTCGTGGAAGGGGATGAAGGCGGTGAGCATCTTCTCCGACGACGAGGACGCCCAGTAGTGCTTGTCGAAGTGCCAGGGCACGATGTTGCTCGGCTCGCCGGAGATCGGCGGCTTGTAGATCAGCGTGGACTGGAAGACCCGGATCTCGTCGGCCTGGGCGAGCCGGGCGGCGACCGCGCCGAGCAGCGGCTTGCGCAGGATCGCGCCGAGCCCGTCGTGTTCGTGGTGGACGTAGTCGTTGTGCCGCTGCACCGGGCCCAAGGACTGCTCCCAGTAGGCCAGCTTCGGTGGGCGTACCGGCAGCCGCCGGTCCCGCTCCCCGTCGTAGTAGCGCTGCGCGGCGGCGGCGAGGGCGTCCACCTCGTCGTCGGTGAACACCTTCTTCGACAGGTACCAGCCGTGCTCGGCGTAGTGCCGCACGTCGTCGTCGGACGGCAGCAGCGCCTGCTCCTCGGCGGTCAAGCTCACGCCCCCACCCCCTGTGGTGTGGCCGCCACGGCGGCCAACTCCCGTTCCTTGGCCTCGTAGAGCGCCTTGATGTTGCCGCTGCCGAAGCCCCGCGCGCCGCGCCGCTCGATCAGCTCCAGGAACAGCGTGCGACGCACGTGCATCGACTCGGCGAAGATCTGCAACAGCTGACCGTCGTGGTCGGAGTCGACAAGCACCCCCAGCTCACGCAGCCGGTCCAGCGGGGCGTCCACCCGGCCGACCCGCGCCTCCAGGGCGTCGTAGTAGCTGGCCGGGGTGCCGGCGAAGCGCACCCCGCGCCGGCCCAGCGCCTCCACCGCGCCGACGATGTCGTCGGTGCGCAGCCCCAGGTGCTGCACTCCCCCACCGGCGTGCTGGTCCAGGAACGCGTCGATCTGCCCGGGCCGCCGGGAGCGGTCCGGTTCGAGCAGGACCACTGTGACCCGCCCGGACGGGCTCTGCACCACCTTGGAGTTCATCCCCTGTCCGTCGACCTCGATGTGCTCCTCGAAGATCTGCGCGAAGTCGAACAGCGCTTCGAAGTGCCGGACCGTCTCGTCGAGCTGGCCGGGCGGCACGCAGACAGCCAGGTGGTCGATCTCGGCGAGCACCGGCGGGTGGTCGTCCGTCGTGGACGCCGCAGCGGTGATGGCGCCGGGCAGGAACTCGCCCCGGTCACCCCGGCGCTGCACCAGCCGGTGCCGCACGTCGGCGAAGCCGTCCACCTCGGCGATCACCACCTCGGCGTCCGCGCCGGTGCGGGTGGTCGGTGGCGTCACTCCTGTCGCACCCCGACCCACCAGCTCGGCGTACGCGGCCGACACGTCGTCGACCTCGACGGCGACGACAGCGATGCCGTCACCGTGGCGCTGCACGTACCGCGCGGCCGGATGCTCGGCGCTCAACCCGGAGGTGAGCAGCAACCGGATGTCGCCGTGGCAGAGCAGCACTGTGCGCTGCCCCGCCAGCCCGGTCTCCGGGCCACCCTGGCCACAGATCTCGAAGCCGACGGCGGTGCTGAAGTAGAAGGCCGCCTGTCGGGCGTCCCCCACGTAGAGTTCGATGTGGTCGATACCACGGATGTCCATGTCCCCTGAAACCCTTCCCACCCGATTCCCCCTGTGTTGCCGTCCGGGCACTCACCGCCCGGGATGCCGCCCCGATCACCCCCTCGGCTCGGCGACGCGGGCCAGCAGCAGGCTCACGTTCTGGCCGCCGAACCCGAACGAGTTGGTGACCGCGTACTCCAGGTCGGCCTTGCGGGGGGTGCCACGGATGTGGTCCGCCGGGCAGGCCGGATCCGGATCGTCGAGGTGGTACGTCGGCGGCAGCAGCCCCCGACCGAGCGCCAGCGCGGTGGCCGCCGCCTCCAGCACCCCGGAGGCACCGAGCAGGTGACCGGTGAGCGACTTGGTGGAGCTGACCGGCACACCGCCGACGCCGAAGACGTCGGCCAGGGCGGTGGTCTCCGCGATGTCACCGAGCTTCGTGCCGGTGCCGTGCGCGTTGACGTAACCGACCGCCGCCGCCGGCACACCGGCGCTGCGCAGCGCCCGGCGGATGCACGCCGCCGCGCCGGCGCCGTCCGGGCGCGGGGCGGTCGGGTGGTACGCGTCGGTCGTCGCGCCGTGGCCGGCCACCTCGGCGTACCCGACGACGCCACGCGCCGCCGCGTGCTCGGCGCGTTCGAGCACCAGCAGCGCGGCACCCTCGGACAGGACGAACCCGCTGCGGGAGGTGTCGAACGGCCGACTCGCCCGGCCCGGGTCGGTGCCGGCGCGCGCCAACGCCCGCGCGTTGCCGAAGGTGTCGGCGAAGGTCGGGAAGAGCGGTGCCTCGCTGGCCCCGCAGAGCACCACGTCGACCTCTCCGGTCGCGATGAGCCGGACCCCGTCGGCGACCGCCTGTGCGCCGGAGGCGCAGGCGGTGCCGACCGACGAGCTGTAGCCGCGGATGCCGTGCGCGATGGCGATCCGCGCCGCCGGCATGTTCGGCAGGATCCCGGTGAGCAGGTACGGGCTGACCGCCGCCCGCCCCCGGGCCGCCCGGGCCAGCACCTGCGACTCCAGGGTGGCCATCCCCCCGACCCCACCGACGATCACACCGATCCGATCGGGGTCGACGTCGCGGCCCACCTCGATGCCGGCGTCGGTGAGGGCGTCGGCGGCGGCGAGCAGGGCGAGGACGACGATCCGGTCCAGCACCCGTGTCTCCGGCCCGGACGCGACGGTCCGCGGGTCGATGTCGGGCAGCAGCCCGGCGACGTCCAGCGACTCGCTGACCGGGTGTCCCTCGGGCGGGCGGGTCAGCCCGGACCGGCCGGTGGTCAGCGCGTCGAAGGTCTCCTCGACGCCCCGCCCGACCGGTGTGAACAGACCCATCCCCGTGATCAATGCGGTCATGAAGGGGCCTCGGTGAGGTAGCGCTCGCGCAGGACCACCTTGCGGACCTTGCCGGTCACGGTGACCGGGATGTCGGCGGAGCGCACCGGCACGACCCGGCGCAGTGTGGCGCCGACGTCCGGGCCGAGGGCGGTGCGGACCCGCTCGGTGCGGTCCTCGGCCTCGTCGGCGCCGGCGGCCAACTCCAGCAGCACGTCGGTGACGACCACGCCGGCCTCGGCAACGATCACCACAGTGCAGTCGGTGACGTCCGGGCAGGCCGCGAGGATCCGCTCCTCGGACAGCGCTGTGTAGAAGCGCCGCCCGTCACCGGCGTCGACCGAGTCGACCGCCCGGTCCAGGTGGTAGTAACGGCCGTCGGCGTCGGCACGGACCAGGTCCCCGGTGAGGTACCAGCCGCGCTGGCGGAAGCGGTGGGTGGTGACCGAGTCGTTCCAGTAGCCCCGGAACAGCGACGGCGAGTCGATGCCCAGGAAACCCACCTCGCCGACCGGCACCGGGCCGCCGTCGGCGTCGAGCACCGCGACCTTGGTGAACCGGTACGGGCGGCCGATGCAGCGGCCGTACCGGTCGGTGTCGGCGCGGTGGGTGATGTGGAACATGGAGTGCCCCATCTCGCTGGAGCCCAGACCGTCGATGAAGACCGAACCGGGCACCTTCGCCACCCCGTCGCGGGTGACCGTGTCGTGCCAACCGACCGCGACGAGGCGACGGATGTGCGGCTCGTGCGAGGCGTCGCCGGTGTTGAACCACAGCCGTACCGAGTCCAGGTCGTACCCGGACAGGTCGAAGCGGGCCAGCTCCGCCCAGGTGACCGAGAAACCGAACACCCCGTCGGGGCGCCAGCGCTGGATCGCGTCCAGCACCCGCTCGCCGCCCTGCTCGGACAGCAGGAACATCTGCGCGCGGTTGCCCAGCGCCTGGTTGACCATCAGCACCGTGGCGGTGTGCGGGGCGGGCAGCGCGTTGAGGATCCGGGTGGTGCCCTGCGCCTGCGGCATGGTGAGCAGGTGCCGGGTGGCCGCGAACAGGCTGGCGTGCGAGTGCAGCACCGCCTTGGGCACCCCGGTCGTCCCGGAGGTGTGGGTGATCACGATCGGGTCGTCCGGGTGGTGCCGGTAGTGCGCCGGGGCCGTGGCCGGGTCACCAGCGCCGGCCTGCGCGGGGGTGCCGAGCAGCGGTACGCCGAGGTCGTGCCCGGCCAGCAGCGCGGTGTGCGCGTCGTCGGCCAGCACACCGACGCCCCGCAGGCGGCGGATGTACTCGGCGGCGATCTCCGGACGGAGTTTGCCGTTCATCAGCGCCGGGATCGCCCCGAGCCGGGCCAACGCCAGGAAGCTGAGCACCATGTCGGCGGCGGCGGTGGCCCAGACGGCGACCGGGTCGCGGGGGCGTACCCCCTGTTCGTGCAGCCAGGCGGCGCGGGCGGCGACCCGCTCGTCGAGCTGCCCCAGCGTCAGTGGCGTCTCGGCCGGGTGCCCGTCGACGGCGGTGTCGAAGGTCAGGCCGGGCCCGTCCGGGTCGGCGCCGTGCGCCAGTACCCGGGCCAGGACGTTGCCCGCACCCAGCTCGGTGTCGGCGGCCAGTGCGCCGCGCAGTCCCCGCGTCCTCATTGTCGTGCTCCTCCCCCCAGCAGCACCGCGACCGCCTCGGTCGGCCGGTCGGGTGCCTGTTCGATCAGGATCAGCAACACCTCGTCGGCGTCGCCGTCGTCGCGCAGCAGGTCGGCCTCGGCGACGCCGTCGCTGTACGGGTCGCCGGTCGGGCTGAGACAGACCACCGGGCCGCGCAGGTCCCAGCGGGCCGCGATGTGCCCGGCGACGCTGTTGGGCACGGACTGGAAGAAGAACAGCGGGCCGACCCGCCCGCCGGCCTCGACGGTCTCCCGTACGTGCTGGGCGCTGGCGAGATCGCCGCTGGCGCTGACCAGCACGATCCCCGTCCGCACTCCAGCGGGCACCCCCGCCGACCCGTACCCCCGCCGCAGACACCGCTCCGCGACGACCACCACCACCGGCGCGAAGTCCGAGTGCACGAACCCCGGCACCCCCGCCGCCGCACCCGCGACGTCCCCACCCTCAGGCCAGCAGGCCCGCGCCCTCTCCCCGGCCCCCTCCCCCGCCGATCTTGCGGTTTCGGTCGTCGTTTCGAGTGGTTGGTCGGATTCGTCGGGGCAGAAAGTGCAAGATCGCGGGGAGTGGGGGGCGGTCATCCGACGCCGACCAGGAGAGCGGTGTTGGCGCCGCCGAAGGCGGCGTTGAGGGTCAGGGCGTGGGTTGCCGTCGTCTTCTGTGGTTGGTCCTTGACGACGTTCAGGGGGCAGGAGTCGTCGGGTCCTAGCCAGCCGGCGTTGACCGGAAGCTCGCCGTGGCGCAGCGCGAGGGCGGTGACCACCAGTTCGAGCAGCCCGGACGCCTCCAACGCGTGCCCGTGCACCGACTTCGTGGAGCTGACCGCGACCCGGGTGCCATGCCCGCCGAGGGCCCGACGCAGGGCGGCTGCCTCGGCGGCGTCGCTCTGCGCGGTACCGGTGGCGTTGGCGTTGACGTAGCCGACGGCGTCCGGTGGCAGCCCTGCCCGGCGCAGCGCGGCGTCGACAGCGCGGGCCAGTCCGGTGCCGCCGGGCTCCGGCTGGCAGGGATGGAACGCGTCGCCGGCCCGCCCCCAACCGACCACTGTGGCCACCGGATCGACGCCGCGTCGCCGGCCGGTGCTCGATTCCAGCACCACCGCGACCACGCCGTCACCCAGTAGCAACCCCCGCCGGCCGGCGCTGAACGGGCGGACCGCCCCGTCGACAGCGAGGGCGCGACCGGCGTCGAAGAGCGCGAACTGGTCCGATTCGACCAGGTAGCCGGCCGCGACCACCACCCGCTCGACGTCACCGCGGGTGATCTGGGCGGCGGCGTCGGCCACCGCCGTGCTCGCCGACACGCAGGCGCTGGTGTAGACCCGGGTGTGACCGGACAGTCCACATCGAGCGGCGAGCTGACCGGCGAGCACGGCCGGGGCCGTACCGAGGGCCGGGCCTGCACCGGCGGCGGGGCCCGCACCGAGGGCCGGGCCGCCGTGCACGGCGAGCAGCAGGGCGCAGCCCGTGCGCTGCGCACGGTCCAGGCCGGCCGCCCGGCAGGCCGCGTCGATCGCGGCGGCCAGCTCGTCGGGGAGCGTGCCCACCTCGGGCACCGTGGCCGCCACTGTGACCCGGCGGGCAGCGGTGTCGAACCGGCTCACCGGTCCGAACGCCGGCACCCCGGCCAGCGCACCGGCGAGCTGCGCGTCGGCGCCCCGCCCCAGGGCACTGACCGCGTACACGCCGGTGAGCTGGGCGACGCGCGCCTCAACCATCTGCGGAGGCGGTCAGCGACGCCCGGAACACCACCAGGGCGTCGTCGACGGTACGGATACCGGCCAGTTCGTCGTCGGTGAGGTCGAGCCGGCAGTCGTAGCGCTGCTCGACGAGGTGCACCAGCCAGGCAAGCTCCATCGAGCCGATCCGGTCGGACACCTCGGCAGCCGGTTTCGCGGTGAGTTCGGCGAGCATGGTCATCAGGTCAGCTCGCCCCAGATCGGGCTGACCGCTCATCAGGCTTTGTCGCTCGTCGCCTCGGTGACGCGGTTGGCGACCATTGTGGTGAACTCGCCGACCGTCATGAGGGCCAGCTGCTCCGACTCGTCGTCGGCGAACGTCAGGCCGTAACGGTCCTCGACCCGGACGGACAGGTCGGCCAGGGCGAGAGACTCCAGGTCGACGCCGGACGGACCGAGCGTGGTGTCGTCGTCGAGCCCCTCGACGTCGTAGTTCATGTCGGCGAGCTGCTCGACGACGAAGGCGCGGACCTCGGCTCTCATGGATACCCTCTCTGCGTGGATCAGTTGACGGTGTCCGGTCGGGACACCGTCTACGTGTGGGTCGGCCGGGACACCGGCGGTCAGCCGGATCCGGCCGCTGTGCTGGTGCGGCGGGCGGGTTCGCTGCTGCTCGGTCGCGCGGAGACCGCTGTGGTGCTGACGCACGACCGCAAAGGACGGCCGGTCGTCAGGGTCGACGACGTCGGGTTGGCGGTCAGCGTCAGCCGCACCGCCGGGCTGGTGGTGGTCGCCGCCCGCCGCGCTGGCGCCGTCGGGGTGGACGTGGAGCGGATCCGCCCGCTGCCGGCGCTCGCGCTGGCCCGCCGCTGGTTCCCGCCCACCGAGCTGGCCTGGTTGGGCGATCGGCCCGAGGCTGGCCGGACTGTGGACTTCCTGCGGCTGTGGACCGCGAAGGAGGCGGTCGGCAAGGCGCTCGGGCGGGGGTTGCGGGACGACGGGCTGCGCCGGCTGATGCCGCCGCCGGGGCTGCCGTTGCGGCCGGTGCCCGGTGTCGAGCACCTGCGGGTCGGTCACCCGCACCTGGACGGGGGCCTCGTCCTGGCCGTCGCCGCGCACGCGAACGCGCCTGTCGACGTCGAGGTGGTGCAGTGGCCCGGTCACGGGGTGACCGCCGAACGCAGCACGTCGGTCGAGCGGACCAGCTTGCCGGTGGTGGTACGGGGCAACTGATCGAGCAGGTGCAGCACCCTGGGCCGTTTGTAGCCGGCCAACCGCTCGGCCAGGAGTTTGTCCAGCGTCTCCTCCGACAGCGGGCCGTCGGGTTGGACGTACGCGGTGATGCCGTCGTCCCAGACCACCACGGCGGCGGCCACCCCGGTCAGCTCGGCGACGGTGGCCTCCACCTCGGTCAGGTCGACCTTCATCCCGCCGACGGAGACCTGCGAGTCGAGTCGACCGCGCACCGTGACCAGGCCGGTGTGCTCATCGACGGTGCCGGCGTCGCGGGTGTGCAGCCAGCCGTCGGACCACCGGGTCGGGTCGCTCAGTCCGACGTACGGCGACGCCGGGCAGGACACCCACAGCTCACCGCCGGACTCCCGGACCTCGATCCCGGGCGCGGGGGCGATCGACGGTCGGTGCGCCCCGTACAGGTCGGTGCCGATCACCCCGACCTCGGTCATCCCGTACATGTTGCCCAGCGGCACCCCGTACCGGTCGGTGAACGCCCGGGCGACGGCCGCCGGCACCAGCTCGCCCCCGGTGGTCATCCGCCGCAACTGCGGCAATGGCCCGGTCGGGCGGGTGGAGGCGAGCAGTCCGATGTGGAACGGCACACCGAGGACGGTGGCCGGTGTGGTGCCGGCGCTGATCGCGGCCAGCACGGCGTCGCCGCTGAGCCGCTCCGGCGGCACCAGCTCGACCCCGGCGTGCAGCCCGTAGAGCAGGCCACCGACCAGGCCGAGCACGTGCACCATCGACGGCAGCAGGATGATCCGCTCGCCGGGCAGCGCCACCCCGTCGATCCGGGTGTAGCGGTGCACCTCGGCGACCAGGGCGGCGGCGGTGCGGCCGATCACCTTGGACGGGCCGGTGGAGCCGGAGCTGAGCTGGATCACGGCGTGGCCGCTGACCGCCGGGCGGTCGGCGTACCGGGTGACGCCCTCGGTGACGTCGACGAAGATCTTCAGCGCGCCGCCACCGGTCCGCACCGGGGCGACCATCACCTGCGGGGTCAACCGGCGCAGCGCGCGGTCCACCTCGTGGTCGGTGAGCCGGTGGTCGAGCAGGATCGCCTGCCCCCCGGCGCGCCAGGTGGCGAGCAGGTTCACCACGTACGCCAGCGACGGCGGCAACCGCAGCGCCGCGGCGCCACCGGGGCGCAGTCCGGCGGCGGTCAGCCGGTCCTGCGCGGCGGAGACCAACCGATGCAGGGTGCCCCGGTCGACGGGGTCGGGCAGACGGAGACAAACGTCGGTCGGGTGGCCCCCGAAGAGGACTTCATCCACCCAGCCAGGGTCTGTCGCCGTAGGATCTTCTGCCGTCACTGCCGTTCACCGCCCAGCATGAAAGAGGGCGAATCCGCCCATCACGTACGCTTGTCGGGGTGCTGCGGGGAACCATACGACGCCCACAGGGCCATTGCTAGATGCGAATGGATGGATCAAAAGCAGCGGCCAGCCGGATTGCCGACAGCCCGTTCGGCGGGCAGGATCGGGCGGGCGATCCGGCGGAGCGTCACCGAGGCATGACGCCTCGTACAACCGTCGCGTGGCCCCAGCCGGACGGCCGATGGCGTCACGCTCACCGGGTGAGTCCGACGAGGGTGGCCAGTCGCGCCACGCTGGCGGTCGCCCGGCCGCTGCGGGCGATCTCGGCGATAAGGGTACGGGCGGCGGGCCGGTAACGGACCTCGGCGGGCGCGACGGTGTCGGCGTCGGCCAGGGCGCGCCCGGCAGCGGCGACATCGCCGTTATGGAGGTAGGCGCGGGCGGCGTCCATGAGGTGGGCGGCGCGATGCTCTGCGGGTAGTCGATGCCAGTCGTCGCCGCGAATGGCCTTCTCGTGGCGGTACACGGCCTGGGCGGAGTCGCCAAGGTGCAGGGCGCTGACAAAGCGGGCCAGCCGCACGGTGGCAGGGCCGAACGCGGTGTGGTGCGGGTCGTCGGTGCCCGTACACCGCTCGGCCAACGCGGTGGCATGGTCGATCAGGTCGTCGGCGCGGCGGCCGTCGCCACAGCCGGCAGCAGCCATGGCGGCCTGGAGCAGCAGTGTTCCGCGTACCCCATCGTGGGCGGCCGTGCCCACGGCGGCGACGGACGCGGTGAGGGCGAGGCGGTCGCGGCCCAGGGCGCGCAGCGCCTGCGCTACGGCGATCGTGGCGGTGCCGGTGCGGATGGCGTCACCGGTGGCGGCGGCGACGGCCCGGTCCGCGGCCAGCCAGGCGAGGTCGGGTTCGCCGAGCTTGACGAGCACCGAGGCGGTGATCCGGTACACGGACACCAGCAGCCCCAGTGTGCCGTCGGTGGCGTCGAGCAGGGCGGGCAGCGCCCTGAGCAGTTGGGCGTAGTGGGCGTGCTGGTAGCTGAGCCAGGCGTGCGCGACGTGCCGTTCCACCTCGTCTGCGGACACAACTCGGGGGCGGCGTTGGTGGTAGTGGGCCAGGGCGGCGCGGACCGCGTCGATGCCGTCGAGGGCGGGGGCCGCCGTTGGTGGTGGCCTGCGGGGGTCAAGCAGCACGGTCGGGTCGAGGCGCAGAACCTCGGCGATCTCCTGGACGACTGAGTAGCGGTCCAGGTTGCGAACGCCGCGCTCGACCTTGTCTACCCAGCTCTTCGACTTGCCGAGCCGGTCGGCGAGCATCTGCTGGGTCATCCGGCGACGCACCCGCCACCGGGCCACCCGCCGCCCGACCGGCTCGTCACGCTCCGGCATTGGCCGGGTCACCCGTCCTGCCCCTGCGGCAGCGCCTGGGTGGGCTGCCCACAGTGGGGACACCACCTCGACTTCACCCGGAACGCCAGCAACCCGAGCAGGAACCCCGGCACCAGCCCACCAAAGATCAACGCCACCACTTCGGAAACCACAAGCACCTTCGCTTTCACAGCTCGCCATCGTGACTCGACCCCGCTCGTCCTGACGTGTCCAGTGGACTCCGTGCCGAGGGTCGCAAAGGCAGGTGCGCTCGGTGCCTATCAGTGCCCACGAGTGCCACAACCACCCGGTGTCGGACCGAATCGCTACTGTTCGTGTGGCGGTCGCTACAAACGAGGAGGCTGGACGGTGGCACCGAGTGGAGAGGCGTTGACGCGGTTGCTGGCCGAGGTGGGCTGGCAGCCGGAGCAGTTCGCTCGACGTCTCAACGAGTGCGCCGGGCGGCACGGGCGGACAGAGCGGCTACACCTCAAGACGCCGTACAAGTGGAGGAAGGGCGACGTTCCCCGGGCACCGTGGCCGTCGTTGACATCGGCGCTGCTGTCCGAGGTGTTGCAGCGGACGGTTGGTATCGACGAGCTGGGTTGGCCGAGCGACGGGTTCGAGGCCGTTCCAGCCTCGGCCGGTCTTGATCTGCCCTGGTCCTCAGGCGGGGCCTTGCGGGCGGGCGAGGTGGTGAACGAACCTGAGGGGATGACGCACCGACGGATGTTCCTCACTCTGCTCGGTTCCGCACTGACATCACCGGCGCACGAGTGGCTGATCGCCCAACCACCGCAGAACATCGCATCGACCGCAGGCCGGCCCGTGTCGGGCGACGTCGTGGACCACCTGGACGCGGTGACCGCCAGCCTGCGGCGGATGGACGACCACCTCGGTAGCGGTCAGACTCTGGGGCTGGTCCGGAAGCACCTGAGCACAGTGGTCGAGGTGCTGCGCGAACGCAGCTATACCGACTCGGTCGGCCGGCGGCTGCACGGCACCGCCGGTGAACTGCTGCGCCTCGCCGGTTGGCTCTCCTTCGACGACGGCCACCACACCCAGGCGCAGCGGTTCTGGATCGCTGGCCTCTATCAGGCCAACGCGGCCGGTGATCGCGGCCTCGGCGCGAACATCCTCGGCTTCATGTCCTGCCAGGCCAAGGATCTCGGTCAGCTCCGCCAGGCCGTGACCCTCGCGGAGACCGCGCGAGCCAGCTATCCGGCTACGAGCCCCAAGGTGGAGACGATCCTCGATCTGCGGGCCGCCGAGGCGTATGCCAACAACCGGTCCGTAACCGACACCCGCCGTGCGCTCGACAACGCATTCGACAGGTTCACGGACAGCCGGCCGGAGCACGGCGACCCCGACTGGTCCTACTGGATCAACGAGGCGCAGGCCCACGCGCAGGCCGGCTACTGCTTCGTCAAGCTCGAAGACTGGCCGCGCGCTCGTGACCACCTGCGGGCAGCCCTGCGGCTACAGAGCAACGAGTACACCCGCGAGGGCGCACTGCGTAACGCGTTGCTCGCGACCACGTACGTCCAGCAGGAACACCCCGAATTGGACAAGGCGCTCGCCCTCGGCGACCAGGCCGTGCAGACCCTGACCGGGCAGGTCACCTCCACCAGGTGCATCAAGCATGTCCGCAATCTGGTTGGCGCGCTGGCCCCGTACCGGCGCACTCCCACCGTCCGCCGTTTCTGTCAGGACGCCCGGGACCTCATCGCCTCGTGAACAGCCGCTCCGCGCGAAGGGGTCCCGCCTGCCTTACCTGCGCGAGGTGACCGGCAGGCCCCGGCTCGCCCGCATTGCGCTTCAACTATCCGCCCCGAGACCTCGGAGTAACTGTTCAACGACGCTCCGAAAATTCTGTCGTTCCGCGTTCCCATGAAGCTGCACCCGCATCGGACAGTGGTGCTGGCGGGAGGCAGACGTTTGCCGGATGACCGTGTACCTGGCTGGACAACTACCACGACGAATCACCGTGATAGCAACCGCATCCGAAGGGCAGTGGCTCGAGACTGAAGGATCTTCGGGATAGCGAGAAAGTATCCCGTGCTTGTTCTGCACCACGAACAGATCGCCCTCACACCAGCAAGGGGCCAGTTCGTGCGTCACCTTCGGGGCGATTCGGCGCACCTAAGAGCATGACAAGAAGTAGCAACGCACGAACGCACTGCATCCCTCACTGGGGCGCTCCGTCACCGCAACGGTGTTGCGTTCGAGGGGAGGTGGGTCCAACATGGTCTGATGATTGATCGGGTAGGCTGGGACCTTGACGAATGCGCCATCGCCTTGGGCAAATCACTGAAGTTGACCGAAGATTTCAATTCCCACAGCGCAACCCACATCTCACGGTTTGAAAAAATGACCGTCACTGAATTGAGAGAAGCGCTTGCGCTAGTCGCCGGGAGCGTAAAGAGTCACCTGCGAGAGTTGACGCTCTACGTGAGTCTTGTCGATGGACACCGGCACCGCAGACCGATTGACGAGTCTGCAAGGATAAGCCTGCTCCTCGAATTCGACTCCGAGGGCCGACTGGTCGCGGAGGTTGGTGTACTCGACCCGTGGATGCACGTCGAGGTCGAGGCTGGAAACGCTACCGGCCCAATTTTTCGATCTTACAATATCACCGCACTACGCATCAAATATATGGAGTACGGAAGTAGCGGGAACTACATGGAGTTCCGGCTACTGTTCGGTGATTCGTGGACGGTCGGAAGAATTGCAGAATTCACAGACCTGCTCGGCTTGATTGTGGGTCCAGACAAGATCGATCCAAGGTCACCCATTAGCGCTTTCTCCCTCGTCGCCTCCGGGCGCCCCGAAGGCCTCCTAGGGCAGGCGGAGTCCGCGTTCCTAGAGGTTAAAGAGAAGGGGTACGGTTTTCAAAATGAAAACCAGAAACATGAGTACGCGATGGATTTGGCCGCACTTGCCAATACTGAGAAGGGGGCACTACTCATCATAGGGATGAAGACCTCCAGAAACAAGGCGGGCCAGGATGTTATTACTAGTGCGGCCGGCTGCTCCGTCGGCTCCTTGTCCATCGAGTCCTATAATCAGATAGCGAAACAGAGAGTGGTGCCTCCCGTGGAAGGGATGGAGCTGCACCTTCTAGAACATTTCGGACGCCACTTCATGGCGATCCTCATTCCACCTCAGCCTGAATACCTCAAACCCTTCCTCGTTAAGGGTGGAGTCACACTGGAAGGGCGAACAAATGGTGCCTCCATTACGATACCGACACGGATTGGAGATGCCCGGTGGAACATGTCAGCGGAAGCCGTGCATTCTCTACTGGTCGCGGCCAGAGTAGCGCTGATCAAGAGTGAGTAATGTGATAATTTAATTGCGGGTGGGCCGATGGCGTCGGCCCCTGATATCAGGTGATGAAAAGTAGGTCAGTGGCGCCCCTGGGACCTACTTCTCATCACCTGATCATGCCAACAACGTCGCGATCACCGGGCGAGGGTGGAGCGTCAGGCCAGGGCCGGGGTCTGGGCGTGGATGTGGAAGCGCAGCGAACGGGCGTCGGTGAAGCACTCCCGCATCGGGCGCACCAGGTCCCGGTGCTCCGGGGTGCGTTCCCAGTCCTCGAAGTCGGCCAGGCTCGCCCACTCACTGGTGATCAACCACTGTTCCGGGTCGGTCGACGAACGGCACACCTGGTCGACCAGGTGCCCCGGCACGCCGCCAGCGACCAGGTGCCGCACCTCCTCGTACGCGGCGAGGAACTGCTCGGTGCGCGGCACCGGCACCCGTACCAGGAAGACCACCCGGGCCCGTTTGTCGCTCATGACGCCTCTCCCCTCATCGGCGCGGCCCCACGCAGGACCAGCGCGCTGTTGAACCCGTCGAAGCCCCGCGCGCAGACCAGCGCGAGCCGGCTGCGCGGCCGGCGGTGCTCGCGCAGGAAGTCCAACTCGCAGCCCTCGGCCACCTCGTCCGGCCCCGCCGACGCGGGCAGCGTGTCGTGGGCGAAGGCGAGCAGCGCGGTGGCCACGTCCAACGCCGAGCCGCCCTGGTACGCCCGTCCGGTCAGCGGTTTCTGCGTGGTCACCGGGGGCGGCCGGTCGGCGAACACGGCACGCAGCGCCTCGGCCTCGCTGCGGTCGTAGCGGGGCACCCCGAGCGCGTCGGGCAGCACCACGTCGATCCCGGCCGCGGCGACGCCCGCCCGGTCCAGGGCCAGGCGCATCGCCCGCGCGTACTGGGCCGGGTCACCGGTGCTCTCCGCCGTGGTGTGTGCGGCGTCGTGGGTGGAGCCCCACCCGCTCACCTCGCCGTAGACCCGGGCGCCCCGGGCCAGGGCGTGCCCCAGCTCCTCCACCACGAACACCGCTCCCCCCTCGGCCGGCAGGTAGCCGCTGGCCGTGGCGTCGAACGGCCGGTACGCCCGCTCCGGGTCGGCGACGTCACTGAGCAGCCCCGAGCGCAGCTGACAGGCGAGCGCGTACGGGCTCAGCGGGCACTCGGTGGCCCCGGCGATCACCACCGGGGTGCCCCGGCGCACCGCGCGGGCGGCGTGCGCCAGGCTGTCCAGTCCACCGGCCGACTCCGCGACCAGCACCCCGCTCGGGCCCTTGAACTGGTGGTGGATGGAGAGCTGCCCGACGCTGGCCGCGTAGAACCAGGCGATCGACTGGTACGCCCCGACCGTCCGCGACGTGCCGCCCCACAGGCGTTGCAGCTCCCGCTGACCGAACAGGTTGCCCCCGGACGAGCTGGCCAGGGTCACCGCGTAGCCGTACGGGTCGGGGGCCCGGTCGGGTAGGCCGGCGTCGGCCAACGCCAGTCGGGTAGCGGCGAACCCGAGGTGCGTCCACCTGTCGGTCTGCACCAGTTGCCGACTGTCGGCGTAGGAGTCGGCGGTGAAGCCGGGCACCTCCCCACCGAAGCGGGTCGGATAGCCGGACGGGTCGAACAACGTGATCGGCCCGGTCCGGCGGGTGCCGGCGAGGACCGTGCGCCAGTGCGCGTCCGCGCCGATGCCGCTCGGCGCGACCACCCCGATGCCGGTCACCACGGCGCGAGCGACCTCGGCACTCACGCCAGCACTCCGCTTCGCTCCGCGCCGGCGTGAGACGCCACGCTGCTGTGCCTGATGGTTCGCTCGCTACGCTCACTCACGCCAGCACTCCGCTTCGCTCCGCGCCGGCGTGAGACGCCACGCTGCTGTGCCTGATGGTTCGCTCGCTACGCTCGCTCACGCCGCCACCGTGCCGAGCATCCGGCGGAAGACCATCGCCGACTGGAAACCGCCGAACCCGCTGCCCACCGAGAGGGCGACGTCCACCGGGACCTCCCGCGCCTCGTTGGGTACGTAGTCCAGGTCGCACTCCGGGTCCCGGGTGCTCCAGTTCGCTGTCGGCGGCACCACACCGAACTCGATGGCGAGGGCGCACGCGGCCATCTCGATCGACCCGATCGCGCCGAGCGAGTGCCCCACCATCGACTTGATCGAGCTGATCGGTACCCGGTACGCGGCCTGGCCCAGCGCCCGCTTGAACGCGGCCGTCTCGTGCCTGTCGTTCTGCCGGGTGCCCGAGCCGTGCGCGCTGATGTAGGAGACCTGCTCGGGCAGGATCCGGCCCTGCTTGAGCGCGTCGGTGACGGCGAGGCCCATCTCCAGCCCGTCCGGCCTCAGCCCGGTCATGTGGAAGCCGTTGCTGCGGCTGGAGTAGCCGGCCACCTCGCAGTAGATGTGCGCCCCGCGCCGCCGGGCGTGCCCAGCCTCCTCCAGCACCAGCACCGCCCCGCCCTCGGCCAGCACGAATCCGTGCCGGTCGGCGTCGAACGGCCGGGAGGCGTGGGCCGGGTCGTCGTTGTCCGGGCTGGTCGCCTTGATCGCGTCGAACGAGGCGACAGTGACCGGCGAGATCGGCGAGTCGGCCGCACCGGCCAGCATCACGTCCGCCTCACCGTCCACGATCATCTGGTGGGCGTACCCGATGGCGTCGATACCGGAGGTACAACCGGTGGAGACCACCTGCGCCGGGCCGTGCAACCCGTGCCGGCAGGCCACGTCCGCCGCAAGGCTGCTGGGCACCAACGCCTGATAGAGGTACGGGCCACCGCGCGCCCCGTCCACGAGCCAGCGCCGGCCGTGCTCGCTCACTGTGACGTACTCCTGCTCCAACGCCATCGTGCCGCCGACCGCCGTGCCCAGCACCACTCCGGCCCGGTCCCGTTCCGCGTCGGTGAGCACCAACTGGGCGTCGGCCACCGCCTCGGCGGAGCAGGCCAGCGCGAACTGCACGTACCGGTCGGCCCGCCGCAGTTCGGCCTCGCTGAGCCCCGCCGCCACCGGGTCGAAGTCGCACTCCGCCGCGATCTGCGATCGGAACGCCGACGGGTCGAAGAAGCTGATCCGCCGGGTGGCGGTCCGCCCCTCGGTGATGGTCTTCCAGAAGCGGTCCCGGCTGGCGCCGCCCGGGGCGACCACCCCAATCCCGGTCACCACCGTGCGGCGCCCGGTCATCGCGTCACCTCTGTTCGCGACTGCGGGGCTCGCAAACCCGGCTCACTCCTCGCGCTCACGCTGCCATCGATGGTTCGCGACTGCGGGGCTCGCAAACCCGGCTCACTCCTCGCGCTCACGACGTGCCCCGCTGTTCGACAAGCTCGGTGTCGACGTGACCCAGCTCGGGCCGGGGGGCGAGTGGGCCCAGGTGGAAGACCACCTCGGCCGGCTCGACGCCGGTGTTGCGCAGCCGGTGCCGCACGTTCACCGGTACGAACAGCCCCTCGCCGGCGGCCAGCAGCGTCGGCTGGTCGTCCAGGTCGACGGTGATCGCGCCCCGCACCAGGTACAGGAACTCCTCGCTGTACGGGTGGTAGTGCTCGGCGATCCGCTCCCCCGGTTCGAGGGTGGCCACCCCGAGGAAGCCCGAGGTGCTGCCGACGGTGCGGGGGCCGAGCAGCACCCGCAGCTCACCGCCGCGACGGCGGTCGGCGGGTACGTCCCGGGCGGCGATCGGGCGGGTGCTCAGGTCACTCATCGTCGGCTCCCGTCGGCGCGTCGCTGGCGGTCGTGCTGCCCTGGTCGGCGCGCTGCCAGGCGATCCGCTCCAACCGGTCCTTGATCACCGCGAGTTGGATCACGCTGTTGGTGTTGATCCGCTCGGTCATCGCCGCGTTGTCGACCGGCGCGGTCGGCTTCATCGCGAAGTCCTGCGTCCAGGTCATCCGGGTGCCGTCGGCCTCCTCGGTGTAACGCCAGTGGATGCGCATGTACTCGAACGGCCCGGTCTCCACCCGGTGCGCCCGCACCTGCCTGCTCACCGGGTCGGCGGTGCGCTCGCTGACCCAACTCCAGGACACCCCGTTCTCGTCGGGGTACATGGTGAGCCGGAACCGCACCGTGTGCCCCTCGCGGTGCAGGATCTCCACCACGGCGTACTCGGTGAACAGCTCGGTCCAGTTCGCCACGTCGTTGGTGACCTCCCAGACCAGGCCCAGCGGCGCTTGGATGACCACGCTGTTCTCGGTGTGCCCGGGCGGGTCGGCGCGGCGGGCGACCAGGTCGGCCACGGCGGGGATGCTCAGCTGCCCGGCCTGCTCGGGGATGCTCACCTGCCAGCGGTCGGATACGACCGCCGACAGTTCCAGCAGGGCGAGCGAGTCCATGCCCAACTCCTCCAGCGACGCGGCGGGCGCCCGGGCCGCGGCGTCGGCGTCCAGCCCGCAGTGCGCCACCAGGATGTCGGTGATCTCGGCGGTCATCGGGCGACCATGGGTGACGGTCATCGGGTCCTCCTGTGGGTTGCGTCGGGATCTGCGGCGGGCGCGGTGCGCGGTGCGGGAGTGGCCGCCGGCCCCCGCGCCGGGGCGGCGAGCAGGCGGTCGACCAGGCCGGTGGTGTAGCGGCCCTTGCGGAATGCGGCGTCGTCGAGCACCCGCCGGACGAACGGGATGGTGGTGTGCACGCCCGGACCCGCGATGTCGAACTCGTCCAGGGCCCGCTCCAGGCGGTTGAGGGCCAACTCCCGGTCGGGCGCCCAGACGATCACCTTGGCGAGCAGGGAGTCGTACCAGGGGCCGACCAGGTATCCGGCGCTGGCGTGGGTGTCCACCCGGGTGAACGGGCCGCCGGGCGGGGTGAACCGCTCCAACCGTCCCGGGGTGGGGGCGAAGCCGCGCGCGGGGTCCTCGGTGTTGACCCGGCACTCCACAGCGACGCCGTGCAGGCGGATCTCCTCCTGCCGCCAGCGCAGCGGCACCCCGGCGGCGATGTGCAGTTGCTCGTGCACCAGGTCGATCCCGGTGACCATCTCGGTGACCGGGTGCTCCACCTGGATCCGGCAGTTGATCTCCAGGAAATGGAACTTCTCCTCGGCGTCGACCAGGAACTCCAACGTGCCGGCACCGACGAAGCCGACCTCGAGCGCCCCCCGCAGCGCGGTCTCGGCGATGGTGTCGAGAACGGCGGCGGGCAGTGCCGGGGCGGGGGCCTCCTCGACCAGTTTCTGGTGCCGGCGCTGCACCGAGCAGTCCCGGGTGCCCAGGTGCACGCCGTTGCCGTGGGCGTCGCAGAGCACCTGCACCTCGACGTGCCGCGCCTCGGTGAGGTACCGCTCGACGTACACCCGGTCGTCGCCGAAGGCGGCCTGCGCGGCGGCCCGGGTGCGCGCGTACGCCCGGCGCAGCTCACCCGGGGTGTGCACCACTGTCATCCCCCGGCCCCCGCCCCCGGCGGCGGCCTTCACGATCACCGGGTAGCCGACGGCCTCGGCCACCTCGGCCGCCGCGGCGGCGGTCGGCACCGGCGCGACACTGCCCGGCGACAGCGGCAGGCCGGCGCGGCTCATCAGTGCCCGTGCCGAGGACTTGTCGGCCAGCGCGGCCATCACCGCAGGTGGGGGGCCGATGAACGTCAGCCCGTTGTCGGCGCAGATCTCGGCGAAGTCGGCGTCCTCGGAGAGGAAGCCGTAGCCGGGGTGCACGGCCTGCGCGCCCACCTGCCGGGCCGCCTCCACGATGGCGGCGGCGTTGAGGTAGCTGCGCCGACTTGACGCCGGTCCGATCCGGACGGCCTGGTCGGCGAGGCGGACCGCCGCCGAGTCGGCGTCGGCGGCGGAGTAGACCACCGCAGTCCGGACGCCGAGCTCCTTGCAGGCGCGCAGCACCCGCAGCGCGATCTCGCCCCGGTTGGCGATCAGCACTGTCTCGAACATGGTCAACCACCCCGCGCCGTCACGCCGGGTCCAGTTCGACGAGCGGCTGGTCGTACTCGACCGGCTGGCCGTCCTCGACGAGGATCGCGGCCACCCGGCCGGCCCGGTCGGTGGTCACCTCGTTCATCAGCTTCATCGCCTCGACGATGGCGACCGGCTGGCCCGGGCGGACCAGGTCGCCCACCGCGACGAACGGCCGCGCGCCGGGCTCCGGCGCCCGGTAGAAGGTGCCGACGATCGGTGCCCGCACCGCGGCGGGCCCGGGCACCGGCGGCCGGATCGCCGCTGGCGGCGGCGCCGTCGGCGTCGCCTGGGCCGGTACGGCGGGTAGGTCCGGTCGGCTCGCGTCTTCGGGGTGCCACTCGACCTCCAGCACCGCCGGCCCGCTGCGCAGCCGGATCCGGCGCACCGGCCCGGCCAGTTCGGCGATCAGGTGCTGCGCCTGCCGGCGTAGCCCGGCCAGCGCCTCCTCGCCGTCCACCCCGACCTCGTCGGACGCGTCGACTGTCGACAGCGCACCATCACCGGCGGTCATCGCAGGCCCGCCCGGGCGCCGGCGCGGTTCGCGCCGAACCGCCGGAAGCGTTGCCGGCGCAGGCGGACCAGCATGGCGGGCGGCACGTCCAGCAGCGGCAGGAGATTGGCCAGCAGGGCCGCCCGCAAACGGTGGGCGGTCTCCGCCGGGTCGTCGTGCGCGGCGCTCGTCGGCTCCGACACGACCTCGTCGACCACCCCGAGCCGACGCAGGTCGGGCGCGGTCAGTCGCAACGCGCGGGCCGCCTGCGGCGCCGCGGAACGGTCCGGCCAGAGGATCGCCGCACACCCCTCGGGGCTGATCACCGAGTAGACGGCGTTCTCCAGCATCAGCACCCGGTCGGCCACCGCCAGCGCCAACGCGCCGCCGCTGCCGCCCTCGCCGGTGATCACCGCGAGCACGGGGGTGGGCAGCACGGTGAGGGTGAGGATGTTCTCGGCGATGGCCGCCGCCTGGCCCTGCTCCTCGGCGCTCACTCCGGGGTCGGCGCCCGGGGTGTCCACGAGGGTGACCACGGGCAGGCCGAGGCGGGCCGCGAGGCGCATCAGCCGCAGCGCCTTGCGGTGCCCGGCGGGGCTGGCCATGCCGAAGTTGCGGGCGACCAGCTCGGCGGTGGTGTGCCCCTTCTGGTGGCCGATGACCATCACGTGCCGGCCGGCCAGCCGCGCCACTCCACCGACGATGGCCGGGCAGTCCGCGCCGAGCCGATCGCCGTGCAGCTCCACGAACCCGTCGAAGACGGAGTCCAGGTAGTCCAGTGTGGTCGGTCGTCCGGGGTGCCGCGCCATCCGGACGGTGTCCCACGCGTCGCGTACCGCCGGGGTGTCGCCCGCTCCCGGGGTGCCGGCGTCTCCCTCGACCGCCGGCCGCGCGAGAGCCAGGCCGTCGTCGGCGAGACGCTCGCGGTGCGACGCCGGCTCCTGCCGGGGTACGGGCGGACGCGCCGGACGGCCGGCGCGGGTCGCGGCGAGCAGCGCCACCAGCCGTCCACGCAGCGACCTTCGCTGCACCACCATGTCGACCTGCCCGTGTCGGAGCAGGAAGTCGGCAGTCTGGAAGCCCTCCGGGAGGGCCCGACCGGTGATCTGGCGGATCACCCGGGGGCCGGCGAAGCCCATCCGCGCGCCGCTCTCGGCGAGCACCAGGTCGGTGTTGGTGGCGAACGAGGCGGCCACCCCGCCGTAGGTCGGGTCGGTGAGGACGCTCACGGTGAGCAGCCCCGCCTCGCGCAGCGCGGCGATGGCCTGGCTGACAGTGGCCATCTGCATCAACGACAGCGCACCCTCCTGCATCCGCGCCCCGCCGGAGGCGGTGACCAGGACGAGCGGAGTGCGATCGTCCAGCGCCCGTTCGGCCGCCCGGGTGATCAGCTCGCCCACCGCGCAGCCCAGGCTGCCGCCGAGGAAGCGGAAATCCATCACCGCCAGGGCCACCGGGTGCCCACCGATGGTGGCCGTGGCGCAGACGACCCCCTCGGCCAGGCCGGTGCTGGCCCGGGCGCCGGTGAGCCGGTGCGGGTACGGCAGCACGTCGACGAAGTCGAGCGGGTCCGCCTCCGGCAGCAGGTCGGGCAGCAGACGCAGGGAACCCGGGTCGACCAGCTGGCGCAGGCGTTCCGGCGCGCCGAGTCGGGCATGTTCCCCGCACTCCGGACAGACGTCGAGGTTGCGGCGCAGCCGTTTGCGGTAGAGCAGGCTGGCGCATCCGGCGCAGCGGGACCAGAGCTGCTCTTCATGCGGCGCGGTGGCCGTCACGACCGCCGCCCGCCGTCCGGCGCGTCGAACCGGTAGAAGCACCGCGCCATGGCGTCGCGCGGCGAGCGCCAGGTCGGCAGGTACGGCGAGACGTACGGTCGCAGGCGGTCACTGACCCGGATGAACTCGGGGTGGTCACGAGCGGCCTCCACCGCGCCCTCCGCCGGCTGCGCGGTCTCGAGCAGATGCACGTAGAGGTCGTGCAGTCGGTACAGCGAGCGGTGCCGGACACCGACCAGGCGCGGCAGCTCCGTCGCGTCCGACTCGGCGAAGATCTCGGCGACCCGCTCCTCGGCGGTCGGATCCACCTTCGCGACGATCAGCGATCGCTCCATACTGGGCCTCCCCCCACGACGTCCGGCCGGCGACGGGTGGCCCCCGGACGCGCTGGACGACTGCCGACACGATGCGCCGATCCTCGTCACGGCGGCGTCACCGCGCCGGGCCGACCAGCGACGCATGGCGGTGACGCTGCGTTGACGCAACCTGTGTATCAGCTATGCGCCCAGCGCTCTCCGCTCGCTAATGTTTATGCAGTTCAGAACCGATCTCGGGTTGACTGTCACTAATAGACGGCGCCGCTGACGTTGACTCAACGTGACCATCATTGATAATCTTCAGATTGGTCAGCCCGGCGGCCTCGGTGGGCGGGGCCGCGCCCGACCACGCCTCCGTCGGCGGGGTCGACAGTGGCGTCGCGGGCAACCGATCCGGGACACAGCAGACAGTCGGGACGAGCGTTCCGCAGGGGGTGCCGCCGTGGCCGCTGATCCGTCCGTGCCGACCGCCGGAGACCCGCCCGACGAGGGCGTCTCACTGCACCTGCTCGGAGGCTTCCGACTCCTCCGCGAGGCCGTGCCGGTCGTGGTGCCACGCGGGCTGCAACGGGTGATCGCGCTGATCGGGCTCCGCCCCGGCGCCACCCGCAGCCAGCTCGCCGGGCTGCTCTGGCCCGACGCGTCGGAGGAACGGGCGCTGTCCTCCCTACGTACCGCCCTGTGGCGGCTCCGACAGGACCCGTGCTGCCCGATGACAGTGGCCAGCGACACCGTACGCCTCGGCCCGGCGGTCCGGCTCGACGTGGACGACCTGGTCGGCACCGCGGCCCGGGTCCGGGACGGCGACGACCCCCGCACCGCGGCCGGGGCACTCGCCGCCGGGCGGCACGACCTCCTCCCCGGCTGGTACGACGACTGGGTGCTACTGGACCGGGAGCGCCTGCGCCAACTGCGCCTGCACATGCTGGAACAGGTAGCCGGGCACCACCTGGCCGCGGGGCGGCACGGCGAGGCCCTCGAAGCGGCGCTGGAGGCGATGGCCGCCGAGCCGCTACGGGAGACACCACACCGGCTGGTGGTCCGCATCCACCTGGCCGAGGGCAACGCCTTCGAAGCGGTGCACGCCTTCTACGTCTACCGGGACCTCCTGCGCCGGGAGTTGCGGCTGGAGCCGAGCCCCGCCATGAGCGCCCTGCTCGACGACACGCTCGCCCCGATCCGGCAGGCCAGCCGCGAGGCCATCACCGACCGCCCGTCACCCGCCGTCCGGCGTACGTGACGCGCCGCCCGTCACCGACCGCCCGGCGTACGTGACGGTGATGTGACAGGTGCTGCGGCACGGTGGGCGCACAGAGCACGTGGCACCGGTCCCCGAGGGGTCGGGCAGGCCACCGGCGGAAGGGGTCCCATGAGTCGTCTACTGATCGTCAGCCGGATCATCCCAGGAGCGGAGGGGCGGGTCGCGCAGATCTTCGCCGAATCCGACGCCACCGAACTCCCCGGCCTGACCGGCGTCACGCACCGATCCCTGTACTGCCTGCACGACCTGTGCGTACACCTGCTGGAGACCTCGGACGACGTCGACCCGGACGCGCTCGCGGCGGCCCGCAACCACCCGCTCTTCAAGCAGGTCAACGAGCGGCTCTCCGCGCACACGTCGCCGTACCTGCCGACCTGGCGCTCCCCCCGGGACGCGATCGCCGGCTGTTTCTACCGGTGGGACGCGGCCGAGGCGCCCACTGCGCGCCCAGCCAGCGCCGACGCGCCCGCTCCACGACCGGCCAGCAGCGAGGCGCCCGCCGCGCACCCGGCCGGCTGACATGTCCGCCGCGCCGCCGCACGTCCTGATCATCGGCGCCGGCACGGGAGGGCTGTGCCTGGCGCACGGCCTGCGCCGCGCCGGGATCAGCGTCGCCGTCTACGAACGACACCGCGACCGCACCGAAGGGCTGCTCGGCTACCGGGTCGGCATCGGCCCCACCGGTAGCCGGGCGCTACGGGAGTGCCTGCCCCCCGAACTGTTCGCCACCTTCCTGGCCACCTGCGCCCGGCCGCCGCACTACTTCAACGTCGTCACCCAGAGGCTCCGCCAGACCGCGACGTTCGGGCTGCGGCCGAGCGCCGACCCGGTACGCACCGAACACTCGGTGGCCCGGATGGTGCTGCGCCAGGTGCTGCTGACCGGCCTGGAGGACGTGGTGCAGTTCGACAAGACCTTCACCCGGTACGAGCAACGCGACGACGGCACGGTCACCGCGCACTTCGCCGACGGCACCAGCGCCACCGGCGACCTGCTGGTGGCGGCCGACGGCACGCACTCCGCCGTACGCCGCCAGTACCTGCCGCACGCCGTCACCCGCGACGCCGGGACGATCAACATCGCCACTCGGATCCCGCTGACCCCGCACACCAGCGGTCTCATTCCGGAGCGGGTTCAGCAGGGCATCTCGCTGATCTTCGGCGTCGGCGGGATGATGGGCGTGCTGCACGTCATGGAGTTCAAGTGGGACGCCGACCGTGCGATCAAGCCCGGCGTCAGCGAGGCCGACGCCGCCCGGCTCCGAGACTGGCCCGGCCTGGCCCACGACACCACCACCGACAACATCAACCTGATCATCTGGAGTGCGGCCAACCGATTCCCGGCAGACATCATGGAACGCCGCGGCGAGGACCTGGTGCAGGTCGCCCTGAACCTCACCTCGAACTGGCACCCGCACCTGCGGGAACTGCTCGCCCACGCGGACCCGGCCAGCGCCCTACCGATCAAGGTGTCCACCTCCGAGCCGGTGCCGCCCTGGAAGAGCAGCACCGTCACCCTGCTCGGCGACGCCATCCACACCATGACCCCGGGTCGCGGCGTGGGCGCGAACACCGCGCTGCGCGACGCCCGCCTGCTCTGCGCGCAGCTCAGCCGCGCCACCGCCGGCGACAAGACACTGCTCCAGGCGGTCGCCGACTACGAGGCGGTGATGGCACCGTACGGCTTCGCGCGGGTCGCCGAGTCGTTGAACCGCAGCGGCACCAACGGCGACGACCGGATGTACCGGCCGGTGGTGGGCCGGCTCGCGCTGCTCGGCGCGCGCGGCTACTTCGGAGTGACCAGCCGGGTGCCGCCGCTCCGGCGCCGGTTCGTCGACGAATTCCACACCTACGAGGGTGACTGAGACTGAACCCCGCATCGCCCGACCCGGGCTCGGCGTCCCTCGCCGGGCCCGGGTCGCATCATGTCCGGCGCGGTTGTGCCAGGCCGGTCTCGCCGAGGTCCGTTCCGTACCCCGGCTTCGATCTCATCGCGTCCGGGCCCTGCCGGGTCACGGTCCTTCCGGTCCTCGTCTCAACCTGTCGGATTCTGGTGTGATTGGGCGACGCTGTGTCACCCGGCAGGCACCGACTGAGGTGGCTGGCCCACCCTCAACGCTGTCGGCCGATCCTCTCTCTCGCCGGCAATACGCGTGTGCGAAGCTGCGGCGAGTTTTTCTCGTGACTTTTCCAACGAGCTGAGAGGGAGGTTCGCCGTGGCGTGGTCTTTCGGACACTCGCTGATACTGGTGCTGGCACTGTTGCTGGGCCTGGCCGCCGGGTGGCTGCTGCGCGGCCGGCGGGGCGTACAGGGCAATTCGATAGTGGATGGTGACCCCGTCGCCGGCCTGGCCGTCATCGAAACGCCCACGCCCGCTGCCACCACCGACGAGGCCCGGCCCGCGGCCGCCGTCGACCCGGCACCCGCCGCGGTCGCCGACGAGCCGGTGCCGGTCGACACGGTCAGCGCGCCAGCCGCGGTGACCGGACCGGACGGTCCCACGCCGGTGCCCGTGCCGGCGGACGCACCGAGCACCGCCGACCCGGCGGACATGGCGCTGACCGAGGACCCGCCACCGGTACCGGCGACCGAGCAATCCGACGTCGAGGAACTGCGTCAGGAATCGGCCCCCGAGCCGGTCACTGTCGACGAGCAGACCGCCCCGGCCGCCGCCGTGGTCTCTCCCCGGCAGCCCGCGGACGACCTCCCGCCCGCCAACGACGCGCCGGTCGCGGCCACCACCGTCGACAGCGCGCCCGCCGACGCGACGCCGGCCGACGACGCGCCGGCCGACGATGCGGAGACCAAGGCCGCGGCGGTCGACCCGACGCTGGCGCAGGCCGACTCCGTGAACGCCGAGCCGGCCCAGGCCGATTCCGCAGTCGACGCTGCGGAGGCCGAGCGGTCGGCGGTGGCAACGCCGCCGGTCCGGCCGGTCAGCACCGCGACCCCTCCGGTCCGGTCGGGCTCCGACACGACGATCAGCAGCGTCGACGCCGACCCGACGGGCCCGGCCGACGACTTCCGCCGGATTCAGGGAATCGGGCCGAAGATGGCGGCCGCGTTGCAGGACGCCGGCGTGCGCACGTACGGCCAGCTCGGCGAGTTGGACGAGCCGGCGCTGCGCGACCTGATCCGGGCCGCCGGCCTGCGCGCCGCACCGGGGTTGGCCAGTTGGCCGCAGCAGGCGCGCGTGCTCGCCGGCGCCGGCGAGGAGATGGCGGCGGTGCTGCCGAACGGCAACCAGGCCTGACCGCCTGTTTTCGAGCCCCCGGCAGCCGTCACTACGACGGCGCGCCGGGGGCTTGTCCGTAGCTGCCGAGAATCCCCCACGCCACCGTCTCGGTGATCGACTCGGCTTTCAGGAAACCGCGCCATCCACCCGCCCCGGACACCCCGACTTGCAGGAACCCCAGGCCGCGCGGCTGCGCGGCGTTAGCGCGGGAGTGACGTGCAGCCTCAGGCGCGCAGCTCGGCCGCGAGGTCGCCGATCGACGCCATCGCGTACCGCTGCATGCCCGGGCCGAAGGTGATGCGTGTGGCGCCCAGCCGGCCCAGCTCGGCCACGGACTCCCGGTCCGGTCCAGCGGCCATGTTGATCGGCCCGGAGATGCCCTCCCGCAGCTGCGGGAGCACCTGCGGTGGCGCCAGGATCGGGTAGACGCAGTCGGCGCCGGCCGCCACGTAGAGGCGGGCGCGTTCCACCGCGTCGGCCGGGTCACCCGTCCCGACCAGGAAGGTGTCGACGCGCGCGTTGATGAAGAGATCGTCGCCCGCCTCCGCGCGTACCTCGGCCAGCCAGTCGGCGTGCCGCCGCGGGTCCTTGAGGGTGGCGTGTCCCTCCGAGTCCTCCAGGTTGCAGCCGACGGCGCCGGCCTCCAACAGCCGCCCGACCAGCTCGCGAGGGGCGAGGCCGTAACCGCCCTCGACGTCCGCGGACACGGGAACGGACACGGCGCGGACGATGCGGGCGACCGCCGCGAACATCTCGTCCGGCGGGGTCGCGCCGTCCTCGTAGCCGAGCGAGGCGGCGACACCCGCGCTCGGGGTGGCGAGCGCCGGGTAACCGGCGTCGGCCAGCACCCGGGCACTGGCGGCGTCCCAGGGGCCCGGCAGGACGAGCGGGTCGCCGGCGGCACGGTCGTGGTGCAGGGCACGGAAAGTGGCGGCTGTCATCGTTGGGGTCTCCCGACGGGGCTGCGGAGGGGCGGGGCTCAGGCGGTGTATCCGCCGTTGGAGTCAAGCACGGCGCCGGTGATGTACGAGGCCGCGGGGCTGGCCAGGAACACGATGGCCGCGGCGGTCTCGGCGGGGTCGCTGACCCGTTGGATCGCGAGGCTGGACACCATGCCCTTGAGCATGTCCGGGGACGGTGGCTCCATCCCGGTCAACATCAGCCCGGCCTGCAGCATGTTGACGGTGATGCCGCGCGGCGCCAGGTCGCGGGCGACACCGCGGGTGTAGCCGACCAACCCGGCCTTGGTCGCGGCGTAGTCGGCGAGGCCGGGTACCCCGACGCGGGTGCCGATTCCGGAGCCGATGTTGACGATCCGCCCGTTGTCGCGCAGCACCTTCGCCGCCGCGCGGATGATCGCGATGACGCCGGTGTAGTTGGTGGCGTGCATCCGGTCCAGGATGGCCACGTCGACGTCCGGGTCGTCGACCGTCCTGCCCTGCTCCAGGGAGATCGCGGCGTTGTTGACCAGGATGTCCAGGCCACCGAGCCGGGTGACGACGTCGTTGATCAGCTGCGGTGCGCGGGAGCTGTCCGCCTGGTCGTTCTGCAGGGCGAGGGCGCGTACCCCCCGGCCCTCCAGCTCCTCCACGACGGCGGCGGCCTTGTCGACAGAGCCGACGTAGGTGATGGCGACGTCCGCGCCGGCGTCGGCCAGAGCGCGGGCCGTGGCCGCGCCGAGACCGCGGGAACCGCCGGTGACGAGGGCGACCTTGCCGGCAAGAGGCTGTGTCATGGGTTGGTCCTCCAGGCGATCTGGTTATTGACTGATCGGTCCACCATACGTTTGGTGGACCGATCGGTCAATAATTGCTACGCTGGTCACATGGCCAGGCCACGACAGTTCGACGAGGAGCAGGTGATCCGCGCCGTCCGGGACCAGTTCTGGGACGCCGGCTACGCGGCGACCTCGCTGGAAGACCTGGTGCGCGTCAGCGGGCTGGGCAAGGGCAGCCTCTACGGCGCCTTCGGTGACAAACACCGGTTGTTCCTGCGGGCGCTGCGGGAATACACCGACACCAGCGGCGGCTACCTGCGCGAGATGCTCGCGTCCGCTCCCCGCGCCCTGGACGCGCTGCGCGCGTTCGTCATGGCGCCGGTGAACGACCCGGGCGGAGCCGCCGCTCGGCGCGGTTGCCTCATGGCCAACAGCACGTACGAACTCGCCACCAGCGACCCCGACGTTCTCGCCGAGGCGCGGCGCACCTACGAGGCGACGACCGCCCTGGTCGCCGAGAGCGTCGGGCGGGCCCAGGACGAGGGTGACCTACCGCGCGACGCCGACCCGGTGGAGACGGCGCGCGCGCTGCTCGCCGCGCAGCAGGGGCTGGTGTTCATGGGGCGGACCGGGCTGGACATCGACACCCTGACCGCGACCGCCCGCACCCTCGCCGCCACGCTCCTACCGGACGCCTGACAACGCCCGGCGGCGCGCGCTTATTTGATCTTGCGGGTGGACCGGACCACGATGCTCTCGTACTCCGGGTGCTTGACCACCCAGTCGGCGATGAACGGGCAGATCGGCACGACGGTCCGGCCCTTGCCCCGGGCGTCGTCCAGCACGGCCCGCGCCAGCGTCGACCCGACGCCCTTGCCCTCGTACGCCGGATCGACCTCGGTGTGGGTGTAGGCGATGATCGCGCCGGTCAGCTGGTAGGTGACGAACCCGACGACCGCGCCCGACTCGTCGCGCGCCTCGAAACGCTCCCGCGCCGGCGCGTCTGTCACGGTGAACTGCACCCGACCATCCAACCACCCGGCCTGGCGGCACTCCCCGCGAGGCCGGCAGGGACGCGGCGCCCGCGCATTGTCGTTGCCGAAACGGGAACGCAGCGCCGCCGGCCAGACCGTGGGAGGAGACACGCCACCATGACGAATCCATCGGCCGACGGCGGCTTCGCCGTCGTCGAGATGTTCACGTCCCAGGGCTGCAACAGCTGCCCTCCCGCGGAGGAGTTGCTGAGCGAGATCGAGCGCGACGCCCGGGATCGGGGACAGAACGTCTTCGCCCTCGGTTTCCACGTCGACTACTGGGACGACCTGGGCTGGCCCGACCAGTTCGCGGACGCGGCGTACACCGCGCGGCAGGAGGCGTACGCCCGCGCGTTCGGCACCCGAGGTCTGTACACCCCGCAGATGGTCGTCAACGGCACCGTCGAGTTCGTCGGTTCCGATCGCCGACGGGCGGCCGGCGCGATCATGTCCGCCGTGGCCGCGACCGCCACCACACCACTGACGCTCTCCATCGCCAACGTGGGCAATGACCGGGTGATGGTGGACTACCGGGCCGAACGGCCGCCGGAGCGCGCGGTGTTGCACGTGGCGGTCGTGGAACGGGATCTGACCAGCAACATCGCCCGGGGCGAGAACGCCGGGCGGACGCTGCGGCAGGACAACGTCGTACGCGCCTTCCGGTCGGTGGGCCTGGACGCCGAGCGGGGGCAGATGGAGCTGGCCACGCCACCTGATCTCGATCCGCGGAACGCGAGCGTGGTCGGCTATGTCCAGGAGAACGGCGAACGGGCGATCGTCGGCGCCACAGCCGTCGAGCTGTCCACCGCGTAATCTCGGCGCATGCGGATGGTGCGCGGTGCGAGGGGGTTCGGTGGCTGACGCGGACGACGTACGCCGGGTGGCGTTGGCCCTGCCGCACACGGTGGAGATTCCCAGTGACGGCTTCGACTTCCGGGTGGCCGACAAGGGTTTCGTCTGGTCCTATCCGGAGCGGGTACCGGGCAAGCCTCGGGTGATCCGGCTCGACATCGCTGTGCTGTTCGTCGGCGACGAGGCCGAGAAGCAGGCTCTCCTGCTCGGGGAGCCCGAGATCTTCTTCACCACGCCCGGCTACCACGGCCTGCCCCTGGTGCTGCTGCGCCTGGCGGCGGTCGACCTGGACCGGCTGACCGAGCTGGTGACGGACGCGTGGCGGATGCGTGTGCCGGACTCGCTGGTGAGCGACCGTGAGGGCGAACCGCTGGGGGACCGTGCCGCCGCCGGCAAATAGCGACATCAGCACGCAACGGGTTGGACACATTGACGGGGATCTCGGTACTCCATTACCGTTGCCGAGAGAGCGCTCTCTCACCTGACCTTCCCCCCAATTCAGACGCAAAGCGCTGGACCCGGCAAGGGCCGCACCCGGCGCGCGCGATGGAGGCACGATGAAACCTCCCGTCCCCCACCGCCAATGGGCCCTGGCCGCCGCCACCGCGCTGGCCCTGGTCGTCGGCGGCCTCGCCATCCCCGTCACCCGCGCGGCCGAAGCCGCACCCGTCGGCGCCGGCAGCTACACCACCACCCCGGTCGGCCCGCTCCCCAGCGGCTGCGGCGCGATGTCCAGCAACCCCCGGCAGTTCGCCACCGCCAACGCGCCCACCGGTCCGATACCCACGAACGACTGGTGGTCCTCCCTACTGTGGAAGCGCACCGACTGCTCCTTCAGCGAACCGCTGCACGCCCACCCGATCTCGTACGACACCTTCGGTGACGGGCTCGGCTTCTCCGCCAACTCCACTCCCGCCATCAGCGGCACCGCCACCGGCGTCGGTGAGTTCCACTACCCGTACGTGCAGGACATCCGGGTCGGTGTGGCCGGGCTCGCCGCACCCCTGGTCAAGGTCGACGGCTGGACGGACTGGACGGTCAGCCCGCACTGGAGCGACGGAACGCGCACCATGCGCGCGACCATCGGCCACGGTCTGCCCTTCGCGTACTTCCAGACCACCGGCGGGAACGCGCAGATCAGCACCGCCGGCACCCCCGACGTCTGGTCCAACAGCGGCGCCACCATCGGCTTCCGGGTCAACGGCCACGACTACGTCGGGTTCGCGCCCAGCGGCGCCAACTGGACCGTGGCGTCGGGTCGGATCTCGTCCACCCTGGCCGGTCGCGGTTACTTCTCCGTCGCCCTCCTGCCCCCGACGTCGAGCGCAACCGAGCGCGCCGAGCTGGCCGCTACCTACGGCCGGTACGCCCACGCCCACGTGACCGGCACCCAGGTCTCGTACGCCTACAACCCCGCGAGCAGCGGCCTGACCACCACGTACGCGTTCACCACCACCGCCCGGGAGGGCACCGCCACGCAGACCGTGGTCAGCCTCTACCCGCACCAGTGGAAGTCGCTGAGCGGCTCCACCGCGATCACGCCGACCTACCCGTCGGCGCGCGGCCGGATGAAGGTGCTCACCGGCGTCAACCAGTTCCGCACCGCCATGAAGTTCCAGGGCATCCTGCCGGAGCTGCCGGCCGTCGGCGACGGCAGCGGTGCTGACCTGGCGACGCTCACCGGGCACCTGGCCGCCACCCGCGCCAACCCGATGGACCAACGTGGCAACGACACCTACTGGACCGGCAAGGGGCTCGGCCGGGCCGCGCGGATCGCCGAGATCGCCGACCAGGTCAACGACGTCACGACGCGCGACAGCGCGCTGAACGCGATCCGCAGCACCCTCACCGACTGGTTCACCGCGTCCAGCGGCAAGACCAGCCGGGTCTTCTACTACGACAACAACTGGGGCACCCTGATCGGCTACCCGGCGTCGTACGGGTCCGACCAGGAGCTCAACGACCACCACTTCCACTACGGCTACTACATCGCCGCTGCCGCGACCCTGGCGAAGTTCGACCCGACCTGGGCGGCCACCAGCCGCTACGGCGGGATGGTCGACCTGCTGATCCGGGACGCCAACAACTACCGTCGCGACGACACCCGCTTTCCGTACCTGCGGGACTTCGACATCTACGCCGGCCACGACTGGGCGTCCGGGCACGGGTCCTTCGGCTCCGGCAACAACCAGGAGTCCTCGTCGGAGGGGATGAACTTCGCGAGCGCCCTGATCCAGTGGGGGCAGACGACCGGTGACACGGCCGTCCGCGACGCCGGCGTCTTCCTCTACACCACGCAGGCCGCGGCCATCCAGGAGTACTGGTTCGACGTCAGCGACCAGAACTTCCCCAGCGCGTTCGGGCACTCGACGGTCGGCATGGTCTGGGGCGACGGCGGCGCGTACGCCACCTGGTTCAGTGGCGAGCCGGAGATGATCCAGGGCATCAACCTGCTCCCGGTCACCGGCGGTCACCTCTACCTGGGCAACAACCCGGCGTACGTGCGGACCAACTACGCCGAGCTCGTCCGCAACAACGGCGGACAACCGACAGTGTGGCAGGACATCCTCTGGCAGTTCCACGCCCTCGGCGACCCCGACACGGCACTGGCGAACCTCCGCGCGAACCCGGGCTACACCCCGGAGGAGGGCGAGAGTCGGGCACACACGTTCCACTGGATCCGCAACCTCGCGGCCCTCGGCAATGTCGACACGACCGTGACCGGCAACCATCCGCTGTCCGCGGTCTTCTCCCGCAACGGGGCTCGCACCTACGTGGCGTCGAACCCGACGGCGGCGCCGATCACTGTGACGTTCTCCAACGGCACCACGCTCACCGTGGGAGCCGGCAAGACGGCCACCACCGGGGCGTACACCTGGAGTGGTGGCAACGCGGCCGGCGGCGTCCCCCCGACGACGCCGACCACCCCGCCGCCGACGACCACCCCGCCGCCGACGCCGGGCAACCCGACGCGGTACCTGTTGCCCGGCGGTGGGTTGGGCGCCGCCGGTAGCGCGGCCACGACGACGGTCGCGGCGGCGAACGGAAACCACGACGGTACGCCCACCAACGCCCAGGTCTTCACGGCGACCGGCCTCAACCTCGCCTACGCCGGCGGGCAGACGGCGTTCGACCTGTTCGTGGACGCCGGGACGGCGGTCGGCAACGGCGTGCAGGTGCGGATCTCCTACGACCTCACCGGCAACGGCAGTTGGGAACGGGTGGAGACGCTGCGTTACTTCGCCACCGACCCGGTCACCGGCTACGAGCACTACACCCAGAACGCCGGCCTGTCCTCGGCCACGGGCACGTTGGGCGCGCTGAGCAACGGCACGGTCCGGGTGGAGGTGTGGTCGGCTATCGGCAACAACCCGACCACTGTGGGCATCGGCAACCAGTCGGTGCTGCGGCTTCCATACTCCTGATCGACCTGATCGTCGCGACACGGCGTCGGCCGGTGTGGAGGACCAGGATCGGTCCCCCACACCGGCCGACGTCTGCGGTCAGTCAGTCGTGCTCAGGAGGCGGTGCAGGTCGGCGTGATGCCGGCCCCACTGCCCGTGCCCTGGAAGCCGAACTCGGTGACCTGGCCCGCGCCGAGCCGGCCATTGTAGTCCACGTTGGCGAACCGGACCGTGCCGCT
Source organism: Micromonospora vinacea (assembly GCF_015751785.1). Classification (NCBI taxonomy): domain Bacteria; kingdom Bacillati; phylum Actinomycetota; class Actinomycetes; order Micromonosporales; family Micromonosporaceae; genus Micromonospora; species Micromonospora vinacea. The sequence goes on along the minus strand of NZ_JADOTY010000001.1, from coordinate 5,257,193 downwards.
GGAGCCACTGGCCGTCGCGCTCCAGGTGTTCGTGACACTGGCACCGCTCGCAAGCGTGGCGCTGACGTTCCACCCGCTCGTTCCGGCGGAGCCGGCGGTCACCTTCACTGTGGCCACGAAACCGCCCGTCCACGAGTTCAGCGACACCGACGCCGAGCAGCCACCGGTTCCCGGCGGCGGGGTGGTCGGCGGGTCCGTCGGCGGGTCGGTCGGCGGGTCCGTGGGGATGGCGGGGCCGGCGTTGAGGGCGTTCAGAACGCTGGTGTACGCGGCCTTCTTGTTGCCGTTGCAGTCGAACAGCAGGGCGTTGTCGGACCCACGCCACGAGTCACAGTCGCGCACCCCCCACACCGTGATGCCGGTGCAACGGGAGACGTTCATGCAGGCGCGGGTGACGGCGCCGAAGATGTTGGCCTGGTTGCCACCGGTCATCACGTCCAACTCGGTGATCTGCACATCCACACCGAGATCAGCGAAACGCTGCAGATTGGCCTGGTAGTCACCGGCCAGCGAGGTGCCCAGGTGCGACTGGAAACCCACGCAGTCGATCGGCACGCCACGGGACCTGAAGTCCCGCACCATGTTGTAGATCCCCGTCGACTTCGCGTTGATCCCGTCGGTGTTGTAGTCGTTGTAACACAACTTCGCACCCGGATCCGCCGCCCGCGCCGCCCGGAACGCCGCCTCGATCCAGTCGTTCCCGGTGCGCTGAAGGTTCGAGTCCCGACGCCCGCCACTACCGCCGTCGGCGAACGCCTCGTTCACCACGTCCCACGAGTGGATCTTGCCTCGGAAGTGCGTCGCCACCTGCGTGACGTGGTTGATCGCCGCGTTGCGCAACGCGCTGCCGGACATGCCCTGCGCCCAGCCCGGCTGCTGCTGGTGCCACAGCAGCGCGTGACCCCGCACGCTCATGCCGTTGGCCTGCGCGTGACTGACCAGACGATCACCACCGGTGTAGCTGAACCGACCCTGCTGCGGCTCGGTGGCGTCCCACTTCATCTCGTTCTCGGCCACGACACTGTTGAACTCACGGTTCAGGATGGTCGCGTACACGCTGGTCGAGAGCTTGCCCGTCGCGACGGCCGCGCCGAAGTAGCGGCCCTTCTCGGCCGCCGAGGCCCGGAGGGTCGTGCCGGCGCTGGCCGTGGAGGTCAGCGTCAACGTCATACCGGCGGCGAGGGCGCCGGCAACGGCGATGGTCACCGCCGCTCGCAGGGCTCTTCTGTGATTCATGCGGATTCCTTCTCTGTGGTGGTGCAGCGATGGAGACGCACGCCCGAATCTGCTCCTGCGACATCGGAGACGTCAGCAACGGTCGCCGTCGCGGCAGCGGGTGCGGGGAAGTCCTGACCCGACGTCCGGCATGCCCTGGGCGGACGTCACGGGTCGAGGTGCCACAGCAGGTTCGCCCGGTGAACCACAGGTGCGGCCGCCCTCAACCATCGACTGTGAGCGATAACATGCCGTTCGTCAAGTCGTCACCAATCACGCCTGGCACCTGTCGCCCCGTCGCAGTGGCCGGGCACGTCGCCGTGCTGCCGGAGCCGCGCCGAGCACGGCTCCGGCAGCACCCGTCACTGGAACGAGGCGTCGTCGACGAGGAGGCTGTCGGTGCCCTCGGCTGTCTCGACGTAGAAGGCGGCGCTGGTCAGGGTGCCGCTCCACGACACGGTCGTGGTGCCGGTGAGCAGGGTCCAACCGTTGACGTTCACCCCGACCGCCGGGGTCAGCTGGAGGTAGTTCGTCGTGCCGTTCGCGGTCAGCGACAGTGTCGCCTTCGCCGACGGGGTGCCGCCCTGTGCTCGTACCCAGACGTTCGTGGTGTAGCTCTTGCCGTTGGTGAGCTTGCTGGTCACGTCCTGGCTGGGGCCGTTCCAGGCGCCGGTCCGGCCGGTGATGGACAGCGACCCGGTACCGCCGTGCGCGACTGTGGTGTTCCTGGCGAGCGTTCCGCTGCCGTGCACACCCCAGCCCGTCGTGCCGTTCTCCACATCGCCGTTGGTGATCAGGTTGGTGGCGCTGCCGCCGCCGGTGCCGCCGAACTGCCACCAGTTGATGTTGAACAGGTTGCCGCTGCCGCCGGCGAAGCGCAGGTAGAGATCATGGGTGCCGGTCGCTCCGCTGACCGAACAGGTGCTGGTGGTCCAGGTCTGCCAGCCGCCGGTGCCACCCACGGTGCAGGTGCCCACGGTCGGGCCGTTGGCGCTGTCGAGGCGTACCTCGATCCGGCCGCCGCTGGTTGCCGACGCGACCCGGGCGCTGAACGCTGTCGCACCCGCGCCGAACGCGACGCCCTTGACCTTGATGTAGTCGCCGTTCTCGATCCAGCCGACGTTCATCCCGCCCTCGCTGGACACTTCGGTCTCGATCCCCGAGCCCCACGCGATCGTCTCGGCCTCCTGCCGCACGTACGGGTTCAGCGTGCCCACCTGCGGGGCACCCGTACTCGTCATCGTGATCGTCGGGAACAGACCATTGCTGGTGTAACTGAACTTCTCCACAGCGACCGAACGCGTGTAACCACCGCCACCGGGCAGTGCGCCGTTGTGATAGAAGAAATACGAACCACCCTGGAAATCGATCACACCCGCGTGATTGGTGAAACTGGCGCCCTGCCGCGGCATGATCGTTCCCCGATATGTCCACGGCCCCGTCGGTCCCGTGGCCGTGGAGTACGCGATGAACTCCGAGCAACACTCCGCCGCGAACACGTTGTAATACAACCCGTTGCGCTTGAACACCCACGGCCCCTCCTCGTAGAGGGTCGGCCGACTCGCGTTACCGCTCCGGGTACCGAACCCCGCCGTGGTGAGCGGGATACGCGTCGCGCTGCCGGAGAACGAAATCATGTCCGGGTTCAATTTCACGTACCACAGACCCGGGTTACCCCAGTACAGATAGGCCTGCCCGTCATCGTCGATGAACGCGTGCGGGTCGATTTCGTTGTTGCCGACCAGTGGCCGACCGAGCGCGTCGCGAAATGGTCCGGTCGGGCTGTCCGCCACCCCGACGCCGATGACCATCTGCCCGTTGGAGCGCTGGCGCACCGGCACGTACCAGTAGAACTTCCCGTTACGCGGAACGACCTGCCCGGCCCACGCGTTGGCGTCCGCCCACGCGAACGTCGCCAGATTCATCGGCGAGCCGTGATCGGTCCAGTTCACCATGTCCGCGGACGAGTACACCCGCCACTCACGCATGGTGAAGTAGGTGGACCCGTCCTCGTCATGTCCGGTGTAGAGGTACACCCGGCCGTTGTGCACCATCGGCGCCGGGTCGGCCGTGTAGATGTTCTGGACGATGGGGTTGTCGGCCTTGGCCGTACCGGGGATCAGGGCGAGGACGCAGGCCATGCTGGCCAGCCAGGCGATGACCCGCCTGGCCCGGCGGGTGGCCCGGGTTGTGGTTCGATCTTCCACCTTCACGATTACTCCCACAGAGAGTGCGCCGTGCGCGATGCCTGACTGGGTGACGTGTTAGCGCTAACAGGTTGCTCCTGAGGACCCCTCCCCCGTCTGACCTGGATTTTTGCGAGTGCGAGATGACAGTCGTAACCACATCGCAGCAGTGATGTATCGACGCTGACATCGATAAGTTACGATGCACCGTACTGAGCGGCCGGGCGAGCGTCAACGGAAGAGCAGTCCTCGACATCCGTCACGCACGGTTATCGCTCCGGTGAACGCCAGGCAGGCGAATGTCCGTTTCGGACCATAGCTGCCACCTGAGCCCGGCACGCCAGGTCAGCCGCTCCGAGGGACGAGTCGGCGAGGCGCCTTGGGGGTTGCGGGCGTGTTAACGACCAACTATGTTAGCGATCACATCGATGTGCCGCGATAAGCGCAGGGGTGGGCACCCAGCGTCCACGGCGACCCCGTCCCACCACCCACACCGCACCCGTCGCCGGCCCTCTGCCGCCGACGATCCCCCGCCATCGATGGCGGCCCCGACGTACCCGGCCACCTGGAGGTTCCCCATGCCACCCCCACCCCTCAGCCGCCGCCACCTGCTTCAGGCCGCCGGAGCCACAGTGGCGCTCTCCGCGGCCGGCACCGCCGTCTCCCCCGGGAGCGCGTCCGCCGCCGTCGTGCCCCCGGTCCGGTCCGACATCGGCGTCTCGGCGTACGCGTTCGACCTCGGTCAGGTGCGGCTGACCTCCGGCCGCTGGATGGACAACCAGTCTCGGACGCTCAACTACCTGCGGTTCGTCGACGTCGACCGGATGCTCTACAACTTCCGCGCCAACCACCGGCTGTCCACGAACGGCGCCGCCACCAACGGGGGCTGGGACGCACCGAACTTCCCGTTCCGGACCCACATGCAGGGCCACTTCCTGAGCGCGTGGGCGTACGCGTACGCGGTGCTGGGCGACACCACCTGCCGGGACAAGGCGAACTACATGGTCGCCGAGTTGGCCAAGTGCCAGGCCAACAACGGCGCCGCCGGCTTCGGCGCGGGATACCTCTCCGGCTTCCCGGAGTCCGACTTCAGCGCGCTCGAGGCACGGACGCTGTCCAACGGCAACGTGCCCTACTACTGCATCCACAAGACCCTCGCCGGGCTGCTCGACGTCTGGCGCTACATCGGCAACACACAGGCCCGTACGGTGCTGCTGTCACTGGCGGGCTGGGTCGACACCCGGACCAGCCGACTGAGCTCCAGCCAGATGCAGTCGATGCTGGGCACCGAGTTCGGGGGCATGAACGACGTGCTCGCCGACATCTACCAGCAGACCGGCGACAGCCGGTGGCTCGCCACCGCACAGCGGTTCGACCACGCCGCCATCTTCGACCCGCTGGCCTCCGGCCAGGACCAGCTCAACGGTAAGCACGCCAACACGCAGGTGCCCAAGTGGATCGGCGCGGCCCGGGAGTTCAAGGCCACCGGGACCACCCGTTACCGGAACATCGCCAGCAACGCGTGGAACATCACCGTCGGCGCGCACACCTACGTCATCGGCGGCAACAGCCAGGCGGAGCACTTCCGGCCGCCCAACGCGATCGCCGGCTACCTCACCAACGACACCTGCGAGCAGTGCAACACGTACAACATGCTCAAACTGACCCGGGAGCTGTGGCTGCTCGACCCGAACCGGGCGGACTACTTCGACTACTACGAGCGCGCGCTGATGAACCACCTGATCGGCGGACAGAACTCGGCCGACAGCCGCGGCCACATCACCTACTTCACCCCGCTGCGGCCGGGTGGTCGTCGGGGTGTGGGCCCGGCGTGGGGTGGCGGCACCTGGAGCACCGACTACAACTCGTTCTGGTGCTGCCAGGGCACCGGCCTGGAGATCAACACGAGGTTGATGGACTCCATCTACTTCTACAACGGCACCACGCTGAGCGTGAACCTGTTCACGCCGTCGGTGCTGAACTGGACGCAGCGCGGCATCACCGTCACCCAGACCACCAGCTTCCCGGTCAGTGACACCACCACCCTGACCCTGAGCGGCTCGATGAGCGGCTCATGGAGCATCCGGGTGCGGATCCCGTCCTGGACCAGCGGTGCGACGATCGCCGTCAACGGCACTGTGGAGAACGTCACCACCACACCGGGCAGCTACGCCACGGTCACCCGCACCTGGGCCGCAGGCGACACCATCACCGTGCGGCTGCCGATGCAGGTCGCCATCAAGGCCGCCAACGACAACGCCAACGTCGGCGCGATCACGTACGGCCCCGCGGTGCTGGCCGGCAACTACGGCAACACAGCCCTGAGCACCCTGCCCACCCTCACCGTCTCCTCGATCACCCGGACCAGCACCAGCTCGCTCGCGTTCACCGCCAGCGCCAACGGGTCCACTGTGAACCTCGCCCCCTTCTACGACGCCCACGGCTACAACTACACGGTCTACTGGAACACCAGCGGAAGCGGCGGCCCCACCGGCAGCTACCGCCTGGTCAACGTCGGCACCGGGCTGGTCCTCGGCGTGCAGAACATGTCCACCGCCGACGGCGGTCTGGCCGTGCAGTGGGGCGACAGCGGCACCGCGGACCACAACTGGGTGGTCATCACCGACGGCAACGCGGTCCGGTTCCGCAACGTCCACAGCGGCAAGGTCCTGGGCGTGGAGAACATGTCCACCGCCGACAACGCCAGAGTCCTCCAGTGGGCCGACAACGGCACCGCCGACCACCGGTGGATCCTGGTGGACAACGGCGACGGCACCTACAAGATCCGCAACGTCAACAGCAACAAACTGCTCGGAATCCTGAACGGGTCGACCGCCTGGGGAGCGCAGGCCGTGCAGGATCCAGACAACGGCAGCGCCGACAACCGGTGGAGGCTGGTCCGCAACGCCTGACAGCCGCCCCGCTCGACGGGCTCACCGGCGCGGTCACCCGAAGGCCGCGCCGGTGACGCCGAGCGGACGCCCGCCAGCGGTCGTACAGTGGGGAGGGTCCTGGCCCCAGTGAACGTGGCGGACGTGTCGGCTCGTGCCGCTTCCGCCCGGAAGGAGCACAGTGAACCGCCCCCTCCGCACCACGCTCGGCGGCGCGTTGACCGCCGCCATGCTGGTCACCATCGCCGTCGCGCCGGCGCAGGCGCACCCCGCAGGGCAGCCGCCGACCGTCCTCGCCCTTCCCGACGGCTTCCAGCCCGAGGGCATCGCCACCGCCGGCCGGTACGCCTACTTCGGCTCCCGCGCGACCGGCGCCATCCAGCGCGTCGACCTGGTCACCGGCCGGGGCACGACGATCGGCGCGGCCACCGGCACGCCGTCGCTCGGCCTCAAGGTCGACCCACGCGGCCGGCTCTTCGTCTCCGGCGGCACGGCTGGCGACGCGCGCGTGCTCGACACCCGCACCGGCGAAGTCCTGGCCCGCTACCAGTTCGCCACCGCCCCGACGTTCGTCAACGACGTCGTGCTGACCCGCGACGCCGCGTACTTCACCGACTCGAACCGGCCGGTGCTCTACCGGCTGCCGCTCGGTCGCGGCGGGGCGCTGCCTCCCGCCGACGCCTTCACCACGATCACACTGACCGGCGCCTACGAGCAGGTCGGCACCGGCGTGAACCTCAACGGCATCGCCACCACACCGGACGGCCGGGCGCTGATCGTCGTCCAGTCCACCACCGGCACGCTGTACCGGGTCGACCCGGCGACCGGCGCGAGCACCGTCGTGGACGTGCCGGGCCACACCTTCACCAACGGCGACGGACTGCTCCTGCTCGGCCGCACCCTCTACGTCGTGCAGAACCGCCTCAACCAGGTCGCTGTGGTCCGGCTGAACCACACCGGCACCGCCGGCACGCTCACCAGCATCATCACCGACCCGACCTTCGACGTGCCCACCACCGTCGCCAAGTCGTTGGGCCGGCTCTACCTGCCCAACGCCCGGTTCACCACACCGCCGACCCCCACCACGCCGTACACCGCCGTCGCGGTCCGCACCCACTGACCGACCCGAGGGGGCACCCGCCGCGGGTGCCCCCTCGCGGCCCGCCGCTCTGGATCCCAATCGCCGATCGGCCGCCAGTAGGATCACTGGTACCTCGGCGATGACTGTCGCCTCGTGCACCCCGGAGTCCGTGTGGCCGCCCGTTCGTACCGGTTCCTGCGCCGCACCCTGGCGGTGGGCTGCCTCCTCGCCGCTGCCGCACTGCCGGCCACCCGGCCGACAGTGCCGCCGACCGTCATCGCCGACGCCACGGACGCCCCGCAGCCCACGGTCCTGCGGATGCTCCAGCTGAACCTCTGCAACAGTGGCCGCGCCGGCTGCTACACCGGACGAGCAATGGCCAGGGCCGCCGAGGTGATCACCGCCGAGGCACCCGACCTGGTCACCCTCAACGAAATCTGCGCGGGCGACCTGTCCGCCCTGCACGGCGTGTTCCAAACCGTCCACCCTGGCCGGACCGTGGTGGCCGCGTTCCAGGCCGCCGGCGACCGCCCGAGCGGCGACGACACCCGCTGCCGCAACGGCCAACGGTTCGGCATCGGGCTGCTGACCCACGTGCGGACGTCGGCCACCCCGCACACCGTGTACGCCGGAACCCACCCCACCCAGGACCTCGCGGACCCCGAGGAACGAGCCTGGCTCTGCGTCGACGTCGACGGCGCCCTGCTCGCCTGCACCACGCACCTGTCCGCCACCGGCTACCGCATCGCGCTCACCCAGTGCGACCACCTGCTCGACACCATCCTGCCGACGATCAGCCGCGACGCCGGGGACGAGCCCACAGTGCTGGGCGGCGACCTCAACCTGCGCGCCGGGCACGACCCCGACGTGCGGTCCTGTACACCACCGGGCCATCAGCGGATCGACGACGGCCGGCTGCAACACATCACGGCGACCACCGACATCACGCTCTGCTGTCGCGAACTGGTGCCCATGCACGGCGCGACCGACCACCCCGGGCTACTGGTCACCCTCACCATCGGCCCCAGCCGCCGGCCGGCCTGATCCGCGCCGCGCGGAAGGCGGGGCCGGCCGCACGTCGTCAGCGCGGCGGCGTGTCCCGACGGGACGGGAACGGGGTCCCCGGCTGGCCAAGGGTGGACCGGGCGCGCAACCCGACCGGGTCGGGAGCGGCCGTGGGCGTCGAGGGCGCCGGTTCCGCGAGCCGGCGCCCGTCGAGGTACGCGGCGGCGGCCCGGTCGTCGTCGGTCGGGGCGGCGAGCAACGCGTAGAGCAGACCGACGACCCCGAAGAGCACCGCCAGCACGATCGGCACCAGCAGGGTGCTCACCCCGGCGCCGGTCACCTCACCCGCCCGCTCGTGACGGTGCACCGACAGGGCGCTCATACCGGTGAAGTGCATCCCGTTGACGGCAATCCCCATGACCAGCGCGGAGGCGAAGATCGCCAACCCCCGCCGGACGGTCATCGCGAGCCACAGCGCGACGGTGGACGCGACCACGGCGATGACCACCGAGAGCACGACCCGGACGGTGTCGTAGCCGAGGCTGCCGTTGAGGCGCATGGCGGCCATTCCGGTGTAGTGCATGGAGGCCACCCCGGCGCCGGTGAAGACGCCGCCGGCGATCAGTCGTACCGGATTCAGCCGACCGGTGCCCACGATGGCCAGGCCGATACCGACCGCCACCACGGCGATGGCCGTGCTGGCCGCGGTCAACGGCACGTCGTAGCGGATCCGGGTGTTCTCGACGGCGAAGCCGAGCATGGCCATGAAGTGCATCGCCCAGATGGCGGTGCCGCCCAGCGCCCAGGCCGACAGCAGACCCCACCACGCCCGCTGACGGTTCGTCCGGGCCGTACGGATGCGTCCCGCGCAGACCAGACCGAGGATCGAACCGAGCACGGACAGCGCGTAACTCAGGGCGGGCGTGATCCACCCGTACTCAAAGTGATTGATCTCCGCCACGGCGTCTTTCTCCCCATTCGTTACCGACGCGTCAACAAGACGCCTCGGCAATGATCAGGGGTGCTGTGATCAGGCGCAACAGTGCCCCCCCGGGCTATTCGCGGGGTGCCGCGGCGGTGACGGTCCGCTGCGTCGATTCGACAGCCGAAAATGACTGGGCGTAGTGGTCAGCCTGACGTGTGGTACGCGAGAACGCCTCGATTGACGGCCGCTATAGCCTGTCGCGCGGTCGAGCGCAGCTCCGTTGTGGCACCACCGGAGTCGGCAATCTGACCGAGCAGGTCGACCACCTGTCGGGCCCACCGGACGAAGTCACCGGCGGGCATCTCACCATCGATCTCGTGCCCGCTGCCGAGCACCTTGGCCAGCGCCTCGCCCCGCGCCCACCGGTAGACGGGCCAGGCGAAACCGAGATCCGGCTCCCGGGTCGCGGTCAGCCCTCGCGCCGCCTCGTCGGCCTCGATCTCCCCCCACAGCTTCAGCGTCTCGTCCACCGCGTCGGCCACCGGCCCGCGCGGCAGCGACGCCCGCTCGTCGACATCACGACGCGCCTCGAACACCACCACGGACACCGCGGCGGCCAACTCGGCCGGCGACAACCCGTTCCACACCCCCCGGCGCAGACACTCGGCGACCAGCAGGTCCGCCTCGGTCCAGATCCGGCCCAGCATCCGACCGGCGTCGGTGACCGCGCCGTCGTGGGCGAGGTAACCACGCTCGGTCAGCAGTGCCACGATCCGGTCGAACGTCCGAGCGAGGGAGCCCGTACGGCCACTGACCCGCTCGCGCAGCTCCTCGGTGTCGCGTTCCAGCCGCCGACGCCGCTCCGCCCAGCGGGCATGCTCCTCCCGCTCGGGGCAGGCGTGGCAGGGGTGGTTGCGCAGCTCGGTGCGGAGCTGGGTGATCCGGTGGTCCTCGCCGCTCACCTGGCGGGAGCGGCCCCCGCGTCGGCCACCATGCCGGTCCAGGCCGGTGCCGCTGACCTCGGCGGCCAGGTCCCGCCGGGCGCCCGGGGACCGGTGGTTGAAGTGCTTGGGCACCCGGATCCGGGCTAGCACCTCGGCCGGGGTGGTGAAGTCGCCGGGGCTGACCCGCCCGGCCCACCGGTCCTGGGTGAGCACCAGTGGCCGGGGCTCACCGAACCCGCCGGTCGCCGGGTCCAGCACCACGGCCAGCCCGGCTCGCCGGCCCGACGGCACCCGGATCACATCGCCGACCCGCAGCCGCTCCAGCGACGCCACCGCGGCGGCCTTGCGCTGGGTCTGCCCCTGCCGGGCGATCGCCTTCTCCCGCTCGGCGATCGCCACCCGCAGCGCGAAGTACTCGTCGAAGTCGCCGTGGTGGCAGGCGGCCTCCACGCCGTACGCCTCGATGGTCTCGGTGTTGCGCTGCACCTGCCGGGCCAGGCCGACCACCGACCGGTCCGCCTGGAACTGGGCGAACGAGGACTCCAGCAGAGCCCGGGCCGGCTCCGCGCCGACCGTGCCGACCAGGTTCACCGCCATGTTGTACGACGGCCGGAAGCTGGAACGCAGCGGGTAGGTGCGGGTGGACGCGAGCCCCGCGACGTGCCGTGGGTCGGTCTCCGGGGACCACACCACCACGGCGTGCCCCTCCACGTCGATGCCACGGCGACCGGCGCGCCCGGTGAGCTGCGTGTACTCCCCCGGGGTCAGGTCGACGTGCGCCTCGCCGTTGTACTTGACCAGCCGTTCCAGGACCACGCAGCGGGCCGGCATGTTGATGCCCAACGCCAGCGTCTCGGTGGCGAAGACCGCCTTGACCAGGCCGCGGACGAACAGCTCCTCGACGATCTCCTTGAACACCGGCAGCATGCCGGCGTGGTGGGCGGCCAGACCGCGTTCCAGGCCGTCCAGCCACTCCCAGTAGCCCAGGACCGACAGGTCCTCGCCCGGAATGGCGGTGACCCGGGACTCGACGACCCGACGGATCTCGGCCCGCTCCTCCGCCGAGGTGAGCCGCAGCCCGGCGGCGAGACACTGCTGAACGGCGGCGGCGCACCCGGCCCGACTGAAGATGAACAGGATCGCCGGTAGCAGACCCTCCCGGTCCAGTCGGTCGACGATGTCCGGGCGCATCGGGCCACGCCAGCGCGGGCCACGCCGGCCGGCACCGGGGCCTGCGCTGCGCCCCTCCCCCAACTCCAGGCGACGCACGGTGTCCCGGGTGTACCGCAGCAGCTCCGGGTGCACGTCGTGCTTGCGGGCGGCGTCGGCGTCGTGGAACAGGTCGAACATCCGCTTGCCGACCAGCATGTGCTGCCACAACGGCACCGGCCGGTGCTCGCTGACCACCACGGCGGTCTCGCCGCGCACGGTGACCAGCCAGTCGGCGAACTCCTCGGCGTTGGAGACGGTCGCCGACAACGAGACCAGGGTGACCGAGGCGGGCAGGTGAATGATCACCTCTTCCCACACCCCGCCGCGGAACCGGTCGGCCAGGTAGTGCACCTCGTCCATCACCACGTACGCGAGGCCCTGGAGGGTGCTGGAGCCCGCGTAGAGCATGTTGCGCAGCACCTCGGTGGTCATCACCACCACCGGCGCGTCGCCGTTGATCGCGTTGTCGCCGGTCAGCAGGCCGACCTGCTCGGCACCGTACCGGGCGACCAGGTCGTGGTACTTCTGGTTGGACAACGCCTTGATCGGCGTGGTGTAGAAGCACTTGCGCCGGGCCGGTGGGGTCGTCGCGTCGGCGGCGGGCGCCGGGTCGTCGGGCCGCCCGCGCAACGCCAGGTGGACGGCGAACTCCCCGACCACCGTCTTACCCGCGCCGGTGGGAGCGCAGACCAGCACACCGCTGCCCCGCTCCAGCGACTGACACGCCTCCCGCTGGAAGTCGTCGAGGTCGAACCCCAACTCGAGCGCGAACTCGTCCAGCGCCGGAAACTGTGCGGCTTGTGCGGCCTTGCGGCGCGCCGCTGCGTACCGCTCGGCGGGGCTCGACATGGCTCCAAGATTAGTGCGTGCCGAGTCACGTCACCGCACAAGGCCGTCCGGCGGTGCGGTCGGAGGCGGTCGGTAGGGTGCACGGCGTGCCGGACCATGCCGAACCGCCCCAGACCAGTCCGCCGGGCACCGCCGAGGCGCCCGCCGCCCGCCGGGCGTCCCGACGCCCTGTCAAAGCGGTGCTCTTCGACTTCCACGGCACCCTCGCCCAGGTGGAGGACCCCCAGCGGTGGGTGCTGGAAGCCGCGGCGGCGTGCGGCGTCACCCTGAACCGGGTCCGCGCCACCTCGCTGGCCGACCGACTGCTGACCGCCGGCCGGGCCGGCGGGCCACTTCCGGCGCGGGTGCCACCCCGACTCGCCGAACTGTGGGCCGACCGGGACCTCTACCAACACGCCCACCGGGGCGCGTACACCGGACTGGCCGAGACCGTCGACGCCGGCATCGACGGCTTCGCCGACGCGCTCTACGAGCGGCTGCTGACCGCCGAGGGCTGGCTACCGTACGCCGACACCGCCGCCACCCTGACCGCGCTGCGCGACGCCGGGGTGCCGGTGGCAGTGGTCAGCAACATCGGCTTCGACCTACGACCACACTTCGACACCTGGGGGCTGACCGACCTGGTCGGCGCGTTCGTGCTCTCGTACGAGGTGGGGCGCTGCAAACCCGACCCGGCGATCTTCTGGCGTGCCTGCGGCATGCTGGGCGTCGACCCGGAGCAGACCCTGATGGTCGGTGACACCCCGGCGGACGCCGGCGCGGTGGCCGCCGGCTGCTCGGTGCTGGTGCTCCCGGCCGCCGAGCCGGGCCGGGAGAACGGGCTGGGCGCGGTGCTCGACCTCGCCCTGCCCGGCTGACCTGCGGTTGCCTCGGCCACGCCGGTGGACGCCGCCGCACAGTGGCCGACGAGGACCGCCTACCGTCGTGCCCGTGACGGAGACCCTGCTGCCCACGCCATCGCCGGCCGACACGCCACCGGCCCGGCGCGGCGGTGTCGCCGCCGTGGGGCTGGTGCTCGGTGGGGCGCTGTCGGTGCAGTTCGGCTCCGCCGTGGCCGCGTTGCTCTTCCCGCGTACCGGGGTGGCCGGCGCGGTGACCCTGCGGCTGACCATCTCGGCGGTGCTGCTGCTCGTCGTGTGCCGGCCCCGCCTGCGCGGGCACGACCGGTCGGCCTGGCTCGCGGCCGGCGCGTTCGGGCTGGCGTTGGCCGGCATGAACTCGCTGTTCTACCAGGCCATCGAACGCATCCCGCTGGGCCTGACGGTGACGCTCGAGGTGCTCGGCCCGCTGGCGCTGTCGGTGTTGACCGCCCGACGACTGGCCAGTTGGGCCTGGGCGGGGCTCGCGCTGGCCGGGGTGGCGCTGCTCGGGCAGGGCGGCTTCGACCGGCTGAACCCCGCCGGAGTGGCCTTCGCCTTCGGCGCGGGCGCCATGTGGGCCGCGTACATCGTGCTGAGCGCCCGGGTCGGCGGCCGCTTTCCCGGCGCGGACGGGCTGGCCCTGGCGCTGGCCCTCGCCGCGCTGGTCACCCTGCCGCTGGGCATCGTCGACGGCGGCGCGGTGCTGCTCGACCCGCAGGTGCTGGCGCTGGGCACCGCCCTCGCGGTGCTCGCCTCCGGGTTGCCCTACACCCTGGAGCTGCTGGCGCTGCGGCGGATGCCCACCGCCACCTTCGCGGTGCTGATGAGCCTCGGCCCGGCCGTCGCCACGCTCGCCGGGTGGCTGGTGCTGCGGCAGGCGCTGACAGTGCTGGAGTGCGCCGCCATCGTGCTGGTCATCGCGGCGAGCATCGGCGCGGTACGGGTCAACGCAGCAGCCGCAGGGCGCCCGGAACGGCGCTGATCGTCACCGGCAGTTCCAGGGAGCGTTCCCCGTCGGCGTACGAGGTGATGCCCTCGGCTGCCAACTCCACGGTGCGAGCCCGGAAACTGCGCACCAGCGGGTGGCTGACGTGGGTGCCCTGGTAGATGCGTGGCTTCACCCGGACCAGGGTCCTCCGGTTGACCCGACCCGCCACCACCACGTCGAGCAGCCCGTCGGTCGGGTCCGCGTCGGGGCAGATCCGCATCCCACCGCCGTAGGTGGGGCAGTTGCCCACCGCCACCAGCACCGCGTCCAGGTCATGCGACACCCCGTCGAGGCGCAGCGTGTAGCGGCGGGGGCGCAGCCGGGCCAACTCGACCAGGATCGCCAGGTCGTACCGGCGCGGACCGCGGGGCCAGCGCATCCGGTTGGCCCGCTCGTTGACGATCGCGTCGAACCCGGCCGCGAGGACCGCCCCGTACCAACGCTCGGCGCCGTCGACGGCGACCATCCGGGCCAGGTCGACCGGTTGGCTGCGCCCGTCGCGCACCGCCTCGGCGATCACCGCCGCCGCCGCGAGGGGGTCGGCCGGAAAGCCGGTGTCCAGGGCGAAGTCGTTGCCGGTGCCGGCCGGGATCGGCCCGAACGGTACATCGGTGCCGGCGACGGCCTGCAACGCCCGGTGCACGGTGCCGTCCCCACCGACCGCCACCAACGCGCCAGCGCCCTCGGCGACGGCGGCCCGGCACGCCGCCTCCGCCTCGGCAGGGCTGGACGCCGGCAGCAGCCGGACCGGCCGGCCGGCGGCGGCCAACCCGTCGAGCAGCCGGGGCAGCAGCGCGCGGTGCCGTCCCCGGCCGGCGGTCGGGTTGACGAGCACGGCGACCGGGCCGGGCAGGTGATCGTCTGCGGTCACGGGCAGCACCGTACCGGTCGGACACCAGCCGTTCACCAGGGGCAGGTGCCGTCACCATCAGTTCCGCTGCCGGCGCGCGTGGTGATGCAGCGACGCCGCCCCCGGTCAATGGGGGCGGCGTCGGCAGAACGGGTGGTGCGCGACCGTCAGGTCATGTCGTCGTAGCGGCGTTCGATCGGTGCCGGTGGGGCGACCGGTTCGGGTACGCCGATCGGCGCTGCCGAGTCGACCCGCTGCCCAGCCACGACCGGGTCCGCGTCGAACTCCAGCGGCGACACCTCGTCGTCGTCGATGCCGGCGTAGATCTCCTTGCCCCGCCCACGCCGCTTGTCGTTGAGGAAGGCGATGCCCACCGCGCCGAAGTACAGCGCGGAGAGGCAGATCGCCAGGGCGGTCATCCCGAACGGGTCCGGGGTGGGGGTGACCACGGCGGAGAAGGCGAAGAACACGAAGATCGCCACCCGCCACCAGCTGAGCAACCGTTTCGCGCTGGCGATGCCCACGAAGTTGAGCATCAGCACGACGAGCGGGAACTCGAAGGCCACACCGAACAACAGGATCAGGTTGGTGACGAAGGAGATGTACTTGGTGATCTCCAGTGTCGTGCTGATCTCGCTGTCCGAGATGCTGAGCAGGAACTCCAGGCCCTTGGCCGTGACGAAGTACGCCAGCACCGCACCGGCCGCGAACAGCGGCGCGGCGAGGGCGGTGAAGAAGTACGCGTAGCGCCGCTCGTGCCGGTGCAGGCCGGGCGCGATGAACGCCCAGAGCTGGTACAGCCAGATCGGCGCGGCCACGATCAACCCGACCCAGAGCGCGACCTTCAGGTTGAGCAGGAACAGGTCGGCCGGGCCGAGCTGCACGAACTCGCACTTGCCGTCGACATATCTGGCCTGCGGCAGGTCACAGTAGGGCTGCTGGAGCAGGTGCAGCACCGGCTTGGCCAACCAGAAACCGAAGCCGAACCCGACGAGGATCGCCACGGACGCGCGGAACAGCCGGTTACGCAGTTCGCGGACGTGCTCGATGAGCGTCATCGAGCCGTCGGCGGCCCGCTCGAACGCCTTTGGGCCGCGTTTACGCAGTGCGAAGGCCACGGTGGTGGGGCCCTTCGGTCAGTTGTCGCGGACGCGGTGCACCGGGTCGACGACCGGCTGCTGCGGCGGGGTCTGCTGGTACGGGGCCTGCTGCGGCTGGCCGGCGTACGGCGCCTGCTGCCCGGCGTGCGGCGGCAGCGGCTGGTAGCCGGCCTGCGCGTCGGCCTTCTCGGCGAGGTCGCGGTCGTCGTCCTGCAGGCTCTTGGTCTCGGCCTTGATGATCCGCAGCGACCGTCCCAGCGAACGGGCCGCGTCGGGGAGCCGCTTCGCACCGAAGAGCAGGATCAGCACAACCACGAGAACAGCGATGTGCCACGGCTTGAGGGCACCCATGAGAAGCTCCAGTCGCTCTGTGTCCGGGGGGTGGTACGCAGCCCATCGTACGTGCGGATCGGCTGCCCGCCACCCGCTGGGTGATGGTGGTATGGCCGGGAGGGTGAAGTCTTGACCAACCCGCGATGATCCGTCAACCACCGCCGGGTGCGTACACGATCAGCCGCGCTTGGCCTTGATCACCGCGAGTCGATGGGATGTGGTGTCGAGCCGACGTTGGACGTCCTCGGCACGCTGTTGCAGCGCCTCGGCGGTTTCCCGCAGCGCCTCGGCCTCGGCGGCCCGCCGCTGCAACGCCACGGCGGCGCGGCGCAGTCGGGGCAGCCGGGCCAGCACCGGCCGCACGGCCAGCGCGAGCGCCACGAGGGGTAGCAGCACCACGGCGAGCACGATCCAGATCAGCACGGCGGTCAGCCTACTGGGTGCGGCCGGCCACCGCCGGGTCACCCGACGGGGTCCGCTCCGGCTCGACCTCGGCGGGCCGGGGCACGGCCGTGGGCGTGGGCACGGCGTACGCGTCCAGCGCGGCGGCCGCCGTCGCCCGCACCTGCTCGGCCAACTCGACCGGGGCGACCACGGTCACCTCCGGGCCGAGGCCCAGCACGAACCGGCGGGCCCATCCCAGGTCGGTCACCCGCAGGGAGACCAGCCACTGGTCGCCGTCACCGGCCTCCACCCGCTCGCACGGGTAGTACTCGGTGATCCACCGCTCGCCCCGGCCGATGCGCAGGGTGATCAGCGGCAGGTCGGCCGAGGGGCGGAACACACCCTCGGTGAGGTCGTGCGGGACGGCCTGCGGCGGCACCGCGGCTGGCTCGCCCAGTTCGGTGATCGCGTCGATCCGGTCGCCGCGGAACAGCCGAACGGCCTCCGCACGCCGACACCACGCCTCCACGTACGCCCGGCCGCCGACCATGAGCATCCGCAGCGGGTCGATGACGCGCTCGGTGGTCTCGTCCCGGGCGGCCGTGTAGTAGGTGATCCGCAGGGCCTTGCCGCCCTCCACGGCGGCGCGCAGCGCCTCGACCCGACGGGTGTCCCCGGGCAACCGGACCGCCACCGGGGCACCCACCAGGTCGCCCGCGTCCTCGATCTTGGCGAGGGCCCGTTCGACCGCCTCCCGGTTGGCCACCCCGGGTGTCTCGGCCAGCATCCGCAGCGCCACCACCAGCGCGAGGGCCTCGTCGGGCGTCAGCCGCAACGGCCGGTCGATGCCGGCGTCGTAGGTGATGGTCACCCGGTCGCCGTCGAACGCCATGTCGATCAGGTCACCGGGGCCGTAGCCGGGGAGCCCGCACACCCAGAGCAGCTCCAGGTCCTCCCGGAGCTGACGTTCGGTGACGCCCAGGTCGCCGGCCGCCTCGGCGATCTCGATGCCGGGCCGGGCCAGCAGGTAGGGCACCAGGTTCAGCAGTCGGGCCAGCCGGTCGGCGGACGCGCGGGAACCGTTGCGGGCGGCCGGGCGGGTCACCGGGCACCCCCGCTGCCGGCCAGCTCGTCGTGGCGCACGGCGATCTCCTTGAGTCGTTGGATGACCGCCTCGCGGACCTCCGGTGGGTCGAGGACCCGCACGTCCGGGCCGTAGCCGACGAGGTGGCCGGCCAGCCCGTCCGGGTCCGCGTACGGCAGGACCAGCCGGTCGCCGTCCGGCCCGGCGGTCACCTCCACCGCCCAGCGGCGCAGCCCGGCGGCCCGCCCCGGCGCGGCCAGCACTGTGGCCCGGCCGGTGCGCTCCACCGGGCCCGACCAGCGGGCCACGTGGCTGATCAGGTCGACGTTTGCCGGCGGCTCGTACGCGCCGGGGGCGCCGGTCACCCGGACCGCGCCGACGACCCGGGACAGCCGGAAGCAGCGGGTCGCCTCACGGTCCTGGTCGTGGCCGACCACATACCACCGGCCGCGCCAACAGACCACGCCCCACGGTTGCAGCCGGCGCCGGCTGGGCGCGTCGCGGTCGGGCACCCGGTAGTCGAACCCCACCTCGCGGCGGTCCCGGGCGGCGGCGGTCAGCGGCGCGAACGCCGGGTCGACAGTGACCATCGGCTCCAGGCCGAGGGTCGCCTGCGGGTCCACGTCCACCCCGGCGGCCCGCAGCTTGGCCAGCCCGGACGACGCGGCGGCGGCCAGCCCGGCGTGCTGCCACAGCCGGGCGGCGATGCCGACCGCGGCGGCCTCGTCCGGTTCGAGGAGGATGTCGGGCAGCGCGTACTCGCGGTGGGCGATCCGGTAACCCGGCTCGGCGTCGAAGGCGCTCGCCGTGCCGGTCTCCAACGGCACACCCAGCTCGCGCAGCTCGGCCTTGTCCCGCTCGAACTTGCGCTGGAACGCCTCGTGGTCGCGCGCGTCGTCCGGATCGTGCTCGTAACCGGGCACGGTCGCGGCGATCTGCGCGGCGGTCAGGAACCGTCGCGTGGACAGTAGGCAGATCACCAGGTTGACCAGGCGTTCGGTGCGGGTCCGCGACACGCGGTAGACGCTAGCAGCCGACCCGCCCACACCGTGCACCCACGCGGGCGTGCCGCACACTTGTTCGGATCGGGCCTCCCCCGGCGCGTCGCCGTCCCCGGTCATAGGGTGATCCTCATGTCGCAAGCGGAGGCCAGGCCCGAGAGCGAGAGCACCGGCACAGTCGTCGTCGCCGGCGCCGCCAACCTCGCCATCGCGGTGGCCAAGCTGATCGCCGGGCTGATCTCCGGATCCGCCGCGATGCTCTCCGAGGCGGCGCATTCGGTCGCCGACACCACCACCGAGGTGCTGCTCTTCCAGGCGCTGCGCCGCGGCGCCCGTCCGGCCGACCAGCGACACCCCTTCGGGTACGGCAAGGAGAGCTACGTCTGGGCGTTCTTCGCGGCCATGTTCACGTTCGTCGCCGGCGCCGGTTTCGCCGTCACCCACGGCGTCACCACGATCCTGGTGCACGAGCACAGCGGCGACTACCTGCTCTCGTACATCGTGCTCGGGGTGTCGTTCGTCATCGAGTCGATCTCACTGGCCCGGGCCGTGCGGCAGGTCCGCCGCGAGTCGCGGCGCTGGCGGACCACGCCTCGACGGTTCCTGCGGCTGACCGCCGACACCACAGTCAAGGCGGTCTTCCTGGAGGACAGCGCCGCCCTGATCGGTCTGGTGCTGGCCGGGCTCGGCGTCGGCCTGTCGCACGCCACCGGCGACGAGGTGTGGGACGGCGTCGCGTCGATCCTGATCGGGTTCCTGCTGCTGACGGTCGCCGGGGTCCTCGCCGGCAACAACCTGTCGCTGCTGGTGGGCCGGGCCGTCCCGGAGCGGCTGCGTCACGAGATCGAGCAGGATCTGGCCGGGCTGCCCGAGGTGGAGCGCATCGACACCCTGTTGACCATGCAGCTCGGCCCGCAGGACATCCTGGTCGCCGCGAAGGTCGACTTCCGCGACGAGGCCACCGGCGCGCAGATCGAGGCCACCGCCGACGAGGCCGAGCGGCGGCTCACCGACCGGTACCCGGAGATCCGCTTCGTCTTCCTCGACCCCACCCGTTCGGTGCCGGGCGCCACCGGCACCGCCCGGCACACCCAGGCCGGGCCGAGCCCGGACGCCGGCGGCACCGAACCGACCTGACCCACACCCGGGCGCGGGCCGCCGGGCCCGCGCGGCTAGCGTGCCCGTCATGGTGCGATGGCGTACGGGGACGGTGGCGACGCTGCGACGGCAGTGGACCGGGGCGGTGGAGCTCGACGTCGACCTGCCCGACGGCACTCGGATGCGGGCGTTGGCCTACCCGGAGCTGGTCGGCACGCCCGAGCCCGGCGACCGGGTGCTGCTCAACGCCGGCGCGCTGCTGATGGGGCTGGGCACCGGCGGGTACGCGCTGGTGGTGGCCCTGCCGGACCGGCTGCCGCCGGACCCGCCGGACGTCGCCGACACCCGCGACGCCGGGCACCTGGTCAAGGCCCGCTACACGCCGTTGCAGCCGATCCTCCTCGGCGTCGACGAGGAGGCGTCCCCGCACCGCGACGTGCTGGCCGACGCGGACGACCTGGACGGTCTGCCGGTGGTCACCGCCGACCTGCACTCGGCGCTTCCGGCGATTTTGGCCGGCATCCGGGCCGACGCCCCGCAGGCACGGGTCGCGTACCTGCTCACCGACGGTGGGGCGCTGCCCGCCTGGTTCTCCCGCACCCTCGCCGGGCTGCGGTCCGAGCTGGCCGGCACGATCACCGTCGGGCAGGCGTTCGGCGGTGACCTGGAGGCCACCACAGTGCACGGCGGTCTGCTCGCCGCCCGGCACGTGCTCCACGCGGACGTCGCGATCGTCGCTCAGGGCCCCGGCAACCTGGGCACCGGCACCCGGTGGGGGTTCTCCGGCGTCGCCGTCGGCGAGGCGGTCAACGCGATCGCCACACTGGGCGGCCGACCGGTCGGCTCGTTACGCATCTCCGACGCCGACCCCCGCCCCCGACACCGGGGCGTGTCCCACCACAGCCTCACCGCGTACGGCCGGGTGGCGCTCGCCCCGGCGGAGCTGGTGGTGCCCGAGGACCTGGCGCCGTCCCTCGCGGCCGAGGTGCACGCGGCGCTGGCTCCCCTGGCGGCCCGGCACCGCATCGTCCGGGTGCTCGTCGACGGTCTCGACGCCGCGCTGCGGGCCAGCCCCGTGCCGCTGTCCACCATGGGCCGTGGCCTCGACGCCGACCACGCGTACTTCCTGGCGGCAGCCGCCGCCGGCCGTCACGCGGTGACCCTCCTCCCCTGACCCGATCCGAGCCGCCCGACCCGGTTGATCATGAGGTTGTTGCCCGCCGCCTCGGCGTGTCATGGCAATAACTCCATGATCGACGCGGGCGGGGGCGGGGGCCTGGGGGGGCGGTTAGGCCAGGAAGATCAGGGCTAGCCAGCCGCCCACGATGAGCACCAGCGCCAGGGCCAGCACCCAGGTCGGCACCGTGTACTCACCGCGCCGGTTACGGTCGATCTCGGCGCGGATCTTCTCCCGCCGGCGTTCGACCCAGTTCTGCCGCTCGGAGCCGCGCTCGGAGCGGTCGGAAGGTCCAGAAGTCGTCATGGCGCGCTCAGCTTAACCGCTCGGTGCGCCGGACCGACCGGCCCCGTCGGCGCAGGGCACCGCCGGGGCCGGCAACCGGTCACATGCTGGCGATCAACCGCTCCACCCGCTCGTCGTACGCCCGGAACGGGTCCTTGCAGAGCACTGTGCGCTGGGCCTGGTCGTTGAGCTTCAGGTGCACCCAGTCGACTGTGAAGTCCCGGCGCTTCTCCTGGGCGTGCCGGATGAACTCGCCCCGCAGCCGGGCCCGGGTGGTCTGCGGCGGGGTCTCCTTGGCCTCGAAGATCTCCGGGTCGGTGGCCACCCGGTCCACGTCGCCGCGGCGCTCCAGCAGCCCGTAGAGGCCCCGGCCACGACGCACGTCGTGGTACGCCAGATCCATCTGCGCCACCCGGGGGTGCGACAGCGGCAGGTCGTGCTTGCGCTGGTAACGCTCGATCAGCCGCAGCTTGCTGACCCAGTCGATCTCCCGGGAGACGGGCTCCAGATCGCCGGTCTCCACCGCGTTGAGCACCCGGCCCCACAGCTCGACGACCCGCTTGGCGGCCTGGTCGCCACCGCGTCGCTCGACGAACTCGGTGGCCTTGGAGAGGTATTCCTGCTGGATGTCCAGGGCGCTGACCTCCTTGCCGTTGGCCAGCCGCACCTTGCGCCGGCCGGTGATGTCGTGCGACACCTCCCGGATGGCCCGGATCGGGTTCTCCAGGGACAGGTCGCGCATCACCACCCCGGCCTCGATCATCCGCAGCACGATGTCGGCGGTGCCGACCTTGAGCAGCGTGGTGACCTCGTTCATGTTGGAGTCGCCGACGATCACGTGCAGCCGCCGGTAGCGCTCGGCGTCGGCGTGCGGCTCGTCCCGGGTGTTGATGATCGGGCGGCTCCGGGTGGTCGCCGAGGAGACGCCCTCCCAGATATGCTCGGCCCGCTGCGAGAGGCAGTAGACCGCGCCGCGTGGGGTTTGCAGGACCTTGCCGGCCCCGCAGATCAACTGCCGGGTGACCAGGAACGGGATGAGCACGTCGGCGAGCCGGCCGAACTCGCCGTGCCGGGAGACCAGGTAGTTCTCGTGGCACCCGTACGAGTTGCCGGCCGAGTCGGTGTTGTTCTTGAACAGGTAGATCTCACCCGCGATGCCCTCGTCGTGCAGCCGCTTCTCCGCGTCGACGAGCAGGCCCTCCAGGATCCGCTCGCCGGCCCGGTCGTGGGCGACGAGATCGGTCACCGAGTCGCACTCCGGTGTCGCGTACTCCGGATGCGACCCGACGTCCAGGTAGAGCCGGGCTCCATTACGCAGGAAGACATTGCTCGACCGGCCCCAGGACACCACGCGACGGAACAGATACCGCGCGACCTCGTCCGGGGACAGCCGCCGCTGCCCGCGATAGGTGCAGGTGACGCCGTACTCGGTCTCGAGGCCGAAGATTCGCCGCTCCATGGTGTGACATTAGCCGCCCGGAGGCCCGGTTCGTCACTGTCAGACCACAGGTCGTGCCCCGAGCGCTGTCACATACCGGTTGAGTGCGACATTCCGTCCGGGCCGAGGCTCGCCACGAACCGCCGGCAACTGTCGTACTCCGGGAGCAGGCCCCGCTCGCGGGCCTGCGCGAGGGTCGGCGCGGCGTCGTCCCGCGCGGACAGCAGCGGCACCTCGGCGGGCCACTCGATGCCCAACTCCTCGTCCAGCGGGTGCACCGCGTGCTCGCCGGTCGGGTTGTAGGTGGCCGAGCAGAGATAGCTCAACGTGGCGTCGTCGGTCAACGCGCAGAACCCGTGCCCCAGCCCCTCGCTGAGGTAGACCGCCCGACGGTCGGTGTCGTCCAGCCGGACGCCCTCCCAACGGCCGAAGGTCGGCGAACCCACCCGCAAATCCACGATCACGTCGAGGACCGCGCCCCGCACACAGGTGACGTACTTGGCCTGCCCGGGCGGGACGTCGGCGAAGTGCACGCCGCGCACCACGCCACGCGCGGAGACCGACAGGTTGGCCTGGGCCAGCCGCAGCGGATGCCCCACCGCCTCGGCGAGCTTGTCGAAGCGGTACCACTCCATGAACATGCCGCGCGGGTCACCGTGCTGCTGGGGGGTGATCTCCCAGGCGCCCTCGATGCTCAACTCACGGATCTTCACCAGGAACCCCCGTCGCCGGACTGCTCGGTGAGCAGACGGAGCAGGTAGTCGCCGTAACCGCTCTTGGTCAGCGGCTCGGCGAGCGCGCGCAGCTGCGCGTCGTCAATCAGGCCCGCGCGCCAGGCGACCTCCTCGACACAACCGATCTTGAGGCCCTGCCGCTCCTCGACCACCCGGACGAACTCGGCGGCCTGCATCATCGAGGTGAACGTGCCGGTGTCCAGCCAGGCGGTGCCCCGATCCAGCACCGTCACCGACAGCTCCCCGGTCTCCCGGTACGCCTCGTTGACCGCCGTGATCTCCAGCTCACCCCGGGCGCTCGGGGTGAGCTTGCGGGCGATGTCCACGACCCGGTTGTCGTAGAAGTAGAGGCCGGGCACCGCGTAGCGGGACTTCGGCCGGGCCGGCTTCTCCTCGATCGAGAGCACCCGACCATCGGCGTCGAAGTCGACCACGCCGTACTCCTGCGGGTTGGCCACCTGATAGGCGAAGACCCGCCCGCCGACCGGGTCACCGTGGGCGGCGAGCTGCCGACCCAGACCCACGCCGTGGAAGATGTTGTCGCCGAGCACCAGCGCGACCGACTCGGCGCCGATGAAGTCCGCGCCGAGGATGAACGCCTGCGCGATGCCCTCCGGACGCTCCTGACTGACGTACTCCAGCCGCAGCCCGAACTGGCTGCCGTCGCCGAGCAGCCGACGGAACTGGTCCTGGTCGTCCGGAGTCGTGATCACCAGGATCTCCCGGACCCCGGACATCACCAGGGTGGAGAGCGGGTAATAGATCATCGGCTTGTCGAAGACCGGCATCAGCTGCTTCGAGACGGCCCGGGTGATCGGCCAGAGCCGGGACCCGGTGCCGCCGGCAAGTAGGATTCCACGCACCGGGAGAGCCTAGCCGCACCCGGGCACATTGTGCGGGGGTCGCATAGCAGGTGCCGCACCGCCTGTCGCGTATACTTCCGGACCCGTGAGGATCCTCGTCACCGGCGGAGCCGGATTCATCGGGTCGGAGTACGTTCGCCTGCTGCTGGGCAAGCCGCTCGGCAGTGCAGCCGGCGTGCCGCCGCTCGAGCCGGCCGTCGTGACCGTGCTGGACAAACTGACCTACTCAGGCAACCTGGCCAACCTCGAACCCGTCCGCGACGATCCGCGACTGCGGTTCGTGCAGGGCGACATCTGCGACCCGGTCGTCGTCGACGAGGTGGTGGCCGAGCACGACGTGATCGTGCACTTCGCCGCCGAGTCACACGTCGACCGCTCGATCGCCGGCGCCGCACCCTTCGTGACCACCAACGTGCTGGGCACCCAGACGCTGCTCGACGCCGCCCTGCGCCACGGCACCGGCCGGTTCGTGCACGTCTCCACCGACGAGGTCTACGGCTCGATCGACGAGGGCTCCTGGACCGAGACGTGGCCCCTCGCCCCCAACTCGCCGTACTCGGCGTCCAAGGCCGGCTCCGACCTGCTCGCGCTGTCGTACCACCGCACCCACGGCATGGACGTGGTCGTCACCCGCTGCTCCAACAACTACGGCCCGTACCAGTTCCCCGAGAAGGTCATCCCGCTGTTCGTCAGCAACCTGCTCGACGGTGGCACCGTCCCGCTCTACGGCGACGGCGGCAACATCCGCGACTGGCTGCACGTGCACGACCACTGCCGCGGCATCGCCCTCGTGCAGCAGAAGGGCCGCGCCGGTGAGGTCTACAACATCGGCGGCGGCACCGAGCTGACCAACAAGGAACTCACCGGCCTGCTCCTGGACGCCTGCGACGCCGGGTGGGACCGGGTCGTTCCGGTCACCGACCGCAAGGGCCACGACCGCCGGTACTCCCTCGACATCACCAAGATCAGCGACGAGCTCGGCTACCAGCCCAGCATCACCCTGGAGCAGGGCCTCGCCGACACCGTCCGCTGGTACCGGGACAACCGCGGCTGGTGGGAGCCCCTCAAGTCCGCGCCGACCGCATGACCCGAGTACTCGTCACCGGCGCGGGCGGCATGCTCGGCCGGGACCTGGTCACCGTGCTGGGGACACGGCCCGACCTCAAGGTGACCGCCGCCACCCGCGCCGACCTGAACGTCACCGACCGCGCGGCGGTGGACGCCGCCGTCACCGGGCACGACCTGGTGATCAACGCGGCGGCGTGGACCAACGTCGACGCCGCCGAGGCCGACGAGGCCGCTGCGACGGCCGTCAACGGCCACGCCGTGACCAACCTGGCCGCGGCGTGCGCCACCGACGGAACCCGGCTCATCCAGGTCTCCACCGACTACGTCCTCGC
The DNA here is from genome assembly GCF_015751785.1 of Micromonospora vinacea. Lineage (NCBI taxonomy): Bacteria > Bacillati > Actinomycetota > Actinomycetes > Micromonosporales > Micromonosporaceae > Micromonospora > Micromonospora vinacea. The sequence goes on along the minus strand of NZ_JADOTY010000001.1, from coordinate 5,231,290 downwards.
CGGCAACGCGGACACCCCCTACCCGGAGGACGCGCCCACCGCGCCGGTCAACGCCTACGGCCGCGGCAAACTGGTCGGCGAACAGGCCGTCGCGCGGCTGCTACCCGACACCGGGTACGTCGTACGCACCGCCTGGCTCTACGGCGCGCACGGCCCGAACTTCGTGGCCACCATGCTCCGACTCGCCACCCAGCGCGAACACCTCGACGTGGTCGACGACCAACACGGCCAACCCACCTGGTCCTACGCGCTCGCCGAGCGGCTCGTCGCGCTCGCCGACGCGGCGCTGGCCGGTCACGCGGCGCCCGGCGTCTACCACGGCACCTGCGCCGGGCAGACAACCTGGTACGGGTTGGCCCGCGCCGCGTTCACCCTGGCCGGGCTGGACCCGGACCGGATCCGACCCACCACCAGCGACCGGTATCCGCGTCCCGCCCCCCGGCCTGCGTACAGTGTGCTAGGGCACAGCCGCTGGGCAGCCGTGGGTCTGGCCCCGCTTCCGGACTGGCACAGCGCCCTGGTCGACGCGTTCCACTCCCCCGCTCCACCCGCCCCGTGGAAGGTCGCATGAAGCTCACACTCGTCACCGGACTGACCGGCCTGCTGCTCCTCGGCACCATCGTCGAGCTGCTGCGCCGCCGTCAGCTGCGCGAGAAGTACGGCATGCTCTGGCTCGCCGTGCTGATCATCGTGATTCCGCTGTCGCTGTTCCCCCGGCTGCTCGACAACGTCGCCGAGACGCTCGGTGTCGCCTCCGGTGTCAGCCTCGTGCTCTTCCTCGGCATCGTCTTCCTGCTGCTGGTGTGCGTCCACCTCAGCTGGGAGGTCAGCGCCCTGGAAGAAGAGACCCGGACCCTGGCCGAAGACCTCGCCCTGCTCCGCGCCGAGATCGACGCGGACCGGGCAGCCCGAGACGAACTGGTGTCGACCGATGGTTAACGGCAAGCGCACCCTGATCATCATCCCGGCTCTCAACGAGTCGGGCTCGATCGCCGACGTCGTCGGCGAGGTCCGCGGCGAACTGCCCGGCGTCGACGTGCTCGTTGTCGACGACGGCTCCACCGACCGCACCGCCGCCGTCGCCGCCGCCGCCGGCGCGAAGGTCGCCAAACTGCCGTACAACCTCGGCGTCGGCGGGGCCATGCGCCTGGGCTACCGCTACGCCCGCGACCACAACTACGACGTCGCCATCCAGATCGACGCCGACGGCCAGCACGACCCGCGGTACGTGCCGAAGCTCGTCGACCTGCTCGAGGACAACGACCTCGTCATCGGCGCCCGCTTCGCCGGTGAGGGCGACTACAACGTCCGCGGCCCCCGCCGCTGGGCGATGGTGATGCTCTCCGCCGTGCTGTCCCGGGTCGCCCACACCAAGCTCACCGACACCACCTCCGGCTTCCGGGCCGCCAACCGGCGAGTCATCGAGATGTTCGCCAGCTGGTACCCGGCCGAGTACCTCGGTGACACGGTGGAGACCCTGGTACACACCGCCCGACGCGGATACCGCATCCGGCAGGTCCCGGTCGCCATGCGCAAGCGGATGGCGGGCACCCCCAGCCACTCCCCCGCCAAGGCGATGGTCTACCTCGGTCGCGCGTTCGCCGTCCTCACGCTGGCGCTCATTCGCCGGTGATCCGCCGCCTGCTACGCCTGATCCCGCCCGGCACCATCGCTGTTGGTGCCGGGCTGGGTCTTCTCGGCCTCGCCTCCTACGTCCACCTCGCCGTCGCCGGCCACAGCCTCAGCGGCGCCGACTACAACCGCCTGTCGGTGCTCTGGTCGATCGTGTTCACCCTCGGCATCGGCGTGTTCCTGCCGATCGAGCAGGAGGTCGCCCGGGTCGTCGCCGCCCGGCACAGCCAGGGGCTTCCCCCCGGGCCCGTGCTGGCCCGGGGCGTCACCGTCGCCGCCGCGATGCTCGCCGTGCTGGTGCTGGCCGTCACCGCCGGGCGCCAACTCCTCGCCGACCACCTCTTCCACGGCGACGGCACCATGGTCACCGTCCTCGTCGGCGCGCTCGCCGCGATGGCCGTCGCCTACGCCACCCGCGGTGTCCTCTCCGGCCTGCAACTCTTCCCCTGGTACGGCACCCAACTCGGCATCGACGGCGGGCTGCGCATCGCCATGGTCGCCCTGCTCGGGCTGGCCGGCGTCACCTCCCCCGTCTGGTACGGCGTCGTGCTCGTCGTCGCCCCGCTGGCCAGCGTCCTGCTCACCCTGCCGCCGGTCCTGCGCGCCATCGGCGGCGGCCCACCGGTCGCCTGGGCCACATTGCTGCGCGGCCTCGGGCTGCTCACCGCCTCCAGCCTGCTCTCCCAGGTCGTGGTGAACGTCGGCGTGATCAACCTGCAGCTGCTCGCCCCCTCCGACACCGCAGCCGCCGGCGCGCTGCTCTCCGCCCTCGTGCTGGTCCGCATCCCGCTGTTCGTCTTCGGCTCCCTACAGGCGTCACTGCTGCCCGGCCTGGCCACCACCGCCACCACCGGCGACCAGGCCGGCTTCCACAGCCTGCTACGCCGGGCGCTCGCCATCGTCACCGCGCTCGGCCTCACCGGGGCCGTCGGCGCCGTACTGCTCGGCCCGTGGCTGGTCGGCGTACTCTTCGACGCCCCCGGCGTCCTCGGCCACGGCGACTTCGCCTGGCTGGCCGCCGCCACGCTCGCCTACCTCTGGGCGATGGTGCTCGGCCAGGCCCTCCTCGCCCTCGACCGGCACCGCGCCCAGGCCCTCGCCTGGACCGTCGGCGTCGCCGCTCTGATCATCGTGACGCTGCTCCCCGCCCCGGTGATCCTCCGGGTCGAGCTGGCCTACACCGTCGGCTCCGTCATCGTGGCCGCCACCATGGCGGTGCTGCTGCTGCGCGGTGGCGTCCGCCGACCCACCACCCTCACCCGGCCGCTCGCCGACGCCGTCACCCCCGCCGTATCCGGAGGCATCCGATGACCAGCCCACAGGTGACCGCGGTAATGCTCGCCTACGGCGCCGAGCCATACCTGGTCGACGCCGCCCGGGCCGTACTGGCCAGCACCGACGTCGAGATCGACCTCGTCGTCGTCGACAACGGCTGCACCGGCGACGGCATCGACATCGTCAAGGGCCTGCCAGGGGTGCGGGTGATCCGACCGGAGGAGAACACCGGCTACTCCGGCGGTTGCCGCGTCGGCGCCGCCGAGGCCACCGGAGACTGGCTCGCCTTCGTCAACTCCGACGCCGTCGTCGCCCCCGACGCCCTCGCCAAGACGGTGGCAGTCGCCGCCGAACCCGGCGTCGGCGCCGCGATGGCGTCGATCCGGCTGGCCGACACCCCGGAGCTGATCAACACCTCCGGCAACCCGCTGCACTTCACCGGGCTGTCCTGGGCCGGCGGCAACGGCGAACCCGCCACCGCGCACGCCGCCCGCACCAGCGTCCCGTCGCTCAGCGGCTGCTGCTTCGTGATCAGCCGCCAACGGTGGCAGGAGCTCGACGGCTTCGCCGCCGAATACTTCGCCTACCACGAGGACACCGAGCTGAGCCTGCGGCTCTGGCAACGCGGCCTGCGACTGGAGTACGTCCCCGACGCCGTCGTGCGCCACCACTACGAGTTCTCCCGCAACGACCTGAAGCTCTACCTGGTGGAACGCAACCGACTCGTCACGCTGCTCACCGCGTACCAGACCCGGACGCTCCTGGTGCTCGCCCCGATGCTGCTGCTCACCGAGGCCGCCATGCTCGCCGCCGCGATGGCCGGCGGCTGGACCAAGCAGAAGACCCGCGGCTGGGGCTGGCTGTGGCGCAACCGGGCCTGGGTCGGTGCCCGTCGCCGCCAACTCCAGACCGAACGGACAGTGCCCGACGGGGTGATCGCCGAGCTGATGACCGCCCGGGTCGCCCCCTCGAACGTCGACTCGCCTCCCGGCATGGGCATCTTCAACGCGGTCGCCGCCGGCTACTGGGCTCTCGCCCGGCCGCTGCTCCAGCGCCGCTGACCCGGCCCGTACCCAGACGACAGCGCCGGGGCCCACTCACGCGGGCCCCGGCGCTTTCTCGTCACACAGTCAGCTGTCGGCCTGCCCGGGCCGATCCTCCAGGTCCGCGGAGCCCGCCGAACTGGTCGGCTTACCCGCCTCCCCGGTCGGCACGCTCGGCGTGTCCGGCAGGTCGCTCGCCGGCGGCGCCGCCTTCCCGTCCAACAGCGCGGTCAGCGCGGCCCCGGTGATCCGCCGGAACGTCCGGCCGACCCGCTGACGGTCCAGTACCGCCACCTCGAGCTGGTTCGCGGCGATCGTCCGGGCCGCCCCGCCCTCCCCGCCGACACTGCTCAGGGCCTGCACGGCGACCTTCGCGGCCTCCCCGAGCGACATGTCGGGCCGGTGGTTGGACTTCAGCACACCGGTGATGGCCTCGGCCTGACCGCCCATCGCCATCCGCCCCGGCTCGTCGTTCACCGAACCGTCGTAGGTGAGCCGGTACAACTCGTCCTCGGCGGCGGTGGCCCCCACCTCCGCCACGCAGATCTCCACCTCGAACGGCTTCGACTGCTCGGTGAAGATCGCACCCAGGGTCTGCGCGAACGCATTGGCCAGGGCGCGCCCGGTCACGTCCCGCCGGTCGTAGCTGAGCCCGTTCAGGTCGGCCATCCGCACACCGGCCCGACGGAGATTCTCGAACTCGTTGTACCGACCGACAGCGGCGAAGCCGATCCGGTCGTAGATCTCACTGACCTTGTGCAGGGCGCTGGAAAGGTTCTCCGCGACGAAGAGCACGCCGCCGGAGTAACTCAAGACCACCGCGCTGCGCCCCCGGGCGATGCCCTTGCGGGCCAACTCGGAACGGTCGCGCATGATCTGTTCGGGCGAGGCGTAGAACTGCATGGCCACGGCGGCGGTTCTCCTTACGGCGCTGTGCTGACGACTGCTGGCTGGTGGGGGTGGACGAGACTAACCGCCCGGGTTCTCCATCCGGCCGGCGACCACGCCCTCGGCGATCGTCGCCGTCTCGGCGTCGGTGAGCCGGTAGGTGCCCTCGGCGGTAGCGGTCATCACCACCGGGTAGATCCGCCGGGTCAGGTCGGGACCGCCGGTCGCGGTGTCGTCGTCAGCCGCGTCGTAGAGCGCCTCGACCGCCAGCCGGGTCGCGTCGGCGACCGACAGCCCGGCGCGGAAACGCTTCTTCAACGCGGACTTGGCGAACAACGACCCGGACCCGATCGCGTCGTAGCCGGTCTCCTCGTACGGGCCACCGGTCACGTCGAAGCTGAAGATCCGACCGGCCCGCGCCGGGTCGGCGGCAGCCAGGTCGAAGCCGGCGAAGAGCGGCACCACGGCGAGCCCCTGCATGGCCGCGCCCAGGTTGCCCCGGATCATCGAGGCCAGCCGGTTGGCCTTGCCGTCCAACGAGAGCATCGCGCCCTCGATCTTCTCGTAGTGCTCCAGCTCCACCTGGAACAGTCGCATCAGCTCGATCCCGATGCCCGCGGTGCCCGCGATGCCGACCAGCGAGTACGCGTCGGCCGGGTGCACCTTCTCGATGTCGCGCTGAGCGATCAGATTGCCCATGGTGGCCCGTCGGTCACCGGCCATCACCACACCCTCGGCGGCCGCGATGGCCACGATGGTGGTCGCGTGCGGTGCCAGGTCGGCGGCCATGCCCGGCGGCAGCGGTCGCCGACCGGGCAGCATCTCGGGGGCCACCCGACTCAGAAACGTCGTGAAGGAGGACGTCCCCGCGTTGGTGAACACATCTGGTAGACGCCCGGATGGATCAAAGCCCGCTGCCACGTGGTTCCTCTCAGGTACGTGATCGCCCTGGCCAGCCTCATGGGACTGTCACGGAACTGGCCAAGACCACCGTTGCAGTTGAAGCAGAGTATCCCGCGCACCCATCCGGTGCGATGATCGTGGTCCAGATGTTGCGGGTCGGCACCGCCACAGATCGCGCAGACCCCGCCCTGCTCGGCCAGGAGCTCCTGAAACTCCTTCTCGCCCACGCCGTACCGCCGCCGCAGGTGGTACTCGCGAGTCCCGCCGTAGAGCCGCTGCGCTGTCTCCTTACCCCGGGCATTATGGCAGGGTTTGCAGTAGCTGTGCCGGCCGCTGGCCTTGGTAGTCGTGGTGGGAAAGTCGTCCAGAGGCTTGATCTGCTCGCAGTCCGGACACCACTTGAGACCTTCCCCGACGGGCGTGGGCGACCTCCGCTGCGGAGCAATGCCGCGCTTGCGCCGGCTCGCCTCCGACCGGACAGCGGCACAGGCTTTGCAGTAGAAGGCGAGCCCGTCTACACGTCGGCGGTCACGGTGAAACTCCGTGCTGCACAGCGTTCTCTTGCACTGCGGGCATACCTTGTCCGGGAGGTCTGCCGAATCGGACATATGCCTCTATTCCCCCCCTTTCTGGACGTAACCCCTCACGAATTCTTCTGCGTTTTCCTCGAGGACGGAGTCGATCTCGTCGAGGAGGTCGTCGACGTCCTCGGTGATCTCGGCGTGCCGCTCGGCCACCTCGGGGTTGGCCTCGGTGGTGACGTCCTCGATTTCCTCGCCCTGACGGGACTTGCCGGACTGCGACTGGCCGCCGCTGTCATGAGTGGCCATTGCTGCCTCCTCCACGATCGTCTGCGATGAACTTACCTCGCGCAGGCGACGAAAAGCCCGCCGCGCGCCGGCTTGCGGCACACGGCGGGCATTCGCACCGGGGCTCAGCCTCCGGTCAACGTCTCCAGCAGGTCCTTGGCGCTGGCGCAGCGGTCGAACAGGGCACCGACGTGCGCGCGCGTCCCCCGCTCCGGTTCCATCATCGGCACCCGAACCAGCGACTCCCGGCCCACGTCGAAGATCACCGAGTCCCAGCTCGCGGCGACCACCTCGGAGGCGTACTGGGCGAGGCAGCGCCCCCGGAAGTAGGCCCTGGTGTCCTCCGGCGGCTCGGTCATCGCGCTGCGCGTCTCGTCGTCGGTGAGCAGCGTCTTCATCGCCCCCCGGCTGACCAGCCGGTGGTAGAGGCCCTTCTCCGGCCGGACGTCGGAGTACTGAAGGTCGACGAGTTGCAGCTTGTGCGCGCCCCAGCCGAGCTTCTCCCGCTCCCGGTAGCCCTCCAGCAGTCGCAGCTTGGCCACCCAGTCCAACTCGTCGGCGCAGAGCATCGGGTCCCGGCCCAGCCGGTCGAGGACGCTCTCCCAGCGGTCGAGCACGTCGATGGTCTGCTCGTCGGCGTCGGTGCCGTACCGGTCGTCGACAAAGGACCGGACCCGCTCCAGGTACGCCCACTGCAGGTCGAGGGCGGTGAGCCGACGGCCGTCGCGCAGTCGCATGCGGTGCGTCAGGGCGGGGTCGTGGCTGACGGCGCGCAGCTCGCTGACCGGGTCGGCGATGCCGAGGTCGGCGCCGAGCGCCTTCTCCTCGATCATGGTGAGGATCAGCGCGGTCGTGCCGACCTTGAGGTAGGTGGAGATCTCGGAGAGGTTGGCGTCGCCGATGATGACGTGCAGCCGGCGGTACTTGTCGGCGTCGGCGTGCGGCTCGTCGCGGGTGTTGATGATGGGCCGCTTCAGGGTGGTCTCCAGGCCCACCTCGACCTCGAAGAAGTCGGCGCGCTGGGAGATCTGGAAGCCGCTCTGGCCGCCGTCCTGACCGATGCCGACCCGGCCGGCGCCGCAGACGATCTGCCGGGTGACGAAGAACGGCGTCAGGTACGCCACGATGTCGGCGAACGGCGTCTGCCGGCGCATCAGGTAGTTCTCGTGGGCGCCGTAGCTGGCGCCCTTGTTGTCGGTGTTGTTCTTGTAGAGGTGGATCGGCTGGGTGCCGGGGATGGTGGCGGCTCGGCGCGACGCCTCGGCCATCACCCGCTCGCCGGCCTTGTCCCAGCGCACGATGTCGCGGGGGGTGGTGACCTCCGGGGTGGAGTATTCGGGGTGGGCGTGGTCGACGTAGAGCCGTGCGCCGTTGGTGAGTATCACGTTGGCTAGGCCGAGGTCTTCGTCCGCGAGGGCCTCGGCGGGGTCGTACGCGGCACCGGAGTAGGTGAAGCCGCGGGCGTCGCGCAGCGGCGACTCTTCCTCGTAGTCCCACCGTGCCCGGCCGCCCCGGTTGAGTTCCGGACGTGCCCCGTAGGCGTTGACCACCTGCGATGAGGTGACCATCGGGTTGGCCCCGGCCTGCCCGGGCACGGAGATGCCGTACTCGACCTCGGTGCCCATGATCCGTCTTACGCTCATCGACCTACCCGCTTCGCTCGCCCGACCCGGTCCACCGTCAGGTCGAGCGTAGTCCGCCCTGGGCGCCTGCACTCTGTAGGTGAGTGCCGGCGGGGCGGAACAGTTCGGTGGATTCGGTGTCGGAATTCGCTGCCGGGGCGACGCCCTGACCTACCCGCAGCGAGGGTGTCCGCCGGGATGGCGGACACCCTCGCTGGTGGGTCAGAGGTACTGGCCGGTGTTGCTGGCGGTCTCGATGGACCGGCCGGCCTCGGCGCCCTTGCCGCCGGAGACGAGCGTGCGGATGTAGACGATCCGCTCGCCCTTCTTGCCGGAGATGCGCGCCCAGTCGTCGGGGTTGGTGGTGTTGGGGAGGTCTTCGTTCTCGCGGAACTCGTCGACGCAGGCGTCGAGCAGGTGCTGCAGGCGCAGCCCCTTGCGACCCGAGGTGAGGAACTCCTTGATGGCCATCTTCTTGCTCCGGTCGACGATGTTCTGGATCATCGCGCCGGAGTTGAAGTCCTTGAAGTAGAGGACTTCCTTGTCACCGTTGGCGTAGGTGACCTCGAGGAATCGGTTCTCCTCGGTTTCGGAGTACATCCGCAGCACCACGGCGTCGATCATCGCCGCGACGGTGGCCTGGGCGTCGCTGCCGTGTTCGGCCAGGTCGTCCGGGTGCAGGGGCAGCCCGGAGAGGATGTACTTGGAGAAGATGTCCTTGGCCGCCTCGGCGTCCGGTCGCTCGATCTTGATCTTCACGTCGAGGCGACCGGGGCGCAGGATCGCCGGGTCGATCATGTCTTCCCGGTTGGAGGCGCCGATGACGATGACGTTCTCCAGCCCCTCCACGCCGTCGATCTCGCTGAGCAGCTGCGGGACGATCGTGTTCTCCACGTCGGAGGAGACACCGGAGCCGCGGGTCCGGAAGATCGAGTCCATCTCGTCGAAGAACACGATCACCGGCGTGCCCTCGCCGGCCTTCTCCCGGGCACGCTGGAAGATCAGCCGGATGTGCCGCTCGGTCTCACCGACGTACTTGTTGAGCAGCTCCGGGCCCTTGATGTTGAGGAAGAAGCTGGTGTGCTTCTCCTTGCCCTGCCGCTCGGCGATCTTCTTGGCCAGCGAGTTGGCCACCGCCTTGGCGATGAGCGTCTTACCGCAGCCGGGCGGGCCGTAGAGCAGGATGCCCTTGGGTGGGCGGAGCTGGTGCTCACGGAACAGGTCCGCGTGCAGGAACGGCAACTCCACCGCGTCGCGGATCTGCTCGATCTGCGACTGGAGGCCACCGATGTCGCCGTAGTCGACGTCGGGCACCTCCTCCAGGACCAGCTCCTCGACCTCGCTCTTCGGGATCCGCTCGTACGCGTACGCCGAGCGGGGCTCGATCATGAGCGAGTCGCCGGCCCGGATCGCCGAGCCGATGAGCGTCTCGGCGAGGTGCACGATGCGCTCCTCGTCGGAGTGGGAGACCACCAGCGCCCGGTCGCCCGGCCCGCCGTTCGGTCCCTCCAGGATCTCCTTGAGCATCACCACTTCGCCGACCCGCTCGTAACCGAACGCGTCGACGATGTTGAGCGCGTCGTTGAGCAGGACCTCCTGGCCGCGCCGCAGGTCACCCACGTCGAGCGAGGGCGAGACCGCGACCCGTAGTTTGCGGCCGCCGGTGAACACGTCCACCGTGCCGTCCTCGTGCTTGGCCAGGAAGACGCCGTACCCGCTCGGCGGTTGCGCGAGCCGGTCGATCTCCTCCTTGAGCGTCACGATCTGCGTGCGAGCTTCCTTGAGGGTGCTCACCAGCCGGTCGTTGTTCTCGGTCAGCCGCGCCAACTGTGCCTGGGTGGCCGCCAGCCGCTCTTCGAGCTGCCGGACGTGTCGGGGGCTTTCGGTCAACTTGCGCCGCACCAGGGCGAGTTCCTCTTGCAGGAACGCGACCTGCGTGGAGAGATCGTGGGCTTCCTTCTCCCACCGTGCGGCGCGCGAGTCCGCGTCGTCGCTACGTGCTGCCACGTCCCACCTCCCCGGGGGGCTTGAACGTTCTGCCCTAACACTAGCCGCTATGAGGCCGATTCGGTCCCACGCAACACCCTCGTCACCGAACCTTGATCGCCAAGGGTGGCCTGACGGGCCGTTACCGGCGTTCAGGTACCGTCGGAGCGTGGCACGGGAGAACATGGGGGGTGCACAGGTGGCCGAGGTCGCGACCGACGAACTGCAGGTCTGGGTCGACCAGGACCTCTGCACGGGCGACGGGCTCTGCGTGCAGTACGCGCCGGAGGTGTTCGAGTTCGACATCGACGGCCTGGCCTACGTCAAGGGCGTCGACGGTGAGCTGCGGATGGCACCGGGCAGCCGGGTCGACGTCCCCGCGCACCTGCGGCTCGAGGTGATCGACTCCGCGAAGGAGTGCCCGGGCGACTGCATCCACGTGGTGCGCGGCGACGGCGTCGAGGTCGCCGGCCCGGACGCCGAGGAAGACTGACCCACCGGCCGGGCCACGCGGCCCGGCCGGGCCCGGTACGGGGTACGCCTCAGAGCAGCGGACGGCCGACCACCGAGGCGACCAACCGCGCGAACTCCTCCAACCGGGCGATCTGCCCGGCCCCGCCGTCGTCGAGGGTCTTGCCGAAGCGGAGCGCGTCGTGTCGGGGGGTGCCCGCCATCTCCTCGCTCGGCGGCGCCTCGTCCAACGAGGTGAGCAGCAGGTAGACGTCGATGCTGTCGACCCTGATCTCGCCGCTCTCGGCACGGTTGAGCCGCCGACGGCAGCCCACCTCGGTGACTGTGGAGACCGGCACCACCCGCAGCGACGAGGTCATCGAGCCCGGCGGGCCCTCCTCCGGAGGTACGTCCTCGCCGTGCCAGAGAATCAGCCGACTGCCATCGCAGACGACGACCTCCTGCCACACCCCGTTGACCTCGTTGACGAAGCGTTCCAGGGTGAAACCGAGCACCGACGCGCCACGCAGCACGCCGCCGAGCGCCTCCAGGGCAACGTCCGGGTCGCGCAGGTAGGCCCGCGCCGCTGATTCCAGGTCCTGGTAGGGCGACCAGTCGGGAAAGACCGCGGGGAGGTCTCCACCGCCGTAGCCCGGTCGGCTCATGCCAGCGTCTCCCAGTGCTCGGCGGTGCCGACACCCAGCTCGATGGTCACGGCCTGTCCATCTCCCCCGCACCGTCGGCCTGGGCGCCTGCCGCCTGGGCGGCCGCGGCCTGTCGGGCCGCCTCCGCCTCGCGCAGGTCCTGGCGGCGCTGCGCGTACGCCTCGGTGCCCTTGCTGGGCTTGCGCCGGCGCGGCGGCGCGGTGACCCCCGGGGCCAGCTTGCGCGCGGACACCAGGAAGGCGGTGTGCGCGATCATGCGGTGGTCCGGGCGGACGGCGAGGCCCTCGGCGTGCCAGTCACGCACCAGGGACTCCCAGGCCCGCGGCTCGGTCCAGCCGCCGCGCTCGCGGAGCGCCTCCACCAGCTCGGAGAGCTGCGGTGTGGTGGCGACGTAGCCGATGAACACCCCACCGGGGACCAGCGCCCGCTCGACCATGTCGAGGGTCTCCCAGGGGGTCAGCATGTCCAGGATGATCCGGTCGAAGCCGGTCTCCTGGCACTGCGCGACGTCGCCGACATGCAGGTTCCACGAGGGGTGCGGCCCGTTGAAGAACGCCTCGACGTTGCGCTTGGCGATCTGGGCGAAGTCGTCACGCAGCTCGAACGAGTGCAGCTCACCCTCGGTGCCGACGGCGCGCAGCAGGGAGCAGCTCAGCGCGCCGGAGCCGGCGCCGGCCTCGAGGACCTTGGCGCCGGGGAAGATGTCGCCCATCGCGACGATCTGCGCCGAGTCCTTCGGGTAGATGACCTGGGCGCCGCGCGGCATGGACAGCACGTAGTCCGACAGGAGTGGCCGCAGGGCCAGGAAGGCGGTGCCGCCCCCGGAGGTGGTCACCACGCTGCCGTCGGGGAGCCCGATCAGCGCGTCGTGCGCCAGGATGCCGCGGTGGGTGTGGAACTCCTTGCCGGGCTCCAGCGTCACTGTGTGCATCCGCCCCTTGGGGTCGGTCAGCTGGACCCGGTCGCCGGGCCGGAACGGCCCCCGGTGCACGGGTGTCAGCGCCGGGTTGGCGGGGTCGGCGGCGACGGTGGAGGGAGTTGCGGTCACGGTGTCATCTTCCGGTTGGGTTCGAGGAGCTGGGCCAGGTCCGCGATGTGCAGAATGCCGACGACATCTTCGCCTGACGTCACCACGTACTGCGCGCCCGGGTGGGTCTGTACGGCCTCCATCACCCGCTCGCCGTCCCACCCGACCGGCAACGTGGGAAGTGTGCCCAGTGACCGGGCTACGGCGTCGACCGCCAGCCACGGTCGGCGCTCGACCGGCACCGCGTCGGCGGCGGCCGGGTCGACCAGCGCCACCGGTCGACCGGTGGAGTCGGTGACCAGCAGCGCGGAGCCGGGCTGCCCGCTCTCGGCGTGTCGGCGTTGGGCCTCGGCCAGCGGCGTTCCGGTGGCCACCGGCCAGGCCGGCCGGGCCAGCCGGGCGAGGTCGATCAGCGGGAACCGGCGGCTGACCCGGGCGGCCCGGATCGACTGCCCGGCGCCGCGCCAGAGGGTGACGGCGACCAGCAGCATCAGCGGCAGCGCCAACGGCGCCAGCCGCCGCTCGACGGTGAGCAGCAGGACCAGGGCGGCGGTGCCGACGGCGACGATCCGGCCGGCCCACCCGGCGACCTCGGTGCCGAGGTGCCGGTCGCGGGTCAGGCCCCAGACGGCGGCGCGCAGCGCCCGGCCGCCGTCGAGCGGCAACCCGGGCAGGCTGTTGAACAGCGCCACGATGACGTTGCTGACCGCGAGCTGGAAGGCGAGCTGGTGTGCCACGGTCCCCTCGGGCAGGGCGAGAGTGGCGGCGACCGCCAGGACGCCGAGCACCGCGGAGACCGCCGGGCCGGCCAGCGAGACCAGCAGGTCGACGCGGGGCGACGGGGCGTCCCGGTCCATCTCGGTGTAGCCGCCGAGCAGTTCCAGGGTGATCCCGCGCACACCGATGCCGTAGCGCCGGGCGGTGAGGGCGTGGCCGAGCTCGTGCAGCAGCACCGAGCCGAGGAGCGACACGACGAACCCGAACCCGATCAGGTAGCCGCTGAGCTGCGGAAGGTCCAGTTGTCGGCGGGCGAACTCGCCGTACAGCACCGCGATGAGCACCGCGAGCAGGACCATGGAGCCGTTGAGGTGCAGCGGCACCCCGAACACCCGGCCGACGTTCAGGCCGAGGCGTCGGTCTGGTCGGCGCGGCGGCCTGGTTGTCTGCTCCATCGCCACGATGCTACGGACCGTCGCTGTGTGGGGCGGGCGGCGGTCGGTGTCACACCGGTGCCCTAACCTTTGCCGACATGACGGCGGAATCGGTCACCACCTCCCAACCCTCCCCCGCGGCGCCGACGCCGCCGACGGTGCGGGCCTCGCTGTCCCCGTCGCGGGCGGCGGATTTCAAGACCTGCCCGCTGCTCTACCGGTTCCGCAGCATCGACCGGCTGCCCGAGCGCACCACCATCGAGCAGGCCCGGGGCACGTTGGTGCACGCGGTGCTGGAGCGCCTGTTCGACCTGCCGGCCACCGGCCGCACACCGGAGGCGGCCGGCGACCTGGTGGCCCCCCAGTGGGACCGGCTGGTCACCGAGCAGCCGGAGCTGGCCGGGATCTTCGACGGGGCGGAGCCGGCCGGCCCGGTGGAGTTCCTCCGCTCCGCCGCCGGGCTGTTGCAGGGTTACTTCGCGGTGGAGGACCCGACCCGGCTGGAGCCGGCCGAACGCGAGAGCCTGATCTCCGCGGTCGTCGACGAGGAGTTGCTGATCCGGGGTTACCTCGACCGGCTCGACGTCGCTCCGGACGGCGCGCTGCGGGTGGTCGACTACAAGACCGGCGGCGCTCCGCGGGAGGCGTTCGAGGCGCGGGCGCTGTTCCAGCTGAAGTTCTACGCCCTGGTGCTGTGGCGCACCCGGGGGGTGGTGCCCCGGGTGCTGCGGCTGCTCTACCTGCGCGACGCCGAGGTGTTGGACTACACCCCGGACGCCGACGAGCTGGTCCGCTTCGAGCGCACAGTGGTGGCGTTGTGGCGGGCGATCGAGCAGGCCACCGCCCGGCAGGATTTCCGGCCCCGGCCGAGCCGGCTCTGCGACTGGTGCAGCCACCAGGCGCTCTGTCCCAGCTTCGGTGGCACCCCGCCGCCGTTCCCGGTCGCCGCGGCGAGCGCCGACCCGCTGCGCGACTCCCGGTCCACGCCGGTGACACCGGGCGCCGACGAGTGACGGCCTGCTGACCGACCCGTACGCCCGGCGCGGCGATTCGGGCCGCCGGGAATCGCCTGCCACGGGCCGACGCCGGAGACCCGACCGCAGCGGTGCCGTCGCGGTCGGGACAGGGCGACCGGCCGGCCTCTACGGTGATCCGCGACGCACCGGCTCCGGTACGCGAGGATGACCGGTGCGCGCCAGGACGTCGGCGGGACGGGAGACGAGATGAGCGATCAGGCGCCCTCGGCGCGGCCGGTGCGGATCCTGCTCGCCGACGACCAGCCGCTGCTGCGGACCGGGTTCCGGATGGTGCTGGGCGCCGAGAGCGACCTGGACGTGGTGGCCGAGGCCGGTGACGGCGTGGAGGCGGTGGAGCTGTCCCGCCGGCTGCTGCCCGACGTCGTGCTGATGGACATCCGGATGCCCCGGATGGACGGGGTGGCGGCGACCCGGGCCATCGTCGATGCCCGGTTGCCGGTACGGGTGCTGGTGCTCACCACCTTCGACCTGGACGAGTACGTGGTGGGTGCGTTGCGGGCCGGCGCCAGCGGGTTCCTGGCCAAGGATGTGCCGGCGGAGGACCTGATCGCGGCGATCCGCACGGTCGCCGGCGGGGACGCGGTGGTGGCCCCGCGGATCCTGCGGCGACTGCTGGACCGCTTCGCCGAGTTGCTGCCCGACCCGGCGGCGACACCGTCGGCGGCGCTCAACGCGCTCACCGACCGGGAGCGCGAGGTGCTCGTGCAGGTCGCCCGAGGGCTGTCCAACGCCGAGATCGCGACGGTCCTGTCGGTGAGCGAGACCACCATCAAGACCCACGTCGGGCATGTGCTGACGAAGCTGCGGCTGCGCGACCGGGTGCAGGCGGTGGTGCTGGCGTACGAGTCGGGACTGGTCCGCCCTCGGGCGTAGCCGGACCGGCCCGGGTACCTCACCCGGCGTACTCGAAGATCCCTCCGTGGGGGGACGGCCACCGTTGCCGCCGTCACCTACCGTGACCGGAGATGGCCTGGTTCGGTTGACCCTCCTGTGGCGTCAGGTGGAAGTGTCGGTGCTGCCGCCCGCCGCCGTGGGGAAAAACGGTCGACCGGCCGTCGACTCAGGGGCAACCCTGATGCGGCATGGGGGTGCACCCGCAGCGGGAAATCCGCGCCGGGTCCCCCCAGGGTCGGACGGGGTGGGCGTACTCAGCACCGATGATTGAACAGTCGCGCCGGACCATCGGGGGGCGGCGTGCATTTTCGGACAGACGGAAGAGGTAGATGACGTGACCGCGACGGTAGGCCAGCAGGCGCAGGCCGCGGCCCGGGCGAACGACGTGTGGAAGGTGTACGGCAGCGGCGAGGCTCAGGTCGTCGCGCTGCGGGGGGTCAGCGCGGAGTTCGAACGTGGCCGCTTCACCGCGATCATGGGCCCGTCGGGTTCCGGTAAGTCGACGCTGATGCACTGCCTGGCCGGCCTGGACTCGGTGACCCGGGGGACGGTGTCGATCGGTGAGACGACGGTCACCGGGCTGGGCGACGCGGGGCTGACGAAGCTGCGGCGCGACAAGGTGGGCTTCATCTTCCAGCAGTTCAACCTGCTGCCGACGCTGACCGCCAAGGAGAACATCCTGCTGCCGCTGTCGATCGCCGGGCGCAAGCCGGACCCGGCCTGGTACGACACGGTGATCGAGACGGTGGGTCTGAAGGACCGGCTGGACCACCGGCCGGCGCAACTCTCCGGTGGGCAGCAGCAGCGGGTGGCGTGCGCGCGGGCGCTGGTGTCCCGCCCCGAGGTGATCTTCGCGGACGAGCCGACCGGCAACCTGGACTCGCGCTCCGGCGCGGAGGTGCTCAACTTCCTGCGTAACTCGGTGCGGGAGCACGGCCAGACCATCGTGATGGTGACCCACGACCCGACGGCCGCCGCGTACGCCGACCGGGTGGTCTTCCTCGCCGACGGCGAGATCGTCTCGGAGCTGATCGAGCCGACCGCCGAGACGGTGCTGGACACCATGAAGAAGCTGGACACCCCGGCCGAGGTGGGCAACTGATGTTCCGCGCGACAATGAAGAGTCTGCTGGCCCGCAAGGTCCGGCTGATCCTGTCCGGCCTGGCGGTGGTGCTCGGAGTGATGTTCGTCTCCGGCGCGTTCGTGCTCACCGACACGCTGGGTCGCTCCTTCGACTCGGTCTTCGCCGACGGTTTCTCCGAGATCGACGTGAACGTCGCGGCGAAGCCGAAGGTGCAGGTCAACGAGATGGAGGGCGAGCAGACCGTCGCCCCGCTGCCGGCCGCCCTGGTGGACCGGGTGAAGCAGGTGCCGGGGGCGGCCTCGGCGACGGGCGTCGTCAACGCCGATGGTGCCCGGGTGATCGGCAGCAACGGCAAGGTGGTCACCTCGTTCGGCCCGCCGCAGTTGGGCGAGAACTGGACCGGCGAGAGCGAGCTGCTGAAGCTGCGCGAGGGGCGGGCGCCGCAGGCCGAGGACGAGATCGTCATCAACAAGGCGTTGGCCACTGCCGCGAAGGTGCAGGTCGGCCAGAAGGTCGGCGTGCTCACCGCGTTCGAGTCGAAGAAGCGGGACTTCACACTGGTCGGCGTGTTCGGTTACAGCGGTGACCGGGACTCGATCGGCGGGGTCAACGAGGTCTTCTTCACCACCCCGGTGGCGCAGCGGCTGATGCTCGGCGAGCCGGATGTGTTCAGCAGCATCACCGTGCAGGCCGCCGACGGGGTCTCCGACGAGAAGCTGCGCGACGACGTGGCCCGCACCCTGGGCGCGGACTTCGAGGTGAAGACCGGCGAGCAGGTGGCCGCGGACGCCTCGGCCAGCCTGAAGGAGGGCCTGTCCTTCTTCAACAAGATCCTGCTCGGCTTCGCCGCGGTGGCGCTGCTGGTGGGCACCTTCCTGATCCTCAACACCTTCTCGATCATCGTGGCGCAGCGGACCCGGGAGTTGGCGCTGATGCGCGCCATCGGGGCCAGCGGCCGGCAGATCATCGGTTCGGTGGTGCTGGAGGCCATCGCGGTGGGCTTGATCGCGTCGGTGCTCGGCCTCGCCGCCGGCATCGGGGTGGGCGCGCTGCTGGCGTACCTGTTCGGCAAGCTCGCCGGTGGGCTCACCCTCGCCGGCATCGGTGTGCCGGCGGCGGCGGTGATCGGTTCGTTCGCCGTCGGTCTGGTGATCACCGTGGTGGCGGCGTTGCTGCCGGCGCTGCGGGCGTCCCGGATCCCGCCGATCGCGGCCATGCAGGACGTGGCCACCCCGGACCGGCCGTTGACCAAGGTCACCGTGGCCGGGTCGCTGGTCACCGGTATCGGCGCGGTGCTGCTGTTCCTTGGGCTCAGCGGCAACGCCGGTGGTCAGACGTTGTCGACCATCCTCGGTGGGGTGCTGTTCGCCTTCATCGGGGTGGCGCTGCTGACCCCGCTGATCAGCCGGCCGGTGGTGAGCCTGCTCGGGGCGATCTTCTCCTGGTCGGTGCCGGGCAAGTTGGGCCGGCTCAACTCCGGGCGCAACCCCCGTCGTACGGCCATCACGGCCGCCGCGCTGATGGTCGGCATCGCGCTGGTCACCGGCGTCACGGTCATCCTCGACTCGGCCAAGGGCAGCATCAGCGCGCTCGCCCAGGACACCATCAAGGCCGAGCTGGTGATCGCCGGCCAGCAGGGCGGCCCGCGTCCGCCGACCTTCGACCCTGCGGTTCTGGACCAGGCCAAGGCCCTGCCCGGTGTGCGGTTGGTCGACGGCGAGTACGGCGACATGGCGCGGATCGACGGCGAGGGCACCTGGGTCGCGGCGAGCAGCGACATCACGTCACTGCGGCAGATCTTCGGCGCGAAGCCGACCGCCGGTGACATCGACCGGCTCGGGCCGACCCAGATGCTCGCCAGCTCCGACACGGCCACGTCCCGTGGCTGGTCGGTGGGCTCCACCGTCAATGTGCAGCTGACCCGGGGCGAGGCACGCACCTACACGATCAGCGGCATCTACGAGTCGTCGCAGCTGACCAACCCGGTGACGCTGCCGGTGACCGCGGCGAAGGACTTCGCCATCCCGCAGCCCATCCAGGGCTTCATCCAGCTGGCCCCGGGCACCCGGGTGTCCGACGTTCAGCCGCAGGTGGAGGCGTTGCTCGCGGACAGCCCCGAGGTGTCGGTGGCCGACCGGGACGCGTTCATCAAGCAGCAGACCAGTTCGCTCGACGGGCTGCTCACGATGATCCAGATCCTGCTCGCGCTGGCCATCGTGATCGCTGTGCTGGGCATCATCAACACCCTGGCCCTGTCGGTGCTGGAGCGGACCCGCGAGCTGGGTCTGCTGCGGGCGATCGGCCTACGTCGGTCCCAGACCATGGGCATGATCACCGTGGAGGCGGTGGTGATCTCGGTGTTCGGCGCGCTGCTCGGCGTGGCGGTGGGCACCGGCCTCGGCGCCGCGGTGGTCGAGGCACTCAAGGACGAGGGCATCACCGACCTGATCCTGCCCTGGGGGCAGATGGGTGTCTTCCTCGGCCTCGCCGCCATCATCGGCGTGGTGGCCGCGGTGCTCCCGGCCGTTCGGGCGGCCCGGATCAACGTCCTGGGCGCCATCGCCCACGACTGATCGGCACTGCCGAGGCCCCCGGTCGCCATCCGCGCGACCGGGGGCCTCGGCCTGTCCCATTCCCCCTCGGCCACCCGTGCACGACTGCCAGGATGGTGCTGCCGGCAGGGCGCCGGCCCGCCCGCGAACCGGGCGGCCGGAGAGCCGGGGCCGGTGACATGACCGATGAGGACGCGTACCAGGGGGCACTCGACAACGCCGAGCGGCTGCTCGGCCAGCCGTTGGTCCTACCGCTCGGCGAGGGCGAACCGTCGGTGGGGCACGACTTCCGTCGTCTCGCCACCGTGCAGACCTTCGGCGCGGCCTGGCCCCGGGAGGGACTGGACCTCCGCAGCCGGTGCCTGGTCTCGGTGGCGATCGCCGCCGCCCTCGGCACCCACGAGCCGCTGCGCGGGCAACTGCGCATCGCGCTGACCTCGGGCGTGACCAGGGAGGAGATCGTCGAACTGTTCGTCCACCTGGCCGCGTACGCGGGGGCCGCGCGGGCGTTCGACAGCTACCAGGTGGTCGCCGCGGTCTTCGCCGAGCGCCAGTGAGCCGGCCGGTCCCGTCAGCCGAGCGCCCCTGACCCGCGCCGGGTTAGCTCAGCCGGTCGTCGCGGCCCGATCGGTCAGCAGCGCCGCGAGCAGTTCCAGGTCCACGCCGGCCAGGCTCTCCACCTGGTGTACGCCGACGGTGCGCGGCAACGCCACCTCCGCCGGTACGGCCAGCACCGCCGCGCCCGAGGCGAGCGCGCTGGCCACCCCGGTCGGCGAGTCCTCGATCGCCACGCTTCGCTCGATCGGCACACCCAGCAGCCGAGCCGCGGTCAGGTACGGCTCGGGGTGCGGCTTGGCCGCCACCACCTCGTCGCCGGCGACCACCGTGTCGAAGTTGTCCCGACCGAGGGTGTCCAGGGCGATCTCGACCAGCGCGCGAGGGCTGGAGGTGACCAGCGCGGTGGGGATTGCCGCCGCGCGGACCGCACGCAACAGGTCGTACGCCCCCGGACGCCAGCGCAGACCGGTCCGGAACAGGTCCAGGATCCGGGCGTTGATCCACGCCGCGCTGATCTCCGGGTCCCGCTCGGGCTGCCCCAGGTCGTCGTGCAGGATGCGCATCGACTCGGCCATGGCGGTACCGATGATCGACTGGCGGGCGTCGACGGAGAGCTCCCCGCCGTACTCCTTGGCGAGTTCCTGCAACGCGACGTCCCACAGCTTCTCGCTGTCGACCAACGTGCCGTCCATGTCGAAGAGCACAGCGGCGGGGTGATGGCTGCTCAGCGGAACCTCCAGGGTCGTGACCGACACCGGCGATCCTGCCAGCACGCCCCGTGGCCGGCGGCGGCAACGGCCGTCAGGGTGATCCGGGCAACCCCGCTCAGCCCAGGTCGCACTCCTTCAGGGAACCCTCGTAACCCCGGAAGAACATGTCGGTGCGCTGCTCGGCGGTGCCGTGCGCCCCTTCCGCGAACCACGGCTGGTCCGGGTCGTCGCCGACCGCGGCCACCCCCTCGCGGAACTCGTCCAGGTCGCCCTCGGCCAGGGTCAGGGCGCCCGAGCGCACGGAGTCGCCGAGGTACGCCCCGGCCATGCAGTCGGCCTGCAGCTCCTGCTGGATGGTGAAGCTGTAATTGATGCCGAGCCGCACCTGGATGGCGTGCGCGTACTCGTGCCCGAGCAGGTAGAACACGAACGCGTCGCCGACCTGGCGGAACGCCGCCACCGACCAGGCGACGTCGTACGCGATGAAGTCGCCCTGCGAGCAGTAGACGGCGTTGTTGCGGGGCAACGGCTGGCCGCCGCAGGACACCTCGCCGTCGCGCTGGTACGGGGTGATCCGGCGGATCGGTCGGAACCGCTGCCCGGATTCCTTGAACTGGGCCGTCCAGTACCGCTCGGCGACCTCCTGCGCGTCGGCGACGTCCTGCTCGAACTCGGCGACGCTCGTGGTGCTGTCGGCCCGGGTGGTGCTCGGTCCCGGCGAGGCGGCCGTCGGGTTCGTCCCGGGCCGTTCGGCCTCCGGCTCGGCCAGCCCACCGCCGGCGCAGGCGAGGGAGACCAGGGCGGCGATCAGCAGACCCGCCAACGGGCCCCGCGCGTCGCGTCCGAACCGTGCCCCCACTGTGCCTCCCCAGACATCGGTGCTCAGGCTGGTAGTACCCCGACGATAGGACCGAAACGCCCGTCACCGGTGTCACGCACGGCACGGCCGGACGGTTCACGCGCCGTCGGCGCAGGGCGGGCCGGACGGTTCACGCGCTCTGCCGGTCAGCCGCCCGACTCCCGACCGCGCTGCCACGTGTCACCCTGGTCACCGTGCCGCTCGGTCTCGTACCGCTGCTGCCGCGCCCGAGCGTCCCGCCCGGCCCGAGGTTCGTCGCCCCCAACCTCATCGGCCCGCCCCCGTCGCACCACAACGCCAAACGCCACCCCCGCCACCAGCACGAAACCCCCGACCACCACCCACACCACAGTCATCCCGCCAACCTAGGCCCCACCCACCACCCCGAACCTTTGTTGATCATGAGGTTAGCGTCATCCCGCTCGGCGTGTCGTGACGCTAACTTCATGATCACCGGATCGGGTGGGGGTGGACCCGGGGACGGTGGGATGTCTGGGTGGGGGTTTGGGGTTCGACGTTTCCTGTGGGGGCGCCGGGGTGGTGTCCGTGGGAGAAGGGAAGAACCGTGAAGTACATGATTTTGCTCTACGGGTCGCAGCAGGACTACGACGTGCTGTCGGGACGGGCTTCCGACCGGCCGGCGATGTCGGCCGAGCAGATCGCGGCGATGCACCAGCACATGGAGACCTTCCACCAGGCGCTGGCCGAGTCCGGAGAGCTGGTCGACGCCCGAGGGCTCAGCGAGCCGGTGCACGCCCGCCGGGTGCAGGTGCGCGCGGGGGCACCGGTGGTCACCGACGGCCCGTACCCGGAGACGCAGGAGGTCCTCGCCGGTTACACCATCGTGGAGTGCGCAAGCTTCGACCGGGCCACCGAGATCGCCGCCGGCCTGGTCGACCCGGACGCCCCCGGCGGGTACGTGGACGTGCGACCCGTGCTCGACGGTGTCGAGGACCTGGCCGGCTGACCCGTGCCGGAGACCCCCGCCGAGGATCTGCTGCGCGAGCTGGCGCCGCAGGTCCTCGGCGCGCTGGTCCGCCGCTACGGGCACTTCGACACTGCCGAGGACGCGGTGCAGGAGGCGCTGATCGCCGCGGCGAACGGTTGGCCGCGCGACGGCGTACCGGAGAATCCGCGTGGTTGGCTGATCACCGTGGCGTCCCGGCGGCTGACCGACCTGCTGCGTCGCGAGCAGGCCCGGATGCGACGCGAGGACACTGTGGCGCGGTGGGTGCTGCCGGAGCAGTGGCGCGCCCCCGCCGCCGATCGTCCGCCGGCGGACGCCGACGACACGCTCATCCTGCTGTTCCTGTGCTGCCATCCGGCGCTGTCGGCGGCGTCGCAGATCGCGCTCACCCTGCGCGCGGTGGGCGGGTTGAGCACCGCCGAGGTGGCGCGCGCGTTCCTGGTGCCGGAGGCGACGATGACCCGGCGGATCAGTCGGGGCAAGCAGCGCATCCGCGACAGTGGGCTGCGGTTCGCGCCGCCCACCGGCCCGGAGCGCGCCGACCGGCTCGCCGCCGTGCTGCACGTGCTCTACCTGATCTTCACGGAGGGGTACGCCCGCACGGCCGGGCCCGGGTTGCTGCGCGCCGACCTGACCGCCGAGGCGATCCGACTGACCCGCCTGGTGCGCCGGCTGGTGCCCGAGGATCCCGAGGTAACCGGGCTGCTCGCGTTGATGCTGCTCACCGACGCCCGCGCGCCGGCCCGGATCGGCGCGCACGGCGAGCTGGTGCCGATGGCCGAGCAGGACCGTTGCCGGTGGCGGGCCGACCAGATCGCCGAGGGGGTCGAGCTGATCAGCGGGGCGCTGCCGCGTGGGGTGGTCGGGGCGTACCAGCTCCAGGCGGCCATCGCGGCCGTGCACGACGAGGCGCCCAGCGCGGCGGACACCGACTGGGCGCAGATCACCGCCCTGTACGAGGTGCTCCTCGGGATGTCCGACAACCCGGTGGTGGCGCTCAACCACGCGGTGGCGGTGGCGATGAGCCGCGGCGCACCGGCCGGCTTGGCGCTGCTCGCCGACCTGGCCGACGACCCCCGTCTCGCCGACGACCCGCGACTGCCGGCCGCCCGCGCCCACCTGTGGGAGCTCGAGGGTGAACGGGTCGCGGCGCGGGAGGCGTACCGGATGGCGGCGGCACGCTCGACGAACCTGGCGCAGCAGCGCTACCTGAACGCCCGCGCGGATCGCCTCGCCGGCGACCCGCCGCCCGCCGGCTGAGCCGTGCGGTCACGGACCGAGCCGGCGGGCCGCGCGGGTGGCGTCGGTCAGGGGCTGGCGGCCAGGAAGACGAAGGCGGCCATCAGCACCAGGTGTACGCCGCCCTGCAACACGTTGGCCCGGCCGGGCACCACGGTGAGCACGGCGGTCACGGCGGTGAGCGCGAGCAGGGCGAGTTGGGTGCCGCCGAGGCCGAGCAGCAGCGGGCCGTCCAGCCAGATCGAGGCGATCGCGATGGCCGGGATGGTCAGGCCGATGCTGGCCATCGCCGAACCGAGCGCGAGGTTCAGGCTGATCTGCACGCGGTCACGGCGGGCGGCGCGGGCGGCGGCCAGGGTCTCCGGCAGCAGCACCAGCAGGGCGATGATCACGCCGACGAACGCGTGTGGCAGGTTCGCCGCGGCGACGCCTGCCTCGATGGTCGGGGAGACGGTCTTGGCGTCGCCGACCACCGCGACCAGCGCCACCAGCAGCAGCCCCAGGCTCATCAGCGCCGCGCGGGTGGTCGGCGGCTTCGCGTGCTCCTCGGCGTCGATCACCTGGCCCTGGCTGTCGACAGGCAGGAAGTAGTCGCGGTGCCGGCCGGTCTGCACGAGCACGAACAGCCCGTAGAGCGCCAGCGAGGCGACGGCGGCGAAGGCGAGCTGGGCCGGGCTGAACTCCGGGCCGGGACGGGCCGTGGTGAAGGTCGGAATGACCAGACTCAGGGTGGCCAGGGTGATCACGGTGGCCAGGGCCCCGCCGGTGCCCTCCGGATTGAACACCGCGACGCGACGGCGCAGCGCCCCGAGCAGCAGGGACAGGCCGAGTATCCCGTTACAGGTGATCATGACGGCGGCGAAGACGGTGTCGCGGGCGAGCGACTGGGTCTTCTCCGGCCCGCTGATCATCAGCGTGACGATGAGGGCGACCTCGATCACGGTGACCGCGACGGCGAGCACCAGCGACCCGTACGGCTCCCCCACCCGGTGGGCGACCACCTCCGCGTGGTGCACGGCCGCGAGCACGGCACCTCCCAGGAGCAACGCGACCACCACGATGACCGGGCCGGGCAGGTTCCGCCCCCAGGTGACGATCAACACCAGGACGGCGAGCACGGGTACGGCGAAGGTCCAGTCGGTCAGTCGGGAGCGAAGCAGGGCGGCCATGCCGTACAGAGTGCCAGGCCAGGTGATCATGTGCCCACCATCGACGCAGCGACCTGCGGTGCCGACGGTCCACAGCGGGCAAACCCGTAACCCATAGGTTACGCTTCCGGGGTGGATGAGGTGGCCGTCGCGATCGCGGACCCGGTGCGGCGGCACATTCTGACCCTGTTGCGCGACGAGCCGCTCTCCGCCGGCGACATCGCCCGACGGTTCACGATCAGCCGGCCCGCCATCAGCCGACACCTGCGGGTGCTGCGCGGCAGCGGCCTGGTCCGTGACGAGTTGGTGGGACGGCAGCGGATCTACCGGCTCGACCCGGGCCCGCTCGCCCCGCTGTTGGACTGGCTCACCGCGCTCACCACAGTCGACCGGTGGGGCCGGCACCTCGACGCGTTGGAGACCGAGGTCTATCGCACCCGCCGAGAGCGCCGCAGCCGCGGCCCGGCGGAGCACCGAAGGGAGCACACGGCATGACCCGCACACCCGCCGGACGCCTGTTTCGCACCGACACCGGCCATGATCTCGTCCTCACCCGGACCTTCCGCGCTCCGGCGGCGGACGTCTGGGCCAGCCTGACCGAGCCGGAGCGTACGGCCCGCTGGTTCGGCCCGTGGGAGGGCGACGCCGGGCCCGGACGGACCATCCGGGTCCAGATGGCGTACGAGGAGCAGCAGCCCTGGTGTGAGATGCGCATCGACGCGTGCGAACCGTCGCGACGCCTCGCCGTGTCGATGGTCGACGACTACGGCAGCTGGCTGCTGGAGCTGTCGCTGACCGAGACCGACGGCACCACCGAGCTGCGGTTCGTGCAGCACCTCACCAGCGTGGAGGGCATCGCCGAGGTGGGCGCCGGTTGGGAGTACTACCTGGACCTGCTGGTCGCCTCCCGGGACGGCTCACCCCGCCCCGAGTTCGACGAGTACCACCCGGCGATGCAGCCCTACTACCAGGGGCTGGTCACCTCGGCCGGCTAGGCGTCGAGTTCCCGCCGCAGCTTGGCGAACTCGGCGGTCAACGCCGGCAGGGGGAAGTGCGCGTTCAGGCCACTGGGGTTCGGCAGCGCCCAGACCCGGGCCGGGCCCAGCCGGTCCGGCTGCGGCCCCAGCCCGGCCTTCGGTCGGACGAAGGCGATCCGGTACGCGGTCACCCCGAGGATCGCCACCCACCGCGGCCGGTAACGCTCGGCCCTCACCGCCAACCCGGCCACGCCGGCCACCAGTTCCTCCGACGTCAGCTCGTCGGCGCGGGCGGTGGCCCGGTTGCTCAGGCTGGTGATGCCCAGACCGTGGCGCAGCAGCTCGTCGTGCTCCCACGGGCGCAGCTCCCGGTCGGTGAAACCGCCGCCGTGCAGGGCCGGCCAGAACCGGCTGCCCTTGCGGGCGAAGGGCAGGCCCACGGCGGCCGAGTAGAGGCCGGGGTTGAAGCCACAGAACAGCACCCGCAGGCCGGGGCCGATCACGTCCGCCAGGCCCCGACCGGCGGCCGCCGCCACCTCCTGCGGGGTCGGCCGCCGAAACGGCCCCGCCTGCTCCGCGCCCATCTGACCGATCCTGCCGTACGCCGGGGTGTCGGGCCCGGCGCACGCCGACGATCACGCTTTGACACCCTCAACGCATGCAGTCAACCGACCACCTCGCCGCCAGCCGCTACGCCCGGATGCGCTGGAACACGCCGCTGTCGCAGGAGCACGCCGCGTTGCTGCTGCAACGACTCGACGTCCGTCCCGGCGCGCGCGTGCTCGACCTCGGCTGCGGCTGGGGTGAGCTGCTGCTGCGGGCGGTCACCGCCGGCGGTGTGTCCGGCCCGGTCGCCACGCGGGGAGTCGGCGTCGACACCGACGAGGCCGCGCTCGCCCGGGGGCGGCGACTGGCCGCGGGTCGGTCGCTGAACCGGCACGTCGCCTTCGTGATGGGGGAAGCGGCGGCCTGGCAGGAGCCGGCCGACCGGGTGCTCTGCATCGGCTCGGCGCACGCCTTCGGCGGCACCACGGCCGCCCTCGACGCCCTCGCCGACGTGGTCCGCCCCGGTGGACGGCTGCTGTTCGGCGACGCCTACTGGGAACGGTCCCCCACGGAGGAGATCGCCGAGGTCTTCGGCCCAGAGGTCCCGACCCTTCCCGGCCTGATCGAGGCCGCCCGCGAGCGCGGCTGGCGGTTGCTGCACCTGAGCACCGCCGACCAGCGGGAATGGGACGACTTCGAGTCGACCTGGCTCGCCGGCCGGCAGGAGTGGCTGCTGGCGTACCCGGAGGATCCCCGGGCGGCCGACGTCCGCGCGGAACTCGACGACCGGTTGCGCCAGTACGTCGGCGGTTACCGAGGTGTCCTCGGCCTCGCCTACCTCGTCCTCGGCCGCTGACGGTCGGCCGTTGACGCCGCTGGCTACGCTGCGCGTGGTGAGCGCCGGACCTCGTCTCGCCCTGCCCTGGCGTGTCCTCGTCGTGGCCACCGGCGCCGTGCTGGTGTGGCTGTTCCTCGGCGCCCTGCTCGACAGTGACTACGACCGGCCCACCCATGCGGTCGGGGCGGTCCTCACCACAGCTGTCGTCGTACCGCTGGTGGTCGTCGCCCGTCGCGTCCTGGACCGACGCCCCTGGGCCGGCCTGGGGCTGCTGTCGCTACGCGCCGGCTGGCGGCGTCTGCTGTTCGGCATGGCCTGCTGGCTCGTCCCCGCCGCGGCGGGATTCGCGCTCTGCCTCGGTCTCGGCTGGGTCGAGATCAGCGTCCGGACGTCCGTCGGAGACGTGCTGCGCGTGGCGGTGCTGCTGGTCGTGCTGGTCTTCCTGAAGGAGGCGCTGCCGGAGGAGCTGGTGTTCCGTGGGTACCTGCAACACCACCTCGCCACCCGGCTGCCCGCCTGGCAGGCGGTGATCGGGCAGGCCGTGCTGTTCACAGTGTTCGGGTTCCTCATCGGGGCGGCCAGGTCCGTCGATCGACTGGCGCTCTTCCTCGTCTTCGCGCTGCTGCTGGGCGCCTTCCGCGCCGCGACCGGCGACATCTGGGCCGGCATCGGCCTGCACGTCGCCTTCCAGACGGTCGCTCAGCTGTTCGGCGACGTGGGGGCGGTGTTCGACGTGGTCGGCGGGGACGTCCTCGGTGTGGTGGCCATGGGGGTCATCCCGTTCTCGGTCAGCTGGATCGTCCTGCGTCACCGCTACCGGGACCACCTGGACTGGCGCGCCCTCGCACCGGACCCGGTGCGCTGAGCGGCTGAAGCCTGGGCGTTTGGCACACCGGGCCGACCGGCGTGGGGAAAAGTGGCGGGCGAGAGTTGTCGTCGACCGGCGAGCGCGTGGGGGTTCCAGATGAGTGACACGTCTCCGGCCACGCCCGCGCGCAACGTCGTCCTGGTCCATGGCGCCTACGCCGACGGCTCCTCCTGGTCCGACGTCATCCCGCTCCTGCAGCGGGCCGGGCTGACGGTCACCGCGGTCCAGAACCCGCTGACCTCCCTGGCCGACGACGTCGCGGCCACCAACCGCGCCCTCGACCGGCAGGACGGCCCGACGGTGCTGGTGGGCCACTCCTGGGCCGGCACGATCATCAGCGAGGCCGGCAACCACCCGAGGGTCACCGCCCTGGTGTACGTCGCGGCCCGCGCTCCGGACGCCGGCGAGGACTACAACGCGCTCGCGGCGAAATACCCCACGCCGCCGGCGAACGCCGGCCTCGTGCACCACGACGGGTACGCACAGCTCAGCGAGAGCGCTTTCCTCGCCGACTTCGCCGGGGGAATCGAGGAGACCCGTGCCCGCGCCCTGTACGCGGTGCAGGGCCCGATCGCCAAGGACCTCTTCCAGGGCCGTACGACGACGGCCGCCTGGCGGGACCGACAGTGCTACTACTCGATCTCCATGCAGGACCGCACGACCGCGCCGGAGCTGGAGCGGTTCCTGGCCGATCGGATGAATGCGACGACCATCGAGGTCGAATCATCGCATCTCGCCATGGTCACCCACCCCGAGACGATCGCCGACCTCATCCTCATGGCCACCCGGGGCACCGGACCCGCGTAGGGCGGCAGCCGAGGCCGACCGCCGTGGTGGTCAGGTCAGGGCGCACGCGGACCGGCAGCGCCACGAGCTGCCCCGCGGGCCGTTCTCGATAGTCGTCGGCGGCCATGCCATCGAGCATACGTCATACGTATCATCTCGGCGCCGACCCCGACCGTTCGCGGCCGCACTCGGGACCGAGCACGTGGGCTTGACGGGGCGTAGACATCGGAGGTTTACTGCGTCAACGATGCCAGTCGATGAATTCTGACCGTCCATTGTGGGGCGTTTGGATCGTCGTCGGCTGGTTTCACCCCCACCCCCGCACCCCCACCACCCCGCACCACCTCAGCCGAGCATCGGCGGCCCGGCTTCCGCACCACCGCCATCACGGCCTTCGGCCTGCCCGCCTGCACAGCCTGAGGTCGACGCTCAGCAGAGGAGCAAGACCATGCGTTCCCGTCCCCGCCTGTTGGCACTCGTCACCGGCCTGGCCGTCATGCTGGCCAGCCTGGTCGCCCTGCCGACCCCCGCCTCGGCGGCACCACTGACCAAGGTCCTGGTGTTCAGCAAGACCGCCGGTTTCCGGCACTCCTCCATCCCCAACGGCATCGCCGCGATCCAGCAGCTCGGCTCGGCCAACGGCTTCACAGTGACCTCGACCGAGGACGCCGCCCAGTTCACCACCTCCAACCTGGCCCAGTACCAGGCGGTGGTCTTCATGTCGACGACCGGCGACGTCCTCAACGCCAGCCAGCAGACGGCGTTCGAGTCGTACATCGCCGCCGGTGGTGGCTACGTCGGCGTGCACGCCGCGGCCGACACCGAGTACAGCTGGCCGTGGTACGGCTCGCTGGTCGGTGCGTGGTTCGACTCGCACCCGGCGATCCAGAACGCCACCGTGAAGATCGAGGACCAGACCAACCCGTCGACCGCCCACCTCGGCACCACCTGGGTCCGCTCCGACGAGTGGTACAACTACCGCACCAACCCGCGCTCCAGCGCACGGGTCCTGGCCAGCCTCGACGAGTCGTCCTACAGCGGCGGCAACATGGGCGGCGACCACCCGATCACCTGGTGCAAGGCGTACGGCGGCGGGCGTGCCTGGTACACGGGCCTCGGACACACCGAGGCGTCGTACACCGACCCGAACTTCACCCGCATGCTGCTCGGTGGCCTCCAGGTCGCCGCGGGCTCCGTGACGGCCGACTGCTCGCCGCGCACGACGACCCCGCCGCCCACCGCCAGCGGTTCCACCCTGCGGGCCCGCGCCAACAACCAGTACGTGAGCGCGCCCAACGCCACCACCTCGCTGATCGCCAACAAGACCTCCGTCGGCACCACCGAGCGGTTCGACCTGGTCAACCTCGCCAACGGCAACGTGGCGCTGCGCGCCAAGGGCAACGGGCAGTTCGTCGCGGCCGAGAACGCCGGGGCCGCCGCGCTGATCGCCAACCGGGCCACCGCCGGCGCCTGGGAGACGTTCCAGCTGGTCCGTAACTCCGACGGCACGGTGAGCCTGCGGGCCACTGTGAACAACCGCTACGTCGCCGCCGACAACGCGGGCGCGTCCCCGCTGATCGCCAACCGGACCTCCATCGGTCAGTGGGAGAAGTTCGACCTGGTCACCACCAACTGACCTGGTTCCCCGCTCGTTCTCCACCACCCCACCTGGTCGTGGTGCGCCCCCGCGCGCCCGTCCCCCGGTCGTCGAGAAAGGACGATCATGCTCTCGTACCCCCGGCGCTGGCCCCGGGCGCTCTTCGCGGCGGTCCTCACCGTCGCGAGCGCGGCCCTCGCTGTGGCTGCACCGTCCACCGCCCAGGCGGCGGTGATCCCCGCCTCCGACTATCAGCAGGTCAAGCTCGCCACCGGGTCGGGTGAGCTGGGTGAGGCCATGTCCCTGGCCGTCCTGCCCAACCGTTCGGTACTGCACACCGCCCGCAACGGCGTCCTGCGGGTGACCGACGTGGCCGGCAACACCAAGGTCTCCGGCACCCTGTCGGTCTACACGCACGACGAGGAGGGGTTGCAGGGCGTCGCCGTCGACCCCAACTTCGCCACCAACCGGTGGATCTACCTGTACTACTCCCCCACGCTGAGCACCCCGTCCGGGGACGCCCCGACCACCGGCTCGCAGTCTGACTGGGACCGGTGGAAGGGGCACCTGCGGCTGTCCCGGTTCACCCTCAACAGCGACGACACGCTCAACCTGGGCAGCGAGAAGATCGTGCTCCAGGTCGCCAACGACCGCGGGCAGTGCTGCCACGTCGGCGGTGACCTGGACTTCGACGCCGCCGGCAACCTGTACCTGACCACCGGCGACGACACCAACCCGTTCGAGTCGTCCGGCTACGCGCCACTTGACGAACGGACCAACCGCAACCCGCAGTTCGACGCCCAGCGCTCGGCGGGCAACACCAACGACCTGCGGGGCAAGGTGCTGCGGATCAAGCCGCAGGCCGACGGCACGTACACGATCCCGTCGGGCAACCTGTTCGCCCCCGGCACGTCGGGCACCCGCCCGGAGATCTACGCCATGGGCCTGCGCAACCCGTTCCGGATGAGCGTCGACAAGGCGACCGGCGTGGTCTACCTCGGTGACTACGGCCCCGACGCAGGCAGCACGAACTCCAGCCGGGGCCCTCAGGGTCAGGTCGAGTTCAACCGCATCGCGTCGCCCGGCAACTACGGCTGGCCGTACTGCACCGGCAGCAACACCAGCACGGAAACATACAATGAATACACCTTCCCGTCCGGGCCGTCGCAGTCCAAGTACAACTGCACGGGCGGGCCGACCAACAACTCGTTCCGCAACACCGGGCTCGGCACGTTGCCCGCGGCGAAGCAGGCCTGGATCAAGTACGCGGGCGACTCCGGTTCTCCGTCGGAGTTCGGCAGCGGCTCGGAGTCGCCGATGGGTGGGCCGGTCTACCGGTACGACGCCTCGCTCAACTCCAGCATCAAGTTCCCGGCCTCGCTGAACGGTCAGTTCTTCGCCGGCGAGTACGGCCGCCGCTGGATCAAGGCCATCGCGGTCAACTCCGACGGCTCGCGTGGGGAGATCTCCAACTTCCCGTGGACCGGCACCCAGGTCATGGACATGGCCTTCGGCCCGGACGGCGCCCTGTACGTGCTGGACTACGGCACCGGCTCGAACAACCAGGCGCTCTTCCGGATCGAGTACATCGGTGGTGGCAACCGCAGCCCGATCGCGGTCGCCTCGGCGAACCCCACGTCGGGGGCCAATCCGCTGACTGTCAACTTCTCGTCGGCCGGCAGCTCCGACCCCGAGGGCGGCGCGCTCAGCTACCTGTGGACCTTCGGTGACGGCACCACGTCGACGGCGGCCAACCCCACCAAGACGTACACCACCAACGGCACGTACTCACCCACGTTGAAGGTCACCGACCCGACCGGCCTGTCCGGAACGGCGAGCCTGATCGTCACCGTGGGCAACACCGCGCCGACGGTGTCGCTCACCACGCCCGCCGACGGGCAACTGTTCACCTTCGGTGACACGGTGCCGTACCAGATCTCGGTGAGCGACCCGCAGGACGGCACCATCGACTGCTCCAAGGTGAGCCTGACCTACGCGCTGGGCCACGACAGCCACGCCCACCAGATCACCTCGAAGACCGGGTGCAGCGGCTCCATCACCTTGCCGACCGACGGTGAGCACGACTCGGCGGCCAACATCTACGGGGTCTTCGACGCCGCGTACACCGACAACGGCGGGCTCACCACGCACAGCATCAAGACGCTGCAACCCAAGCACCGCCAGGGTGAGCACTTCGGCGCCCAGTCCGGTGTCCAGGCCACCGACCACACCAACGCCGAGGGTGGCCGCACGGCCGGGTTCATCGAGAACAACGACTGGATCTCCTACCAGCCGTACAACCTGGCCAACGCCAACCGCGTCACCGTAAGGGCGTCGTCGGCCGGCGCCGGTGGCACCATCGAGGTCCGGGCCGGGTCGGCCACCGGCACCCTGCTGGGCACCGTCACGGTTCCGGTGACCGGCAACTGGGAGACCTTCGTCGAGGCGTCCGCCACGATCAGCAACCCGCCCACCGCGTCGACGACGCTGTACCTGGTGTTCAAGGGTGGGTCCGGCTACCTGTTCGATGTCGACGCGTTCACCTTCACCACCGGCACCGGTAGCAGCGCGCCGGCGACCACCTTGCGGGCGCAGGTCAACAACCAGTACGTGTCGGCGGTCGGCAGCACCGCGTTGATCGCCAACAAGGCCAGCGTCTCGACGACCGAGCAGTTCGACCGGGTGGACGCTGGCAACGGTGCCATCGCCCTGCGGTCGCGCGCCAACGGGCTCTACGTCTCCGCCGAGAACGCGGGCGCGGAGCCGTTGATCGCCAACCGCACGTCTGTGGGTGCGTGGGAGACCTTCCAGCTCATCAACAACTCCGACGGGACGGTCAGCCTGCGCGCCACGATCAACAACCAGATCGTCGCTGCCGAGAACGCCGGGGCCGGGTCACTGATCGCGAACCGGACGTCGGTCGGATCCTGGGAGAGGTTCGTCCTGACCACAGGCTGACGAACGAGTGGTGGGCCCGGCCTGGACGGTGACCAGGCCGGGCCCTACCGCGTGAAGTAGGCGGCGCTCTGCGGGTCCGCCGGGTAGTAGGACTCCACAGCGATCTCCTCGATGGTGATGTCCATCGGAGTGCCGAACGTGGTGATGGTCGAGAACAGCCGCAGCTCGCATCCACCGACCCGCAGGATCATCGGGAGCACCACGTCGGCGTCGACCCGTTGGCCCGTCGGCTCCTCGGGCAGCGGGCTCAGCAGTTCCTCGTAGAGCGCCGCGAGTTCCGCGTCGGGAGCGGCGGCGAGCTGGCGTGAGATCCGGCTGCGGAACACCGCCCGCACGTCGCCCAGGTTGACGACCAGGGGGGCCAGTCCTCGCGGGTCCAGGCCCAACCGGACCAGGTTCACCGGCGGTCGCAACAGCTCGGGCGCCGCGTACGCGAAGAACGGGTCGACCGCGCGGTTGGTCAGCACGATGTTCCACCGGCGGTCGAAGACCAGCGCCGGATACGGCTCGTGCGCCTGAAGCACCCGGCGGACCGCGTCGAGGGCACCGGACAGGGCGGCGTCCTCGAGCGGACGCTGCGGGTACCGGGGCGCGAAGCCGGCGGCGAGCAACAGCTGGTTGCGATCACGCAGCGGCACGTGGAGCTGGTCGGCGAGCCGGAGGATCATGCCGGCGCTCGGCGTGGACTTGCCGGTCTCGACCAGGCTGACGTGCCGCGCCGAGACATCCGCGGCAATCGCCAGGTCGAGTTGGCTGAGCCCTCGGCGCTTGCGCCACTGCCGCAGGAGTTCCCCGACCGCATACACGATCATGAGCCTACTCATCGTCGCTCGGAACACCATGAAGTGCGATGTCATCGACAGGCGCCCGGGCCGCGCAAATACTTGCGGCCATGACCACCGAGAACAAGAGCATCGTCGGACGTGCGTTGGCAGGGCTGGTCGACACCGGCGACGTCGACACGCTCGCCTCGTTCCTGAGCGAGGACTTCATCCACCACCGGTCGGATTCGACGACCTCGACCAGGACGCAGTGGCTCGCCGCGGTCCGCGCCGCACTGGGCCCGACCGCCGGCATGCGGGTCGACGTCCTGCACCTCCTGGCCGACGGTGACCACGTCGTGGTGCACTCGCGACGCCGACTCCCCGACGTGGGGCCGGAGATCGTGGTGGTCGACGTCCTGCGGATCGCCGACGGGCTCATCGCAGAGGGGTGGGAAGTCATCGAACCGGCGGCCCGGACGGCCGTCAACGACGCGTGGTGGGACGCGGACGCCTAGATCGGGAAGCGGCCGTGGCGCCAGTGCCAGTGGCCGCCGGCCCGCAGATGGTCGACGATCGCGCGCTGGAGCGCGGTGCGGCGCGGCAACTCGTCGAGCGGCGTGGTCAGGGTGCGGAACCCGAAACGCAGCACCTCGATGTCGGCGTCCGGCCCCGCCGACTCATCGTAGGGCTCCAGCTCGAACCGGCGCTGGAACCGCACGATGTTGGAGTCCTCGGGGAGGTACTCCCGCAGCTGCGGGTCGAGCAGCCACGAGGCGCAGGAGAACGCGGTGTAGCGCTCGTCGGGAAAGTGCCGGGGAAAGAACGCGCGGGCCTCGTCCAGGGACGCCTCGACCGCCTCCGGGGTCAACGGCCCCGAATCGGGGACGTGCAGGCCGATGGCGCCGTCGCCACGCTGGTGCTGGAGCCGACCCAGCTCGTAGACGCTGCCGCGCGAGTGCAGCGTCAGCCAGCTCTGCATGATCGGCCAGCCCTCGCCGCGCATCCGTCGGTCGATGGCGAGGTTGCGGCCCAGGTCAGCCAGGGTCACCCAGGTCACGGCATCGGGGACCCCGTGGTCGCTGTGGTACCCGCGCACCACGTCGACCAGGGCCAGGTACGCGTACACGTAGAGGTGCCGCCAGGCGGGCCCCCGGTCTCGGGGCAGCTCCGGGCCGGGCGACAGCCAGTCGTAGCCCGCGAGGTCGGCGCGGACCACGGCGATCGAGCGGTCGAGCAGCCAGCGCAGCTCGGGAGTCCACAGCGGAGAGTCGGGGTCGGGCCAGCCCGCCATGATCTCGGCGGCGTCGTCCGGCGGCACGGCGAGCCGGTCGAGGAGCGCGGGCGCGTCGGCCTTGGCCGGCAACGGTGCTGACGGCCCGTCACCGGCGAGCCGGTGCACCCGGTCGACCTCCTCGACGGGCACCCCGAGCCGGGCGGCGATGTCGTCCAGATCCACGCCGACGACCCTACCGGCCGGCGGGGGTCTCAGGAGTCCGCCGGCACCCCGGCGTCGAGCTGCCCGATCATCGGCGCGAGGAGGTCGTTGAGCTCCCGGGCCAGCACCGCCACGGCCCGGCGCGCCGCCGCGGCGACCTCGTCGTCCGGACCGTCGGGCGTCGGCGGCAGGTCGTCGAGCGGGACCGGCGCCTCCACCTGAAGCAACGCGCGCAGATGCGGGCGGCGGGTCTGGTCCTCCTCGGTGGGCGTGGTGAACTGGCCGAACAGCTGGGGCCAGTCCTGCCAACCACGGTCGCGCTGCCACTGCTTGGTCCAGGTCAGCTCGGCCGGCCAGCGGGAGGCCACTGTCACCGCGCAGACCAGGCTGCCGTCCCACGGGCTGCGCGCGCAGGTCGCCGAGATGACCCGCCGGTGCCAGCGGACGAAGCCGGGCGACAGCTCGGTGGCCAGCCGCCAGGCGGTCACCGCGAACGCCACGGGCGCGAAGTCACCCCAGGTGTCGGCGAACTCGTCGATCCGCCGGAGCACCTCGGCCTCGTACCGGCCGCGCCCGTCGGTGCCGTGCTCGCGGTCGAACTGCTCGTCCAGCCAGAAGGCGCGCGGCTCCGGCATCCTCAACCCCGTTTCACAGCGATGGTGTCCCGCACCTCCAACCTATGCGAATGTCGGGGTCGCGGACGCCATCCTCGCCCGTTGTCAACCTGCGCTCTGGTGAGGTGGCGCAAACCCGCTCAGCCGACGAAGACGCAGAAGGGATGCCCGGCCAGGTCGGCGTACACGCGCAGCGGCTCGTCGGGGTCGTCGATGCGGTCGTACAGCAGCCGGCCGCCGAGGCGCAGCACCCGCTCGTGCTGGACCAGCAACTCGTCGACGGACTCCACGGTCAGGTCCAGGTGGAGCTGCTGGGGCACCGTATTCGTCGGCCACGTCGCCTCCGGCAGATGCTCCACCTGCTGAAACGCGATCTGAGGGCCACCGGCGGGCGACCGCAGCACCAGCCAGTCACCGCCGCGTTCGTCGGCCTCGCCGGCCGTTGGCGGTTCGTCACCAGGCCGGTAGACGAAGCCCAGCAGCTGTCGGTAGAACTCCGCCAGCGCCCTCGCATCGGTGCAGTCGAGGACCACCGAACACAGCTTGGGCACGCTCTCCTGGTCGACCACGCTCGATCACCTCCGGGTGCCATTCTGGTCGAACCGCGCCGCGTCCGCTTGACAAGGAGCCGGTTCCAGAGTGGACGATGCACCGTGCGAATTCTTGTGGTGGGTGGCAGTGGCCTGATCGGCGCTCACGTCGTGGACGTGCTCCGGGAGCGTGGCCACGCCGCCACCACTGTGGCGCGTACCGCCCAGCCGGGCATCGACCACCTGCTCGACGTCGGGTCCGCCTCGATCGAGCAACTGCGGCCGTTGCTCGCCGGCAACGACGGCGTCGTGTACGCCACCCGCACCGAGGAGCAACGGCCGCTGCCCAAGCCGATCTATCCCGAGTTCCGCCGCGACAACGTCGACCCGGTGGTACGCCTGTTCACCGCCGCCCGCCTCGAAGGGCTCACCCGAGGTGTCGTGATGGGCTCCTACTACACCTACTTCGACCGGCTCCACCCGCAGTGGCGCCTCGCCGAACGGCACACGTACATCCGGTGCCGCCTGGAGCAGG
Source organism: Micromonospora vinacea (assembly GCF_015751785.1). Taxonomy (NCBI): domain Bacteria; kingdom Bacillati; phylum Actinomycetota; class Actinomycetes; order Micromonosporales; family Micromonosporaceae; genus Micromonospora; species Micromonospora vinacea. Next base: position 5,194,343 of record NZ_JADOTY010000001.1, on the reverse strand, counting down.
CCCGGGAGGGGCGGGCCGCCGCCGGTGACAGCCTGCCGGTCGCCGTACTCGAACTACCCTTCGTCTTCGGTCGCGCCGGCGACCGGCTGCCCAACTGGGCCGGTCCGCTGGACCGGTGGGCCCGCTCGCGTACCCCTCTGGTCGCCCCGACCGGCGGAAGCGCCGCAGCGTCCGCCCGCAGCGTGGCCGAGGTCGCGGTCGACGCCCTGGAGCAGGCCAGCGGCGCGGACGTCCCGGTCGCCGACGAGAACCTCAGCTGGCACGACATGATCGCGCGCATCGCCGACGCGGTGGGCCGACCCCGCCGGGTCCGCCGCCTACCGGCCGGGGCGGCGCGGGCCGCGCTGCGACTCGGCGGCGCGGCGCAGGCCCTCGGCCGCAAGGAGTCCGGGGTGAACCCCAGCTACCTCGCCGACCTCCTGCTCGCCGACCTGTTCATCGAACCGACGAGCGGCCGGCCGCTGGAGCCGGCCCTACGCGAGACCTTCCCGGTCGGAGCCGCCTGACCCCCCTTGACGTCGATCATGTGATTGCCTGGCCTGCCGGGCGGCGATCTCCACGAACTCGTGTACCAGGGGTGACTGGTTGTCCTCGGCCCAGGCCAGGCACACCTGGTTGTGTCCGAGGTCGGCGACGGACACGTGGACGACATCCGGTCTCGTGTAGAACGTCGCCGTCGACAGCGGCAGGATCACCATCCCGGCGGACGCGGCGACATGCTCCAGCTTCTCCTCGACGGAATTCAGCTCGGGCCGGGGGCCGGAGTCGGGGTCCGTCGGGCGGTTCGGCAGGTCCCGCCACTCCGGCACCGCGTCCGGGTCCTGCAGCAGCCGTTCCTCGACCAACTCGGTGAGATCGACCGACTCCTTGCCGGACAGGCGGTGATCCGTGGGCAGGACGACGACGCGGGGCTCGGTGAACAGTGGGCGCAGGCGCAGGCCGCGCTGGTCGACCGGCAGCCGCACGTAACTGACGTCCGCGCGCCCCTCGCGGACGATCTCGGCCTGGTCGTCCCAGGACGTACGGACGACGTTGACGGCAAGGTCGGGGTGCCGCTGGCCGATGGCACGGGCTTCGGCGGTGACGAGAACGCCGGGCATGAACGCGATGGTGAAGGTCGGCCTGCCGTGCACGGCCCGTTGCACCCGCCGCCGCAGGGCCTCGGCCGAGGCGAGCAGCGGACGGGCGTCGGTCAGCAGCTGGCGACCGGCCTCGGTCAGCACGGTGGAGCGGCGGTCCCGGACGAAGAGTTCGGCGCGGAGTTCGTGCTCGAAGGCCCGGATCTGGCGCGACAGGACCGGCTGGGCGATGCGCAGCCGTGCGGCGGCCCGACCGAAGTGCAGCTCCTCCGCGACCGCCACGAAGTAGCGGAGCTTGCGCAGATCGACGTCCACCCTGCCCCCGTCCGGTTTCCGCTCCGGGCGGTTCCACGATACCCGCCGGGTATGACTGGGGTGATGCCCAACGGGCATCACAGGAGGTGAAAGAGGTCTTGGACGCGGACGTTCCCGGCGGAGCACGGTGGTAACCGTCTCCACCACACCATCCGGAAGGACACGATCATGACCCTCATCGACCAGCGCGTCGTCGTACTCGGCGGAACCTCGGGAATCGGCCTCGCCACCGCCACCCGCGCCGCCCGCGACGGCGCCCAGGTCGTGGTCGCCTCCAGCAACCAGCGCAGCGTGGACCGCGCCCTCACGATCCTGCCGACCACCACCCAGGGGTACGTCGCCGACCTCACCGAACCCGACGCCGTGTCCCGGCTGTTCCACGGTCTCGGCTCGTTCGACCACCTCGTCTACACCGCCGGCGAACCCCTCGCGCTGATGTCCGTCGACGCCCTCGACCTCGCCGCCGCCCGGGCCGCCTTCGACCTGCGCTACTTCGGCTCCCTGTCGGCGGTCAACGCGGCACTGCCCTACCTACGCCCCGGTGGATCGATCACCCTCACCACCGGCACCGCCAACCACCGACCCAGCGCCGGCTGGTCGGTCGCGGCCAGCATCACCGGGGCGATCGACGCGCTCGTCCGCGCGCTCGCCGTCGAACTCGCCCCAATCCGGGTCAACGCCGTCTCCGCAGGCGTGATCCGCTCCCCGCTCTGGGACTCCCTGCCCGAGGAGACCCGGGAGCAGATGTACGCGCAGCTCAGCGAATCGCTGCCGCTCGGCCGGGTGGGCGAGCCCGAGGAGGTCGCCGAGGCGTTCGTCTACCTCCTGCGGGCGACCTACGCCACCGGCACGGTGGTGACCGTGGACGGCGGCACCCTGGTCGCCTGACCCCGTCACCTGCTGCCGGGCTCTGCACCCCGCGCCCCGCGCCCTCCAAGATCGCACTACTTCAGGGATCTAGTGGTCTCCGTCGCCCGAGAGGCCCCTATATCCCTGAAGTAGTGCGGGCGGGACGGTCCTGCGGTGGCCGTCATCGGAGCTGTTCGGCCAGGCCGACGACGATGCCCTCGGGGCCCCGGACGTAGCAGAGCCGGTAAATGTCCTCGAACTGCGCCAATTCCCCGACGAGCTCGGCGCCGTGGCCGCGCAGCCGGGCAACGACGTCCTCGATGTCGTCGACGGCGAACATGATGCGCCGAATGCCCCGCGTGTTCGCCGGTGCATCCTTCGGTTCCGCGCTGATCGCCGTCGGTCGGTGGAACATCGCCAGCTCGACCTTGCCGTGACCGTCCGGGGTCCGCAGCATCGCCACCTCCTGCCGGACGTCGTCGATCCCGATGACACGCTCCACCCACCGCCCCTCGACCGGACCTCGCCCCTCCACCTCCATGCCGAGTTCGACGAAGAACGCGATGACCGCGTCGAGGTCCTCGACAACGATGAGGACGTTGTCCATCCGCTGGATCGCCATGCTGGATCTCCCTGCTCTGGTGCGGTCACGATGACCGCATCCTCCCCGAGGACGGAGCCACTCGTCCGTTCTCGACATCCATAGCGGCCCGCCTTGGCGCGTGGCGGGCCGCTAGCCGTCGGCCCGGCTGTGCGGAGGCACGAGCATTCTCGACACGCCCGTCTCCACGTCGTACTCATAACCAGAGATCTTGATCTGGTCAGACAACAGGTGGCCCATTTCTGGACCCTAAGCGAGGCGCCCTGCCGCACGGCCGCGTATCTGCGATGTGGCCTGATCAGCGCCTGTTCCGCAGGAGTTAACACCGTTGGTCGGTCCGGGACCCGTCAGTAGCGTCGTGCGCGTTCGGTCGACGACCTGATCGGCCTTGACCACAAGGAGAAAACGGATGGTCTCTGCGTTTGCGCGGCGCCTCGCCAGCGTGGTAGTCGCTGGCACGGTTCTGGCCGGGGCGATGCTCACGTCGGCGGGCCCGGCCGCAGCCGCCTACCCCACCTGCTACGGCAAACGGAAGGTGGCGACGGCCCCGTACAACGAGCTGGTGTGGATTCCCGCCGTGTCGTCCACCGGCTCGACCAGCTGCAACCTGCGCCTGGGCAACTACAACAACACCGGTGTCAGCGTGCTCCAGGATGCGATCAACAGGTGCAACCGGCCGCAGAACTTCGCCCCGATTGTCGTAGACGGCGACTTCGGGCAGAAGACCAAGGATCTGCTCATCGTGGCGCAGGCGATCCGGGAGACGACGACGGACGGCATCTACGGCCCCCTCACCCGGGATGCGCTCTTCTGGCCACTGCCATCCGGGGAAGGCTGCCGCGCGGTCCTCTGACCGCCGGTCAGTCGTCGCGGGGTGTGTCGGCACGGCTGACGGCGTCACCGCCACCATCCGGGCCTTGCGAGCGGACCGCGGCCACCCGATCATCGCCGTGTGCTGCGCATCCACTTCTCCCGCGAAGATTTGGCGCGTATCCATTTCGCGCCCGGCGTCGACTGGTTCTGGGAGACCGCACTTAGCATCCACCAGCTGCGTCTGCGCGACTCCCATCCCCTTCTCGACTCGTGGAAGCGGTCCGCGCGGCAACAGCTACATCCCTCCGCCGGGCTGAGAGCGAAGACGAACCTGATCATCGCTCTCAGCCCGCCCCGCGGCTACTTCCCCGACTTCCTCACACCCCCGGACCAGGGGTTCGATTCTGGCGTCGAGGCCATCCTGTCCACCCCCCGCGCCCGGCTACGACACGAGATCGGCCTGCTCGGGGCGTCCAACAGGGACATCCGCGCCGGCGTCGACAGCCTCGCCCGAGGCCAACCGGCGGCGCTGGCCGCCCTCGGCTCGGCCCTGCGGGCCTACCGCGACGTGGTGCTGGCACCGATGTGGGCACAGGTGTCCGCCGCAGTCCAGACCGACCTGCAACGCCGCCTGCGGCACCTGGTCGCCGGAGGATGGGCGCAGGTGCTTGACACCCTGCACCCCCAGGCCAGATACGCCGACGGCACCCTGCACGTCGCGCAGTGGGGCGTGGCCCGCGACAGCGACCTGCACCTCGACGGACGCGGGCTGACCCTGATTCCGTCGTACTTCAAGGAAGCCCGGCAGCTGATGGTGCTCGCCGACTTCGACCTGCCGCCGGTGCTGGTCTACCCGATCGACCCCGCCATCCGGGTCCTCACGGACGCCAGTCACTCACCCCTGGCCGCGCTGATCGGCGCCACCCGCAGCCGCATCCTCGAACTCGCGGCGGGCCGCAACACCTCCGAGATCGCCCGGATCGCCGGCATCTCCGTGCCGGCGGCGAGCAAACACCTGGCGGTACTGCGCCAGAACAACGTCATCACCAGCGTTCGACGTGGTGGCATGGTCATCCACACCACGACCGCGCTCGGCATGGCGCTGCTACAAGGCGACGGCGTGACCGCGGCTGGGGTCAACGTCGCTGGTGTACGCGCCACCGAGTAGCTGGCGCGGCCATGCGACGCCGCACGGCCCGGCGATGGCCGGGATGTGTGGGGAGGCCGGATGATCGAGGTAACGGGACCCGTCAGGACTGATGCTGGCATGCAGGTGCTCTGGAACCCGGCCACACGGCGGCTGGAAGGCTGAGTGGGTGGGGCTGAAGAACGAGTTCGCGGCAGAGCTTGCCGAGGCGCGCCTGGCTGAATGGCAACGCGCCAACTACGGCGACTGGCGGGCGATGCTCGACGACAAGGAGGTACGTACCGTCGTCGGGGCGGACGGCACGCGGTACTGCATGGTCAGCTACGCCCTTGATGACGGCGACGGGCGTATCCGTATGTCCGTCGCCGTGGATCACGGGACCTGGTCGGCGTTCGTACCGCTGGTGCGCGACGAGATCATGAATCCGGATGGCACGTTCGTGGAGTGAGGAGCGGTCAGCTGCTGCGACAGTGTGCCGGCAGCCGTCCGTGCGTCCGGGCTCGATCGACGTGAGGCGAATATCGGCGGAGACGCCGACGGACTATCGCACCAGTCGCCCGGCGCGGGGGCGCCAGGTCAGGCTGCGGTCTTGCGGATGATCAGTCCCGGTCCCACTCCGACGAGGCACTGAGCACCAGCGGGATCGTGTCGACCAACTCTCGCGGCCCTTCCATCTGCCACGCACGTACACAGCAGCCGCAGCCGGTCTCCGCGATTGAGGTCAACGACTCGCGATAGCGCGCGATCCACGTTTCGGCGTCGGCCACCTCATGAGGCACGTCCACGCGAGCCATCATGCTGAATCGAGACATGGCGACACCGTAGCGGGAACCAGGCACGGTCCAGGCCCCCGCGCTACCACCGCCGACGCCATTCGACGGCACCCCGATGCGCCACCGCTGGGGCGTCTCCGCGCTGGACGTACAGCACCTCGTCCTCGACCCACCAGACGTCACCGGCACGAAGAACGACGGGAGATGCCAACGTCAGGGCGAGGCAACAGCCGTCGGAGCTGCCGGGCAAGCCCTCCAGGTCGTCCACCAACGCCGCCCGGCCTGCAGTGACGGGCTCGGTCTTCACGCCACCATCTTGCCGGTGCCCGTGTGGCCCGGCGACCCCTTGGCCCTAGCCTCTCTGGGATGGAGCAACTGCGCGACCTTGGCATCCGAATGGCGATGGACGAGCCGATCGGCGATGACCTGCCGATGGCGGCCGCTCATGCTCTGACCCGAGACGTCGACTCTCCGAGCTTGCGTGAGCTCGCCGGCCTTTCGAAGGGCCAGTCGCGGGAAGCCGTCGACCTGTTCCGGCTGGCGATGGATGAGCTGGGCTGCCCCGTCCCGGACAAGAGCGCCGCCCGACTACACCTCATGCGCCAGGCGGCGGCGAACATACTCGCCGGAAAGGGTGACCCCGAGGATCTGGCGCACCAGATCTACTGGCATGCCTGTTACTCCGACCGGCCGGAGCTGCGACCGGTCGGCGATCGTTTCCTGGAGTTGTTCGCCGGATGGGGCGCAATGTACAAGGAGACGGAAGAAGCGGTCGCGGCCATGAAGGCAGCGGCGCGGTCGTTCCTCCGCGACCACCCGGCCTGAGCGGCTGTCCGCTGTCAGTGTGCGCGACAAGACGGCGCGGTCGTCGTTCCAGGCCGCCGCGAGGGCGTGACGCTGGATGTCGATGACCGGGGTGAGCACGGTCGCCAACGGCCGCGACCTCTGACTGGCCGGTCAGCCCGGTCTACGAGTCGTCTCGGCCCTGCCAGGTCGTCACACAAGCCTCGTTACCCTCGATGTCGGCGAGAACCCAGAAGGCGGGGGCACGGGACGCGGATACCAGTCGGCCACCGGCCGTCAGCGCGGCGTCGATCCGCCGTGGTGCCTCGTCGTGCGGGACGCAGATGTCGAAGTGGATGCGATTCCGGTCCGGGCGTGGCTGATCCATCTGCTGAAACCACATCGCCGGACCCTGCCCGACCGGGTCGACGATCGGATCCTCGGGACCGTCGGCTCCCGCCTCGTCCGTGTAGCCCAGCACGGCCTTCCAGAACGGCCGGACCGCTGCGATGTCGAACGCGTCGATAGCGATCTCCACGAGCTGGACCGACCGCGGCGCTCCCGTACCAATTTCAGGCTCCGTCCGTAGCCCGACGTTCCGCATGGCGGCGGAAAGCCGATGCGCAAGGTCGATATCGCAAGCCGTGAGCGCCGCCTGATCCAACGACTGCAGGGTCAAGACGACCCGGTCTGGCCGGATGTCAGCGCGTAGGTGCCCATCGGCGTCGCTACCGCACGCCGCCACTACGCGCGCCGCCACCTCCGTTGCCTGGACCAATGAGCCGACGGGGACCGACGTGCGCAACGCGCCCAGCAAATACCGCCATCCCTGGTCGCTGATCGCATCCGAGGCCGCCTGCCGACTCAGCGCCTGGTCCATGTAGGCATCCTCACATGCGCCCGTAATGAGTTCCGCACGCTGGCAAGGTTCTCCAACATGTCTGCGCTGGTAGCGGGGCCCGTCGAGGGCTGAACGTCCATGTTCCACGCAGCGTGCGGCGCGCGATTAGCCGTCGAACCGTTCCCAGATGAAGTCCGGCGCGCGCAGCAGTCGCAGCGCCGACCGGTATCGGCTTCCTGCGTATACCTCTACTGATCCATCGGGGCAGGTCGCGGTCGTGACGACGAGCCCGGGAGCTACGTAATGCTGGGTAGGGTCTCCGGGCCATCGCATGGGTTGCAGAGGTACCTGATGCAGCGGTTCAACCAACCGCCGCGCCTGTTCGGCTGCAACAGTCGCGAAGCCACCAAAGGGACTGGAGTATGACGCCTCGCAGAGGAGGAACTGCAACAGGAACGCACTTAAGGGCTCCCGCTCGTGCTTCGCGTGCAGTCCGCTGTACTGAACTGTCGGGTCAGCCTCGGTCGGGTCCAGCAACATCGCGAAGACGCCCTGGCTCTCCGCCCCGAACTGCACCAGCCCGTCGTCCTCGTCCTCGAGCTCGTCGGCAGTGTAGAGCTGGTTGTGTAACCCGTACACCTCTTCGCGGCCGGCAGCCGCCCGGTAGAAGGCGAGCAACGGTTCGGGAAGTACCCGGTCCACGTCGCCAAGCGCATCGTCGCCTCGTGGGACGTCGGCGTACCAATCGGCCACGAACTCACCCAACGCGGCGACACCGTCGTAGGGCAGGAACCCGAGCCAGTTGAGGCCGGGAAGCGGGTGCTGCGATGTGGGCCGTACGCGGTCGAGAACGTGGAACGGCAGACGGTCTGTGATGTGCAGCTGGCAGAACGACAGTTTGCCTGGCAGACGATACGGAAACGGGCTGTCCTCAGCTATGTCACCCGGTTCGTGACGGCTGACCGCATGCCGCAACTCGCCCAACGACATGAATCCCTCTGGGAGGCGGACGAATCCGAGGCGCGGAAGCTCGGACCCGGCCAACCGGGCTTCCACACCTGCGGGGAAGGGCCCATGCAGCGCCAGATCGTCAAAGTTCTGCACCGCGCTGCCGTCGGGCCGGTCCCCGGCCTGGACGATGACCAGCGTCGCCGACGGCCCGACCACGAAGCTGACATCGCCACCCGACAGCACCTGCGCTCGCGCTCCCGCATACGACAGCACATCGGCCTCCGCAACGACACACCACGGCTCAGGCACGCGGCAAGGCTAGATGATTTCTACGCTCATCGGGTGTCCAGGCGTCGTCCCTAGCAATCGTTGGAGTACTAGAGCAGCGCATTTCCCAGAGTCCAATCTCCAGGGACGAGACGGTAGATCCGCCGCAGATCGTCTGCCGTCCGGCCCCGGACGAACAGCCACGCCCACTCGCCTGCCCCGTCCAGGCGCAGCAACTGGCCCGGGGCGGAGAACCAGCGAACTGGCTCCGCCGGTTCAGACCACATCGGGTACTCGGGAAAGTTGACCCGCTGGTAGTTCGCCTCGACCACGCTGATCAGCTCGGCCGGTAGCTCGGCGGCGTTCTCCAGGTACTCCGAACCGAACAGCACCTCGGTGAGCACCATCTCCACGCAGGCCAACGAGACACTGTCCAGGAACGGCCGCCAGCCCTCCCCGTGCTCCACGACCACTGGCGGATCCAGGTCAGCGATGTCGGGCAGTGGTATTCCCCACGACGCCACGCCTTGGTTCTCGTCGCGAAAAACCAGCACCTCGCCGCGCTCGTCGACCTCAAGGACGCGTGGTGGCAACAGCCGGTCCTGGTTTCTTGTCAGGTCATCGCGCCGACCGAACAACAGGTACGCCTCACGCAACGCCGCCGGAAGCTCGAATCCCAGCGCCTGTTCCGCATCACGCACCTCTTCGCGGTCAACCCCGTCACCGTCGCGCAACGGCCTGGTCCACTCAGCTGCGAAGGCCCGGATGAAGCGCCAGGCCTCCGCCCGACCGCCGATCCCAGACAACATGGCTCCCCGACATCGAACCTGTCCGTCATCCAACCCTGCCCATCCGCGCCCCGTCTACGGACCCTGAGGCTAGCGCCCGAGTTGACGGCCTGAAGACGGCATGACCATGATCCAGGGGCCTTCCGGGCGACCTGAGGTGCAGCTCAGGTCGCCCGCCGCCGCTACTTGGCGTTGAAGTAGTTGGCCTCCGGGTGGTGGACCACGATCGCGTCGGTGGCCTGCTCCGGCATGAGCTGGAACTCCTCGGACAGCTCGACCCCGATCCGGTCCGCGCCGAGCAGGTCCATGATCTTCGCCCGGTCCTCCAGGTCGGGGCAGGCCGGGTAGCCGAACGCGTACCGGCAGCCCCGGTAGTCGTTGTGCAGGATGCCGGCCAGGTCCGCCGGGTCGTCGTGCCCCAGCGGACGACCGTCGGGCAGGGTCATCTCGGCGCGGATGCGCTGGTGCCAGTATTCGGCCAGCGCCTCGGTGAGCTGCACGGACAGCCCGTGCACCTCCAGGTAGTCGCGGTACTCGTTGCGGGCGAACAGCTTCGCCGCGTACTCGCTGACCGGCTGGCCGACGGTGACCAGTTGCAACGCGACCACATCGAGCTGGTCGCCCTGGGGCCTGAAAAAGTCCGCCAGGCAGAGCCGCCGCTCCTGCCGCTGCCGGGGGAAGGAGAACCGGGCGCGCTCCGCGTGCCCGTTCTCGTCGAGCACCACCAGGTCGTTGCCCTCGGAGTACGCGGGGAAGTAGCCGTACACCACGGCTGCCTCAAGGACCTGGTCGGCGATCAGCCGGTCCAGCCAGTACCGCAGGCGCGGCCGGCCCTCGGTCTCGACCAGCTCCTCGTAGGAGGGTCCGCTGCCGCCCCGGGCGCCGCGCAGCCCCCACTGCCCGGAGAAGGTGGCCCGCTCGTCGAGCAGCGCCGCGTAGTCGGCCATCGGCACGCCCTTGACGACCCGGGTGCCGAAGAACGGCGGGGTGGGCACCGCCACGTCGGCGGCCACGTCCGAGCGGACCGAGGAGTCGTGCAGCTCCGGCAGCGAGGTGGTGACCATGGAGCGCTGCCGTTCCCGGCGCGCCCGCCGGGCCGCGAGAGCCGCCTCCCGCTCCGGGTCGATCACCGGGGCGCCGCCACGCTTGGCGGTCATCACCTTGTCCATCAGGGACAGGCCCTCGAACGCGTCCCGCGCGTAGTGCACCTGCCCCGGGAAGGTCGACCGCAGGTCGTCCTCGACGTACGCGCGGGTCAGCGCCGCCCCACCGAGCAGGACGGGCCAACGCTCCGCGACCCCGCGGGTGGCCATCTCGGCCAGGTTCTCCTTCATGATGACTGTGCTCTTCACCAGCAGCCCGGACATGCCGATCGCGTCGGCGCGGTGCTGCTCGGCGGCGTCCAGGATGGCGCTGATCGGCTGCTTGATGCCGATGTTCACCACCTCGTAGCCGTTGTTGGACAGGATGATGTCGACAAGGTTCTTGCCGATGTCGTGCACGTCGCCGCGCACCGTGGCGAGCACGATGCGACCCTTGCCGCCGTCCTCCGCGGTCTCCATGTGCGGTTCCAGGTAGGCCACCGCGGTCTTCATCACCTCGGCGGACTGGAGCACGAACGGCAACTGCATCTGGCCGGAGCCGAACAGCTCACCGACCACCTTCATGCCGTCCAGCAGGATGTCGTTGATGATCGACAACGGGGACCGGCCGCCGGCCATCGCCTCGTCCAGGTCGGCCTCCAGGCCGTTGCGCTCGCCGTCGATGATCCGCCGCTTGAGCCGCTCGTCCAGCGGCAGCGCCGCCAGCTCCTGGGCGCGGGTGGCCCGGGCACTGGTCACGTCGACGCCCTCGAAGAGCTCCAGGAAGCGCTGCACCGGGTCGTACCCCTCGCGGCGCCTGTCGTAGACCAGGTCCAGGGCGACCTCGCGCTGCTCGTCGGGAATCTTCGACATCGGCAGGATCTTGCTGGCGTGCACGATCGCCGAGGTCAGCCCGGCCTGCACGCACTCGTGCAGGAACACCGAGTTGAGCACCTGCCGGGCCGCCGGGTTGAGCCCGAAGGAGATGTTCGAGATGCCCAGTGTGAAGTTGACGCCCGGGTAGCGGCGGGAGATCTCCCGGATCGCCTCGATCGTCTCGAGGCCGTCGCGGCGGGTCTCTTCCTGCCCGGTGGCGATCGGGAAGGTCAGCGCGTCGATCAGGATGTCGGCGCGGTCCATGCCCCACCGGCCGGTCAGGTCGTCGATCAACCGCGCCGCGACCCGGACCTTCCACTCCTGGGTACGGGCCTGCCCCTCCTCGTCGATGAGCAGCGCCACCACCGACGCGCCATGCTCGCGGACGATCGGCATCACCCGGGCGTACCGGGACTCGGGGCCGTCGCCGTCCTCGAAGTTCACCGAGTTGACCACGCAGCGGCCACCGAGCATCTCCAGCCCGGCCTCCACCACGTTCGGCTCGGTGGAGTCCAACATGATCGGCAGCGTCGACGCGGTGGCGAACCGGCCGGCCAGCTCCCGCATGTCCTGCGTGCCGTCCCGGCCGACGTAGTCCACGCACAGGTCGAGCAGGTGCGAGCCGTCGCGCGCCTGACTGCGGGCGATCTCCACACAGGCCCGCCAGTCACCGGCGAGCATCGCGTCCCGGAACGCCTTCGAGCCGTTGGCGTTGGTCCGCTCCCCCACCATCAGCACCGACGCGTCCTGGGCGAACGGCACCGGGTGGTACACCGAGGAGACGCCCGCCTCGTGCTGAGGCTCGCGGGCCGGGGCGGTGGCGCCGTGCAGCCGCTCGGACAGCACCCGGATGTGCTCCGGGGTGGTGCCGCAGCAGCCGCCGATCAGCCCCACGCCGTACTCGGTGATGAACCGCTCCAGGGCCTCGGCCAGCTCCACGGGAGTCAGCGGGAAGTACGCCCCGTCGGCGGTCAGCACCGGCAGGCCGGCGTTCGGCATCACCGACAGCGGGATCCGGGAGTGCTGCGACAGGTAGCGCAGATGCTCGCTCATCTCAGCCGGGCCGGTGGAACAGTTGAGCCCGATCAGGTCCACCCCGAGCGGCTCGATCGCGGCGAGGGCCGCGCCGATCTCACTGCCGACCAGCATCGTGCCGGTGGTCTCGACAGCGACGTGACAGATGATCGGCACCGACTGGCCCAGCTCGGCCATCGCCCGCTTCGACCCGACCACTGCCGCCTTCACCTGGAGCAGGTCCTGGCAGGTCTCGATGATCAGTGCGTCCGCGCCGCCGACGATCAGACCCGCGGCGTTCTCCTGGTAGGCGTCGCGCAGGGTCGAGTAGGGGGCGTGCCCGAGGGTGGGCAGCTTGGTGCCCGGCCCGATCGAGCCGAGCACGAACCGGGGCCGCTCGGGGGTGCTGGCCGCGTCGGCGGCCTCCCGGGCGATCCGGGCGCCCGCCTCGGACAACTCGCGGATGCGGTGCGGGATGTCGTACTCGGCGAGGTTGGCGAGGTTGGCGCCGAAGGTGTTGGTCTCCACGCAGTCGGCGCCGACCGCCAGGTAGGCGTCGTGCACCCCACGCACCACGTCCGGGCGGGTGACGTTGAGGATCTCGTTGCACCCCTCCAGCCCGTCGAAGTCGTCGAGCGTGAGGTCCGCGGCCTGCAGCATCGTGCCCATCGCGCCGTCGGCGATGAGGATCCGGTCTGCCAGCACATCCATCAATGAAGTCCGCACCCGTTCAGGGTAGTGCGATAGGGCCGTACTCCACGACCGCCCTCGAGCGATCCCCTATTGTGTCACCGGGATCACCCTGTCTGGTTCGTTCGGGTATGACCTGTTGCCGGAGCGGCCGACCGGCGCGGCCGACGGGCCGCACCCTCGCCCTGCACGTAGGCTGACGGACGTGAAGGACAACAGGGACGCCGCCGTGCCCCACGGTATGACGACCGGGCGCGGTCCCGGCGCCAGCCGCGACGAGCAGGGTGAGGTGACGGCGTGACCGAGTTCGACGGACTGCCGGTGCTGCGGTCCCCGGTGGCGATCGCCGCGTTCGAGGGTTGGAATGACGCCGCCGACGCGTCCACCGCCGCGGTCGAGCACCTGGAGCAGGTCTGGAACGCCCGACAGATCGCCGAGCTGGATCCGGAGGACTTCTACGACTTCCAGGTCAGCCGGCCCACCATCACGATGGCCGACGGGGAGACCCGGCGGGTGGAGTGGCCGACGACCCGGTTCATGGTGGCCAGCCCGGAGGGCACCGACCGTGACGTGGTGCTGATCCGCGGCATCGAGCCGAGCATGCGCTGGCGGACGTTCTGCGAGCAGGTGCTGGAGATCTGCCACAGCCTGGAGGTGGAACGGGTGGTGCTGCTCGGCGCGTTGCTGGCCGACGTGCCGTACACCCGGCCGCTGCCCATCAGCGGCAGCGCCTCCGACGCGCAGGCCGCCGAGCGCTACCAGCTCACCCCCACCCGGTACGACGGTCCGACCGGCATCGTCGGCGTGCTGCACGACGCCTGCACCCGCGCCGAGGTGGACGCCGTCTCGTTCTGGGTGCACGTGCCGCACTACGCCAACAACCCGCCCTGCCCGAAGGCCACCCTCGCCCTGCTGCACCGGGTCGAGGAGGTCGTCGACCTGCCGGTGCCGATGGCCGACCTGGCGGAGGAGTCCGCCGAGTGGGAGCAACGGGTACGCAGCGCCGCCGAGCAGGACGCCGAGCTGGGCGAATACGTCCGCGAGCTGGAAGAACGGGTCGGCGACGAGGGAATCACCCCGTTGACCGGTGACGAGATCGCCCAGGAGTTCGAGAAGTACCTGCGCCGCCGGGGCGGTTCGGCCGGTCCCACCGCCGGCTCCTGGTAACACCGTTTCGCTGCGGGCCTTCGGACCTTTTGTGGTCCGGGGGCCCGTTTTCGCGTGTCCCGGGTAGCGCCGTCACACCCTCTAGGGCATCCTAGGAACCTAGATGTGATCAAGGAGGCGGGTGTGCAGATCAACCCCGGGGCCGCCGAGTTCCCGCACCGACAGATCGCCGCGCAGCTCAAGGCCCAGGTCCGCCGCGGCGACTGGGGCCCGGGCGAGCGGCTGCCGTCCATCCCGGCCATCGCCGAGATGTTCGGCGTCGCCAAGCAAACCGTGCAACGCGCCGTCGACCAGTTGCGCGTCGAGGGCATCCTGATCACCAAACCCGGCTCCGGTACGTACGTCCGGGGCACCCGCCGCCGACTCAACCGCCTCTCCCGAGGCCGGTACGGCGGCTTCCGCGGCTACCACACCGACCTGGCCGCCCGATACCGCCAACAACTCGTCTCCGTCGGGCACGCCCCCGCCCCCGCCGAGGTGGCCGACGCGTTCGGCGTGTCCGACGGCACCAACCTGCTCTGCCGCCGGCACCTCGTCCGCACCGACGACTCCCCCGTCGAGGTGGGCGCCTCCTGGTTCCTGCCCCGCGACACCGCCGGCACCTCGCTGGAGCGCACCGAGGCGTTCGGCCGGCCGCTCTACCAGGAGGCCGAGGAAGCCACCGGACGGCGGTACGTCTCGGCCACCGACACGATCAGCGCCCGCCAGCCGAGCCGGGAGGAGGCCGAGACCCTCCAGATCCGGCCGGACACCCCGGTGCTGCACCTGCTGCACGTCGCGTACGACGCGCAGCGCAAGCCGATCGAGGTGTCCCAGGCGACCTGGCCCGGCCCCATGACCACCCTCACCGAGGAGTACAAGATCCCCGGCCCCACCCCCGATCCGGACCCCGACCCCGGCCTGATCCTGGGCTAACCCGCCCAGCCCAGCCCGGCCCGGCCCGTCCCGGCCCGTCGATCTTGCACTTTCTGTCGCCCTTTTGCCCCGCTTAGCAACTTTCGGAACGTCAGAAAGTGCAAGATCGACGGCTGAGCATGGGGGCGACGCATGGCGCCGTTACGCCCCACTTCGAGCGCTCCGTCGATCATGGAGTTGTGGTGCGTCGCATAAGGGGCGCAGCACTACATACCGGCCACCACAACTCCATGATCGGCCAAGCCAGCGCGGGGCGAGCCAGCGCGGGGCGAGCCAGCGCGGGGCGAGCCAGCGCGGGGCGAGCCAGCGCGGGGCGAGCCAGCGCGGGATTAGAGGCGGATGCCCAGGAGGGCGTCGACCGTCTTCGCGAAGAGGGCGGGCGCTTCGGGGTCGTCGGTGGCGCCGGCGAGGGTCGCCTCGGCCCAACGGTCGGCTGCGGCAAGGGCTCCGGGGGTGTCCAGGTCGTCGGCCAGGCGTGCGCGTACCTCGGCCAGCAGCTCAGCCCCGGACGGCCCGGCGGGCGCGGCGGCGGCCCGCCGCCAACGGTCCAGGCGCTCGTGCGCGGCGGTGAGCAGGTCGTCGGTCCAGGTGCGGTCGCTGCGGTAGTGCCCGGATATCAGCGCCAGCCGGATCGCCATCGGGTCGACCTTGTCGGCGCGCAGCCGGGACACGAAGACCAGGTTGCCGCGGGACTTGGACATCTTCTCGCCGTCCAGGCCGATCATTCCGGCGTGCACGTAGTGCTCGGCGAACGGCGCCTGGCCGGTGAGCCGCTCGGCGTGCGCGGCGGAGGCCTCGTGGTGCGGGAACAGCAGGTCGTTGCCGCCGCCCTGCACGTCGACCCGGTCGCCGAGCAGGTTGAGGGCGATCACCGCGCACTCGATGTGCCAGCCGGGGCGGCCCCGGCCCAACTCGCCGCCCGGCCAGGACGGCTCGCCCTCGCGGGCGCCGCGCCACAGCAGCGGGTCGAGCGGGTCCCGCTTGCCGGCCCGGTCGGGGTCGCCGCCGCGCTCGGGGAAGATCTCCAGCATCTGCTCGCGGGTCAGGTTCGACTCGTAGCCGAAACGGGGCGTGGCGGAGATGTCGAAGTAGACGTCGCCGGTGCCGTCGTCGAGCCGGTACGCGGCGCCGTCCTTGAGCAGCACCTCGACCTTGTCGGCGATGTCCGGGATCGACTCGACAGCGCCCACGTAGTGCGCCGGCGGGATGATCCGCAGCGCCTCCATGTCCTCCCGGAACAGTGCCGTCTCGCGCATCGCCAGGACCACCCAGTCCTCGCCGTCGCGGGCGGCCCGCTCCAGCAGCGGGTCGTCGATGTCGGTGACGTTCTGCACGTAGCGCACCGGGCGGCCGGCGTCACGCCACATCCGCTGCACCAGGTCGAACGTGATCATGGTGGCGGCGTGGCCGAGGTGGGTGGCGTCGTACGGGGTGATGCCGCAGACGTACATGCTTCCCGCGTCGGCCGGCTCACTCGGGTGGACACCCTGCCGCGCCGAGTCGTACAACGCCAGTGGCTCGCCCCTGCCCGGCAGCCGTGGCACCTCGTGTCCCGCCCAAGACTCCATGGGATCAGCCTAGCCAGCCCGGCGACGACGCCGGAGCACCCCACGGGTGATCAAGATGACAGCGGCTCACATGGGCGGCCAGGGCATCGCCGGCCAGTCCTCCGGAGGTTGGGGGAAGCAGCCGGTGTCGCGCAGCCGGTCGATCCGGGCAGCCACCTCGGCCACCTCGCTGATCGTCAGGTGGTCGGCCAGCTCCGCGCCGAGCGCCCCGGCGGCCTGCCCGGCCAGCGCGTCGAGCATCTCCACGGCGTCCGCGGGCAGGCGCTTGCCGGCCCAACCCCAGAGCACCGTCCGCAGCTTGTCCTCCACGTGGAAGCTCACCCCGTGGTCCACGCCGTAGATCCGGTCGTCGGCACCGACGAGCACGTGACCGCCCTTGCGGTCGGCGTTGTTGAGCACGGCGTCGAGCACCGCGAGCCGGGCCAGCCGCGGGTCGTCGGCGTGGGCGAGGGCGTACGCGGCGCCGTCGTCGTCGCGGGCCGCGGCGATCGGAATCCAGCGCGGCGGCAACTCCCCGGCGGGCAGGAAACCGACGAGCGGTTCGGCGTCCTCCGGCTCGTCGATCCACAGCTGGCAGGAGCCGGGGCCGAACGGGCCGTCGCGCAGCACTGTGGGCGGCACCAGGTCCCATCCGGTGGCCCGGGAGACCAGGTACGCCGAGACCTCCCGACCGGCGAGGGTGCCGTCGGGGAAGTCCCAGAGTGGGCGCTCGCCACGGACCGGCTTGTAGACGCAGCGGGCGGTCACCCCGTCCAGGGTCAGGATGCCGCGCAGCGTCGTGTTCGACGCGTCGACAAGCCGACCCTCCAGGTCGAGGGCGCCGTCACGCAGCAGCCGCAGCGCGGCGTCGCCGTCCTGGCGAGGCTGGAGGCCGGACGAGGTCACCGGTGGTAACCGTTGTGCCGCGGGCAGAGGTGCCCGGCGGGGTCCAACGGTTGGCCGCAGAGCGGGCACGGTGGCCGGCCCGCGTTGACCACTCGCCGGGCCCGCTCGATGAACTGGCGGGTCGCCTGCGGGGTGAGCCGGACCCGGAGCCGATCCAGGTCCTCGTCCGGCTCGTCGTCCTCGTCCTCGTCGTCGTCCTCGTCGTCCTCGTCGCCGAGCTCGACCTCGGGCTCGACCTCGCCCGCCGCGATCGCCTCGATCACCACGGTCGCGGTGTCCACGTCGAAGGCCAGCCCGAGCGTGCCGACCCGGAACTCCTCGTCGACTGGCGTGTCCAGCGGCTCGTTGTCGCCGATCACCGGCGCCAGCTCGGGCAGGTCCACCCCGAAGCGGCGCTGCGCCTCGGTGAGCAGCTCCTCCAGCTTCTCGGCGAGCAGGGACACCTGGACCTTCTCCAGCGCGACGCTGACCAGCCTGCCGCCGCCGCGGGCCTGCAGGAAGAACGTGCGCTCCCCCGGCGGCCCGACAGTCCCGGCGACGAACCGCTCCGGCGGTTCGAAGGCGTGCACCTGGTGGGTCATACCCACGACCCTATCCGGCCCGCCTTGGCACCGCGCACCCCACCGACGCGAATCGCCGCAGCGGCGGCGCGCCCGGTGCACGAGGGGCTAAACCCGGGCGTGGCGGCGTTTCCGGCGTGCGCCGACGCCCCGGTCGCGGGCGCTGTCGTGACGTGCCTCACCGCGCCGCACCCGCCCCACCGCCGACGGCCGCGTCCGAGTCGGCCACCCGGCTCGCGCGGCGACGCCGCTTGGGCGGCGGCGGCACCAGCGCCGCCAAATCGCCACCGGTGTCGTTGAGTCGCACCACAAACGGACGCAGCGGCGTGAACCGGATCGCCGTCACCGACGCCGGGTCGGCCACGATCCGCTGAAAGGCGTCCAGGTGTACGCCGAGCGCGTCCGCCACGATGGCCTTGATCACGTCGCCGTGGCTACAGGCCAGCCAGACCGCCTCGGGCCCGTGTTCCGCGCTCACCCGGGCGTCCCAGGAGCGCACGGCCGCCACGGCCCGCGCCGCCATCGCCGCCATCGCCTCCCCGCCCGGGAAGACCGCCGCGCTGGGGTGCTGCTGGACGACCGGCCAGAGCGGCTCCTTGGCGAGCTTCTTCAGCGGCTGCCCCTCCCAGCTGCCGTAGTCGCACTCGATCAGCCCGTCCTCGACGACCGGGGCGGCCTGCGGAAGCGCCAACTCCAGCGTCTGCCGGCATCGGATGAGCGGGCTGGTCACCACGGCGGCCAGCGGCACCGGCCGCAGCCGCTCGCCGACCGCGGTGGCCTGGGCGCGCCCGGTGTCGTCCAACTCGACCGGTTGCCGGCCGGCCAGGCCGCCATCGGCGTTCGCCGTGGTTCGGCCGTGTCGCAGAAGCAGAAGGGTCGCCACGGAGACCACCCTATGACCTGCGCCCCGCGCCGGGCCGTCGTGGGCTCCGGAGGGATCACGACTGCGGCCCCCGCCTCCGCCTGCGGGCGGAGCCGGGGGCCGTCGACAGATCGGTCAGGTGGCGTCGATCGTTCCGGTCAGCAGCAGGGCCAGGACCAGGGTGCCCAGCGCGACCCGGTACAGCACGAAGACGTACAGGGTGTGGTGGGCGACGTAACGCAGCAGCCAGGCGATGGCCGCGTAGCCGATGCCGAACGCGATGAGGGTGGCCACGATCGTCTGGGCCACCGTGGGCACTGACGTGCCCGGAGCGGACGGTTCGAAGACGTCCCCGAGGCTGAACACGCCGGACATCACCACCGCCGGGATGGCCAGCAGGAACGAGTACCGTGCCGCCGCCTCCCGGGTCAGGTTGAGCAGCAGGCCGGCGGTGAGCGTGCCGCCGGAGCGGGACACCCCGGGGACCAGCGCCATGGCCTGGGCGAAGCCCATCACGATGCCGTCCTTCATCCGGAAGTTCTCCAGGGTGCGGGTCTGCCGCCCCCAGTACTCGGCGAAGGCCAGCACGAACGCGAACACGATGAGCGTGGTCGCCACCACCCACAGGTTGCGCCCTGCGGTCTTGATCTGGTCCTTGAACACGAAACCGAACAGCCCGATCGGGATCGAGCCGACGATCACGTACCAGCCCATCCGGTAGTCGAGGCTGGAGCGGACCGACTTGTCCCGGATGCCCACCAGCCAGGTCCGGGTGATCCGCCAGATGTCCTTGGCGAAGTAGATCAACACGGCCGCTTCGGTGCCGAGCTGGGTGACCGCTGTGAACGACGCGCCGGCGTCCCGGTCGAAGAAGATCGCCGAGGTGATCCGCAGATGCCCCGACGAGCTGACCGGAAGGAACTCGGTCAGTCCCTGGACGATGCCCAGGACGATGGCCTCGACCCAGGTCACTCGCCGACTCCCGAGAGGTCGAGAGCCTCGGCGACGGTACGCAGGGTCTGCACACCACTGTCCCGGTCGGCCACGAAGAGGGTCACCGACAGCGTGGTGACGCCTGCGGCGGCGTACTCCCGCATCCGCTCGGCGATGCGCTCCTTCGGTCCGAGCAGCGAGGTGCGGTCGATGAACTCCATGGGTACGGCAGCGGCGGCGTCGCGCTGCCGCTTGGCCAGGTACAGCTCCTGCACCTCGCGGGCGGCGTCGCCGTAGCCCATCCGGGTGGCGAGCTGGTTGTAGAAGTTCTGCTGACGGCTGCCCATGCCGCCCACGTACAGCGCGGCGTACCAGCGGACGAGTTCGGCGCAGGAGGCCACGTCGTCACCGATCACCACGGGCACCGACGGCACGACGTCGAACCCGGCCAGATCCTTGCCGACCTTGGCCCGCCCGGCGCGCACCGAGGCGAGCTGCTCCTCGGCGAACTCCGGGGCGTAGAACACTGCCAGCCAGCCGTCGGCGATCTCGCCGGCCAGCTCAAGGTTCTTCGGGCCGACCGCGGCCAGGTAGATCGGTATGTGCTCGCGGGGAGGGTGGAAGCCCAGTCGCAGGGCCTTGCCCGGGCCGTCCGGCAGCGGCAGCGTGTAGTGCTCGCCGTCGTACGCCACCTCCTTGCGGGCGATGGCCAGCTTGACGATGTCGACGAACTCGCGGGTCCGGGCCAGCGGCTTGGCGAAGCGCACGCCGTGCCAGCCCTCGGACACCTGCGGGCCGGAGACACCCAGACCGAGCCGGAACCGGCCGCCGGAGAGCGCGTCGATAGTGGCGGCGGTCATGGCGGTGGCGGCCGGCGTACGGGCGGGGATCTGCATCACCGCGGCGCCGACATCGATCCGTTCGGTCTGCCCGGCCATCCAGGCGAGCATGCTGGGCGAGTCGGAGCCATAGGCCTCCGCCGCCCACACCACCGAATAGCCCAGCCGGTCCGCCTCCTGAGCCAGCGCCAGGTGGTCGGCCGGTGTGCTCCACGCGGTCTGGTATCCGAGACTGAGCCCGAGTCGCACTGGTCCTCCCCCATCCGTGGCACAGGTCGCCCCAGGTTACGCAATGCCGATAACGGACTCGATCACCGGCTCGACCCCTTTGATCCCCCCTCCATCGGGGCAGCCCGGGGCGGCGGAACCGGCAGAACCGGCAGAGATACGGGAGCGAGGATATCGGTGGCGGCAGGTTCGAAATAAGGTTCACCCATGCAACAGCGACCGCTCGGCCGAAGCGGGCTGGCGGTTTCCCGGCTCGCGCTCGGCACCATGACCTGGGGCCGGGACACCGACGCCGACGATGCGGCCGCTCAGCTGAAGAGTTACCTCGACGCGGGCGGCAACCTGATCGACACCGCCGACGTGTACGGCGACGGCGACGCCGAGTCGGTGATCGGCTCACTGCTGGGCTCCCTCGTCCCCCGCGAGGAGCTGCTGATCGCCACCAAGGCCGGGTTGCGCCCCGGCAGTGGGCGACGTCGGGACGGCTCCCGGGGGCACCTGCTGCGCACGTTGGACGCGTCGCTGCGCCGGCTCGGCACCGACCACGTCGACCTGTTCCAGGTGCACGGGTACGACCCGGACACCCCTCTGGAGGAGACCCTGGCCGCCCTGGACCACGCGGTGGCCAGCGGCAAGGTCCGCTACGTCGGGGTGTCGAACTTCTCCGGCTGGCAGACCGCGCGGGCCGCCGCCTGGCAGACCGCCTGGCCGGGGCGGGCGCCGGTGGTCGCGTCCCAGGTGGAGTATTCGCTGCTGGAGCGGGGCGTGGAGCGGGAGGTGCTGCCCGCGTGCGACGCGCTCGGCCTGGGCGTGCTGCCCTGGTCGCCGCTGGGCCGGGGCGTGCTCACCGGCAAGTACCGGCACGGCCGTCCGGCCGACTCCCGGGCCGCGTCGCCGCACTTCGAACGGTTCGTCGCCACGTACCTGGAGCCACGCTGCTCCAGCATCGTGGAGGCGGTGGCGACAGCGGCCGGTGGGCTGGGGGTGTCGCCGCTGGAGGTGGCGTTGGCGTGGATCCGGGACCGGCCCGGCGTGACCGCGCCGATCCTCGGCGCGCGGACTGTGGGGCAGCTGCTCGGTGCGCTCCAGGTGGAACGGATCACCCTTCCCGAGGAGATCACCACCGCGCTGGACGACGTCTCCGCGGTGCCGGTCGGCTACCCCGAACGCGACGGCTGACCCACGCGCCGGGTCACCGTTGAGCAGCCGGCCGGGCCAAGGCTGACCGGCCGGGTCACGGCGTCGGGCGCTGGCCGGGGAGGTCCTGGATCGCGGTCAGGAAGCGCGACTGGTCGTCGCGGAGCGCGGGCTGAGTGAGCCGGATCCACGAGCCGTCGTCGAAGACGATGGTGGAGGCGAGCTGCACCAGCCCGCTCGCGCCACGCTCGGAGTCGACCCGGGCCACCCGGTCGCGGCGCACACTCCACAGCACCCGCGGTTGACGGCGGTCCGGCCGGTCGGCGTCCGGGCGGGGGCCCATCCGCAGCAGGTGCAGGTGGGTGTCGGTCACCGCCAGCGGGGTGCCGTTGTAACGCTCCAGGAAGAGCAGCAGGCTACCGGCGAGGGTGGCGAGGTCGCCGCTGAAGACGTACCGGCGACGGTAGGCGATCTCGGCGAGCTGGTCGGCCAGCGGACGGTACAGGCTGAGCCGAAACAGGGCGCGGAACGCCTCCTGCTCCTCGGTGAGCGGGATCGGCTCCCGCTGGGCGGGTTGCTGGGGCAGGCCCGGCTCCGGCGCGGCCACTTCCGGCACACCGGCGGCGATGGCACCGGCCTTGCCCGGCAGCAGCAGCACACCCGCGGCCAGCCGCACCGGCGTCAGCACGGCGTCGACCCAGACCACCGGGTTGACGATGTTGAGCAGCCCGAACAGCACCTTCGGGTCGAGCGAGTCGACAAGCTCGTCGGCCATCACGGTGGCGAGCTGCCGACCGGCCTTGTGGGTCGCCGGGACGCGGACCGGGCCGAGCCCCACATAGCGCAGCTCCTGCCCGGGCAGCAGTGGCCCGACGAGAGCACGTTCGGGTTCGTCGCTGGTGCGGAACTCGTCGCGCAGTTCACGGGCCTTGTCCCGGGCGGCCCGCGCGCCGCCGAGCACCGCGTCGGTGAACCGACCGAGCCGACCCCGCTCCCCTGACATCACCCGTCGCCCCCCTAGCGGCCCGCCGGCTGACCTGCCGGCGGCTGCCCGAAGACATTCTGGTCGATCCAGTCCGCGCCGCCCTGCACCGCCTGGTCGATCTGGTCGCCGACCTGTTCGCTGCCGGGAACGGAGAGCCCGCTGGTCAACGCGACACTCCCCCAGGTGACACCGTGGACCACCGAGTTCGGCACGTTCCACGGCAGGTGGGTCGCCCAGTCCCGGGCGATCACCCGGGCCCCGTCGGCGACACCGTGCGCCCGCAGCGCGGCGGCCCGGTCGAGGGCGCCCATGTCGAACGGGGAACCGGACTTGCCCAACTTGTAGGTGCCCTTGGTCGGGTCGAGGACCTTGTGGTGCCACTTGTCGAGCTTGCCGGCGGCGCGGCGCTTGTCGGCGTACTTCTTGCCGGCGCGCAGCGCCTTCTGCATGTCGACCAGCTTGTCCAGGTGCGTCCGCAGCTTGCGCAGATACAGCAGAACCCGCTGGAGCAGGCGGATGACCTTCTGCAGGTGCACCGCGAGCGGCCGGATGACCTTCAACATCCGGGTGACGACGATCAGGCCCCTGGTGACGGCCACGCCCACACCGGCAGCCCAGGACGCGCCCATGGTCACCGGGGCCATCAGCAACGCCGTCACCAGCGTCACCAGGAGGAAGTTCACGAACTCCACGCAGATGTCCACGAGCACGTCGTGCACTGTCTGCAGACCGTCGGCGACACCGCGCAGGTACTCCGCGGTCGCGGCGAACTGCTCGGCGACGTCGAGGAGCTGCTGCTCCACCTCGGCCAACCGCTGGCCGTACGCCACACCGGACGGTGAGCGCCAGCCTGCCTGCGCGGACTCCCGGGCCCCGCGGTGCCCCTGGGCCAGGTCGCGCACCTGCGCGGCCAGCGCGTCCCACTCGGCGGCCTTCGCGCGCAGCACGGCGGGCTCGCCGTCGACCAGGTCGACGAGCTGGATCAGTGGCCACGCCAGGGTCCGGCAGACACTGTCGACGGCGTCCTGCACGCCGGAAAGCGCGCTGTCCAGGCCGTTCCACAGCTGGACGGCACTGCCGGCCGGGCCGCTCATCCGGGCAGCCCCGCCTGGATGGCCTTGAACCCGGCGTCGAGGTCCCGCTCGTTGTGCTCGTACGCCTCGACGGTGTCGGCCAGCGCCGTGGCGACCCGCCCGAACGCGGCGTTCGCGGCGGCGAACAGCTCCTTGCCGCCGGTGACCTGCTCGGCGTACTTGTCGCGAAGCATGTCGCTGGCGAACGGCAGATGACCGAAGGCGTCCGACGGCACGTCGCCGGCCGAGACGATCTGCCGTTCCAACGCGGCGAGCGAGCTGGCGACCTGCTTGGCGGCTGTCTCCAGTCGACGGACCGCCTGCACGTCGACATCGATATCCGGTGGCATGCCGTTCCTCCCCCATGAGTCGAGCGCACCGACGATACGATCTCCCGGCCGCCGGGCACCACCCGGTCGCACGATCCACGGGGAGGAATCTCATGACGGACCCGACGTCCGCGTTCGACGCGCTCGCCGGGCGGATCGCCGACATCGAGCGCCGGTTCGCGGGCCTCCGCGACGACCTGGCCGAGCTGTCCGGCACCGCTACCGACGAGAGCGGGCTTGTCTCGGCGACCGTCGACGCCACCGGAGCGCTGACCGGGCTCACCCTCGCGCCGGCCGCCCTGCGCGCCGGCACCGAGGGGGTGGCCGAGCTGGTGCTCGACGCGTACCGGCGGGCTCGCGAGGTCGCCTCCACGCACGTCGACGAGCACACCGAGGGGTTGGACGTCGCGCTCGGCGCGGGGCTCGGCGACCTGTTCGGCACGCCGGGCGACTTCTCGGCGCTGGGCCGGCTGGAGGAGACAGTGGCCCGGCTCGGGCGGCTCGACGACCGCCTGCCGGGCGCACCGGCGTGACGTCGCCGTCGCCGACCTGGCCGGAGGTCGCCGCTCGGCTGCGGGACACCGTCGCCCGCTGCGACCGGGACACCGACCTGGAGCTCTCCGCCGGTCCGCGCGGGATCCGGCTGCTGGTGCGCCGCCAGGTGGTACGGGTGATCTGCCCCGGTCACGACGAGGCACGCCTGGCCGCGCTCGGCTGGCACCGTCCGACCGGCGGCGAGGGCTGGTGGTACGAGACGGCGCGCACTCCGGAGCAGGTGGAGCGGCTCAGTGTGTTCGTGACCCGTACCGCCGCCGAGGTGTTGACCGACGAGCCCGGCGCGCTCTCCTGCCGGCCGGTGCCGCCGGCCGCCGGCCCTGGCCCGACGGTGCCGCCGGCCGGGCACCCTGGCCCGGCAGCGCTACCGGTCGCCCAGCCGGCACCGGTCGAGGTGACCCAGGTCGAGGCGACACCCGCCGAGGCGGCGGAGCCGACGGTGGTTGCGGTGCTCGCCGCTGCCGTCGACCGGCGTGACCTGCCCGGCTACCTCGGAGCGCTGGCCGGCGCCACTGTGTGCGTCCCCCTCTCCGGGGAACCGGCGCCCGACGCCGACTTCCCGTGGACGGTGGTCGGCGACACGACCGGGGCACCGCTGCTGCCGGTCTTCACCTCGCCCGGGGCGCTCACCGCGTTCGCCGGGGACGGGGTGCCGTTCATCGCGCTGCCCTGCGCCGAACTGTTCGAGGACTGGCCGGACCCGGCCTGGGGGCTGACTGTCGACCCGGGCACCCCCCGGGCTGTCGCCCTGGCCGCGCCAGCCCTCGCCGCCCTGCTGACGGCAAACGTCCCCCCGGCCTGAGCGCCGCCCCTTTTCAGCGATCTTGCGGTTGCTGTCGCGGCACACCGGGCGTTCCCCCTCATTCCGGCAACAGGAACCGCAAGATCGGCGCGATGGGGCGCGGGGCGGCACGAACCGCCCACGGCAGCGTCGTTGGTCACTCCGGAGGGGGTGGCGAACAGCCCCTGGGCTGGGCAGCATGGAGGGCATGGACTACGAGTACGCGCCACTGCGGCTGCCGCCGAACGTCGACCGGCTGACCGCCGCGGCGCAGTTGGCGATCCAGGCGGAGTTCTCCGGATGGGAGTTGGCCCGGGTGCGGCTGTACCGGGACGGCACGCGCCAGGTGGTGCTGCGTCGTCGGCGGGTCAACCAGCCGCAGCCGGGTCTGTCGTACTGACGACCGGGCGGTGCCGCCCGAGGCCGGAGTCGGCCCCGGGCGGCACCCGGCCTAGTGCTGGTGCCCGGCGTGGTCGTGGTCGTCGTCGAGCTCCAGGAACGGGTGCTCGTCGAGCCGACCGACCAGCCGGTCGTCGGCAGCCGGCTGGAACGGGCCGACCGCGTCGTCGTCGTCGAACGACTCCAGGTCGACAGGGGTGCCCACCTCGCTGACCATGACCACGCCGTCGAGCGGCTCCAACTCGGGGACGTCCAACGCGCCGAGCGAGCCGTCACCGCTCTGCAGCAGCTCCAGCACCGCCTCGCCGACGCCCTCCACCGGCGCCGGCTCGTCGTCCTCCGGGGTGCCCTCGCGGCGGGCCGCCTCGGCCACCCGCAGCAGCGCGGCGACGCTCGGCACCCGGTAGTCACGACGCTGACGCACCGAGATCACCCGGGGGTGCGGGTCGCTGGCCTCGGCACCCTCGCCGCCGCCGAAACGCTCGTCGGCCTCGTCCGGGTCGATCGAGTCGACATCCCACGGCGTCACCTCGCCGAAGGCGTCGAGCAGTCGCTCGTCGTACGCGTAGGAGGCGTTGTTCAACGCCACGTACGCCTGCCAGACGTCGTCGTCGTCGACGCGGCCCTGCGCGGCGCGTACGGCAGCCAGGTGGTGGCGGGCCGCTTCGATCACCCGCTCGAGAGCGGCGTCCAGCTCACCATGCTGGTCGGTCATGTGGGGCAGTCCCTTCACGATGGGGAGGTTGCGCGCCGGCGGCCACCGCCGGACACGACTAGCAGGTGCGGAGGAACCGGTCGAGAACCCGCACGCCGAACTGTAGTCCGTCCACCGGAACGCGCTCGTCGATGCCGTGGAACAACGCCGAGAAGTTCAGGTCGGCGGGCAGCCGGAGCGGGGCGAACCCGAAGCAGCGGATGCCGAGCTGCGAGAACGCCTTGGCGTCGGTGCCACCGGAGAGCATGTACGGAACGGGACGCGCCCCCGGGTCCTCCGCGCGCAGCGCCGCCGACATGGCCTCGACCAGGTCACCGTCGAAGGTGGTCTCCAGCGCCGGCTGCCGCTGGACGTACTCGATGGCGATGTCCGGGCCGACCAACTCGCGCAGCTGCCGCTCCAACAGCTCGGACTGGCCGGGCAGGCTGCGGCAGTCGATGGTGGCGGTGGCCCGGCCGGGGATGACGTTGTCCTTGTAGCCGGCGCTCAACCGGGTCGGGTTGGCGGTGTTGCGGATGGTCGCGCCGATGATGTTGGCGATGGGGCCGAGCTTGGCGATGGCCGTCTCCGGGTCGTCCGGGTCCAACTCGATGCCGAGCAGGTCGGAGACCTCGGTCAGGAAGGCCCGCACGGTGTCGGTGACCACCACCGGGAAGCGGTGTCGGCCGATCCGGGCGACCGCCTCGGCGAGCGCGGTGACGGCGTTGTCGTCGTGCATCATCGAGCCGTGCCCGGGGCGGCCCTTGGCGTGCAGCCGCAGCCAGTCGATGCCCTTCTCGGCGGTCTCGATGAGGTAGAGCCGCTGGCTGTCGTTGACCGAGTAGGAGAAGCCGCCCACCTCGCCGATCGCCTCGGTGCAGCCGTCGAAGAGGCCCCGGTGGTTGTCCACCAGGAAGCGCGCCCCGTAGTCGCTGCCCGCCTCCTCGTCGGCGGTGTATGCGAGCACGATGTCGCGCGGGGGTCGCACGCCGGTGCGCTGCCAGTGCCGCACCACGGCGAGCACCATCGCGTCGAAGTCCTTCATGTCGATGGCGCCCCGGCCCCAGAGGTAGCCGTCGCGCAGCTCGCCGGAGAACGGGCCGACCGACCACTCGTCAGCGTCGGCGGGCACCACGTCCAGGTGGCCGTGCACCAGCAGCGCGCCCCGGCTCGGGTCGGTGCCCGGGATGCGGGCCACCACGTTCGCCCGGCCGGGCGCGGACTCGTGCAGGACGGACTCCACGCCGACCTCGGCGAGCTTCTCCGCCACGTACTCGGCCGCGCGGCGCTCGCCGACGCTGGTGTCGTTGTCACCCGTGTTGGTGGTGTCGATGCGCAGCAGGTCGCGGCAGAGGTCCACGACCTCTGCGGTGGGGTCGGGTCGGGCGGAGGCGGCATCGCTCGTCATCGCCTCTTCATACCAGCATGGGCTGGTCGGCGGGCCGGCGCGGGTGGACGCATCGACGGCTCGGTTTCGCGGTGGTCGCGTTCGGGTACCGCCGCCCACGACCGTACGTCCCTGCCGGAGCTTCCGCCCGCCAGTCGAGGAGGGCACCATGTCCGCTGTTCCCCTGCCGCCGTTGCCGCCCGCGCCCGCACCCGAGGAGGGCTACCGACCCGCCGGTCGCAGCATCGCCGACATCGTCGACCGGGAGCACCGGCAACTGCTGGCGCTGCTGGACCAGCTCTCCGGCCCGGACACCACACCGCGGGAAGGGCTGCCGGTGCTCACCGCCGCGCTGTCGCGGCACCTGTCCGCCGAGGAGCAGTACCTGCTGCCGGCGGTCCGCGCGGCGCTGCCGGCGGCCACCGAGCGGGTGGACGCGGAGATCAACGCCGACGCGGCCCTGCTGAGCGCCCTGAAGGGGCTGACGGACGAGGCGCTGACCGAGGTCGCGGAGCGGGTCCGCCGACACGTCGACGGGGTGGGCGCGCTGGTCGTCGAGCTGCGCGCGGTCGCGACCGAGGAGGAGCTGATCCGGCTCGGCAACCGGTTGGAGATCGCCGAGGAGGCCGCGCCGACCCGACCGCACCCGGGCACGCCGGCCACCCCTCCGTGGAACCGGATCGTGGAGCCGGCGGTCGGGGTGGTGGACAAGGTCCTCGACGCGGTGACCCGGCGGCCGACGTACCTGGCGGACCTGCCGGAGCCACCGCGCGACCGGTGACCGGCGGCCGCCGGCAATGCATTCATTATCACCGATCCGCTCGGGCTATTCCGCCAGCAGACCCGTAGTCCTACCGTCACCCTATGAACCTGGAGCTGCGTCACCTGCGGGTGGTCTGCGCGATCGCGGAGACGGGAAGTGTGACGAAGGCGGCCTCGGCGCTCGGCCTGGCCCAGCCGGCGCTCACCGCCCAGCTCCAACGCATCGAGCGGACGCTGGGCGGCCCGCTGTTCGACAGGGACCGGCGCGGGGCCCGGCCCACCGCACTGGGTGAGCTGGTGCTGGCCCGCGCCCGGGTGCTGCTGCCGGCGATGAAGGGGTTGCAGGACGAGGCCGCCCGGCTGGCCGGGGCGGGCGACACGCCGCCGTGCTACCGGTTCGGTGGGGTGAACAGCCCGATCCTGGGTCGGCTGGTGCACCGGTTGGCGGCCGAGCAACCGCCGGCCCAGATCACCACGTACGCGTCCTGGTCGGTGGACGAGTTGGCGCAGTTGGTGGCCGGCGGTCGGCTGGACTTCGCGCTGGCCGGGGTGTGCGGCGACGCCAGCCCGTCGGCCGGGTTCGGGTTGAGCTGGCAGGAGGTGGCCGTCGACCCGGTACTGGTGCTGCTGCCGGAGACCCATCCCCTCGCGGCCCAGGACGAGGTTCGCCTGGCGGACCTGCGCCACGAGCAGTGGGTCGCCGCGCCGGGCGACGGCTGCTTCGCCGACTGCTTCGCCGCCGCCTGCGCCCGCGCCGGCTTCACCCCCCGCAAGGTGTACGAGACCGACATCCGCGGCTGCGTCGACCTGGTGGAGGCCGGTGTGGCGGTGGCCCTGTGCCAGGCGACGTTCCGCCCGGTGAGCGGTCTGGTCACCCGTCAACTCGCCGGTACGCCGCTGCGCTGGCGGCTGCTACTCGGTTGGCATCCGGACTCCCCCGCCGCCCAGGGCGCCCAGCTGGTGCTGGAGACGGCCAAGGCGGCGTACGTCGACTCGTTGGCGCCGCACCCGGCGTACCTGGCCTGGCTGCCCCGCAACCCGGGGTTCGGGGTGCGGCAGCCGACCGGGGTCCGGCCGGGCTGACCGGCCGGTATTCCCGGCCGCTGGCGGTGCGAACCGCCGTGGGCCGGGTATCTGGCGGACATGACCGACCTCTACCCGCCCGCCGACGACCGCGAACTACTGCGCCAGGCGGCTGCCGCGCACACCGCCGCCACCCGTGAGGTGGAGGCGTTCCTGCGCCGACTGCCGACGGTGCCCGACCCGGCCGACGTGACCGAGTACGCGAACCTGCTCACCCGGGAGGACCAGACCCGCGGCGACCGGGACGCCGCCGCCGACGCGGCGGGCCTGACCATCGGCAGTCTCGAGTCCGACCAGGGCCAGTAGTACGCCGCGACGGTGCCGTCCCGGGCTCGGGACGGCACCGTCGCGGGTGGCCTCGCTCAGCGTTCGACGAGCGGATCGTGACCCAGGTCGAGCAGTGAGTGTCGCCAGCTGTCGTCGGCGTTGCCGCGCGACGGCTTGGCGTCCATCAGCTCGCGGATCCGCTCGACCGCCTCCCGCATCACCTCGATGTCCTCCGGGGTGAGGTCCACCTTGCGCTTGTTGAGCACCTTGAGGATCTCCCGGCCGGGCTGGGGCAGGTCGAGGTTCGGGTTCGGGCTGAACGACTCCTCCCCCGAACCCCGGGTCAGCAGCCAGGTCCGCAGCTGCTCCGACGGGACGTTCACCTCGGCGTGGAAGTCCTCCCAGAGCACTTCCACCTCGGGGTCGAGCCGCGCTTCGCGTACCATCAGGTCTCCTCTCCGGGCGGCGGCCCGGACGTCTCCGGGTCGTCCTGGTCGGTCTTCGGGTGCAGGCCCTCCGCTGGCACCCGCGTGCGGCGGGGGTTCGCGGTGGGCGACGCCAGGATCGGGTCGGGATGGTCGTCCTCGTCCCGGGGTTTCGCGGGCTGGTGCGGGTCCTCGTGGTCGTCCCCTCCCGCCGACCCGCTCATCGCGGGTGGGTGGTCGTGGCGGCGGTGTACCCCCGCTCACCCGCGGTCACGTCGAAGGTGAGCGCGCCGTCGCGGACGTCCACAGTGACCTTCTGCCCCGGCGAGATCGCCGACTCCAGCAACATCCGGGACAGGTGGTTGTCCACCTCCCGCTGGATCACCCGGCGCAGCGGGCGGGCACCGAACTCCGGCTGGTAGCCGTGCTCGGCGAGCCAGTCGATGGCGGCGGTGGTGAACTCCACCTGGAGGTCCTGGGCGTGCATACGGCGGCGGGTCTCCTCCAGCAGCAGCGCGGTGATGTCGCGCAACTGCTCGGCCTCCAGCCGGCGGAAGATGATGACCTCGTCGATGCGGTTGAGGAACTCCGGGCGGAAGTTCTCCTGCAGGCGACGCATCAGCCGCTCGCGCAGCTCGTTGCTCTCCTGCTCGCTGCCCACGTCCCCGGTGCCGAAGCCGACCGAGCGCTGGGCGCCGGTGATCAGCTCGGAGCCGAGGTTGCTCGTCATGATCAGGACGGTGTTCTTGAAGTTCACGGTACGACCCTGGCTGTCGGTCAGCCGCCCGTCGTCGAGCACCTGGAGCAGGATGTTGAACACGTCCGGGTGGGCCTTCTCGATCTCGTCGAGCAGCACCACCGCGTACGGGCGGCGACGCACCGCCTCGGTGAGCTGACCGGCCTCCTCGTAGCCGACGTATCCGGGCGGCGCACCGACCAGCCGGCTGACCGTGTGCCGCTCCTGGAACTCGCTCATGTCCACCCGGACCATCCGGTCCGCCTCACCGAACAACGCCTCGGCCAGAGCCCGCGCCAACTCGGTCTTGCCGACACCGGTCGGGCCGAGGAACAGGAAACTGCCCATCGGCCGCTCCGGGTCGGCCAGCCCGGCCCGGGAGCGACGCACGGCCTCGGCGACCGCGCTGACCGCGTCGTCCTGACCGACCACCTTCTGGTGCAGGTGACCCTCCAGGCGCAGCAGCCGGTCGCGTTCCTCCTCGGTGAGCTGGCTGACGGGGATGCCGGTGGCCCGGGAGATCACCTCGGCGATCTCCTGGGGGCCCACCTCGGGCACCTGGGAGCCGGACGAGCCGTCGTCGCCGTTCGCGCGACGGATGTCCTCCTCCAACTCGGCGATCCGGTCGCGCAGCGCGGACGCCCGCTCGTACTGCTCGTCGGTGACTGCCTGTTCCTTGTCCCGGCGTACCTCGTCGAGTTCCTGTTCCAGCTCCCGCACGTCGGACGCGGGGGTGCGGGTGCGCAACCGCACCCGGGCGCCGGCCTGGTCGATGAGGTCGATCGCCTTGTCCGGCAGGAACCGATCGGTGACGTACCGGTCGGACAGTTCGGCGGCGGCGACCAGCGCCTCGTCGGTGAAGCGCACCTGGTGGTGGGCCTCGTACCGGTCGCGCAGCCCGCGCAGGATGGCGATGGTGTCGTCGACGCTGGGCTCGGGCACCAGCACCGGCTGGAACCGCCGGGCCAGCGCGGCGTCCTTCTCGATGCTCTTGCGGTACTCGTCCAGCGTCGTCGCGCCGATCACCCGCAGCTCACCCCGGGCGAGGGCGGGTTTGAGCATGTTGGACGCGTCCATCCCACCCTCGCTGCCGGCGCCGCCGGCCCCGACCAGGGTGTGGATCTCGTCCATGAAGATGATCAGCTCGTCCCGGTGCGCCCGGATCTCGTCGATCACCTTCTTCAGCCGTTCCTCGAAGTCGCCCCGGTAGCGGGTGCCGGCGACCAGGCCGGCCAGGTCGAGCTGGACGACCCGCTTGCCGAGCAGGGTCTGTGGTACGTCGCCGTCGCAGATCCGCTCGGCCAGCCCCTCGACGATGGCGGTCTTGCCGACGCCGGCCTCGCCGATCAGCACCGGGTTGTTCTTGGTCCGCCGGGACAGGATCTCCACGGCCTGTTCGATCTCGTCGGCGCGTCCGATCACCGGGTCGATCTGGTCGTTGCGGGCCAGGTCGGTGAGGTCCTGCCCGTACTGGTCCAGGGTGGGGGTGCCGCGGTCGGGCTTGGGCCCGGTCATCGGCCCGCGCTCGGCGTTGGCGGCCTGCAACGACTCGGGTTGGATCCGGCCGGCGGCCAGCATCCGCCCGGCCGGTGACTCCGGGTTGAGCGGCAGCGCCATCAGGATGTGCTCGGGGCCGATGTAGTTGGCGCCCATCGCCCGGGACAACTGATGGGCGTCGAGCAACGCCCGCTTGGCGGCGGGGGTCAACGACAGGTTGGGCGGCACCTCCCCGCGCGGCGCGCCGTCGCCCTTTCCGCCGAGGGCGTTGAGCAGGGTGTCCGGATCGGCACCGGCCCGGCGTACCAGGTCACGCAGCGGTTCGCGTTGCAGCGCCGCCCAGAGCAGGTGGTCGGTGTCCAGGTCGCTGCTCTGCCGTTGCGCGGCCCGCCGGGCCGCGTCGGCCAGCATCTCCCGGGCGTCGGCCGTCATCAGTCGGGTGATGTCGACCCGGTGCGGCGGTCGGCGCCCTCCCTCGCCCCGGCCGAAGTACCTGGCCAGGAATTCGTCCCACGGGTCGGAGCCGATGTCACCGGGTCCCATCATGTCTGTCCTCCGCAGTAGGGCTCGGCACGGTCGGCAGGGGCTACCCGGCGCGAGCGCCGACAAACGCCGCATGTGGCGGAGGACCGGCATTCCGGGAGTGGCGTCGGGTCACTGCCGGCCGATGGTGGGAGGCTGACGGGATGGATGAGACCCCGCTGCTGATCGTGGATGGCGCCAACGTGGTGGGCTCGCGCCCGAACGGGTGGTGGCGTGACCGGGCCGGGGCCGCCGCCCGGTTGCGCGACTCGCTCGCCCCGGTGGCGAGCGTCGGGTTGCCGGCCCGCCTGACCGCCCCGGTGGAGGTGGTCCTGGTGGTCGAGGGGGCCGCCCGGGACGTGCCGGGCACCGAGGGCGTCCGGGTGGTTTCCGCCGCCGGCTCCGGCGACGACACGGTGGTCGAGCTTGTGGAGGGCGCGCCGCGCCGTCGCCGGCTGGTGGTCACCGCCGACCGGGAGTTGCGCGGGCGCGTGACGGCGCTCGGCGCAGAGGTGTACGGCCCGCGCTGGCTCCGCGAGGAACCGACCAACAACTGAGAAGTTCTCGCACTGGGACTCCCACAGATCGGACTCCCGGCACTTCCGAGGGCCTTCCGGACAGGCGGGCAGGAACACCGACAGGGCGGATGTTCTTTCGGGACCGCCGATAGGCTCTAATGGAGATCTCCCCGCCCCCAGGAGGTTCCGCCGTGGCGAGCGTCGCCGAGCTGAAGGCTGCCATCGATGTCGCCCTCCAACAGATCGGAGACGGGCAGACAGCTGTGCAGGCGGCCGGCGAGAAACTGTCCGAGGCACAGCAGACCCTGGCCGGGGCGCTGGAGGGCAGCGGGCACGAGACGGTGGAGGCCGCCCAGGCGTCGCTGACCCAGGCCAGCCAGGAGCTGGAGGAGTGTCTCGCCGCGACACTTGTCGCGGTGGAGCAGGCGCAGCTCTACGTCTCCACCCTGTAGGCGACCATGTCCATCATCGAGGATGTCGGCGGGCAGGTCCGTGCCGCCACCGAGGAGTTCCCGGTGGCCCTGCTCGGGCAGGCGCTGGAGAAGTTCGGCCTGGCCGCGGAGCGGCTGCGCTGGGTACGACAGGAGTCGGCCAACCCGATGGGGGTGCCCGAGCTCTCCGCCGCCACCGAGCACGCCGAGAGCGCCGGCTACGCGCTGCGGGTGGCACAGGAACAGCTGTCGGCCTACCTGACGGCGATCGGGCTCGGCGCGGACGGCGCCCCGGCCCCCCGCCCTGAGCAACGCGCTCCCCGACACGACACGCCCCCGGCGTCCGGGCCCACCCCTGTCGCGCCGGAGCAGGCCGAGCAGGTGCGGATGCGCCGCTGGTGGTCGGTGCGGGTGGCCGAGCTGACCGGCGGGCGCGAGGGCACCGACGACGAACCCGACGAGCGGGTGGACGACTCCCAGGAGTTGCTGCGCCGGGTGGTGGGTGGTGTCCGCTCCGGCGACCGGGACCGGCTCCGCAGGGAACTGCGCCGGGCCCCGGCCGACGTGGGGCTGGGCATGGCGGCGCTGGCGCCGCCGCTGCTGCGCGAGTTGGCCGGCGAGTTGCTGGGGCACCCGCCGCGCGCCACCGACCTGGGGCGCCTGCGCGGCGAGTTGGACGGACGTGTCCGGGACCTGCTGCCCGGGCTGCCGCCGCCCGTGCTGGAGACGCTGCTGACCCGAATGTGCCGGATGCCGCCGCCGCGCGCCTCCGGGGAGCCACCGCACGCCGCCGACTCCGCGGTGACCGCTGGGGTGGCGACCGGGCTGCTGCTCGCCCGCCTCGGCCGGGACCTGCCGGCCGGCGGCACGAGAGAACCGGCGGGCGCGGGGCAGCGAGGCGACGCGGGGCAGCCGGCGCGGGCCGGGCAACCGGCGGGCGCGCCGCAACCGGGCGGGACCGGACGGCCAGCGGTCGGGGTTCCCCGCCCCGGCGGTGCGGTGCAGCGGCCGGGCACCGCCGCTGCGCAGCGCTCCGGTGGTCTGCCGCCGCGTTCGGGCAGCCCCTGGCGGGACGCGCCGACGCGTCGGGGCTCCGATGGCTGACCGGCGCGGTCAGCTGGCCAGCCGGGTCCGGGACACCCTCGCCGAGGCGTTGGGGGCCACCCGCACCCGCCTGTCCGCCGCCCAGGCCGACCTGACCGCCGGGCGGGAACGACTCGCCCGCGTCCAGCGGGCGGCGGCCGCCGTACCGGAGCGGGTGGGCACCCAACGGGACCGCCGCATCGCCGAGATCGACGCCCGCTACTCGGCCCGGATCGCGGAGCTGGCCCGGCGGGCCGCCGACGCGGCCCGCCAGGAGGCGCCCGGGTGCGCGGGGTCCGACTGGGCCGGGTGGACGCGGACCCCCGCCCGCCGGGCCGAGCCGCCCGGCGCGCTGCGGGTCGGCACTGTCGGGATCGACGGCGTCGACCCGGTGCCCGCGCTGGTGCCGCTGCTCGACGCCGGGCACGTCCACCTCTCCGGCGACGACCGCGCCGGCTGCGACGCGGTGGTCTCCGCGTTGCTGCTGCGGGCCGTCGGCCGCGCCGACCCCGGGGCGGTACGACTGATCGGGTACGACCCGGACCAGCTCGGCGGTGGCCTGGCCGGGTTCGCCCCGTTGGGCACCGCGGGGCTGCTCACCTTCGTCGGCCCCGGCGGGCTGGGCCCGCTGCTGGACGACCTGGTGGAGCAGATCCGCCGGATCAACGAGACGGTCCTCGCCGGGGAGTACGCGTCGCTGCGCGAACTGGCGGCGGCGACCGGCCGACGACCCGAACCGTGGCGGGTGGCGGTGCTGCTCGGTGGTGAGGAACTGAACCGGCACGAGCGCGGCCAACTCGACCGGGTGGTGCGGGCAGGCGCGGCCTGCGGCGTACACCTGGTGGTGCACGGTGCGCCGTTGCCGGAAGATCCGACGGTGACCCGGGTGGTGGCCGGGGCGTCCGGCGCGCGGATCGGCGGTTCGGCCGGGCTACCGGTGCGGCTGGACCCACCGCCACCGGCGACGCTGGTCACCGAGACCTGCCGGGAGATCGCCGCCCGGGTGAACGCGGGCCCACCGCCGACCCCCTTCACCGATCTGCTGCCCCCGCCCGAGCTGATGTGGCGGGAGGACTCCTCCGACGGGCTGACCGCGCCGATCGGTGAGGGTCCGCAGGGCCGGCCGGTGCGGTTGACGCTGGGCGACTATCCACCGCACGCGCTGATCGGCGGGCCGTCCGGCACCGGCAAGACCAACCTGATCTTCGCCTGGATCGGCGCGCTGGCGGCCCGCTACTCCCCCGCCGAGCTGGAGTTCTACCTGCTGGACTTCAAAGAGGGGGTCTCCTTCGCGCGGTTCGCGCAGGGCCGGCGCGACCCGAGTTGGTTGCCGCACATGCGCCTGGTCGGCATCAACGTCAACACCGACCGGGAGTTCGGGCTGGCGCTGCTGCGCTTCCTCGCCGAGGAGTTGCGCCGACGCGCCGACGCGGCCAAGAAGCACGAGGTGACCAAGCTGGCCGAGCTGCGGGCGGTCGACCCGACCGGACACTGGCCACGGATCGTCGCGGTGGTGGACGAGTTCCAGATGCTGCTGGCCGGCCGGGACGTGGTCGCCCGGGAGGCCGCCGACCTGCTGGAGGACCTGGCCCGCCGCGGCCGGTCCCAAGGCATCCACCTGGTCCTCGCCTCGCAGGACGTGCGGGGCATCGAGGCGCTCTGGGGTCGCCCCGCGCTGGTCGCCCAGTTCACCCTGCGCATCGCGTTGCCCAAGGCGCTGCGCATCCTCGCCGAACGCAACGACGCCGCGCAGTCGCTGCCGCGCTGGCACGCTGTGGTCAACGCCGAGTCGGGCATGGTGGAGGGCAACGAGGTCGCGCGCATCCCGTCGGCCAGCGACTGGGAGACCTGGAGCGGGCTGCAGCATCGACTGTGGCGGATGCGCGCCCCCGACGCGGCGCCCGCCCGGCTCTTCGACGGCGACGCCATCCCCCGGCTGGCGGACGCCCCGGACTTCCGGGCGCTCGCCGTCCCCCCGGACGGGACCACGCCCCGCAACCCGGTGGCAGTGCTCGGCGAGATCATCGACGTGCAGTCCCGCTCGGCGTCGCTGCGGCTGCCGCGCGCCCCGGGCCGCAACCTCGCGGTGCTCGGCACCCGCGTCGATGAGGCGTGCGCGGTGCTGGACGCGGCGGCCCGGTCGCTGGCCCGTCAGCACCCGCCGGGCACCGCCCGGTTCTCCATCGCCTGCCTCGACCCGGACGCCGACCCGATCGCCCGGGCCCTCTACGACGACCTGGCCGACGACGCCGCCTGGTACGACGAGGAGACCGTCGGGGAGCTGATGGCCGAGACCGCCGACGGGCTCAGCGGCCCGGCAGGCCCGCACTACCTGCTGCTCTTCGCTGTCGACGCGGCAGCGGGTGCGCTCGCCGCCCGGGTGGGTCGACGCACCGGCCTGGAACAGCTGCGCCGGATCATGCACGACGGGCCGGAACGACGTACCCACGTGCTTGCCTGGTGGCGGGGCGTCGCCCGGATGCGCGCCGACCTTGGTGGGCCGGGCGCCCGGACCGACCAGATCGGCGCCTGGGTGGCCCTGGACGCGCACGGCGACGAGCTGGGCTCCTCGCTCTACCCGGGCACCGGCGGCCCGGACTGGTATCCCCGCCCCTGGCGGGGGCTCTTCTTCGACCGGGCGGTCCACCGCACCGGACAGGTGATCATCCCGTATGGACCCACACGATGAACGAACCGGTGACCAGCGAGACGTACGCGGCGCAGCTGCGGCGACTGGCCGACCTCACCACGCGGGTGCGCGAGCAGCGCGCCGAGGCGCACACCTGGCACGAGCGGCAGTGCGCTGCCGCCGAGCGGGCCGTCGCCGACGCGGTCGAGCAGCTCCGGAGCGCCGAGGAGGAGCTTGTCGCCGCCCGTGAGCAGCAGGAACGGGTCGACGCCGAGGTGGCGCACCTGTGGCAGCAGGTCCGCTCACGCCTCGGTGCCCGCCGCCTCGGCGGCCCGCCCGCGCCGGCGAACGGGGTCGGGGCCACCGACCCCGTTCTGCTGCTCGCCAAGGCCCGTGACCTGCTGGAGCGGGCCGGGCAGCCGGGCGAACTGCCGGGCTCGGTCAACCCGCTGCTGGCGCTCTGCGGGGTGGCCGGCGGCGTGCTGGCGTACGCGCTGGGCGCCGGCGCCCGCGCGCTCGGTGTCGGGTACGGCGGCGACCTGGCGGTCGGGCTACCGGTGCTGGCGCTGGTGGTGACGCTGCTCGGGCCCCTGGTCGGCCTGGTGCCGGCCCGGGTGCTGGCCGACCGCCGACACGCGGTGCTCGGCCCGCGACCGATCACTGTGGTCCTCGGCGCGGGGGTGATCACGACGGTGCTGCTGCTGGTGCTCGGCCGCTGACCCCGCGCGGCGCGGCCCCCGCCGCGCGCCGGTACGGGTGATCGACTCGGCTTCCTGGAAACCGCGCTGTCCCTGCCTCTCGGACACCGCGACTTCCTGAAAACCGAGTCGATCACGGCTGGCGAGCCCGTCCGGCCGGGACGGTCGATCACCGCCGACCGGCCGGCCTCAGGCCGGGACGAGCACCGCCTCGCGGAGCAGCCGGCGGGCCAGGGTGACCCGGTCGGCGTCGTCGGGCAGGCCGGGCAGGTCACCGACCCGGCTGACAGCGCCGGTGAGGAGGGCGCGGGCCGCCGGTTCGCAGCTCACCGGCAGGGTGATGGTGCGGTCGAACAGCCGCAGCGCCACCGTGTCCGCGTCGTGCGGCACCAACTGCCAGCGCAGGCCGGGCCGCACTGTGAGCCGGGATTCGACGTCCAGGGTGGCCAGCGCGTCGGCCTGGGCGAGTGGTCGGATCGGCGCTGGGCGGGCGGCCGGCCAGGCGCGCTGCCGCAGCCGCGCGGCGACCGCACCCGGGTCGGCCCGCAGCAGCCAGTCCCGCAACGCCTCCACGGTCTCGGTCAGCTCCGGCTCGATGGCGTCCGGGTCGGCGACGTCGGTGCCGAACGGCAGGCTGGCCCGTAGCCGCTGATCCTCGGCGGCCAGCGCCAGCAACTCCTCGACCAGGGCGTAGCGGGTGAGCGCGCGGATGCCCACGGTCAGGTGCAGCGAGCTGGCGTCCTGCGCCTGCGCGCTGTGCAGCCACCCCCGGGGCAGGTAGAGGGCGTCGCCGGGGGCGAGCACCACGTCCAGCGCGGCCGGGCCCTGCGCGGTGGCACCGACCTCGTCGGCGCGCCCGCCCCACTGCTGCTTCTCCAGCGGGTCGGGCAGCACCGGCGGGTGGATCCGCCAGTGCTTGCGGCCATCGACCTGGAGCACGAACACGTCGTGGGTGTCGTAGTGGGTGGCGAAGCCCTGGCTGCCCGCCGGCGTCAGGTAGGCGTTGATCTGCAACGGCTGGTTGAGCGCGAGGCCCAGGTCGCGGGCGAAGTCGACGAGCGGCGGCCAGATCCGGTGCAGACCCTGCAACACCAGGGTGGCCCCGGACGCGTACTGCTCCAGGACCCGTTCGTCGAGGACCTGGTCGCCGATCTCGGCGCCCGCGCCGCCGCCGCCGGTCCAGCGTGACGCCGCGACCAACTGGCCGTCCTTGGCCACGCGCAGGAACGGGGTACGCAGACCGCGCCGACTCAGCAGTTCGTCGGCGTCGGTCGGGCTGAGCAGGTCGGTGAAGCCGGCCGGGTCGGGCAGTTCGGCGGCGCGGGACAGCAGCGGGGTGTGCCCCCAATGCGCGGCGGCGAACTTGGCCGGTTCGACCGAGACGCAGCGGGCCAGCGCCGCGGCGGCCTCGGGGGACGGAACCGCCGGGCGACCGTGGTGGCCGCCCGGCGGGTCGAGGTACGTCATGGCGTGCCGCTACCGGGCGCTGCCGTCAGCGCCACCGTCCTGCTGGCCCGGAGTGGCACCACCGTCGGCCGGGCCTTCCGCGCTGCCGTCGGCGCCACCGTCGTGCTGGCCGGGGGTCGCCCCGCCGTCGGCCGGACCCTCCGCGCTGCCGTCAGCGCCACCGTCGTGCTGGCCCGGCGTGGCACCACCGTCGGCGGGGCCTTCCGCGCCGCCGTCGGCGCCACCGTCCTGCTGGCCGGGGGTCGCACCGCCGTCGGCCGGACCCTCCGCGCCGCCGCCGCCGGTGGTCTGCATGTCGTCATCGTTGAGTGCCATCGGTACTCCCTCGGGTGTGCCGCCCCGCCGTGCGCCGGGGTCCGTCGTGCTGCGGGTGGTACCCCACGCGCGATCTTCTCTAACCCTCACCGTAGACGCCGAACCGGGGCGACACGGGCAGTTCGCGAGCGGCGGCGGAGAGTGCCAGGATGGGGTGGTGATCCTGGTGGGCACGTCCGGCTGGCAGTACCGGGACTGGCGCGGCCGCTTCTACCCGCAGCGGCTGCCGCAGCGACTCTGGCTGGAGCACTTCGCGGCCGGGTTCGCCACTGTCGAGGTCAACAACGCCTTCTACCGGCTGCCCGAGCGGGACACCTTCGCCGCCTGGCGGGCGCGAACCCCGGAGGACTTCTGCGTGGCGGTGAAGATGAGCCGCTACCTCACCCACATCAAGCGGCTGCGCGACCCTGCGGAGCCGGTGGCCCGGTTCCTGGGCCGCGCCACCGCCCTCGGCGACCGGCTCGGCCCGGTGCTGCTGCAACTGCCACCGAACCTGCGGGCGGACGTCGAGGCGCTGGACGCGACGCTGCGACTCTTCCCGGCGGAGGTGCGGGTCGCCGTCGAGCCCCGGCACCCCTCCTGGTGGACCGACGCCACCCGAGCCGTGCTGGAACGGCGTCGGGCCGCGCTGGTCTGGGCGGACCGGCTGGGACGCCCGGTCGCCCCCCGCTGGCGCACCACCGACTTCGGCTACCTGCGGCTGCACGAGGGGCGGGCGCGGCCGTGGCCCCGCTACGGTCGGGCCGCCCTGCGATCCTGGGTGGGCCGGCTGACCGACGCCTTCGGCCCGGACGAGCCGGCGTACGTCTATTTCAACAACGACCCGGGCGGCGCCGCGATCGTGGACGCCATCGCGTTCGCCGCGCTGGCCCGTCGGGCCGGGCACCCGGTGTCCCGGGTGCCCGCCGCCGCCGAGGCCGCCGACGACTGAGCCCGCCCGACGGTGGTCGGGCGGGCTCGCGGGGTCAGGCCGTCACGGCATCATCGTGGCGAGGTCCTTCGGCATGGTGTCCTTCACGTCCTGCCACTCGCCCTGGGTGACATGGCGGCGCAGCGTGTCCAGCACCACCTGCGTCACCCGCTCCGGGCCACCCTCCGCGTCGTACGGGAAGCCCT
Organism: Micromonospora vinacea; assembly: GCF_015751785.1. NCBI lineage: Bacteria > Bacillati > Actinomycetota > Actinomycetes > Micromonosporales > Micromonosporaceae > Micromonospora > Micromonospora vinacea. The sequence continues at coordinate 5,152,628 of NZ_JADOTY010000001.1, read as the reverse complement.
GCCGGACCTCGTAGAGGAAGTCGTCACGGTTGAGCTTGATCGGCACGTCGGACGGCACCCAGCCGTCGAAGTAGATCCCCCGCACCAGCACCGGCAACTGCTGGGCGAACTCCACGCTCTCGTCCACCGGCAGCCGGTCGCGCAGCAGGTGCAGGACCGTGCGCAGCGCCGCGTACGACTGGTTGCGCCGTTCCTTCGGCCAGCCGTAGGCGTTCTCGATGTCCTTGAGAATGAGGTTCGTCTTGTCCAGCGAGGACTCGAACGCTGAGATCATCGCGTCAGCCATCGGTCGACCCCCGTTCCGTGGTGTCCCACCGTCGGTCGTCGGCGCGGCGCGGCGGCCCCACCGGCCCACGGCGGGCCCGCACCGGGCTGCCCTGCGGGGCTCGCCGGGCGTTGTCGGCCGCGCCGACCACATGTAGGACGGCACCGCGCCGTCGATCCGTCACCAGTCGAACCGTCATCCCCGTCACCTCCGTGTCGTCTCCGGCGTCGGCCGCCCAGGGACGGCCGTACCCACCGCGTCCACCCTGCCCGCCAGTGGGGTGAGGCGGCCCCACCCGGATCGGGTGAGGTCAGTCGGCGTCGAGGAGACCCGCGAGGGTCTTTGCGTTGGTCTGCGCGTAGTCGCGGTAGCAGTTGTTCATGAGGACGTGGGTCTGCCCGGCCTGGTCGGCCAGCTCGCGCAGCTTCGGCGCCCAGTCGGCCAACTCCCGCTTGGAGTAGTGGTAGCCGAACTTCTCGTGGATGTCCTTGCTGGTCCACTTGTCGCTGTGCCCGTGGAACCGCATGACCGCGAGGTCCGCGGTGGCGGCCAGCACCGGGGGCAGCGACGAGCGGTGGCCCTGCGGCATGTCCACGCAGACGTACGGCAGTTTGTGCTCGCGCAGGAAGGCCAGGGTCTCGTCGGCGTTGTCACCGTCGAACCAGGAGGCGTGCCGGAACTCGTACACCGGGCGCAGCGGCGCGCAGCGCTTCGCCACCTCCAGCAGGTACTGCTTGTTGGCCCGCTTGATGGTGAACCAGGGCGGGAACTGGAACAGCAGCGCGCCGAGTTTGCCGGCCTCGACCAGCGGGTCCAGCGCGGACAGGAAGCGCGTCCACACCTCCTCGTACGACTGCGCGGGCAGGTCGTCGGGGTAGACGTTCTTCTTCTCGGTGTCCGGGCGCAGGTCCTTGTAGAGCGCGCTGACCCGGGTGGGGTGCCCGGTGAGCAGGCTGAACGCCTTGATGTTGATGGTGAAACCGGCCGGGGTGCGTTCGGCCCACAGTCGCGCGGTCGCCTCGGCGGGCGGCGAGTAGTAGGTGGCGTCCACTTCGACCAGCGGGAACTGCCGGGCGTAGTAGGCCAGCCGCTTCTCGGGGGTGTCTGCGGTCTGCGGGTACCACCCCGAGTCCAGCAGTGTGCGGTCGGTCCAGGACGCGGTGCCCACGAGGATGTCACCCATTGTGGAAGTCCATCGCGTCGCGGACCGACCGGCAACCGCTGGTGTGGCTCAGGCCGCCCGCCGCTCGCGAGTCTGCTTGCACGTCACACACGTGGTGGCGGACGGGAAGATCTCCAGCCGCTCCACCGGGATCGCCGCCGAGCAGCCCTCGCACCAGCCGTAGGTGCCCTCCTCGAGCCGGCCGAGGGCGTGCTCGTACTGGGCGCGGCGGTCGAGGATGGTGCGCAGAAGGGACTGGGCGGTGTCCCGCTCGGCGGTCTTGGTGCCGCTGTCGGCCTGGTCGTCGCCGGCGGTGTCGCCGACCTCCACCAGCCGCAGCACCTGGCTCTGGAGCACCGCCTGGTCGTACTCCGCGGTCAGCTCGTCGTAGCGCGCCTGGAGCGACTGCCGGATCTGGTCGATCTCCGTCTGGGACCGGGTCGTACCGACCGTGTCGTGGACGAGCATCGCTGCCTGCCTTTCCTGGGCCTGTGGCTCAAGGTGTACCGGGTGCCGGCGGCGCGGGGCCCCGGTCACGGTCGCGTTCGGTGCGCGGGCGATCACCCGCGCTCTGTGAGCCGGGCGAGTACCCGCCGGATCAGCCGCGCAAACCGACATATTCTCGGTTGTTGTCAGTCGTCTCCGCCGGGTTCCACGAGGGCTGGTCGGCGGGGGTCGTCGGCGCGTACCACCACGTCGGCGAAGCTCGCCGGAGCGACCTCCTCGGCGTACCTGTCGAAGGCCGGCAGCGCCCACTGCTGGGCTGGTTCGGTCCGTCGGCGCAGCGCCGCCGGCGACAGCTCCAGGTGGACGGTGACGTCGAAGGGCAGCGCGCCGCCGAGCAGCAGCGAACCGCTGACCAGGACGACGCCGCCGGGTGCCAGGTCGACGTAGCGGGCGCGGCTGGCCCGATCGGCGTCGGCGTCCCAGAGCGACGGGAGGAGCCGGCCAGTGCCGCCCGACCCGGCCGGGTCGAGCACCTCCCGACGGAGCCCGGCCTCGTCGACCCAGGCCTCGTAGAAGGAATCCGGGTTGGTGCGTCCCAGCTCGAAACGCAGCGAGGCGGGGCGGAGGAAGTCGGTGGCGCGGACGTGCAGCACCGGGTGGCCCTGGGCGCGCAGCGGGTCGACGAGCGCGGCGGCCAGTTCGTCGGCGCCGGCGGCGGGGGCGCCGTCCACTGCCACCCGCAGTCGCGCCGGCCCCGCGGGACCGCTCGCGGCGTGTGTCGCCGCCTGGGCCAGGCGGCCGGTCAGCTCGGTGACGAGCAGGTCGGGCGAGATGGGACGGATGCGCACCCGACCATCCTGCCCGGCGCCGGGCGCGTCGGTGCCGCCGGTCAGCCGGTGCGGTCGATGGTGACCCGGGCGTCGTCGGCCAGCCGGTAGCCCACGCCGTAGACGGTGGTGACCAGCGGGACGTCCACGCCGACCTTGCCGCGCAGCCGACGCACGTGCACGTCGACGGTGCGGACGCCGGCGTGCTCGTAGCCCCAGACGGCGTTGAGAAGCTGCAGTCGGGTGAACACCCGGCGCGGGTGGGCGACCAGGTGCAGCAGCAGGTCGAACTCCAGCCGGGTCAGCGGCAGCGGCTCCTCGTCGCGCAGCACCGAGCGCGACGAGGCGAGGATGTGCAGGGCGGGAATCGTCGGGCTGATCGGGCGGGCCGGCGACCGGCCGGCGGGCGCCTGGTCGGGGCGACGTTCGGCCGGGACCGACCCGATGATCACCCCTTCGCCCCGTTCCAGCATCTCGCGAGCGGCCTCCAGCAGCCGACGTGCCGCCGGGGTCAGCGACTCCTCACAGGCCAGCGGGATGGACAGCGTCACGGTGAGCACGGGCGCTGCGGTGTTCGCCGGGCGACGCTGGCCACCGGGAGGTCGGCCGGGCACCGCGGGTTGGGACGTATGCCATCCGGCGCGCGACGAGGCAGGGCTGACCGACATGGTCCTCCTTGGGCTGGTCCGGGTATCTCCCCACGGCCCGGGACGCCGCTGCATCGATGCTTCCCGGCGCCTGGGCGAGGGTCAAGAGGCGGCTGCGTTGCATGAATGTGACAATTGACGAACACATCGGAGCCAGATGCTCGCTCTGCGTACGAGGCCTGATGATTACAGCAGAGTCGTCGAGATGCCCCGATACGGGGGTCCCCGACCGGTTCACCAGGCCTGTCACATCGCCGCCGGACCAGGGCTCAGCTGCTGTGATCCACGCTGATCGGGGCCTCGTCGGCCAGCCGGTACCCGACCCCGTAGACAGTGGTGACCAGCTCCGAGCCGGCCAGCTTGGCGCGCAGCCGACGGACGTGCACGTCCACCGTCCGAGCCACCGCGTGCTCGTAGCCCCAGACGCTGGACAGCAGTTGCAGGCGCGTGAAGACCCGGCGGGGCCGCTCGGCCAGGAACAGCAGCAGCTCGTACTCGATGCGGGTCAGCGGAATGACCCGGTCGCCCTGGCGGACCATCCGGGAGCCGGCCAGGATGCGGACGTGGTCCGCGTCGGCGGACGGCGCGGCGGCGACAGGGCGGGGGGCCGGTCGCGGCCCCGACCTGGGGTCCTGGGCGGCACCCAGTTGGCCCTCACCCGATTCGGCCAGCTCGCCGAGCAGTTCCACCAGCCGGGCCAGCCGAGGGCTCAGCGGCCCGGGAACGAGGTCGAGGGTGATGGTCAGGGTCGGGCTGGTGCGTGGGCGGGCCGGGCGTACGCCCGGGTGCCGGCGGGTGGGGATCGCGACGACGGACATGGTGCCTCCTGAGTGGCGGTGCGGCCGCCACGCCGGGTGTGGCGTGGCGGTCAGTGGCGCGCCCACCCGGCGTTGACCGGGGACGCGTGGGGAGAGGAGTGGTGCAGTGGGGTCGGGCCGAGGGCCGGCAGGCCCGCGATCCGCCAGGCCGCGAACCCGCCGACCACATCGGTGGCCCGGTGCAGGCCGACGTCCTGCAACGCGGCGGCGGCCAGCGACGAGGTGTAGCCCTCCTGGCAGAGGATCATCACCGGCACGTCGTAGTCGACGGCCTGCGGCAGCCGGGCCGGGCAGCGCGGGTCGAAGCGCCACTCCAGCACGTTGCGCTCCACGATGAGCGAGCCCGGCACCATGCCGTGCGCGGCGCGCTGCGCGGCCGGTCGGATGTCGACCAGCAGCGCTCCGGTCCGGTACGCCAGGTGCGCCCGCTCCGGGTCGAGCCGGCCCAGCCGGGCCCGCGCGGCGGCCAGGATCTCGTCGATGCCCCGGGAGCCCAGCGGCGGCACGGGGGCGGGACAGTGCTCGGCGGTTGTCTGCATTATCGGTTCCTTCCGGTGACAGGGGAGATCTCGGGGCGCACTTACCAGGACCGGCCGGCCTCGGCGACCTCGGCGACGCGGAGTCGCCCGTCCAGGAGGTGGTAGCGGGTCATCCGCAGCAGCGCCGGCCGGTAGACGTGCACGCTGACCGCCGGATCGACGCCCCGGTTGGTCACCTGGTGCACGTGCCGGGGGCCGAAGCGGCGGCCGGCGCCGGCCGACAGCAGTCGCGGGCGTAGTCGGCCGACGCTGACCGTCTCCTCGGTGAGCGCGCCGCTGACCACCCGGAACGCTCCGGAGGAGCCGCCGTGGTCGTGCAGGTCGGTGCCCTGCCCGGGCAGCCAACTCAGTGCCCACACCTCGTGCTCGTCGCTGACGGCGAGGCGGGCGTACCAGCGCTCGGCGGGATCGAAGCGCAGCGCGACCGGCCAGCCGGCCGGGTCGGCCCACCTGGCGGCGACGGCTTGCAGGTCGGGCTCCGGACGGTGGTGCGTCATGGCGGTTCCTCGCGGGTCGTTCGGCGGGGTGCCCTCGTACTCTAGACGGCAAAGCCTATAGGTTTAGTAGGTAATTCCGCCTGGTGGGACGCCGGTCAGCCGCACGGGTCGATCAGCGCACCACCGGCGGGTCCACGCGGTAGCCCGGCAGCGACGGCCAGCGCACCGTCAACACCACCGACGCGCGCTCGGCGAACCAGGAGTGGTCCACCCCACGGGCCCACACCACGTAGTCGCCCGGCGCGGCCAGCCGTACCGTCCGGTCCGGCAACTCCACCCGGAAACACCCCTCGACGAGTACGAGCAGAGTGGTCCGCACCTCACCGGTCGCCCACCGCGACCGGGCCTGCCCGGGCGGATGCACGCCCCACTTCACCTCGACGTCGGTGCTGTGCCGGATCTCCCCCGCCGGCGCGAAGTGCCCGAGCAGCCAACCGGCGTTGCTGGCGCCGTCGACGCCCGCGTTGCCCACGTACACCGTCTCACCCATCGGACCCTCCCCCAGCGCACCGGCCGAGCAACCTACCAGGACCGGTGTGGCTAACCTGAACGGGTGACCGAGAAACTCGACGCCGAGACCCTGGCGTTCGCGCATCGGATGTTCGACCTGGCCCGAGCCGGCGCCACCGACGAACTGGCGGCACAGGTCGACGCCGGCCTGCCGGTCAACCTCACCAACGACAAGGGCGACACGCTGCTCATCCTGGCCGCGTACCACTCCCACCCGGACACGGTGGCCGCCCTGCTCAGCCGCGGCGCCGACCACACCCGGGCCAACGACAGGGGTCAGACCGCGTTGGCCGCGGCGGTCTTCCGCAGCAGCACCGAAGCGGTCCGGGCGCTCCTCGCCGCCGGCGCGGATCCGGCACACGGCAACCCGTCGGCCATCGACACGGCGGCCTTCTTCGACCTGCCCGAGATGACCGAGCTGCTGCGCGTCGGCTGACACCGGCACGCCCGGCCGGTATACAGGGTCGGTGGAAGATCCTCTGCCGGAGCAGATGCGGGCGGCCAGCACCGCGCTCCTGACCGCCCTCGACCCCGCCGCCCGCGAGAGCGCCGTGCACTCGTTCGACGACGAGGCGGCCCGACGCTGGGTGGAAGATCCTCTGCCGGAGCAGATGCGGGCGGCCAGCACCGCGCTCCTGACCGCCCTCGACCCCGCCGCCCGCGAGAGCGCCGTGCACTCGTTCGACGACGAGGCGGCCCGACGCTGGCTGGAATACCGGCCCCGACCCCGACCGGGCGTCTGCCTCGCCGAGCTCGACGTCACCGCCCGCAAGGCCGCGCACCGGCTGCTGGCCACCGCGCTCAGCCCCTCGGCGTACGCGCAGGCCATGGCGATCATCTCGCTGGAGGAGGTGCTGGACCGGGCCGAGGGCTGGCAACGCGGGCGGCACAGCGCCGACTACTGGGTGGCCGTGTTCGGCGATCCAGCGCGCGACGACCGCTGGGCGTGGCGGCTCGAAGGGCACCACCTGTCGGTGAACATGACAGTGGTGGACGGTCAGGTCTCCCCCGCGCCGATCTTCTTCGGCGCCAACCCGGCGGCGGTCCGCTACGCCGGCCGGCCGGTCTCCCGCCCCCTCGGCGTCGAGGAAGACCTGGCCCGTGCCCTGCTCGACGCGCTGGGCCCGGCCGAGCGGGCCGCCGCGATCATCGCCGACGAGGCCCCCGCGGACATCATCAGCGCCACCCGTGGGCGGGTCGACGCGCCGCTGGAGCCACTCGGCGTACCGGCGGAGCGGCTGGGACCGACCGGCCGCGCACTGCTCGACCAGGTGGTCGCCCTCTACCTCGACCGGCTGCCGCCCGAGCTGGCCATCCGGGAGGCGGCCCGGCTGGACGCCGGCCCGCTGCACTTCGCCTGGGCCGGCCCGACCCACCCCGGGCGGCGGCACTACTACCGGGTGCAGGGCGACGACCTGCTGATCGAGTACGACAACACCACGGCGGACGGCAACCACGCGCACACAGTGCTGCGCCGCCCCGCCAGCGACTTCGGCGCCGACGTCCTGGCAACCCACCACCAGACCCACCCCCACTAGCAGGGCCCCCACCGCCGTCGATCTTGCAGTTTCGGTGGTCGAATTGCCCGGGTGGGCGGCTTTCGGGGGTGCCGAAAGTGCAAGATCGGCGGGTGAGGGTGTCCGTCAGGGGCGGTTGGCCTCGATGAGGAAGCGTTGGGCGTGGGCCACGAAGGGGCCCTCGTTGGTGATGCGCTGGTGGAGGTCGCGCAGTGAGGCGCGGTAGCGGTCGACAGTGAACCCGGGCACCGTCCAGATCACCTTGCGCAGGAACCAGACCACCGCGCCGATGTCGGAGAAGGTCGCCCGCAGGGTGGCCCGCCGCAGGTCGACCACCCGCAGGCCGGCGGCTTCGGCGGCGGCGACCGCGTGCTCGGGGTGCCGTTGGGTCGGCGGCGGCAACGGCCCGAGAATCGCCTCACTCAGCTCCCGCATGGTGCCGTTCCCGATCTGCTGCGACAGGAACGTCCCGCCCGGCCGCAGCACCCGCGCCGTCTCCACCCAGTCGGTACGCACCGGATGCCGACTGACCACCAGGTCGAACGAGGCGTCGCGGAACGGCAGCGGCCCGTCCGGCGCGACCGCCACCACCGTAGCGCCGACCCGACGCAGGGTCCGTCGGGCCACCTCCACGTTCGGCGGCCACGCCTCGGTGGCTGTCAGCAGCTTCGGTGGACGCGGCACCTCGGCGAGCACCTCCCCGCCGCCGGTGTCCACGTCCAGTGCCGCGTCGGCGCGCGCCATCCGGTCGGCGACCAGCCGGGCGTACCCCCAGGGTGGACGCTCCTCGGTGGCCCGGCCAGCCAGCCAGCCGAAACCCCAACCATCGACGGGTGCTGCGGCGGCCTCCGCGATCAGGTCTTCGGCGTCACGCTCAACGGTCATGGCGGTCAGCCTGGCGGCCGGCCACCGGGCCGGCAACCCATTTGCCGCCGCCGGGCCGGGGCGTCGGCAGTGGATTTCAGCCGAGGCCGAGCCCGTGCTCTTCGAGGGCGGCCTGGAGGATTCCGATCGCCTTCGGGCCCATGCCGTGCAGCTTGGCCAGATCACCCCGGGGGACGCCCGCGAGCTGGCGCAGCACGGTGTAGCCGGCACCGTGCAGGGCCCGGGTGGCGGGCGCGCCGATCTTCGGGAGCGAGTCCAGAGAGGAGGTCATCCGCGGATGGTAGACCGACCGGTCCGGCGCGCGGGCGGTCAGGGGCGGGCGATCTCGCCGGTGGAGCTGGCGAGCGCGTCCAGGCCGCCGGCCTCGACCCGGCCGCTGCTGTCGAACTGACGCATCAGCCGGGCGCCCAGGTGCACGCCGACCCCGCCGACGGCCAGCGCGACCAGCTCGGTGACCAGGATCGCGACCGACGCGCCACGCTGCGGGGAGTGTGACCGGACCAGGCAGGTGAGCAGGAACATGGCGGCCATCACCGCGTTCACCAGGTTGAAGGCGACGGCGGTACGGCGGGTGCGGTCGCCTGGCACATCCCACAGGTCGACCATTCCGGCCACGGCGGTCAGCGCGGCGGCGACGAGGGCGGCGACGGCCGTCCAGTAGCCGACCTCGCCGAGGAACGCGGGCCCGCCGATCACGTCGGTGAGGTCGAAGACGGTGGCACTGACGAAGAGCCCGAGCGGGAATGTCACCAGCATCGGTTGGATCGGGTGCCCCTGCACCCGCAGCCGGCTCTGCATCGGTCCTCCCCCGGGTCGGCGCAGCTCACCTGACCAGAGTGCTACCCGGGGCTGGTCGAGGCGAAACGATGCCGCCCGACTCGCCGGCAGCAGGGAGAACGGGCACGCCGCACGCCGCCTGCGACGCCGGACGGCCGGACCGACGGGTGATCGACTCGGTTTTCAGGAAGTCGCGGCGTCCGCCGGCCTTGGCACCCCGACTTCCAGGAACCCGAGTTGATCACGCGGCAGGCACGGCCGGCACCACCAGCGCGGCCAACCCCACCACGCGGCCAACCCGACCGGCACGGTCAACCCGACCGGCACGGCCACCCGACCGGCGCGGCCGGGATCAGGTGTCGCGTTGGCGGGAGACCGTGCGGACCAGGCGTTCGGCCACCTCGCGCAGCGGGATGTCCAGCGACGAGGCGGCGGTGCGCAGCACGTCGAGGGCCTCGGCCGGCGGGCACCCGCGCTGCGTCATGATCACACCGATGGCCTGGCCCACCACCCCGTCGTGCAGGAGCGAGGCGTCGCGTTCCCCGGCGAGGGTGAGCTGCCGGCCGCGGTCGCGGACGGCGGCGAGCAGCAGGCCGGCGTGTTCGGCGAGCAGCATGGCGGTCAGCTGGTGTTGCGGGGTCAACACGTCCGGCGCGGCGGCGTACAGGTTGATCGCCCCGATCACCTGGTCGTCGATGTCGACCGGTGCGGAGATCACCCCGCGTACGCCGAGGTCGCGGGCGCGAGCCGTCCAGGCCGGCCAGCGGGGCTCACCGGCCAGGTCGGCGGCGAGGACCATCTCGCGGCGGTGGATCGCGCTCATCGCCGGGGAGTCCGGCCCGTGTCGCAGGTCGTCCAGCCCGGCCAGTCCCTCGTCGGAGGCGGCCACCCCGGCCGGCTCGCCGGCCCGCAGGGCGGTGAACCCGCACCAGCGCACCCCGGCGACGGCGTCCCGGGTGACCCGGACCAGGGCCAGTAGCGCCTCATCAAAGTCGGTCAGGGCGATCAGCCCGGCGGTCAGCTCGCGTAACAGCGCGGCTGCTTCCAGGACGCCGAGGGTCTGCACCACCGGTTCCCGCGTGTCGAGGTTCACCGGTTCGCAGCCTCCGTGCCGTCTGGCGCCTGTACGGCACGCATCGTCACCTGTGTCATCGTCTGCTCTCTCCCCGACTCGACCGACCAGCCCTACTACCCTGGGAAACCTGGGTCGAAACGGCGTAAATCGGGGCCCCTGCCGCACCCGGAGGCGCGACCGGGGCCCCGACGGACGGTACGTCAGCGCGAGGCGCCGCTGAGCCGACGCCCGATCGACGCGATCAGACGGTCGAGCTCGGACCCGAACGGGTTGTCGTGCACCAGGTACGTCCAGGTGGCGGTGGGCCGGACCAGGGTGCCGTCGTCGGGCTGCCAGTCCTCATCGAATTCGGTCTCGGTGAAGGTGGCGATGGTGCGGGCCTCGATCTCCGGGATCAGGTCGTTGAACGCCGGCACCGCGGCCCGGTGGAACTCGTCCAGCGGGTCGAGCCGACCCAGTGCGCGCAGGTGCACGCCCTCGCGGACCTCCGACAGCTCGGCCAGGTGCTCGGCCCAGAGCCGGTCCAGGTGGTAGAGCGCGATCGACCGGGCGGCACGGGCGAGCAGGTCCTCGTCCATCTCGCCGGCCTTCTCGGGCTCCTTCTCCAGCAGCATCACCGCGGCCACGTCGCTGGTCAGCAGCCGCTCCCGGCGCGCGGCGAGGGCCTTGCGCTGCTGCTCGATCACCACGCTGTAGCGCCAGGTGTTGCGGTGGATCTCGTGGTTGACGCCCTCGGCGACCCGCTGGGCGTGCTCCACCGCGTAGTCGACCTGCTCGTCGGTCACCAGACCGTCGGCGTTCATCCGCGGCGAGGCCGGCACCGAGTCGGCGGCGTGCCGGACGACGAGGTCGTCCTCGAGGCTGACGAAGAAGACCGAGCCGCCCGGGTCGCCCTGCCGGCCGGCCCGACCGCGCAGCTGGTCGTCGACGCGGCGGCTGTCGTGCCGGCCGCTGCCGATCACGTAGAGCCCGCCGAGTTCGGCGACCCGCTCCTGGTCGGTCTGGTCGCTGCCGCCGAGGCGGATGTCGACGCCCCGACCGGCCATCTGGGTGGAGACCGTCACCGCGCCGTACGCGCCGGCCTCGGCGATGATCGCCGCCTCTTCGTCGTCGTTCTTGGCGTTCAGCACGACGCAGGGCACCCCTGCGGCGTTCAGCCCGGCGGCCAACCCCTCGGACTCCTTGACGTCCAGGGTGCCGACCAGCACCGGCCGCCCCTTGGCGTGCCAGCGCTGGATCTCGTCGATCAGCGCCTCGTCCTTCTCCGCCCGGGTGGCGTAGATGCGGTCCGGCTCGTCCTCGCGGATGCACGGGGTGTTCGGCGGGATCACCGCGACCTCGAGGTCGAAGAACTCCCGCAACTGGTCGCCGACCAGCACCGCGGTGGCGGTCATCCCGCAGACCTTCGGGTAGAGCGCGATGTACGCCTGCATGGCGATGGTGCCGAGCACCTCGCCCTCGGCGGTGGCGTCCAGCCCTTCCTTGGCTTCGACCGCGGCCTGGAGGCCGTCCGGCCAGCGGCGGCGCTGGGCCACCCGGCCGCGCATCTCGTCGACCAGCTCGACCGAGCCGTCCCGGACGATGTAGTCGACGTCACGGTGCAGCAGGGCGTGCGCGTGCAGCGCCACGTTGACAGCGGAGAGCTGCGCGACGTGCTCCTCGTCGTACAGGTCGATGCCGAGCTTGGCCTCGATGGCGGCCAGGCCGGCGGAGGTGAACGCCACGCTCCGACCGTCCTCGGCGACCGTGTAGTGCTTGCCCTTGCGCAGGCCACGGACGAGCGCGGCGGCGGCGTGCACCGGATCCTGCTCGCCCGGCACCGCGCCGGCCAGGACCATCGGCACCCGGGCCTCGTCGATCATGATCGAGTCGGCCTCGTCGACGATGGCGGTGGTCAGCGCGGGCTGCACCCGGTCTTCCACGTCGGTGACCAACTGGTCGCGCAGGTAGTCGAAGCCCGCCTCACTGACCGAGACGTAGGTGACGTCGCAGGCGTACGCGTCGCGCCGCTCCTGCGGGGTGGAGGCCTCGTTGACCCAGCCGACGGTGAGGCCGAGCAGGGTGTAGACCGGCTCCATCCACTGGGCGTCGCGGCGGGCCAGGTAGTCGTTGATGGTGAGCACGTGCACCGGGCCGTTACCGAGCCGGACGTGCCCGTACGCGGCGATCGTGGCGGTCAGGGTCTTGCCCTCACCGGTGGCCATCTCGGCGACCTTGCCGGAGAGCAGCGACATCGCGCCGAGCAGCTGCACGTCGTACGGCCGCTGATCGAGGCCACGGCGGGCGGCCTCGCGGCCGACGGCGCAGATCTCCTCGTAACCGGCGGCGGCGCCCGCGGCAGCGGTCAGCTCGGCGTCGTCGAGCGCGGAGAGCTCAGCCTCGCGCGCCTCGATCGCCGGGAGCAGTTTCTCCAGCGGAGCAAGATCCACGGTCGAGCCGGGGCGCTGGAGGAACCGCCGGAACTTGCTCTTGAACCGTTGCGACACACCCATGAGCGGCAACGGTACGCGATTCCGGGCGGCGTGCGCGGCCCGGCCGCCCGGCAAGTCGGCCTTCCTGGGACGACGTCAGCCGACCAGCAGCTGGTGGGTGGCGAGTTCCCGGTACAGCGGGTCGTTGGCGGTCAGCTCGGCGTGGGTGCCCACGGCCACCATCCGGCCGCCGTCGAGGACGACGATCTGGTCGGCGTCGACCACCGTGGCGAGCCGGTGCGCCACGATCAACAGGGTCCGGCGGACGGCCACGGCGTCGATGGCGCGGCGCAGCGCTACCTCGTTGCGCGAGTCGAGGTTGCTGGTCGGCTCGTCGAGCAGCAGCACCGGCGGGCCGGCGAGCAGCGCGCGGGCGATGGCCAGTCGCTGCCGCTCACCTCCGGAGAGCAGGACGCCGCCCTCCCCCACCTGCACGTCGAGGCCCTGCGGGGTGCGCTGTGCCAGGTGGCCCAGATTGACCTCGTCGAGGACGGCGCGCAACCGGTCATCGGTGGCGTCCGGGGTGGTGATCAGCAGGTTCTCCCGCAGCGTGCCGGCCAGCACGGGGGCCTCCTGCTCGACGTAGCCGAGCCGGGCCCGCAACGCGTCGCGGGGCAGGTCCCGCACGTCGGTGCCGTCGAGGCGGACCGCGCCGGCGCTCACCTCGTAGAAACGCTCCACCAGGGCCAGTAGGGTGGACTTGCCGGCGCCGGAGGGACCGACCAGGGCGGTCCGGGTGCCGGCGGGCACCGCGAAGCTGACCTCGTGCAGCACCGGCTCGCCACCCGGGTAGCCGAAGCCCACCCGGTCGAACTCGATCACCGGGGTCGGGCGGCGCGGGGTCGCCGTCGCCACGGCGGGCGCGGGCCGGTCGTCCGCGCCCTCCGCCGGCACGGTGAGGATCTCCTCGATCCGCTGGAGGGCGCCCAGGCCGGACTGCAACTGGGTGTACGCCCGCAGCACCTGACCCAGCGGCAGCGCCAGGAGGAACAGGTACATGACGAACGCGACAAGGTCACCGACGGAGATCGCCCCGGCGGCGACCCGCGCCCCACCGATGCCGAGCACCAGCAGGAACGCGCCCTGCACGGTGACCGAGCCGATCGGGCCGACCAGCGCCTGCACCCGGGCCACCCGTAGCCCCGCCGCGTACGCCTCCCGGGCGCTGCCGGTGACGGCCTCCGTCTCCCGGGTCTCGGCGCGGCTGGCCCGGATGGTCCGGGCCGCCGAGATCGCCCGTTCCACCGCCGAGGTCATCTCGCCGATCCGTTCCTGGGCGACCCGGGCCAGCGCCCGGACCCGGCGGGCGAAGGTGGCGGCGAAGACCAGCCCCAGCGCCACCCCGAGCAGGGTGACGCCGAACAGCAGCGGGTCGAGCAGCACCATGGCCGTGCCGGCGCCGACCACCGTCACCGCCCCGGTGACCGTCTCGAAGAGCCCGGAGGTGACCACCGCGCGCAGCAGCGTGGTGTCCGAGCCGACCCGGGAGAGCAGGTCGCCGGTGCGTCGGCTGTCGTACTCGGCGATGGGCAGCCGCAGCAGGTGGCCGGCCAGCCGGCGCCGGGTGCCCAGCACCACTCCTTCGGCGGTGCGTTGCAGCAGGTAGTCGCGCAGTCCGCCGATCGCCGCGCCGAGCACCACGAGCGCCACCAGCACCGCCACCAGCCGGGACACCCCCTGCTCGGCGCCGATCCGCTCGAGCACCGACCGGGTGAGCAGCGGCTGCGCCAGCGACGCCGCCGAGCCGACCAGCGACAGCGCGCCGACCACGACGAGGGTGCCGCGGTGCTCCCGCAGGTACGGCAGCAACGCGGCCAGGCCGACCGACCGGCTCTTGGCGGTGCCGGGAGGAGCCGGTCGGTCCTGCACTGTGCTCATGCCGGGAACGGTAGCCGCCCCTGGCACGCGACGACGGCGGGTCAGACGGTGAGCACCACCTGAAGCTCCTGGCGGCGACGGTCGGCCAGGTCGGTGAGGAGGGTGGGCGCCTCGTCGAACGGCACCACCGCCGAGACGAGGTGCTTGCGGATCGTGTCGCCGTACGTCCTGAGCAGGTCGACGGTCTCGGCGGAGAGCCGTTCGCGGTCCCAGGTGGGTGCGAGGCCGCGCGGCACCCGGCCGATCTGGGCGCAGCGCAGCGACAGCCCGTTGTGGTGGAACTCCTCACCGAGGCGGACCGCGTCCGCGCCGCCCTGGTAGAAGGCGAGGTCGATGACGGTGCCCTGGGGCCGCAGCAGCCGCAGGGCGAGGTGCAACGCCCACGCCTGCCCCCGGCACTGGAACACCACGTCGGCGCCCCGGTCGCCGGCGGTGTGCGCCCAGCGGGTCTTGAGCACGACCGCCGGGTCGTCCGCCTCGGGGTCGAGGGTTTCCAGGCCGAGCGCCTCGGCGACCTGGCGGCGCTGCGGGGTGGGGTCGAGCACCACCACCGACGCGGCGCCGTTGCGTCGGGCGAACAACGCTGTCAGCAGGGCCACGACTCCGGCGCCGACGACGGCGACCCGTCGCCCGCGTACTCCGTCGCCGAGCGCCCGGACGTCGGTGCCGTGCAGGTCGGCGGCGGCGTGCAGCAGACCGTTGGCGCAGATCGGGCCCATGTGCGCGACGTAGACGCCGAGCAGCGGGTCCAGGTCGTCGGGCAGCGCCACGAACCGTTCGGCGACCGGGTCGGCCAGCCAGCCGGTGCGGTGCCCGTACGTCATTGCGCCGACAGTGCCCACCGCGACGGCCGGCGTGTCGCTTTCCACCACCCGGCCGACCTGCATGTAACCGAGTCGGGTCACCGGGTAGGGCGTGCTGGCCTCGCCCGGCTGGAACAGGCCCAGGTCGGCGTTCCAGGTGACGTTCAGGTAGGGGTTCGTGCCCTTGACGTAGCTCAGTTCGGTGCCGGCGGAGACGCCGCTGAACAGCGTCTCGACCCGGAACGTGCCGGGGCGCAGCGGCGCGGCGTCCTGCTCGACCAGGTCGACCCGGCCGGGGCCGGTGACCACGACGACCTTGTCACGCATCGACTGTCACCCCGCTGGCGAGCACCGTCGGCGTGGTCGCGGTGGCGAGCCGCACCGTGGTGCCGGTGCGGGCCGAGTCGGCCACCGCGAGGGCCAGGCGCTGGGTGGCGAGGGCCTCGGCGTACGGGACGCGCACGTCGTCGCCGATGCCGCGGACGGCGTCGACGAAGGCACGGTCCACCGCCACCCGGGCGGCGTCCGGGTCGGCGGGGAGGTGTCGTTCGCCGTCGGCGTCGCGGATCGACAGCCCGTCCTCGGTGATCGCGAGGGCCAGCCCGTCGGCGAGGATCTCCAGGCCGGCGCGGTGCTTCCAGCCGAGGACGCAGGCGGCGCTGAGCGTGCCGACCGCGCCGTTGGCGAAGCGCAGTGCGGCGGTGGTCACCGAGTCGATGTCGGCGCCGTCGACCGGCGGTGGGGTGCCGTTGCCGTACGCGGTGACCTCGCTGACCTCGCCGGCCAGCACCCGGATCAGGTCGAGCACGTGGGCGGCCTGCTCGACCACCGGGCCGCCGGAGCGGTCCCGCAGCGACCACCACGCCACCGGGGGCACCTTGTCCAGCCAGGCGCCGCTGACCATCCGCACCGGACGGTCGGCGAGCAGGTCGCGGGCCTGGTCGAGCACGCTCAGGTAGCGCCAGTGGTGGCCGACCGCGGTACGCAGCCCGCGCTGGGCGACCAGGTCGGCGATCCGCTCGGCGGTGCCCAGGTCGACCGCGACGGGCTTCTCCACGAACATCGGCACCCCGGCCTCGATCACCGCCTCCTCGGCGGGGCCGTGCGCGAACGGAGGCACGCAGACGTACACGGCGTCCAGGCCGGCGGCCAGCAGTTCGGCGACGTCGGCGCACGCCCGCCCGCCGTGCTGTGCGGCCAGCGCGGCCGCGGCCTCCGGCGCGACGTCCGTGACGCCGACCAGCTCGACGTCGTCGAACCCGGCCAGTACCCGCGCGTGGCGTTGTGCCACACCGCCAGCTCCGACCAGACCCACCCGGCAGTTCCGCATTCCGACACCCCTTCGAAGACTTTTCATCTGCGATGGGAGCAGTCCCCTGGGGTGTGCGCAATCAAACGTTCATCCCCCGGGAACGCTGAGATGTCACCGTTGTGATCAAGCTGTTGCCCAGAAAGCGGTTAGCGCGTGGTGAGGAATGGGAACAACCAAATTCGGTTTTTCCACGCACGAACGGAGGGGTGCCCGTGCGGGACGAGACATCGAGCGTGTCACCGGTGGTGGAGGCATGGGCCACGTACCGGACGACGTCGGCGGGGGACTGGCCGGCGCGTCGACTGTTGCGCGCCAAGGGTGAGACCCGGGTCAGCGTGGTGCTACCGGCGCGTAACGAGGAGGCCACCGTCGGCGCGATCGTGTCGACCATCCGGGAGCACCTGATGGATCGGGTGGCCCTGGTCGACGAGCTGATCGTGGTGGATTCCCGTTCGACGGACCGGACCGCGCAGGTGGCCCGCGCCGCCGGCGCGGAGGTGGTCAGCCAGGACGCGATGACCCGGGGGTTGCCCCGGCTCACCGGCAAGGGCGACGCGCTCTGGGCCGGGCTGGCCGCCGCCGAGGGAGACGTGGTGGCGTTCATCGACGCCGACCTGCGGGAGTTCCGACCGCACTTCGTGAGCGGGCTGCTCGGCCCGCTGCTGACCGACCCGTCGGTCGACTTCGTGAAGGGCTTCTACCACCGGCCCCTGGTGGGCACCGCCAGCGTGGAGCAGGACGGCGGGGGCCGGGTGACCGAGTTGATGGCCCGACCGCTGCTGAACCTCTTCTGGCCGGAGCTGGCCGGCTTCGTGCAGCCGCTCGCCGGCGAGTACGCGGGCCGCCGGGACGTGCTGGCCCAGGTGCCGTTCGTCTCCGGGTACGGGGTGGAGACGGCCATGATGATCGACCTGCTCGACCTGGTCGGCCTGGACGCCTTGGCGCAGGTCGACCTCGGTGAGCGCAAGCACCGCCACCAGGACACCGCCGCCCTGGGCCGGATGTCCGCGCAGATCATGTTGACCGCCTGGTCCCGGCTGCAACGGCGCGGCTGGGCGACCCCTGGTCTCGTGCCGGAGGCATTGCTGACCCAGTTCCGTCGCGGTGGTTCGGACACTCTGCCGAACCTGGACCGCGAGATCGTGGTGAGCGACGTGTCGATCGAGGAGCGCCCGCCGCTGGCCGAACTGCGCCACCGGCTGCCCCGCCGCCGGGTGGCCGCCGCATGAGCGCGAGGAGTGAGCCGGTCCTGCGAGCCCCGCAGTCGCGAACCGTAGGCGCAGCGAGCTGCCGGAAGGGACGAGCCCGATGAGCCTCACCGTGCTGATGAACGCCGGCCCGTGGCTGTCGGTGCCACCGCCCGGCTACGGCGGTATCGAGAACGTGATCGCCACGCTGGTGCCGGAGCTGCGGCGACTCGGCGTACGGGTGGTGCTCGCCTCGGTGGGCAGCAGCACCCTGCCGGTGGACGAGCAGGTCTCGGTCTTCGCCGACGGGCAGTTCGCCGCGTTGCAACGGCCGTACAACCAGGTCTGCGGGATCGCCCAGGCGCACCTGGCTGGGGTGGTCCGGGAGTTGCACTCCCGCGACGACATCGACCTGGTGCACGACCATGTCGAGGCGGTTGGGCTGGCCACCCTCGCCGCGATGGGGCCGGCCGGACCGCCGACCCTGCACACCCTGCACTGGGACCTGGCCAAACACCCGGCGCTCTACGGCAGCCTGGACGGCGGCGACCGGGTCCGGGTCAACGGCGTCTCCGCGTCCCAGCTGGCCCGCGCCCCGCTGGCGCTGCGGGAGCACTCGGTGGGACACGTGCACCTGTCCACGCCGCTCGCCGTCGATGCCGACCGGCAGCCCCGACCGGAGAAGGGCGAGCACCTGCTCATCCTGGGCCGGATCAACCCGGGCAAGGGGCAGGACGTGGGTGCCCGGCTCGCGCACCGGGTGGGTATTCCGCTGGTGCTGGCCGGCCCCGTCGGCCCGTACCATCGGCCGGCCGAGCTGGCCGCGGCCGGCGACGAGGCCCGGCAGAATCCGGACGTGCGGTTCTTCCTCGACGAGGTGGCGCCGCACGTCGACGGTGACCTGGTTCGCTGGGTCGGCACCGTGGCCGGTCAGGAACGCGATGACCTGCTCGCCAGCGCCCGCGCGTCGCTGTTTCCGTTGCGCTGGGAGGAGCCGGGCGGCACGGCGGTCGTCGAGTCGCTCGCCCTCGGTACGCCGGTGGTGGCCACCGCCCGGGGTTGCCTGCCGGAGCTGATCGAGCACGGGCGCACCGGGCTGCTCACCACCGACGAGGAGGAGTTGGACGATCTCGTCCTCGCCGCCGAGTTGCTCGACCCGGACGAGTGCCGGCGGGTGGCCGCGCAGCGCTTCACGCCCGCGGTGATGGCGCAGCGCTACGTCGAGCTGTACGAGCGGGTCCGGCAGTCGGCGCGCGCGCCGAGGTTGCTGCCGGCCTGACCGCTGGCGCGGCTGGGCGGTTTGCCGGTCTTGCCAGCGGGTAGCCGGCAGCGCTCATGCCCGCCGCGCGACGAGGAGCCGGGAATGGTCGGATCGATGGCGCACTCCCGGGCCCGACCCAACCCGGCCGACGGCAAACCGCCGGTCCGTCGCGCGGCGGCGACGGTGGGCGTGTTGTTCCTGCTGGTCGGCGCGCTCGGCTTCGTGCCGGGGATCACCACCGGGATGGACGCGCTGCGCTTCGCCGGCCACGGTTCGGGCGCGTACCTGTTCGGGGTCTTCCAGGTGTCGGTGCTGCACAACCTGGTGCACCTGGCGTACGGGGTGGTGGGTCTGCTGCTGGCGCGGACGGTCACCGGCGCTCGGGCGTTCCTGATCGGCGGCGGTGCGGTCTACCTGGTGCTCTGGCTCTACGGGCTGGCGGTGGACCACGACACCGGGGCGAACGTGTTACCGGTCAACGACGCCGACGACTGGCTGCACCTGGGGCTCGGCGTCGGCATGATCGCACTGGGCGTCCTGACCGGCCGGGCCCGTCCCTGACCTGGGGTTGCGCGGCGTGACCTGCCTCGCCCCGGCGTCGGTCCGGTTTGGCCGGGAACGGCCTCGGGTAGTTGGCAGATCCCGACCCAGCAGCGAATTGAGGCGCCGATGTCGAGCGGGATCACCTGCGAGGTGCGTACCACGGCACCGGTGGCGGTCGTCCGGCTCACCGGCCCGCTGCACCTCGGCACGATGCGCTCGGTGCACCAGGCGCTCAGCGACGCGCTGGTCGACCAGCCGGAGGCGCTGGTGGTCGACATGGCCGGGGTGAGCGTGGAGGACCGGTTGGCGCTGTCCGTGTTCGCCGCGACCGCCCGCCGGGCCGAGGAGTGGCCGGCTGTGCCGGTGCTGCTCTGCTCCCCGTCGCCGGTTGCCGCACGGTGGCTGGCCGAGTCGACCACGTGTCGGGTGCTCCCGGTCTCCACGGACTGCGCGGAGGCGACCCGGTTGGCCGGCACCACGTCCGCCTTGCGGATGCGGGCCCGACTGGAGCCGGTGGCCGGGGCCTGCCGGCGGGCCCGGGACCTGGTCACCGACGCGTGCGCGCGGTGGAACCTGCCCGAGGCGTCCGGCCCGGCCGCGTTGGTGCTCAGCGAGCTGGTCGGCAACGTGGTGCGCCACGCCGGCACGCCGATGCAGGTGACGGTGACCCTGCGCCGGCCGTATCTGCACCTGGCGGTGGTGGACGGCAGCAGCGCCCAGGCCCGGGCGGGTGGGACGGACCTGCACGCCGAGGGTGGGCGAGGGTTGATGCTGGTCCGGGAGCTGACCCAGCGGTGGGGCAGTGTGCCGGCCGGTCAGGGCAAGGCCGTCTGGGCGATGCTGCCGGCAACCTGAGCGTTCGAGGTCCTTGCGCCGGTACTGGCGATCTGACCGAAATTACCGTCGTTGGCTGGTTACATGGTGTGAGGGTGGGTAGAGCACGCCCGTCCTTTCTGCCGTCACGACGGGGTGAGCAGCCATGCCCAAGCGGGTAACCACAGAACCCGGTCGCGATCGGGGCCCGGCGATCCTGGCACCGGCCCGTTTCGGGGGGTTCCCGGGAGCGGTACGGGCACCGGTCCCCGGAAACTCCCTGATCAAGTTCCTCGCCACGACCGACCACAAGCAGATCGGCCTGCTGTATCTGCTGACTTCCTTCGGGTTCTTCGTGGTGGCGGGGCTTCAGGCGATGGTGATGCGAGCCGAGCTGGCCCGCCCGGGGATGCAGTTCCTCTCCTCCGAGCAGTACAACCAGCTCTTCACCTCGCACGGCGCGGTGATGCTGCTGCTGTTCGCCACGCCCGCCGCGTTCGGGTTCGCCAACTACATCGTGCCGATCCAGATCGGCGCACCGGACGTGTCGTTCCCTCGCCTCAACGCGCTCGCCTACTGGTTGTACCTCTTCGGCGGCCTCATGGTGATCGGCGGGTTCATCACCCCGGGGGGTTCGGCGGACTTCGGCTGGACCGCGTACAGCCCGCTCAGCAGCGTCGAGCACAGCCCCGGCGTGGGCGCGAACATGTGGGTGCTCGGCCTGGTCGTCTCCGGGCTCGGCACCATCCTCGGCGCGGTCAACCTGATCACCACGATCCTGACCCTGCGCGCGCCCGGCATGACCATGTTCCGGATGCCGATCTTCACCTGGAACATGCTGTTCACCAGCGTGCTGGTGATCCTGGTGTTCCCGCTGCTGGCCGCCGCGCTGCTGGCGCTCTCCGCCGACCGGTTGCTCAACGCGCACGTGTACGACCCCGCCACCGGCGGCCCGATGCTCTGGCAGCACCTGTTCTGGTTCTTCGGCCATCCCGAGGTCTACATCATCGCGTTGCCGTTCTTCGGCATCATCACCGAGATCATTCCGGTCTTCTCCCGCAAGCCGCTCTTCGGCTACACCGGGATCGTGCTGGCCACCATCGCCATCACCGTGCTGTCCATGACGGTCTGGGCGCACCACATGTTCGCCACCGGCCAGGTGCTGCTGCCGTTCTTCAGCATCCTGAGCTACCTGATCGCGGTGCCGACCGGTGTGAAGTTCTTCAACTGGATCGGCACCATGTGGAAGGGCCAGCTCACGTTCGAGACGCCGATGCTGTTCGCCATCGGCTTCCTGGTCACCTTCCTGCTCGGCGGCCTCACCGGGGTGCTGTTGGCCAGTCCTCCGGTCGACTGGCACACCCACGACAGCTACTTCGTGGTGGCGCACTTCCACTACGTGGTGTTCGGCACGGTGGTCTTCGCCCTCTTCGGCGGCTACTACTTCTGGTGGCCCAAGATGACCGGGCGACTGCTCGACGAGCGGCTCGGCAAGGCGCACTTCTGGACGATGTTCATCGGCTTCCACGGCACCTTCCTGGTGCACCACTGGCTGGGCAACGAGGGCATGCCGCGCCGGTACGCCGACTACCTGCCCACCGACGGCTTCACCACGCTGAACACGGTCTCCAGCATCTTCGCGTTCATCCTCGGCCTGTCCACCCTCTTCTTCATCTACAACGCCTGGAAGTCCTGGCGGTACGGGGCGATGGTGACGGTGGACGACCCGTGGGGCTTCGGCAACTCCCTGGAATGGGCCACCAGTTGCCCGCCGCCGCTGCGCAACTTCGACCGGATGCCCCGGATCCGCTCCGAGCGCCCCGCCTTCGACCTGAAGTACGGTCCGCTCGTCGCCGACCTGGGCCGCGACCTGCCGCAGCGCACCACCAAGCCACCGCAGCAGTTCTCCGACGAACTGCGGATGGAGCACCACGCACCGGAGTCGCCGGCCGCCGAGGGCGCGCACGGCGCCCGGGACGCTGTCGACTACCGGCCGGCGCCACGCTCCGGCGCCCGCCCGGTGGACGTGCCGGAGCCTGAGGGCGTCCGCCGGCCGAGCTTCGAGGAGAGCGACCCGCCGCAGGACGCCGAGGACGCGCCGAAGCCGCACGAGCGCTGGCGGCATCCGCACAGCGACGGCAACCCCGAAGAGCACTGACAGGGGTACGCGGAAAGGGCCGACACCTCGCGGGGTGTCGGCCCTTCGCCCGTTTCGGGTGCGGTCAGTCCCGGGCCGGCGCCAGGCCGGCGGCGGTGAGCGAACGGCGTACCGCGGGTTGGACCCGGGTCAGCCGCAACGGCACCCCGGTCCGTTCCGCCGCGTCCCGCCCGGCCATCAGCGCGGCGATCCCGCCTGCGTCGAAGCCGCCGGCGCCGACCAGGTCGACGACCACCTCGCTGGGCTGGCCGGTGACCGCCTCGAGCATGGCCCGGCGCAGCTGGTCCGCGCCGTCGCGGTCGATCTCGCCGCCGACCTCGACCACCACCGTGTCGCCGTTCTGCTTGACCGAGATCCGGGTTTTGCCCGGGTCGGGTTCGGCGGCCCCGTTCTGCCACGGCGGCGGCGCGTCGGCGAGCATCGCCTGACGCAGCCAGGTGAGCGCCCGTGACAGCAGCCGGGACACGTGCATCTGCGAGATGCCGAACCGGGCGGCGATCTCCGCCTGGGTCTGGTTGCCGTAGAAGCGCATCGCGAGGATCCGTCGCTCCCGCCAGGGCAGGCGGTGCAGCAGACCGCTCACCGTCACCCGGTCGTCGACCGATTCCAACGCGTTGTCCGACTCGCCGACCAGGTCCCCGAACTCGGCGGAGCTCTCCCCACCCACCGGCGCGTTGAGGGAGGCCGGGCTGTAGCCGGCCGCCGACTCCAGGGCGGCGAGGATCTCCTCCTGCGGGGTCTCCAGCCGGGCCGACAGTTCGGCCACCGACGGGGCCCGGGACAGCTCGCTGGTGAGCGCGGCGGTGGCCTGCCCCACCTCGAGGATGAGGTCCCGCAACCGGCGGGGCACGTGCACGCCCCAGGTGCGGTCCCGGAAGTGTCGTTTGATCTCGCCCACGATGGTGATCGCGGCGTACGCGGTGAAGGAGCCCCGTTCCGGGTCATAGCGGTCGACGGCGTTGACCAGCCCCAGTCGGGCCACCTGCTCCAGGTCCTCCAGCGGCTCTCCACGTCCCCGGTACCGGCGGGCCAGCCGGCCGGCGAACGGCAGCGCGAAGCGCACCAGGTCGTCGCGGGCCTCCCCTCGCCGCTCCGGTGGCAGCCCGGCGATCCGGGCCGCGTACGCCATCGCCGCCGCGTCGAGATCCTCCAGACCCCGATCGGTGGGTGGTGGTGTGGTCGTGGTCGTGCTCGTCTGTCCGAACATCCGCGCCTCCCTCAGGAAGGTCCCCCGCCCGGATCGGGAAACCGGTCGTGCGCGTGGTCGAGCCACGCACCGGGCCGGAAAGTGGGTCAGTGACTGGGATGCCAGCGGGCGACACCGCCTCTACGCAGCGCAATCAGGCCGTCGCAGCCAGCGATGTTCCCGCTCCGTAGGTACTCAATCACGGGACCCCGGGTTCGCGAGGATGTTTCGGCGTCCTCCGTCTCAGGAGACCAACAACCCCTGGTGGCCGCCGCTGTCGCGGAGCACGGAAAGGGCCTCGGCGACCCCCAGCGGGGGCGGCGCGGGCAGGTCGTACGGCTGGGCACGCAGGACCTCGGTGGCCCGGCGGGTGGGCACCGAGGTGACCGGGTAGCCCCGGGCGGTGGTGCGGTCCAGCGCCCGACGCCGCCGGCCGAACCCGGCGACGGCCAGCCACTGCGGCAGCCCGGCCAGCGCGGGCGAGCGCACCCCGGGCGGCTCGGGCAACACGTCCACCGAGCTGAACGCCTCGCTGCCGGCCAGCCACCACTCGGCCTCGTCGACGTTGCGGCGGGTGGCGTTCTCGCACCAGTACGGCACCAGCCCCGCCCGCACCACCTGCCACGGGTCGAGCAGTCGGCCGCACTCCACCACCAACCGGTCGCCGGTCTTGCCGGCGCGCCGCAGCCACCGCCGGTACAGGTCGGCCACGCCCGCGCTCAGCGCCGCCGGCCGGGGCACCAACACCCGGTGCAGCGGGTGCTGGTGCCGGGCGGACCAGTCCCGAGCGGCCAACTCGAAGCCCGGGTCGACGCCGTGCTCGGCGTACGCCGACGGTACGGACACCTCCGGCGGCTCCCACCGGGTCGCGTCGCCGCCAACGGAGCGCAGCACCTGCCGCAGGGCGTGGCTGTCCGGGTGGAAGTCCACCGGGTCCAGCCCGCTGCCCGGGCAACCGACCTGGAAGCTGTGCCCCGGACCGCGCTCCAGGACCGGCCAGGTGCGCGCGTCGCGGATCAGCAGCACGGGGGCATCCGGCAGCAGCCGGTCGGCAAGGAACTGCGCGTACGCGGCCGGTAGGGCCCTCCACGCGGCGGTCAGGGACACGGTCGCCCCGGCCAACGCGCCCCCGCTGGCCGGGCAGTGCACCTGGCGCAGGTGCAGATCGGCGTTGCCGGCGAGCAACCGGGTGGCGAGTGCCGCGCCGTGCTCCACGGCGTCCGCCGGGCGGTCCACGCCGCCGTCGGGCCAGTGCACTGTCATCTCGAAGCCCGCCGGCAGCCACGGCACGCCGAGGGCGACCGCGAGGTGCGCCGCCGCGCCGTGCGGAGACCCGATCAGCACCCCGGGGTAGCGCCGGCGGGGGTACTGGTCGACGAACCAGCGGGCCACCCGGGCGGCGTCGACCTCGTCGACCTGGGCCACGGTGAGGGCGACCCGGCCGGCGGCGCGGGTGACCGCGGCGCGGCGTACCGGCTCGGGGGCGCCGGGGAACCGCGATGTCGGCCCGGTGTGCCCGAGGTCGGCGCAGTCGACCCCGCGCAGCGCCCGGGCGGTGGCGGCGACCAGCACCCGGGCCGAGCTGCCCGCGGCCACGACCCGGTCGCCGGCCAGACCGGCGCCATCGGCCGTGAGCCCCTTGTGCACCTTGTGCACCGGCCCCACCTTGCCTCGTTCGCTCACCACGCGGCCCGGCTTCCCGTCCCGATGGGGTTCAAACGGGGCATCACCCACCCGGCGGCACATTCCGCTGGTCAGCGGGGTGCCCCGGTCATCACCGTCGTTCTGCGTCTCGGGTTTCGGCAGGGCCAGGACGGGCACTTCCGGGGCCATGCGCGCCGACGACACCAGCGAGCCCACCGCCGCCACGATCACCCCGTACGAGGACGGACCGCTGCTGGTCCGCGGCGACTTCGCGTTGGTCACCCCGGACGGTGAGCGCATCGACGCGCGTCGGGGCACTGTGGCGCTGTGCCGGTGTGGCAAGTCGGCGCTCAAGCCGTTCTGCGACGGCACCCACAAGGCCATCAACTTCCGGGCGGGCACCACCCGCGAGGGCTGACCGCACGTCGCCGCGTCGCCGCGTCACGCGGCGAGAGCGCACGGACGGGCCGCACCAGAGACACGCCACCTTTGCTCTGCACCCGCCCACGCGCCAGTTACGGACCGTGCGTGGTGCGCGGGCGGGTGCAGAGCAAAGGATGGATTCCGCGCTCACGCCCCACCCAGACAGCCGGGCGGTCTGGATCAGACGAGCGCGGGCGGGGCCGGCGGGGCCACCGCGGGCAATGCGACAAGCGAGACCCTGGGCGGCAGGGCCGGCGGGGCGGGTGTCCGCAGCGAGCTGCGGCCGGCGGCCCACCTGTCCAGCAGGTGCGCGGCGAACAGCCGGTCCACCGCGAGCCCGGCCGCCGCGCCGAAGAGCACGTCCTCGGCCAGGGCCGGCTCGACGCGGACCAGGCCGCCGCACATGTCGTGCGCGGCGATCTGCTCGTGCACCGCGTCGGCCTCGACGTGCTCGTCGTAGAAGCGGGTCGCCACCTCGTCGAAGCCGAGCCGGCGCAGCCCGTTGCCGTAGCGACGGTTGGGCAGCGAGGAGGTCATCTCGAACGCGGCCAGGTGCCCGAGCAACGCGCCGCGCAGCCGTCGGTGCAGCCCGAACAGCGACATCAGGTTGTTGGTCGCCAACGTCACCGCCGGCACCACGTCGACGTGGGCGCCGTAGGCGGTGTCCAGGCCCAGTCGGTCGAGGGTGCTCCGGAACAGCTCGGCGTGCATCCGGTCCAGCCGCCCGTTGCCGTACTCGTCGGTCTGGATCTCCACGAGCGCGGCCTTGGCCGGGCCACCGAGGCGGGGCAGCGCCCAGCTGTGCGGGTCCGCCTCCCGCAGGTGGTAGACGGAGCGGTGCACGACGAACTCGCGGAACTGGGCGAGGTCGGCGCGCCGTTGCAGCGTCGCGGCCAGCGACGGCCCGTCATCGGCCGCGACCAGCTCGGCCAGGCCGGCCGCCACCCCGGCGGCGGGCACCGGCGGCGCGCCGACCAGCCGACGCAGCGCCGCCTCGAACGCCCGTTCGCAGCGGGCGCGCAGGGCCAGCAACGTCGGCTGCCACTCCCACGACTCGTCCACCCCGAGCCAACCCCGATAGTGCAGCTCGTAGCAGAGGAACAGCGTCAGCTGAAGGTCCTCGTCGGTGATCGGGTCCGCCGGGTCGAGGCCGACACCGAGATCGGCCGGCAGGTCGTGCGGCGGGTGCCGCAGAGCCTCGACGACCGCCGCGGAGAGCGGACCCCGCTCCCTCGGCAGGGTCGCGGGACCGTAGCGGCGGTCGGCGGGCTCGGACATGGGACCTCCAGCGTCGTCGGGCCGCTACTGATGCCCTGGTCCAGGGTGGCTAAACGAGATCGTCGGCGTTCGCGGTGACCTCCACCTGCTCGCGGACCTTGCGGGCCGGGGCGCCCTCGGCGTACAGGCCGCGCAGGTCGGCGAAGGCGGGCTCCGGCGGCGCCAGCGACACCGCCGGGTCGACGACCGCCTCGAATACGCAGGGGCGGTCCGCGGCGAGGGCCTCGTCCCAGGCCGCGCCGACCAGCTCCGGGCGGTCCACCCGCACCCCGTGCAGCCCCAGCAGCCGGGCCCACCCGGCGTACGGCACGTCCGGCCGGCGGTGGGCCGGGTCGGATGATGCTTGCCGTCCGCCACCCATGCCGTTCTGGTCCCGGTTGTTGAGCACCAGCACCACCAGCCGCGGGTCGCGCCACTGCTGCCAGAGGTGCGACACGGTGATCAGTTCGGCGAGCCCGTTGAGCTGCATCGCCCCGTCACCGACCAGGGCGATCACCGGCTGGTCGGGGGCGGCGAGCTTGGCCGCCACCGCGTACGGCAGCGCGCAACCCATCGAGCCGAGGGTGCCGCACAGCTGCGCGTTGACCCCGGGCGGCAGGGTGAGGTGCCGGGCGTACCAGTAGAGGACCGAGCCGACGTCGACGGCGACCGCCCCGGTGCCGGGCATCCGGGCCGACAGCTCCTGGAGGACGAGCTGCGGGTTGACCGGGTCCGCGGTGGCGGCGGCCCGCTCGGCGGCGACCTCCCGCCACCGGTCCACCGAACTCTCCACCGTCGCCCGCCACTGCTGCTCGGGCCGACCACGCAATCGGCTCAGCAGCGCCCGCAGCGTCTCGGCGGCGTCACCGACCAGCGGCACGTCGGCCGGGTACCGGGTGCCGATCCGGCGACCGTCGATGTCGATCTGCACTGTGCGCGCCTGCTCGGGCATCGGGAAGTAGTCGGTCCACGGGTCGTTGGTGCCGACCATCAGCAGCGTGTCGCAGCCACCCATCAGCTCGGCCGCCGCCGGGGTGCCGACCTCGCCGAGCACCCCGGTGTGGAACGGCAGCCGCTCGTCGAGCACCGGCTTGCCGAGCAGCGAGGTGGCCACCCCGGCGCCGAGCCGGTCGGCCATCTCGATGATCTCGGCGGCCGCGTCCCGACCGCCCTGGCCCACCAGGATCGCGGTCCGCTGACCGCCGCTGAGTAACTGCGCGGCGGCGTCCAGGTCCACCTCGTGCGGCAGGACCCGGGCCAGCGGCTCGCCGGGGGTCGCCGTGATCACCCCGGCGCTGTACGACTGCAGGTCGGGCACCAGCGCCTCCTGCAACTGCCGCGGCAGCACCACGCAGGTCGGGCTGCGGGTCGCCGCCGCCGTCCGGAACGCCTGGTCCAGCAGCGCCCCCACCTCCTCGGGGCGACGGCCGTACCGGACGAACTGGTTGCACACGTCCCCGAAGAGCCGGCTCAGCCCGATCTCCTGGTGCGCGCCACCGAGCGGGCCGGAGATGTCCTCCCCCACGATGGCGACCACCGGCTTGCTGTCCAGCTTCGCGTCGTAGAGGCCGTTGAGCAGCTGGACGGCGCTGGGCCCCTGGGTGGCGAGGCAGACCCCGATGCCGCCGGTGAACTTGGCGTGGCCGGTGGCCATGAACGAGGCGGTCTCCTCGTGCCGGGCCGGGATGAACGCCGGCTCGCCGCCGGTGCGGTCCAGCGCCTCGACCAGTGGAGCGATCGCCTCGCCCGGGTACCCGAAGGCGCGGGGCACCCGCCAGGCCAGGAGCCGCTCCACCACGACGTCCGCGACCGTTCGATCAACCATTGCCGCGCCCCGGCGTGCTGGGGTCGACGTAGCGCAGCACCGCGCCGACGCCGTCGGTGAGGTCGGGTGCCTCCTCGGGGCCGAGCACTGTCAACGCCGCGTCGGTGCCGACGAGCGCCCGGACCAGTGCCGCGTCGGCGCGTACCCGCTGCGGGTCGGCCACCGACATGGCGGCCAGCTGCCCCGGGTCGACGGCGATCTCGGTGGGTTCCGCGCCGATCCACAGCTCACCGTTCGCCGACGGGTCGTCCACGATGATCATCATGTCGACCTGGTTGCGTTGCAGGGCCGAGACGACAGCGTCGAGGCCGCCGCCCACGTCCTCCTGCACACCGAACTTGTCCAGCGCGGCGCTGATCCGCTGGTCGGCGATCTCCGCGATGGTCTGCACGGTGAGGTCGTCCAGCATGGTCTGGTCGGCGCCGCCGGCCCGCGACCCGGCGTCGGTACGGACCACCAGGTCCTGCCAGCGCTCCGGCATCTGGGCGGCGATCATTCCGGTGGCCCGGACGTCACCGGCGACCACCACCACGTCCGCGCCGACCTGGTCGGCCAGCTGCACGGTCGCCGCTGTGACGTCGCCGGCATTCTGGTGCCACGCCTCCATGGCCGCCCGCTGGTAGCGCGACTGGGACCAGCCGCCGGGCTTCGCCCGCCGCAGTGGGAACTCGTCCCGGCCGGCGACGTGCGCCCGCCGGGGCACTCCGCCGGCGCTGACCGCCATCGCGTCGGCGCCGAGCCGGTCGGCGATCACACGTACCCAGGCCACCTGCTCGCCGCGTTGCGCGAGCAGCGGCATCACGTGCGGCAGCGGCCCCACGTGGGCCAGGTCCCGCAGTGGTGGCGCGGACAGGTACTCGGAGAGCACCACCCGGCCGTGACTGGCAAAGAGCGCCAGACCGTAGTCCCCGACCATCGGATCATGACCTCGGACCACCCGGTCCAGCGCGGCGATGTTCGCCTCGTCCGCCCCCTGTTCGGCCAGGCTGCGCTCCAGGGCACGCCAGCGCAGATCCAACGCGGGATGGGCGTCCTCCGTGTCCGCGGAGGCGTCCAGATACACCGAGCACCACGGCCCGGGACGGTCGTAGAGCGGGCGCAGGAAGGACAGCTGCATGCTCGACCCCTTTCCAGCTCGGCCCCCCGCTTACCCGGGTCGCCGGGGATGTCACCTCGCGGCCGTGAGCCCGTGACCAGGTTTCATTCACGTCGTTCAACCGAGGACGTCGATACGATCTGTGAACACAAGCGGACTCTCGGTGGTGGGAATGGACAGCGGACTCGATACCCGACGGATCGTGCACCCGACGGAACGAATCGTCACCGGGCGGCTGATCCGCCTGCTCGACGGTTACACCCGCGAGGTACGCATCGGTCAGCCGGTGCTGGTGGCGGTGCTCGCCGCGGCGGCCTTCGCCCGGTTGCCCGCCCTGCTGCTGCGCTCGCTCTTCTCCTTCGGCGGCGGCGGCACCCGGCGTCGCTGGAAGGAGCTGAAGCAGGGCCCGGAATACCTGGTCACACCGGTGCGGCTGCGCAACACCGCCGGTCAGCTGTGCGAGGTGGAGCTGCACGGCCACCTGCCGCAGAGCGCCCTGCACCCGGCGGACCAGGTGCAGCTCACAGTGCGCCCGCAACGCGACCCGGAGCTGCCGCCCCGGATCGAGCGGATCGTCAACCTCACCACCGGGCAGTTGCTGACCCCGCGTACCGCGACGCTCTGGTCGCATCTCGGGCCGCCGCTGCTGTTGCAGGCGTTCCTGGGCGCGCTGCTGCTGGCCGGCATCGCGGCCTGCTCCGCGCTGACCTGATCCCGGCCAGCCCCGTCAGGGCCGGCCGGTCTGCCTCGGTCCCAGCCGGCCACTCGGCGAGCGGGCGGGTTGGCGGCTCAGCCGACCGGGGCGGGCTCGCGGGCCGGTTGCCGGTCGACGCCGAGCATTCCCCGGCGACGGGCCCAGCGCTCGAAGGCCAGGGTGGCGAACGGCGGCACGGCGCTGGCCAGGGCCACCGCCGTGGCCAGCAGGCTCCACCGGTGCAGCCGGGCCACGGCCAGCACCAGCAGGACGTACGCGACGAACAGGCCGCCGTGGATCGGCCCGAAGATCTTGACGCCCAGCTCGTTGTCCGGCGGGCCGTACTTGACCAGCATGCCGACCAGCAGGGCCAGCCAGGAGCAGGCCTCGGCAATCGCCGCCGCGACGAACAGCCGGGTCACCTTCTCGCGCATCCGCACGCCACCACCTCTCGGGGCGCAATGCTATCGGTCTGCCCTGGCTGGGCTAACAGGGCGGGCAACTGGGTAGGAAAGGGTCCTCGGGTCTTCCCCCGCCCGCCGATCACGTGCGAGGTTAGGGGGACCAGCGGTGACAGGGTGGTGACCATGGGCGAGGACGTCGGCGTACGAACCTTCAGTCGAGAGGATCGAGCCCGCTACCGCGACAAGGTCCGCCGCTGCCTGGATGTCTTCGCCGAGATGCTGCGCGAGTCCCGCTTCGACCTCGACCGGCCGATGACCGGCGTGGAGATCGAGCTGAACCTGGTCGACGAGGCGTCGAATCCGGCGATGCGCAACGCCGACGTACTGGCGGCCATCGCCGACCCGAGCTTCCAGACCGAGCTGGGCCAGTTCAACATCGAGATCAACGTGCCGCCGCGCCGGCTGACCGGCACCGGCACTGCCGACTTCGAGGAGTACGTGCGGGCCAGCCTCAACGCCGCCGAGGTGAAGGCCCGGGCGATCGGCGCGCACATGGTGATGATCGGCATCCTGCCGACGCTGCGCCCCGAGCACCTGACCGCCGAGACGTTGTCGGCCAACCCCCGCTACAAGCTGCTCAACGAGCAGATCTTCGCGGCCCGCGGCGAGGATCTGCCGATCGCCATCAGCGGGGTGGAGCGCTTGGCGGTCACCGCCGACACGATCACCCCGGAGGCGGCGTGCACCAGCACCCAGTTCCACCTCCAGGTCAGCCCGGCCCAGTTCGCCGACTACTGGAACGCCGCCCAGGCGGTGGCCGGCATCCAGGTCGCGGTCGGCGCGAACTCGCCGCTGTTCTTCGGCCGGGAGCTGTGGCGCGAGACCCGCATTCCGCTGTTCCAGCAGGCCACCGACACCCGGTCGGAAGAGATCAAAGCCCAGGGGGTACGCCCCCGGGTCTGGTTCGGCGAACGGTGGATCACCAGCGTGTTCGACCTGTTCGAGGAGAACGTGCGCTACTTCCCGGCGCTGCTGCCGGTCTGCGACCCGGAGGACCCGGCGCAGGCCCTCGCGGCCGGCGAGGTGCCCAATCTGGCCGAGTTGCGCCTGCACAACGGCACCGTCTACCGGTGGAACCGCCCGGTGTACGACGTGTCGCGGGGCCGGCCGCACCTGCGGGTGGAGAATCGGGTGCTGCCCGCCGGTCCGACCGTGTTGGACACCATCGCCAACGGCGCCTTCTACTTCGGGTTGGTGCGCGCCCTCGCCGAGTCGGACCGGCCACTGTGGTCGCAGATGTCGTTCAGCGCCGCCGAGGAGAACTTCACCAGTTGTGCCCGGCACGGCATCGACGCGCAGGTCTTCTGGCCCGGTCTCGGCTACCTGCCGGTCACCGAGTTGGTGTTGCGCCGGTTGCTGCCGTTGGCGTCTCACGGCCTGGACCGGTGGGGGCTCGACCCGGCCGAACGGGACCGGCTGCTCGGCATCATCGAGCAGCGCTGCCTGACCAGCCGCAACGGCGCGACGTGGCAGGTGGAGACGCTGCACCGGTTGGAGTCGGCCGACCACCTGGACCGGCCGGAGGCGCTGCGCGAGGTGGTCCGGCACTACGTGGACCTCATGCACAGCAACCGCCCTGTGCACGAGTGGCCGATTCCGTGAGCGCACCGGGAAGCCCGATCGGCGCGAGGCTCAGCCGCGTGGGGTGGGGACACCGAAGAGGTCGATGATGCCGCCGGGAAGCTGGGCGAGCAGGTCGTGTCGCTCGTCGTCGTTCAGCGCCTCCGCGACGGTACGCAGCACCGCCTGGGCGTGCTGACGCACCTGGTCGGCGTTCGCGACCTGTTCGCGGTCGCCGACGTGCTTCAGGAACTCACCAATGTCCCACCGGCGGCCCTGCGGATTACGGGTGACCGACGCGTCCAGCCGATCCGGCAACTGTGCCGCCAGGTTGTCCGCCTCCTGTCCGGCGAGCCGTTCACCGAGCACCGACAGGACGGCCTGTACGGACCGCACGGCCTCGTTCTCACCCAGGCCCGCGCGCTGTCGTACCGTGGCGATCATCTGCTCGTAGTCCATGCCTGCTCCTTCGGTCTCGTCGGCATGCCGTCTGGCCTGCCTGCTGACGAACGGGGCGAGTTCCCACGGTCTCTGGCGACAAACGGGTCACGCGTGGACCCGGACTTTCCCGCCGTCGGCGGGCGACCCTCGCAAACATCCGCGAACCAGGCGCGATCGCCGCGACTGGCACTGTCCCTTGTGGACCCCGCCTGACATCGACGATTGTCGTAGGCTGTGGCGGCTCGCACATCGTCTGATCACGATGAGGGGACGCCGGTGACCACTTCTGGAACAGACC
This sequence comes from Micromonospora vinacea, assembly GCF_015751785.1. Lineage (NCBI taxonomy): Bacteria > Bacillati > Actinomycetota > Actinomycetes > Micromonosporales > Micromonosporaceae > Micromonospora > Micromonospora vinacea. The sequence goes on along the minus strand of NZ_JADOTY010000001.1, from coordinate 5,119,348 downwards.
CAGCCACGCTCCAGGGGGCCGGGCGGCTGCCCCTGTCCCGTCGACACATGCTGCGGATGGGAGCGGCGGCGGCCGGCGGCGCGGTGCTCGTCGGCTCGGCGGAGGCCGCGCAGGCCGCGCCGGCTGGTGCGAAACGCGCCCTGCGGGCGCCGGCGTTGGCACCCGGTGACCGGGTTCGGGTCGTGTCGCCCGGCGGCACCCCCAACCCCACGAACATGGCCCGCGGCATCGAGATCCTGCGCAGCTGGGGCCTGGAGGTCGAGCTGGGCGCACACGTCTTCGCCACGTACGGCTACCTGGCCGGCACCGACGCACAGCGGCTGGCCGACCTGAACGCCGCGCTCACCGACCCCGGGATCCGTGCTGTCTTCGCCGCCCGCGGCGGCTACGGCACCCAGCGGATCGTCGACCAGATCGACGTCTCCGGTCTGCGCCGGGATCCTCGGGTGGTGGTCGGCTTCAGCGACATCACCAGCATCCACGGCAAGCTCTGGCGCGACACCGGTCTGGTCACCTTCTACGGCCCCATGGTCAACTGGAACGACGCCCGCACCGGCCCGGAGTCGGCCGAGGCGCTCCGCAGGGCGGTGATGACCACCGCGCCCGTGACGATCGTCCGGGACCCGGCCGAGACAGCGGCCCCCGTGCTGGTGCCGGGGACGGCATCGGGGCCTCTGCTCGGCGGCACCCTGACGATGATCTCCACGTCGCTCGGCGCGGGGGACGCGCCACGGTTCGACGACGCGATCCTGTTCTTCGAGGACGTGGACGAGGCTCCGTACAGCATCGACCGGATGCTGACCGAGCTGCGTCGGGTGGGGGTGCTGGCCAGGGTCGCCGGGGTGGCCATCGGTCAGATCACCAACAGCGTCGGTGGAGCGGGTGAGTGGGACGCTGCGGCGGTGCTGAAGGATCGCCTGTACGACCTGGGCGTGCCGGTCCTGGCCGGGCTGCGACTGGGCCACGGCAACGGACAGCTCACCGTTCCGCTCGGCGCGCGGGCCACCATCGACGCCGAGGCGGGGACCTTGACGGTGGAGCCGGGAGTCCGCCCGCGCTAGCCGTTCGGCGCCGGCTCCCAGGGGGACGGGTCGTCGCGCAACCGGCTGTAGAGGTAGGCGTCGCGCCACTGGCCAGCGCGGAACTCGCTGGCCCGGATGATCCCCTCCAACTGGAAGCCGGCCTTCTCCAGCGCCCGCTGCTCGGCGACGTTCTCCGGGTGGGTGCCGGCCTGGATCCGCTGCGCCGGGCTGTGCTGGAACAGGTAGTCGCAGAGCAACGCCTGCGCGCGCCAGCCGATGCCCCGCCCGCGCCATGGCGGCAGCAGGACGATGCCGATCTCCCAGTACGACGCCCGTCCGGCGTAGCGCCCGGAGAGGTAGCTGACGAGGCCGGCAGCGGACCGTTCCTGCTCGACCTCGACGATGAGCCGCCCGTCGTCCTCGCCGAGGTAGCCGTCGACAGCGAACCTCCGCGCCGGTGCCCCGGCGTCCCGGAAGCCGGCCCAGTCCAAGCCGATCAGGCCGGGCTCGGTGCAGAGCCGCCGGAATATCGCCAGGTCGGGCTCGGCAACCGGTCGCAGCCGGACGGTGAGGTCGGTCGAGACCGGCGCCGACGTGCCACCACTCTTCATGGCGACACGCTAACTCGCCACGGCTGGTGGCTGGTGCCCGTGACGCACTCCCCCGCCGGCAGCGCCCACCCGGTCAGACCTTGAGCAGCACCTTCGTGCAGTCGTCCTGCGGGTGCGGAGGTGGCCGCCGGGAACGGTCGACATCACGACATTGACAGATTTGGATCAGCTGAGCGCCGATACCGTCGGCCCAACCCGCCGCGCCGCCGGAAGGACACCCCGATGAGGCACGCTCTCCTGCGCCACCTGACCGCCACCATCGCCGTCGCACTGCTCGTCGGGGAGGCCGCCGCGCCGGCCACCGCGCGTACCCCCGGGTCGCCCGCGCCCGGCGGCGTCCGCACCGTGGTCCGCGACGCGGCGACCGGCGCGCCGGTCCCCCGGGCCTGCGCCGCGCTCGTCCCGGTGGACGCCGCGGCGTTGGCGGCGGTCACCCTCGGCGAGGACCAACTCGGACGGTACGGGGGCTGCGCCGACGAGCAGGGCGTCCTGGTGACCGGCGACGTCGCCCCGGGGAGGTACCGGCTGCTGGTGCACCCCTACGACACGACGGTGCACGGCTTGCAGTGGGTCGGCCGGCACGGCGGCACCGGTGAACGCGAGCGGGCACAGGTGATTCAGGTGCGGCCCGGCGTGGTGACCAGCGCGCCGGCCATCCGGCTCGACCCGCCGGGCACCGTCGTCGGGGTGGTGACCAACGCGGCGACGGGCGCACCGATCCCCCGTGCGCTGGTCATGGTGGTGCCCTACGTGCCGCACCCGAAGTACGACGACCACGGCCCGACCACCGACGAGGACGGCCGTTACACGATCACCGGCCTCGGCCCGTACCACTGGCCGGTGCAGTTCGCCGCCGCCGGGCTGGCGACCGTCTGGTCCGGCGGGGTGGGCGGTCGGCAGCAGGCGCGGCCGGTGCGGGTCCGCGCCCGGCAGACGGCGACCCTGAACCAGGCGCTGCCAGCCGGAACGCCGCTGACCGGGACGGTACGGGTCGACGAGTTGCTCACCTACGCCCAGGTGATCGCGTTCGACGCGGCCACCGGGGACCTGGCCGGCGTGGCGGACGTGGGCAGCGGTTACGCCCTGCGGCTGCTCCCCGGACAGCGGGTGAAGGTGCGCTGCGACTGCGCGTACACACCGCCGGTCTGGCACCCGGACGCCGCCGGCTTCGACGCCGCGCTCCCCGTGCGGATCCGGCGGACGCCGGTCGTGGTGGACTTCAACCTCGGCTGACCGGATTCTGTCCGGCCATTGGAACCTTCTTCCCGGCCCGTTGGTGGGAGTGGTGGAGAAGGGGGGTGACGGTGTCCGACGGCGATCTGATCTCCGAGCTCTACGCCGGCTGTTTCCGACGACTGGTCGTGCAGCTGTACGCGGTGACCGGCGACCTGACCGAGGCGCAGGAGGCGGTGCAGGAGGCGTTCACCCGAGCGCTGATGGCGCCGGGGCGGTTCGCCGGGCTGGAGAACCCGGAAGCCTGGTTGCGTCGGGTCGCTGTGAACTGGGCCCGCAGCCGGTTCCGCCGTCGGCGGATGCTCGACGGGCTGCTGCGCCGGATCGGTCCGCCGCCAGCCGTCGCCGATCACTCCCCGGAGCACCTCGCCCTGCTCGCGGCGCTGCGCGTGCTGCCGGAGGGGCAGCGGGTCGCGCTGGCCCTGCACTACCTCGTCGACCTGCCGGTGGACGAGATCGCGGCCACGCTGGGCGTGTCGTCCGGGACTGTGAAGTCCCGGCTGTCGCGGGGCCGGGTCGCCCTGGCGGCGCTGCTCGCCGACACCGACGCTACGGAAACCGGGAGGATAGATGTCCGGTCGTGAGTTCTCCGGATTCGACGTGGACACCGTCACCGAGGCCGTCTCGCCGCCGCCCCTCGACGAGCTACGGAGCACCGCTCGGTCCCGTCGACGCCGGTCGGTCGCGATGGTGACGGCCGCACTGGTCGTCCTGGCCGGGCTGACTGTCGCACCGCTGGTGGTCGAGCCGGACCGGGCCGCGCCGGCCGACCCGCCGACGCCGTCGGGTGCGCAGTTCAGCCAGTTCACCCTGACCGGGCCCGACTCCGCTGTCGACGTGCGGCAGGACGGCTGCGTCGTGCGCTTCGCCTACACCGGCGACAACGGCCGCAGCTGGTCGGACTGGGACGCGGCGCGTTTCGAGGGCAGCCGATGTGTGGCCGGCACCGCCGCCGGGACGCCGGGCAGCGGCACGAACTTCTTCGTCCTCGGTGAGCGGTCCTACCTGGTCACCGACTCGGGGCTGCCCCACCTCTCCACCGACTACGGCCGCACCTGGCGGGACGCGGATTCCGCGATCGTCGCCGTACCCGTGTTCCCGGCGACGGCCCGACCGGTCCTCTGCGGGTTCGGCTGTGCGCCGGTGTCGGAGCCGCTGGCGGTGGACCCGTCGAGTGGAACGGTGTACCGGCTCACCGCCACGGCACCCTCGTGGCGTCCGCTGTTCAGCCTCTACCCGGCAGCCGACGGCAGCATCTGGGCCACGTACCAGATGAGCGGCGGCCAGGGTTCGACAGTCGCGCGCAGCGCCGACCGAGGCGCGACCTGGACCTCCTGGGAGGTGGGCGACGACGCGACGGTGGTCACGGCGGCCGGGCTCGACGATCGGGAAGGGTACGTGCTGACCCAGTCGTCGAAGGGCGGGGTGCGGCTGCTGCGGACCACTGACGGCGCGAAGACCTGGACGGCCACCGGCGCCGACCTGGCGGGCCAACTGCCCTACGACCTCACCGTGGGGTCGGACGGGTCGCTCCTGGCGATCGCGCCCGGCGAGGGCACCGACGACGACCGCCCGGGGCGGTTGCTGGTCAGCCGGGACGACGGGGAGCATTTCACTGTCGCCCGGGAGTACGGCCAGCTCGTCGGTGCGGTCAGTGTGGCGCCCGGGTACGCGTGGGTCTTCGGGCGCGACGACGGGTCGACGGGCGAACCGGACCACGTCCTCGTCACCACTGACGCGACCACCTGGACCCGCTTTTCACTCGCACCGTGAACAGGGGGCATCGTCCGGCGTTAGGAGTGACTCGCACCGGGTAGCCGGCATCCGCTCTTACCAGCGCCCGAGGAGGTGGGATGTCGGCGACCAGCGCCTTCTTCGAGCGGTTGACGGTTGCTTGCCGGGATCCGCGGTTCAGCAAGGTCCGTGGGAGCGTGCGATTCGACATCCGCGACGGTGGCCACCTGGAGCAGTGGCTGCTGGACATCGACCATGGCCGGATGCGGGTGACCCGAAGCGGCGGTCCCGCCACCACTGTGATTCAGGTGTCTTCGCAGGTAGCGGAGGCGATGGCGCGGGGCGAGGTGAACGGGCTGGCGGCGATCACCCGGGGCGACATCATGGTCGACGGTGACCTCGCCCTGGCGCTGCGCATCGGGCGGCTGTTCCCGCGTGAGCCCGGGCCGCCTCAGCGCGACGACCCCGACAGTGGGGCGTGACCGACAGTGGGGCGTGACCGATGAGGGACATCGCGGGCACCGTGGCGTGCATCGACGGGAACACCTTCATGGTGTCCGACGCCAGTGGCGACGTGGAATCCTCCCCGAGCACCCCGGTCGGTCTCTTCGCCGCCGACACGCGCTTCCTGTCCCGCTGGCGGCTCACCGTCAACGGCGAGTGCATGACCGCGCTGTCGGTGGACGACAGCCAGTACTTCGAGGTCACGTTCTTCGTGGTGCCGGGCGCGGCGGTGGACTACGTGGAGGCCGACGTGTCGGCCATTCGGCGTCGGCGCATCGGCCCGGATCTCACCGAGTCGCTGACGATCTTCAACTACGGCGAGCGGGACATGACGCTCGACGTGCGCCTGGAGGTGGCGGCCGACTTCGCCGACATCTTCGAGATCAAGTTCGACAGCGGTGACAAGACCGGCGCCCGTTACACGCACGTCGGCCCGGACGAGTTGCGCCTGGGCTACCGGCGCGACACCTACCGACGTGAGGTCGTCGTGTCGGCGAGTGAGCCGGCGGAGTTCGACCCCGGAGGCCTCCGGTTCGCGGTCCGGCTGCCCCCCGGGAGGCAGTGGTCGACCCGGTTGCAGGCCGTCATGCTGGCGCTGCGTCCGGACGGCGTCGACCTGCGCGCCGCCCTGCGCGCCCAACGGCCGGACGACTCCACACTGCCGGAGAGCGTGCAGGCCTGGATCGCGGCGGCCCCGACCCTGGACACCGAGAACGTCGGCCTTCAGCAGGTCTACCGCCGCAGCCTGGTGGACCTGGCGGCGCTGCGCTTCGCCCCGCTGTCGCTCGGCGGCGCGAGCGTGCCCGCCGCCGGGCTGCCCTGGTTCATGACCCTGTTCGGCCGGGACAGTCTGTTGACCTGCTTGCAGACCCTGCCGATCGCCCCGACGCTGACCCCACCGACCCTGCGGATCCTCGCGTCGTTGCAGGGGGTTCGGACCGACGACGTGTTGGAGGAGGACCCGGGTCGGATCCTGCACGAGCTGCGCTACGGGGAGTCGGCCGCGTTCGAGGAGCAGCCGCACTCCCCCTACTACGGCACCGTGGACGCCTCACCGCTGTTCGTGGTGCTGCTCGACGAGTACGAGCGGTGGAGCGGCGACACCGCGTTGGTGATGGAGTTGGAGCAGGAGGTCCGCGCGGCGCTGGCCTGGATCGACCTGTACGCGGACCTGAACTCCACCGGCTACATCTGGTACCAGCGACGCAACCGCGCCACCGGCCTGGACAACCAGTGTTGGAAGGACTCCTGGGACAGCATCTCCTACGCCGACGGCCGGCTGCCGGGCTTCCCGAGGGCCACCTGCGAAACCCAGGGGTACGCCTACGACGCCAAGATCCGAGGAGCCCGGCTGGCCCGTACCTTCTGGGGTGATCCCGCCTTCGCCGATCGGCTGGAGAGCGAGGCGGCTGCCCTGTACGAGCGGTTCAACCGGGAGTTCTGGCTGGAGGACCGCGGCTTCTACGCGCTCGCGCTCGACCACGACGGCACTCCCGTGGACAGCCTGTCGTCAAACATCGGGCACCTGTTGTGGAGCGGCATCGTGCCACCGGAGCGGGCACCCCGGGTGGTCGAGCACCTGATGGGTCCGGCGCTCTTCTCGGGTTGGGGGGTGCGGACGTTCGCCGAGGGGCAGCGCCGCTACAACCCGCTCGGCTACCACAACGGCACGGTCTGGCCGTTCGACAACTCGTTCATCGCCTGGGGTCTGCGCCGGTACGGGTTCGGCAACGAGGCGGCCCGGATCGCCGAGGGCATCCTCTCCGCCGCCACCTACTTCGAGGGCCGGCTACCCGAGGCGTTCGGCGGGTTCGACCGCGACACCACCCGGTTTCCGATCCGGTATCCGACCGCCGGCAGCCCGCAGGCGTGGTCCAGTGGAGCCTGCATGCTGCTGATCCGCACCATGCTCGGCATCAACCCGCACGAGGATCACCTGGCCGTGGACCCGGCGCTACCCGCCACCTTCGGGCAGATCGCGCTCCTGGACGTCCCCGGCCGTTGGGGCAAGCGCGACGCGTTCGCCCGGCACCGCCCCGACCAGCGTTAGCGGCACGTTCAGCTGACGGTGAAGCCGCCGTGGGCGCGCGTCTCCCTCAGCCAGTCGAGCCAGGACACCCACAGCTCGTCGGTCTCCCACTCGGCGCGCAGGCTCGTCGGCGACGCGTCGTAGAGAATCAACGCCTGCTCGATCTCGGTCTCGCCCACCACCCAGGGGCCGTTGCTCGTCAATTTGAACTCGGGAATCCCCACCTTTCCGGGGCTGGTCTGCGCGGCTGCCGCCCGTTCGGCCGCGTTGTAGGCGTCACGTCGGTGCTGATCGTTGCGCCAGTCGTCGAAGCTGTCGAATGGCCAGTCCGGAAAGGGCTGCGGCGTTGCCTGGTAGGTCATGCCGGCCCACCGCATGCGTTCCCGACAGAACTCCATGCCGGCAATGTTCAGAGCGAACTGGTAGGCGGCGGCGAGCGACGAGTATTCCTCGTAGCACTGTGGCCAGTTGCCGCACGATCCGTTCAGATCCATGCACGCTTCGGCGTGGGCGCGCGCGGTCGCGGCGGGTTCCGGCAGATCGACGTGTTCGAAGCTGTAGCCCATCGGACCCCCGACCGCCGTGCAGAGCAGAAGTTTGGCATTCTGCCCGACGTCGACCAGCGACGCCCTCCGCGCGTACCCCGCCTCGGCGTCCCACCACGACGCCCGCCCACCACGAGGTCGACGCTAACGACCTGCCTGATCGTGAGGGCTGAACGGGCGGGGAGTGTGCGTGATGCCGTTGAGGATGAGCGTGAGTCCACGCTCGAATTCCTGACCTGTGAACACAGCCCCGACCGGCGCTAGTTCGGCGAGGGTCGGTAGAGCACCTTGCGCAAGCGCTTCGATACGGCGGGCGGCGGCGGCGGGATCTTTCTCGCGGGTGAGCGCGCCGGCCAACTCGTTCTGCGCGATACCCGTAACGAACGCCGAGACGGCGCGGAACGCGACGAACAGGTCGACGCCGTCCAGACCTCCGCGGGCGAGGGCCGCCGCGAGCGCCTCGGCTGGAGCGAGGCTGGCCCGCGAGGAGGTCCGGCGGGTGAGTATGAGCGGGATGACCGCCGGGTGTGCGCGGAAGGTCCTCCACATGGCGGTGGCCACGGCACGCGTGTCGGCCAGCCAATCGTCGGTTGGCTCCGGGATCTGGACGCGGGACGAGACTGCGTCGACCACGAGTTCCTCGAGGGCTTCGCGGCTGTCGACGTAGTTGTAGAGGGTCATGGCGCCTGTTTTCAGGGACGCCGCAAGGGAGCGCATGGTGAGCCCGGCCAAGCCATCCCGGTCGACGATCACCAGCGCGTGCTGCTGGATGTCCGCGAGGGTGAAACGGGCTCTCATGCTGGCTCTCCTCGGATGAGTACGGCGTACGTATCCGACGGTACTATACGTACGACGTACGTATGACCGGAGGAGATTCATGATCACCAGAAGCTCGCAGCGTCTGACAGAGACCGGAGCGGGATGGCGTGACCTGGCTCGTCAGCAGGATGACGACTTCGTCGCCTTCGCCCGCACCCTGACCGACGAAGAGTGGGAGCTACCCAGCCTCTGCGCGGGCTGGACGAACAAAGTTGTGCTCGCCCACCTCGTGCTCGGCCTACACCTGCCGCCGTCCCGGCTGCTGCTGACAATGCGACGGCGGCGTTGGTCGTTCGACGCCTCGAACGATCTCCTGAGCCGTGAGTACGCCAGCCAAACCAGCGCCCCGGATCTGATCGACGCGTTCAACCGCTTCCGGGCGCGCCCACGGGGCATCGGACGCCTGCTACCGGCGCCGCTACTGCTCGGCGACCACGTCGTTCACCATCTCGATATCGCATTCAGTCTTGGCAGGTCCGGCGTCTTGGCACCACCGGTTGCCGACGCGGTCCTCACCGTCGAGACACGCGTGCCCAACCCCTTCATCCCCGCGGTCGCACGGGCCCGCGGCATCGCGTTCCGCACCACCGACACGGGCTGGTCGCGCTCATCGGCCGGGGCCCCCGAGGTCGTCGGCGCCGCCGAGAGCATCATCTCCGTCCTCGCCGGTCGGCCCCACGCCGTCGCGCACCTGTCGGGCAGCGGCACCACCATCCTGGCGAACCGGCTCTGAGGCGAACGGACTCCGCGCGTCGGGCCCGCCGCATTGCCCGACCGGCCGCATCAGCGGCGTGCCCGACATCACTCGACACGTACAACGTACGCATGCAATGGTTACGTACGTTGTACGCATCCGGTTCGGAAGTACCAAACCACCCAGCAAGGAGATCCCGTGGGAACCAAAACGGCCCTCATCACCGGCTCGACCAGCGGAATCGGTCGTGCCACTGCACTCAAGCTCGCCCGCAGGGGCGTCCACGTCGTCGTCTCCGGCCGCAACGTCGACCGAGGGCTGGAAGTAGTGGAGGAGATCCGCACCGAGGGAGGCGAGGCCGACTTCGTCGCCGCCGATCTCCGCGACGCGCAATCCGCGGTGGAACTCGCGGCCAAGGCCACCCAGGTCGCCGAGTCCGCAGGCAGGACCCTCGACATCCTCGTCAACAACGCGGCGATCGGGGCCGGTGGACCAACCGCGGGCACCGAGGAGTCGACCTTCGACGCGGTACTGGGCACCAACCTGAAGGCGCCGTTCTATCTGGTCGCGAACCTTGCACCCGCGATGGCGGCACGAGGCGGTGGAGCAATCGTCAACGTCTCCACCCTTGCCGCCGAAGTCGCCCTTCCGGGCCTGTCGGTCTACGGCGCGAGCAAAGCCGCCCTGGACCTGCTGACCAAGAGTTGGGCAGCCGAGTTCGGCCCGGCGGGAGTGCGGGTGAACTCCGTGCGCCCCGGCCCGACCCGCACTCCGGGATCTGAAGCCCTGGGCGAGGTCCTGGGACAGCTCGCGGCCCAGGCCCCGCTGGGCTTCATCGCCGACCCGGAGGACATCGCCGCCGTCATCGCGTTCCTCGTCAGCGACGAGGCACGGTTCGTCACCGGCGTGATCCTGGACGCCGACGGTGGGCGCACCGCCGTCTGAGCGAGTCAGCCTCGCTGGCCTGACTGGGACCTCCCCGGCCGCCCCGTCCTCGGGCTGCCGGGGAGGCCGTGCGCTCAGGCACTGCGGAAGGTGCGCCGGTACGCGTCCGGCGGCACGCCGACGGTGCGGTGGAAGTGTCGACGCAGCGTCGCGGCGGTGCCCATGCCGGCGGCCTCGGCGATGGCGTCGATGCTGTCGTCGGTCTGCTCCAGCAACTCCTGGGCGCGGCGGACCCGTTGCGTCGACAGCCACAGCAGCGGGGTCGTGCCGGTGGCCGACCGGAAGTGGCGGGCCAGGTTGCGGGAGCTCATGTTCGCCTGCCGGGCCAGGTCCTCGACGGTCAGCGGCCGGTCCAGCCGGGCCAGCGCCCAGGGGAACACTGTGGCCAGCGGGTGGTCGTCACGGGCAGGCACCGGGGTGGTGAGGTACTGGGCCTGACCACCGGCGCGGTGCGGTGGCACGACCAGGCGGCGGGCGACGGCGTTGGCGACGGTCGAGCCGTGGTCGCGGCGGATCAGGTGCAGGCACAGGTCGAGCGCGGCGGCCTTCCCGGCGGAGGCGAGCACTGTGCCGTTGTCGACGTAGAGCACGTCCGGGTCGACCCGTACCAGGGGATGGCGGGCGGCCAACGCCTCGGTGTGGGCCCAGTGCGTGGTGGCCCGCAGCCCGTCGAGCACTCCGGCGGCGGCCAGCACGAACGCGCCGGTGCACAGCGAGACCATCCGGGCGCCCGCCCGGTGGGCCGCGCGGACGGCGTCGAGCAGGTTGGGGGGAAGGTCCGCGTCGACGTCCTCCACCGACGGGACGATCACGGTGCCGGCACGGGCCAGGCGGTCCAACCCGTCGTCGGGCGCCACCAGGAAGCGGCCGACCCGGACCGGGCCGGGGCCGCAGACCACCACGTCGTACCAGGGGTCGGCCAGGCCGGAGGGGTCGTGGGCGAAGACCTCGCACGCCAGGGCCAGCTCGAAGTGCAGCATCCCGTCGGTGGCGGCGATCGCGACAAGGGCCATGTCCGAAACTGTACGGGGGTTGGCGTTCCCGACACTGGTCGGTTGCCGACCGCTGCGCGAGGCTGGTCCCAGTCGATCTTTCAAGGGGGCAGCGATGGGTTACCGGGTGGCGGTTTTCGGGGCGTACGGGCACACCGGACGGTTCGTGGTGACGGAGTTGCGCGAGCGCGGGTTCGATGCGCTGCCGGTGGGCCGCGACGCACGCAGGCTGGACGCGTTCGGACTCGCCTACCGGGTGGCGTCGACCGACGATCCGGCCTCGCTCGACGTGGCGCTGACCGGCGTGGACGCGGTCATCAACTGCGCCGGCCCGTTCGCGTCGACCGCCAGCGGCGTGATCGAGGCCGCGCTGCGCGCCGGGATCCCGTACGTGGACGTGGCCGCCGAGATCGAGGCCAACCTCGACACGTTCGCACACTTCACCGAGCGTGCCCGCGCGGCCGGTGTCGCCGTGGTCCCGGCTATGGCCTTCTTCGGTGGGCTCGGCGATCTGCTCGCGACGACGGCGATGGGCGACTGGACGTCGGCCGACGAGGCGCACGTCGCGTACGGACTGAGCAGCTGGCACCCGACGGCCGGGACGGTCGCGGCGGGGGCCGTCTCCCGCGAGCGCCGCGCCGGCCGCCGGGTCCGCTACACCGGCGGCCGGTTGGAGTACCACTCCGGGGAGCGGGATCTGCCGAGGCTGGACTGGGACTTCCCCGCGCCGCTGGGTCGGCGCACGGTCCTCGGGGAGTTCACCATGGCCGACGTCGTGACCATCCCCCGGCACCTGGCCATTCCCGAGGTCCGCACGTACATGACCGTCGACGCCGCCACCGACCTGGCCGCCGCGGCCGTGCCGGTCGCGGTCGACGAGCGGGGCCGGTCAGCGCAGACGTTCACCGTCGACGTCGTCGTGCGTCGCGGCGACACGCGCCGCCGGGTCGTGGCCAGTGGCCGGGACATCTACGCCGTGAGCGCGCCGCTGGCAGTGGAGGCGACCCTGCGCATCCTCGATGGTCGGACGAGGGCGAGTGGCGTCGCCTCCGCCGGTGAGATGTTCGACGCGCCCGACTTCCTGCGCGCGCTGTCGCCAACCGTCACCGTCGAACCAGTCAGTGAGTGAGGCCGATGATTCGGCCGCAATTCGTTACTCAAAATCCGTAATCCCGGCACCAGAACCGAACGACAGGACTTAATGGAAACATAAGCCTCTACGCGCGAAAAATTGTCATCCCGAGCCGTCGCGCTGGCTGCCAGGGCACTTGTGGACCGGCCTCCTTAATTCTTTCCCGGCGAGTTGATGACGGCCCCTGACGTGCACATACTCCTTCCGACAAGAGCTTTATCGTCGACTCGAAGGACATCACTGGTAATGCGGACTCCCCCCGCGCACGTCGCACCGCCGGACCGGGCGCGAAAGCGTCGTCGCCTCGCCCGCGTCACGCTCGCTTCCGCGGTCATCGCCGCGCTGGCCGGCAGTGGCATCTACATCGCCGGCGCCCAGGCCGAAGAGGTCGCCGTGCCCGGCCGGGTGCAGGCAGAGGCCTTCGCGGCGCAGTCCGGTGCGCAGACCGAGGGCACCGGCGATGCCGACGGCGGTCGGAACGTCGGCTGGCTGGCCAGCGGCGACTGGCTGCGCTACGACGGTGTGTCGATAACGGGCGTCGACCTCACGGCCCGGGTCGCCTCGCTCAACACCGCCGGCGGCGTTGTAGAGTTGCGCCTCGGCGCGCAGAACGGTCAACTGCTGGCCAGCTTCCCGATCGCGGGGACCGGTGGCTGGCAGAAGTGGAAGACCGTCACCGCGAAGGCGTCCGCCGTGCCGGCGGGCCCGCAGACGGTCTTCGCCGTCATGAAGAGCACCTCGACGTCGGACTTCGTGAACCTCAACTGGTTCACGTTCGGCCCCGCGGCGGGCACGTCGCCGAGCGCGTCGGCCACGCCGAGCACGTCGGCCGCCCCTTCGACCACGCCGAGTTCGTCCCCGTCCGCGTCCCCGTCGTCGTCCGTCCCGCCGGGCGCACCGGCCGGCGCCTGGGTGCCTGTCGACCAGGCCAAGTGGAGCAGGGAACTGGCCGCCTTCAACGCCATCACGCCGAAGGCGGTGCCGCCGGGCACCACCCGGGTTCCCGAGTTCCACACCGACTGTGGCGTCGCGAACTCGGCCCCGGACGACCCGATCGTCCTGCCTGGTCTCTCGGGCGCCTCACACATGCACACCTTCTTCGGCCCGAAGATCGACGCCTTCACCACCACTGACAAGCTGTTCGCCGCGGCGAACACCTGCAACGCCCCCGGGGACAAGAGCGCCTACTGGACCCCGGAACTGCGCAAGGACGGCAAGGCCGTGCCGATCAAGAGCATGCGCATCTACTACGGCTCGCGGGTCAAGGACCCGTCGACCGTCAAGCCCTTCCCGCCGGGCCTGGTGGTGGTCGAAGGCGACGCCAAGCGGCAGGTGGACACTCCGAAGAACGCCGGTAGCAACCAGTTCTGGTGCGCGGGCAGCGCCGAGATCGGCCGCAGCGCCGACGGCAACTGGCCGAAGTGCGCCCCCGGTGGCAACCTGATCTTCCAGCTCGTGTTCAAGGACTGCTGGGACGGCAAGAACATCGACTCACCCGATCACAAGTCGCACATGGGCGACCCGGTGAACGGCGTCTGCACCGGCAAGTACCCGGTGGCCGTACCGGATCTCTCCTTCATGGTCAACTATGAGTCGCTGGGCGGTGACGGCCTCAGCCTCTCCTCCGGCAAGCCGTCATCCATGCACGGCGACTTCATGAACGCCTGGGAGCCGGAGCGCCTCGGTGACCTGGTGAAGTCCTGCCTCAACCAGAACGCCAAGTGCGGCATCGACACGACCTTCGCCGGCGGCTGACACCGCCTCCGTTTCGACGGACGGCCCCCACGCCCAGGGCGTGGGGGCCGTCCGTCATCACACCCGACCTGATCGGGCCGCGACGGTCAGAGAACCATGATGACCCCGTGGGCCTTGCACGCGGAGCTGACGTCCTTGCCGGCCTTTTCGAAGGCCGGGTTGTCGGCGGCGGTCGCCGGGTCCGCCGCGGCCGCGGCCTTGGCCGCCTCGGCGGCGAACGTCCGCAGGGCGTCGGCCAGCTTGCCGTCGCCGCTCGAGGCGACGGTGGTCACCTTCTGCTCCAGACCGGTCAGGAGCTTCTTGAAGTCCGCCGCCGACGCGTCCCCAGTCGTGAAGACCTTCACCATCTCGGCGCTCATCTCGTCGTTTGCCTTCTTCACCGCCTCGCAGAGCTTCTTGTCAGTCGCCGCGCCAGCCGCGGGTGACGAAGCCGGCGTCGCGGCGGCGGAGGTGGCCACCGCGGACGGGGCGGCGGACGTCGGCGCGGGCGTGGTGGGTCCGGCGGTCGTCGCCTTGTCACCGTCCCCGCAGGCGGCGAGGGCTGTCGTAACGGCGAGGATCAACATGACGGAAGCAAGACGGGAAGATTTCACGGACGCGGACGATAGCCGATCTCCAAACGATGATCAATTTGCTCGACCTCCCGCCCACGGAGGGCGGCAACCATTGTGGACGGCGGGCTGGTAGGAAGAGGCGAGTTGCCTCACCGCAGGGAGATGATCGTGGCACGTTCCCACCTGTCCCGCCGTTCGCTGCTGACCGCCGGTGGCGCCGCCGCCGTGGCGCTCGGCGCGGCCGCGGCCAGCCCGTCCGCCGCCGCTGCCGCGCCAGCCGACAACCCGGTCGACACGCCGGCCGAGGCGCTGCGCCGGCTGCAGGCCGGCAACCGGCGGTTCACCTCCGGCCACGGACGGCACCCGCACCAGGGCCTGACCGACCTGCACCGGCTCGCCGCCGGTCAGCACCCGTTCGCCATCACCGTCGGCTGCGCGGACTCCCGGGTGGCCCCCGAGGTGCTCTTCGACCAGGGGTTGGGTGACCTGTTCGACAACCGGGTGGCCGGCAACATCGTCGACGACCTACTGCTCGGCAGCGTCGAGTTCGCCGTGGAGGAGTTCGGCAGCCTGCTGATCGTCGTCCTCGGCCACGAACGCTGCGGCGCGATCACCGCCACCATCGACGCCATCCACACCGGGGGGACGGCGCCCGGGCACATCGGCACCATCGTGGACGCCCTGCGCCCGGTCGTCGAGCCGGTGCTGAACCAGCCCGGCGACCCGGTGGAGAACGCGGTCCGGGCCAACATCGCCGCTCAGGTGCGGGCGCTCAGCGCCCGCAGCACCATCATCTCCGAGAAGGTGCACGAGGGCGCGCTGCGCGTGGTCGGCGCCCGCTACGACCTCGACAACGGGCGGGTCTCCCTGGTGGCCTGAGGCCGTCAGCCCATCCCGGGCCACCCGGACGGCGACGCTGGTTGGTCATCCACCGACGCCGACCAGCGCCGCCGGTCGCGTCGCGGCAGACGGGTACGGCGGTAGTAGGACCATCCGGCCAGCGGCAACGCGACCGCCCAGGCCAGCAGGAGCGGGAGGCCGATCAGGACGCCGGTCGGGGTGAAGATGTCCTCCGTGCTGGAATCCGCCAGGTCCGCGGCGAACTGCCAGGGCAGGGTCGCCGAGTAGCCGATCATCAGGGCGGATCCCAGCACCGTCGGCGTCAGCGGCACCCACTGTGGCACCCGACGTCCGCGCAGCCACGGCACCCACCGGGGAAAGACCGTTCCCCAGTCACTGATGAGCCCCAGCGCCAGGACGCCTCCGAGCGCGGCGAGGACGCACAGCAGACCCAGGTAGAACGCGCCGGCCGGCAGGCCCAGGAAGCCATCGACCGGATGATCCCCCACCCCGGGCCCGCGACCGTGGTACCACTCGCGGAACGGACCGGGATTGGCGAACAGCGGGATGCCCAGGATCCACGGCACGTGCAGCGGGATGAAGCCCAGCACGGGGGCGATCCACGCCACGTGACCGGCTCGGCGGGCCCAGGACGGCGGTGGCGGCGCGGCCGTGGTCCTTGCGCGTGGTGGTCGACTCACAGCTTGTCTCCCTCTCAACGGTGGGCGTTGGCACATCCGAGATCACCGTCCCCGAACGGCGAGGCGGGCGGATCGCCGCGCGGAGGGAACCACCTCCCCCGGACCGGGGAGCGGGCCTTTTCGTCACGACAGCGCGTGTGACGAAAACACTTTCCGGCAGTGGGCCATGGTCCGGAGGCTGGACACCATGAATGTGACAGGGCTCGACCGACCCGGCGACAGCCACCCACCGCCCTCGCCCGGGAACACCCTCGCCCGAATCAGCGCCGTCGACGCACTGCGCGGAAGCGCGCTGCTGCTCATCCTGCTCGTGAACATCTCGTTCTTCAGCTCCGGCTACGACTTCCACCTGGTCGACGATCCGACGCGCGGCACGCTCGACCTGCTGATCTCCGGCGCGGTGGAGCTGTTGTTCGCGATGAAGGCGTACCTGCTGTTCGCCTTCCTGTTCGGCTACAGCTTCACACTGCAACTCGACTCCGCGGCCCGGCGCGGCGCGGCATTCCGCCCGGCCTTCCTGCGCCGGCTCACCGGGTTGTTCGTTCTCGGCGTGCTGCACGCGGTGCTGCTGTTCCACGGCGACATCCTCACCACGTACGCGCTGCTCGGTCTCGCGCTGTTCGCGGTCCGGCGGATCGAGCCCCGCACCGCGCTGGTCGCGGCGGCGGCCATCATCGGCGGCATCGCCGTCGTGGTCGGGATCGCCGCGGTCCTCGGTGCCACACTGGTCCCGGACGAGGCCGCCGCTGTCGACGCCGGTGCGCGTTCCACGCTGGCGCTGGGCGGTGGCCTCGGCGATGTCGTCCTGGAGCACCTGCGGTCGATGCCGGCGATGATCGGTGGCCTGGCCGTGCAGGGCCCCCTGGCGTTCGCGGCGTTCCTCGTCGGGCTGGCCGCCGGCAAGCACCGGCTCCTCGCCGCCGTGCCCGCCCACGAGGACCTGCTGCGCCGGTGCGAGAAGGTGGGGTATCCGGTCGGTCTGGCCGGCGCCGTCGTGTTCGCGGTCGGTGGCTCCACGGCGAACCTGACCGGGCTGATGGTCAGCATCGTCACCGCGCCGTTCCTGGCCGCGGCCTACGCGGCGACGTGGCTGCGCCTGTTCACGCGGCGGCCGCGCGTCGCGGACGTGTTCGCGCCCGCCGGGCGGATGGCCCTGACGAACTACCTGGCCCAGTCGCTCGTGTGCGTGCTCGTCTTCACCGGTGTCGGGTGGGGTCTGGTCGGCCGCACCTCGCCGGCACAGACGCTGCTGATCGCACTGGTGATCGTCGCGGTCCAGCTGGTGGCCAGCGCCTGGTGGCTGCGGCGGTTCCGGTACGGCCCTGTCGAATGGGCGCTGCGCGCCTGGACCCACCGGGCGCGCCGCCCCAACTAGGGTGCAGACATGGTCGATCGGCACCAGGTGATGAACTTCCGGGTCCAGGCCCAGCAACTGGACCGGACCGAGGGCACGCTCGCCGACACCGCCGTCCTGGACCTCGGGGTGCAGAACACCGGTCCGGACGGCGCCCGGTGGGCGCTGGCGGTACGCGGGGTCGACGTGACCGCGTTGTCCGATACCGAGCTGGTCCTGCTGTGGACCGTACGGGGCGCTCCCCACCTCTACCGTCGGGCCGACGTCGCAAAGGTGGCGGCCGCCGTCGAACCCTTCTCCGAGGCCGACGCGGGCAAGCGCATCTACGACGCCGCCAAGCCGTTGAAGGCTGCCGGCATCGACACCCTCGCGGCCCTGGACGAGATCGCCGCCCGGATGCGGGCCGTCGTCAGCACACCGACGGTCAAGGGGGATCTCTCCGGACGCCTGGCCACGATGCTGCCCGAGCCGTACCTGCGGTTCTGCCGGCCGTGCGACGCCACGCACCTCTACGAGATGCCGTTCCGGCTCGCCGCCCTGCGGGCCGGACTGGAGTTGCAGCTCGACACCTCACCCCCGGTCCTGCGGCGCATCACCGGGTTCCGGAAGGCGGCCGCTCCGGGTGACCGCTTCGACCTCGTCCGCGCGTACCTTCGCCTGCTCGGCCCGGCCACCCCGAAACAGGTGGCCGACTATCTCGACGCCCCGGTGAGGGACGTGAAGGCGCACTGGCCCGAGGATGTGATCGAGGTGACCGTCGACCGCGAGGTACGTTCCCTGCTGGCCGCCGACGAGAAGTCGCTGGAGTCGGCCGACGGCCGAGGCACCCGCCTGCTCGGCCCGTTCGACCTGTTCCTCCAGGCCAAGGACCGGGCAACGCTGGTGCCGGACGCCGCCCACGCCAAGGAGCTGTGGCCGGTGTTGGGTCGCCCCGGCGCGGTCCTGGTCGACGGCGAACTGGCGGGCACCTGGCGCCCCCGCAAGTCCGGCAATACGTTCACTGTCACCGTCCAGCCGTGGCAGCGGCTGCCGGACGCCACCCGTAAGGCAATCACCGCGCAGGCCGAGCACCTCGCCGCGCACCGCTCCGTCTCCCTCAGCGGCGTCGACTTCGGCGGCTAGCCGGGGCGACGACGCTCACTCCACTGCCCACACGATGGCGGGCGGGTGCACCCGAGCGCAGATCGGCTCACCGGCGGCATCGGTCAACCCGAGCCGGCCGACAAGCGTTCCGTTGCCCTCGTGGGCGGCGCGCAGCTGCTCGGTCGGCACGTCGGTGAACATCAACTTCGCGCGTCGGAACATGGCGAAGCCGTCCTGGGTCACCGCACCCCAACTCAGGTACAGAAAACGTGCCCCGGGGCGGCCGTGCACCCAGGGGCCGCCGACGTCGAGCGTCCCGTCGATCTCGCGGCTGGACACCTCGAAGGACCAGGTGGCGCTGGCCGCGTCGGCCGGCACCTGGTCGACCACCTCGTCCTTGCGCTGAACCCCGACGTGCACGTTGCCCAACCGCAGCGCATCGGCCTCCGCACCGGGGCGCTGACCTGGGAGATCGTTGCCGTCGATCCTGATCCGCATGACACCGACTCTAGTTAACCGGCCGGCTGCTCGACGGCGGTGTCGTCCTCGCCGTACTCGCCGCGGATGGGCAGGTAGTAGGCGGGCAGGAAGGCGGCGATGATGGCGACGCCGGCGATCGGCACGAACGCGCCGACGAGGATGCCGGAGCCGATCCAGAGCAGCGCGAGCGCGAACCGGCGGCCGATGGCCCGAGCGCCGAACGGACCGAGGCCGGGGTCCAGCAGTGTCGCGCGCCGAAGGTGGGCCCACACGATGTTGAAGAGGGCCGCCGCCGTCCACAGTGTGCCGCCGTAGACGACGACCGACGCCCGCAGTCCCTGCTCAGCGCGCAACGCGTCGGCGAGCAGTGACGTGGAGAACGGCAGGAACGCGATGACCATCAGGAGCAACGTGTTGAGGAACAGGACCCCTCGGTCGACGTGCCGGACGCGGTCGAACATGACGTGGTGATTCACCCACACCTGCCCGATGAGCAGGAAGCTCAACGTGTACGCCAGGTACGAGGGCCACAGCGCAGCGAGCCCCTGGACGAGGTTGCCGAAGTCGTGGGGCGGTTGGATCTCCAGCACGAGAAGCGTCACGGCGATCGCGAAGACACCGTCGCTGAAGGCCAGCAGACGGCCCGGGCTACGGGTGAGCCGCGACGTTTCCCTTGTGGGAGGCACATAGCGAATTATGCAATAGGTCAGCTTTCGTCACTGGCGGAGCGACGCCAGAACTGGCGTGGCGCGAACCCCTCACGTCGCAGCCAGTGCTCGGTGTAGACGATCCGCTCCGCCTCGACGACCACGAGCGTGTCCTCGGGCGGCTCGGACAGCGCCCGCCCCCGCTCGGCGTGCTCGTTCTCCCATCGAACCGCCGCCCAGTAGTGCGCGCGGTCGGGATGCTCCGGAGAGAGCACAGTGGCCGTCCCGAACACTTGGGCACCGCGGCTGCTGGCCAGTCCGACCAGCGGCGCGAAGATGCCGATGGACACGCGCGGGTCGGCGGCGATGTTGCGCATCTTCGGTGAGCGTGGCGCGGCGGTGAAGAGCACCGCGAAGCCGAGCGGGAAGTACCGCACCGGCGTGGCCAACGGCCCGTCCGGACCCGTGGTCGCGAGCACACACATGTTCTGCGACGACAACAGGTTGAGGAGGCGCTCTTCGAGCCGTTCCCGGTCGAGCCGTTTCGCTGGCGTGGGCTCCGACAGCCATGGATTCGTCAACGGCATACGACGTCCTCGATCATGGCGAGCACCCTAACCGCGCGACCCGCCGTCAAGATCGGCAGGGCGTGGCCTAGACCGTCCTGCGCAGGTAGGTCTCGGCCAACTGGCGAAGGCGCGTCCGGTCGAAGCTGTCCCCGTGGCCGGGATGGACGACGGACACGTCGAGGTCGACGAGGACCTGCATGCTTCGCCGGTACGCGGCCACGTCGGAGTTCGGCAGATTGTCGATCAGGGCACCCTCGTAGATGATGTCGCCCGAGTACAGGGTGCCGGTGCGTTCCTCCAGCAGGGCGATGCTCCCGGGCGTGTGGCCGGGAAGGTGCAGCACGGTCAGCGCCCGCCCGCCCAGGTCGATGCGGTCGCCGTCGTCGAGCAGGCGGGTCAGGGTCATCGGTTCGACGCGGTAGGCGGCCGGGTCGTAGCCGGGGTCGGGCAGGACGTCGATCATGAGCTCCGGGACGGCTTCCCCGGCGGCGTCGATCCCCAGTTTCTCGAAGAGTTCCGGGCCGTACAGGCTCGCCGGTACGCCCGCCGCAAGGATCCCCGCCTCGGCGGGGTGGGCGGCCCGGTCATCGAACTCCGCCGCCGCACCGACGTGATCCAGGTGCGCGTGGGTGAGCACGACCATCGGATCGCGCTCGAACAGGCCCGGAATCGCCTCCCGCACTGCGACGACACCCAGCCCGGCGTCGATCACGATGTCCCGATCGGTGCCCCGCAACCACCAGAAGTTCGCCGACAGCAGCTCGTTGACGTGCGGTTCCGAGATCCGGACGACGTCGCCGTCCACGTCGGCCCGCGTATACCAGTCGACCATGCCCGAGAGTCTGCCAGCGCGACGGTGCCGCTTCTATGCCTGACCGACGGCCTGAGCGATGGCGAGGGTGTGCTGGTACTCGCGCCAGTG
Source organism: Micromonospora vinacea (assembly GCF_015751785.1). Classification (NCBI taxonomy): domain Bacteria; kingdom Bacillati; phylum Actinomycetota; class Actinomycetes; order Micromonosporales; family Micromonosporaceae; genus Micromonospora; species Micromonospora vinacea. The sequence continues at coordinate 5,098,183 of NZ_JADOTY010000001.1, read as the reverse complement.
GACCAGTTTGCCGTCCCGAGTCTGGAGCACCCCGATGAACGGCGCCGAGGCGGTCACCCCGGTCGCCGTATGGGTGCCGACCAGTTCGTATTCGACCACGATCACCTCGGGGTCGGCGGTTTCGTGCAGGACCAGGTTGCGGCAGTCGTCGAACCGGACCGGGAACGCCGCGCGGCCCGCCTGCGTGTACTCAAGGACCCGTTGCTTTCCCTCGATACGCGTGGGGCGGCCGGGTTCGGCGAACGGTGTCTCGATCACCACATCGTCGGCGAGCGAGTCGGCCTCGTAGGTGGGCAGGTTCGCGAGCCAGCGGGCGCGCATGCTGTCGAAGATCTCGCTTGGTGTCATGTCGTCCTCCTGGATAATGAGTCGTGACTCGACTTACCCCACCGACAATAATGAGTGGAGACTCACTTTGGTAGAGGGGTCGTCGCTGCGTGCCGACGCGCAGCGCAACCACGCACGCATCCTGGACGCCGCCGAGGCGGTGTTCGCCGAGTTCGGCTCCCGCGCCTCCACCGAGGAGGTGGCCCGGAGGGCCGGCGTTGCCATCGGCACGGTCTTTCGGCACTTCCCCACCAAGGACGACCTGCTCGCCGCGATCATGAAGCGACTGCTCGCGCAGCTCATCGAGGAGGCCGGGAAACATGACCTCTTCGCGTTCTTCACGCACATGGTGGCGCAGGCCGCCGCGAAGAAGACCGTCGTCGACCTGCTCGCCGGGTCCGGGGTGGACATCCGGCTTCCGGACGCGGTAGGTCACCTGGAGGAGGCGGTGGGCCTGCTGCTGGAACAGGCCCGGGCCGCCGGAGCCGTCGCCGACTCGGTACGGCTACCCGAGACGATGGCGCTCCTCGCCAGCCTGTGCCAGGGCGCCCTGCACGGCGGGTGGGACCAGCAGCTGCAAGCCCGCACACTCGCGGTCATCTTCACCGGCCTGAAGCACGACCGACCAGCACCGCGCCGGCAGGCGGGAACGCCCGAACCGCCAATCCGGACGAGTACGACATGAGAGACTCGCCCGGCGCGCGAAAGGGGCGGGGATGCAACCAAGCTGGCTGGTGGCGCTCTCGTGGGCCTCGCTCGCGGTCGGGGTCGTCAGCTTCGCTGTCGTCCTCGCCGACACCTATCTTCGCGGACACCGGCAGCCGGTCCGGGTCATGGAGATCGTCTGGCTGGTGACAGTCCTCTACGTCGGCCCGGCCGCCGTGCGCCTCTACTGGAACTGGGGCAGACCCGAGGCGTTCTCGCGACGGCGGCAGGAGGGTCAACAGCAACGGCCCCGCCGGGGCATCGTCGTCACCCACGTGTCCCGCTGCGGCGCCCACTGCGCTCTCGGCTTCATCGTCGCCGAGGTCGCCCTGTACGCCGTGAGATTCGACCCGGCCGAGGACCCGATGTGGGTCGGCTACGCCGGCGACTATCTGATGGCGGTGACGATCGCCGTGCTCTTCCGGTACTTCGCCGGGCCGGGTCGCAGCCTGACGAAGGTCGGGCAGGCACTGTCGAGCGTCGGCAGGATCGAGCTGCTGACCATCACCGTGTTCGAGGTGGCGTTGTTCGCGTGGCTGACGCTCGCCCATCGCGTGGTCTTTCCGGAGCAACACCTGGGACCCGACAGCCCCACGTTCTGGTTCGCCGGTCAGCTCGGGCTGATAGCCGGCTTCATCGCGGCCTGGCCCACCGCCTCCTGGCAGCTCGGCCGAGCGCAGAAGATCGAACCGCGCCGACTCCCCTACGACTGAGCAGGGCCCGCTCGCCGGCTCGGCCGCCCCGACAAAAACAAGCGGCAAGGAGATCACTCTCCCTGCCACTTCTAACGTATATCGCACCTGGGGGCTTGCCGCAAGACCCCGGTCGTGGCGCAGAATCGGCGGCCGGACCAGCACAAACGAGGTAACGGGGGCGCGACGTGGGTGTGTTGTCGATGGGTGGGGACCGCGGCGACCGGGTACCGCTGTTGGATCTTCGAGAGGTCGACGAGACGCAGGTGTCGCTCGTCGGCGGTAAGGCCGCACACCTGGGCGCGCTGTCCCGGATCGACGGCATCCGCGTGCCGGCCGGGTTCTGCGTGACGACTGATGCCTTCCGACGGGTCCTGACGCGGACGCCGTCGATCGACGAACAACTCGATCAGCTGTCGCGCCTGAGCCCGGACGACCGGGAGGCGATTCGCACGCTCAGCGCGGAGATCCGCCGCAGCGTCGAGGAGACAGCGATTCCGGGCGACCTTGCCGACGCGATCACCGGCGCACTCGCCGCGTTTGGTGAGCAGGCCGCCTACGCAGTGCGGTCCAGCGCGACGGCGGAGGACACGCCAACGGCGTCCTTCGCCGGGCAGCAGGACACCTACCTGAACGTGGTGGGGCCGGAGGCCATCCTGCGGCACATCAGCAGGTGCTGGGCGTCGCTGTTCACCGAGCGGGCCGTCATCTACCGCCTGCGCAACGGCATCGACCACCGTACGGTTCAGATGGCTGTCGTCGTACAGCTGATGGTTTTTCCGGATGCCTCGGGCATCCTGTTCACGGCGGACCCGGTGACCGGCAACCGGACTGTCGCGACAGTGGACGCCAGCTTCGGCCTCGGCGAGGCCCTGGTGTCCGGCCTGGTGAACCCGGACGTCTTCACAGTGCGCGACGGCGAGGTCGTCGCCGGGACGGTCGCCACCAAGCAGCGCGCCGTCACCGCGCTGCCGGGCGGCGGCACACGGGAAGTGGCGATCGACAGGCAGCGGCAGGAGCAGCCGGCGCTGACGCAGCCGCAGGTGGTGCGGCTCGTGCGGCTCGGGCGACGGATCGAGGCGCACTTCGGCAGTCCGCAGGACATCGAGTGGTGCCTGGTCGACGACGACTTCCAGATCGTGCAGAGCCGGCCGATCACCACGTTGTTCCCCATCCCGGCGGCCGACGACCAGGAGAACCACGTCTACCTCTCGGTCGGTCACCAGCAGATGATGACCGACGCCATGCGGCCGCTGGGACTCTCCATGTGGCAGTTGACGGCGATGGCTCCGATGCTGGAGGCCGGCGGGAGGTTGTTCGTCGACGGCACCCGGCTGCTGGCCGCACCGGCCAGCCGCGCCAGGTTCCTGGAACTGGCGGGCAAGTCCGATCCGCTGATGCGGGACGCGCTGGAGACCCTGCTCGACCGCCGGGACTTCGTTCCAACGCTGCCGGACCAGCTCGGTCCGGGCAAGCCGACGACCGGCGGCCCGTCCGCCTCGACCGAGACCGACCCGGCCATCGTGACCGAGCTGATCGAGCGCAGCGAGGCGTCCATCGCCGCCCTGCGGCGCGACATCGCGCCGGTAACCGGTACGGCGCTGTTCGACTTCCTGCTGGAGGCCTTCCAGGAACACAAGCGGGTCCTCAGTGATCCGCTGAACATGCAGGCGATCATGGCCGGCATGGAGGCCACCTGGTGGCTCAACGACCGGCTGCACGAGTGGCTGGGCGAGAAGAACGCCGCGGACACCCTCACCCTCTCCGCCCCCGGCAACGTCACATCGGAGATGGGGCTGGCGCTGCTCGACGTCGCCGACGTGATCCGTCCCCATCCGGAGGTGGTGGCGTTCCTCCAGGGCGTCGCACACGAAAGCGTCGCGGACGACGGTGTGACGCACGACGACTTCCTCGACGAACTGCCGAAGGTAGCGGGCGGGGCCGAGGCGCGCGCCGCCATCGAGGCGTACCTCGACCGGTACGGCATGCGCTGCGTCGGCGAGATCGACATCACCCGGCCGCGGTGGAGCGAACGCCCCGCCACGTTGGTGCCCGTGCTCCTGGACAACGTCAGGCTCTTCGAGCCGGGCGCGGCCCGGCAGCGTTTCGAGCAGGGTCGGCAGCAGGCGCAGCAGCGGGCGCAGGAGGTGTTGACGCGCCTGCGGGCGCTGCCGGACGGGGAGCAGAAGGCCGACGAGACCGCGCGGATGATCGACCGGGTACGGAGCTTCACCGGCTACCGGGAGTACCCGAAGTACGACATCATCCGCCGCTACTTCGTCTACAAGCAGGCCCTGATGGCAGAGGCCGAGCGACTGGTGCACGCCGGCGTGCTCGCCGAGCGGGACGACGTCTTCTACCTCACGTTCCAGGAATTCCACGAAGCCGTCCGCACGCACCGGGTGGACGGCGAGCTGATCCGGCAGCGCCGAGACGCGTTCCGGTCGTACCAGGCGCTCACCCCGCCCCGGGTGCTGACCTCCGACGGCGAGGCCATCACCGGGGCGTACCGACGCGACGACGTGCCAGCCGGTGCCCTGGCCGGTGTGCCGGTGTCCGCCGGGACTGTCGAAGGGCGCGCCCGCGTCATCCTGGACATGGCGCAGGCCGACCTCGAAGCCGGCGACATCCTCGTCACGGCCCACACGGACCCCAGCTGGACGCCCCTGTTCGTCGGCATCGCCGGCCTGGTGACGGAGGTCGGCGGGTTGATGACCCACGGCGCGGTGATCGCGAGGGAGTATGGCCTGCCGGCTGTCGTCAGCGTGCTCGACGCCACCCGACTGATCCGCGACGGGCAACGGATCCGCGTGCACGGCAGCGACGGGTACGTCGAGATCCTGTCCTGACCGACGGCACGTCAGGAGGAACGACGATGGTGATCGCGTGCCCTGGCCGGCGACCTCCGGGCGTACACCGTGGGGGAAGCTCTGGAACCGGCGGACCGTGACGTGCTGCGCGGCTGGCTTCGGGGCAACACCACCGGCGCGGGGCTGGTCCGCGCCGGGGTGCCGGCCGGCTGGGTGGTCGGGGACAAGTCCGGGACCGGCGGGTACGGCACCCGCAACGACATCGCGGTGATCTGGCCACCCGACCGGGCCCCGATCGTCCTCGCCGCGCTGTCCAGCCGCGACACGAAGGACGCCAGCCCCGACGACGCCGTCATCGCCCAGGCCACCCGGATGGTCGTCGCCCAACTCTGAGCAGCTAGGCGGGGCGGTACTTCAGGAGAACGACCCCGGAGGCGAAGGGTTCAGCGGACACCAGCTCCAGTCGCACCGGCGGCTGACCACCGTCGAACAGCGCCTTTCCCCGGCGCAGGAACACCGGATGCACCAGGAGGTGCAGCTCGTCGATGAGCCGGAGGTCGGCGAGGGACCGGATCAGTGTGAGGCTGCCGTAGACCACGATGTCGCCACCGGGCCCACGCTTGAGTTCGGCGATCTCGTCGGGGTCGAGGCGGGCGAGCCGGCGGGTGTTCGTCCAGGTGGCGGTGTTTCCGGAGGCGGAGACGACGATCTTCTCCAGCGCGTCGAGTCGTTGGGCATACCCGCGTACGTCGTCCGGCTGGTCGGGGTTCTGGGCGGCCAGCGGCCAGTGGCCGGCGAAGTCGGCGTGCGTGATCCGGCCCAGCATCAGGCTGCCGGCGTTGTCCACCAGCGCCCGCTCGTACTTCTGCAGGTGGTCGTCGACCAGCAGCCAGTCCATCTCGTCGTCGGGGCCGGCGACGAACCCGTCCACTGTGGTCCACATCGACACGACAATCTTGCGCAACGTCGTCCTCGCCCTCGTGGTGTGGTGAGCCCCGGGAACCCGGGTTACTGGCCGCCGCTGAGCGCGGCTCGGACCAGTTGCGGTGTGCGAGCCGGGAACCGCTCGTGAAAGTCGACGACTCCGACCCAGGTGGGTCGCAGGCCCCGCCGCCGACGGGGTGTCCAGGAGCTTCACGTCACCTTGCGGCAGGCTCATGAGAACCACGCTAGGGGTCTAACTCCTAAAGAACAAGCGAGACTCCTGAATTAGGATCCGGGTAGGGTGGACGCCATGAGCGGCATGCGTAGTTACGGGGATCCGTGCGGTGTCGCGCGTGGACTGGACATCATCGGCGAGCGGTGGGCGCTGCTGGTGGTACGCGACCTCCTGCTCGGCCCCCGGCGGTTCAACGACCTGCTCGGCGGCCTACCCGGAGTGAGCCCGAACGTGCTGAGCCAGCGGCTGCGCCAGTTGACCGAGCACGGCGTGGTGCGTCGGCGGGACCTGGGCCCGCCGACGCGGGTTCACCTCTACGAGCTCACCGAATGGGGTCGCGCCCTGGAGCCGATCCTCCTCCAGTTCGGGCGCTGGGGAAGCCAGTCCCCTCAGTCACCCGACGGCGCTCTCGGCATCGACTCCCTGCTGCTCAGCATCAAGGCCGCCTTCGACCCGGCGCGAGCCTCGGCACTCGCCGGCAGCTACGCGTTCCACATCGACTCCGACACGTACGTCGCCGACGTCGCCGACGAGACGGTGCAGCTCCGGCGCGACACGGCGTCCGACCCTGACGCGGCGCTCACGACCGACCTCGGCACCCTCCGGGCCGTCTGTGGCCAGGAGATCACCATGGCGGCGGCGGTGGAGTCGGGCGCGCTGCGGTTGAGCGGCGACGAGGACGCCAGGCGGCGCCTCATCGATCTGCTCCTTGCCCCATTCACCCCCGCACCCCAGCCCGCCACACCCTGACGCCCACCCGCCCGGGCCACCACGCCTCGCCGTCCAACCGTCTCGGCCGGTCGATCATGGAGTCGTGGTGGGCCACAAAAGCGGCGGTCCACTGCCAAACCGGCACCACAACTCCATGATCGACAGAGCGCGGTCGCCCGCGACGGCCCAACGCCGATCCGATCGCTTCCCTGGCGTCGAGGTGACCGCGCCGGACATGACCGAGGAGGAGGCGGTCGCCGCAGGAATGCCGGAGTGGGCCGGCATCTCCCACGAGCAGATGCACGTGGCCGGGCAACCCGCCCGCCTCGGGTACGCGCGCGCTCTCGGCATTCCGCTCACCACGTTCGCCGAGTGGGCGCGCGAACACCTGCCCGAGCCGTCGCGGCACTGAGGGCGCAACACCACCGATGTTAGGTTCCCTGCCATGACTGCGCAGATCAGGGCCGCTGATTTCCACGCGGCCGACGGTGTCGAGGACTGGCGCTGCCTCTACCACCTGGTCTCGGCCTACTTTCCGACCGGCTCACTGGCCAAGGGCATCGCGCTCGTCGACGAGATCGGCCGGCTCGCCGACGAGGCCCAGCAGCAACACCTCAGCGTCGACCTGCGCGACACCGGCGTCACCGTGAGCCTGACCCGGCGCGACATCGCGTTGGCCCGGCGCATCTCGGCCGCCGCCAAGGATCTGGGCCTCCCCGCCGACCCGACCGCCGTCCAACTCATCAACATCACCCTCGACGCACTCGCCAGCGCGGACGTACTGCCGTTCTGGCAGGCGCTGCTCGGCTACCGGCAGATCGGCGACGACTACCTGTTCGACCCGTCGCGCCGCGGCCCGGGCTTCGGTCTGCAACCGTCGGACGAGGCACGCCCGCAGCGCAACCGCATGCACCTCGACATAGCGGTCCCCCACGATCAGGCGGAGGCTCGCATCGCCGCCGCCCTGGCCGCCGGCGGCCACCTGGTCTCCGACGCCCACGCACCCAAGTGGTGGGTCCTGGCCGACGCCGAGGGCAACGAGGCGTGCGTCGCCAGCTGGGTCGGCCGCGACTAACAGAATCTTGAGGCGGCCCGACCTACCCGCGGGCGGTCGCCTGCCGTCGGCGGCGCCGTTTGAGAAGCTCGTGGATGACGCCCCACAGCCCGACGATCGCGAGCGCTATTCCGCCGAGCGCGGGCAGAAACTCCGCCCCGCCTCGGGACACCCACAGCCGGCCATGCTCCGGGGCATCCGGCGAGTAGAGGACCGAGACGGAGTCACCGTCACGGTAGAGGGAGCCGCTGCTGGTGACCATCTCACTGAGGACGACCTGCCGTCCATCGGGTACGGCGTACTGGAATTCGTAGTACGTCCCCTGGCGGTTCGCGCGTAACGGCGTCTCAGATGAGCTGATCAGCCTGGCGGTCGTGTAGACCATCCGTGGCCTGCAAAGGGATTGTGGCACCATCGATCCGGTGAACGTTCGTCGTCTGACGGCCGTCGACATGTACGGCAGCCGAGGAACCACCCGCCGACGGTGGATCATTCTGGCCGAGTTCCTCGTCGGCGTGGTTGTCATGGTGACGTGGGGCAGCTGGCTGCTGTCGTCGTCGAACGACCTCGGCGGCCGGGCGTTCGGCCTGTGGCTGACCGGCGCAGGTCTCAACTACGCACCGCTGTCCGCGTACGCGCTCATGCTGATGCGACGCGGTGCCCTCGACGCCGAACTGACCGGCGTCGACACCAACCGGGAACTGCGCCGCTACACCGTGCTTCAGCTCTGGGTCTTCGTGCCGCTCTCGCTCGTCGTCTTCACCGTCCGCGACACCCTGGCCCGGCGGAACAACTCCTTGACCCCCTGACCGCCGCCGGGCCGCCGCCTGTGAGTTCCTTGGCCGCGCCCCGGCCACGTGCCGGCCCTGTGGCGCGGTCACGCCGCGACGGCTGCCCGAACCAGCGGGAACCGCACGCCGGTGAGGTCTTCCGAGACGGCCCAGAGACGTTGCTGCACGCTGACGTCGTAGGAGTCGGGGCTGGACGCGACCAGCTTCGGGTAGCCGCGCGACTCGGCCAGGCCGTCGGGGCCGTAGTACTGCCCGCCGAGGACGGACGGGTCGGTGGCGGCCCGCAGGGTGGGCAGCGCGCCCGCCGTCGCGGGCTGGGTGATCGCCGGGGCGAGCCAGGTGAGCGGTCGGCGGACGACCGCCGGGACGTTGCGGGGCAGTTCGGTGTTGGAGATGCCGGGGTGTGCGGCCACGGCGACGGTGGTGCCGTGCGCGGCGAGCCGACGCTGCAACTCGTAGGTGAACATCAGGTTGGCGAGCTTCGACTGGCCGTAGGCGGCGACCCGGCCGTAGGAACGTTCCCATTGCAGGTCGTCGAAGTGGATGGCGGCGCGGATGCGGTGGCCGTTGCTGCTGACCGTGACCACCCGGGAGCCGGGCACGGGCAGCAGCAGGTCGAGCAGCAGGCCGGTGAGCGCGAAGTGGCCCAGGTGGTTGGTGCCGAACTGCAGCTCGAAGCCGTCGCGGGTGGTCCGCCTCGGGGTGTACATCACGCCGGCGTTGTTGATCAGCAGGTCGATCCGCGGGTGGGTGGCGCGCAGGCCGGCAGCGGCGGCGCGCACCGATTCCAGCGAGGCCAGATCCAGTTCCCGTACGGAGACGTCGCCGTTGATCCGGGCGGCGGCCAGCCTGCCCTTCTCCGTGTCGCGCACGGCTAGCACGACCGATGCCCCGCGCTCGGCGAGCCGCCGGGCCGTCTCGAAGCCCAGCCCGGTGTTGGCGCCGGTGACCACTGCCACCCGGCCGTCCTGGCGCGGAATCTGCTGCTCGGTCCAGTTCATCTCAGGCTCCCTTAGGTACCGCCGGTAACTTATGCTGAACGGTAAGGTACCGGCGGTACGCTGTCAAGGGACCGCCGGTACCTAAGCTAGGGTTGGCGTCATGACGTTCCAGCGAGCGCGCAGCGAGGAGCAGCGTGCGGTCCGGCGCCGGGCGATCCTGGAGACGACCTCGGCAATGCTCGACGAGATGCCGGTGGCCGAGGTGACCCTGAACGAGCTGAGCCGGCGGGTCGGCCTGGCCAAGACGGCCGTGCTGCGCTATTTCGAGTCCCGCGAGGCGATCCTGCTCGACCTGCTGGACGACCGGACGACGACCTGGCTGGCCGAGCTGGAGCAGGAGCTGGCCCACGGTGTCGACCTGAGCGGGTCTGCGCTGGAACGCGCGGAGCAGGTGGCAGACGTGCTCAGCCGGTCGCTCGCCGCCCAGACGGTGCTCTGCGATCTCTTCGGCGCGCAGGGCGGGGTGCTCGAGCACAACGTCTCGGTCGAGGTGGCCCGCCGGCACAAGCGGGCTGCACTGGGCAAGCTCGCGGTGATGGCCAGCCTCGTCCGGCGGCACCTGCCCGAGGTCGGCGACAACGCCGAACTGTTCTGCCTGAACACCTTGATCATGGGTGGCGCGCTGTCCGCCTACACGTCGCCGCCACCGAGCCTGCTCGCCGTCTACGAGTCCGAGCCGGCGCTCGCGGTCCACCATGTCGACCTGCGGTCAGCCCTGCGACTCGCGATCATCACGTCGCTCGTGGGCATGCTGCCGCGCTCCTGAGCCAGAACTCGCTCGTCGCTGCTCGAATCACTCCCGCACCTGCTGCTGCCAAAGCGAGGGGTGGTCGTTGCCGGCTTCGTACCGTCGGCACGGTGACGCGACGTCGGAGGTTTGGCCGACGAGAACTTCGAGCACAACCAAGAGGGTCAGGTGGGAGTCCCCGAAGGAGTGAGGCCAGTGAAGCGACCGACTCTCGGCATACTCCTCATGGTCTTGGGCACCATCGTCGGGTACGTACTCGCCAGCACCGTCGGCGAGCGCAATCCGGACGCATTCGTGGGCACATCCGCCGTGATCATCATCCTGGTTCTGGCTGCCGTGCTCGTGCACCTGCTGCGTCGCCGGCGGCAGCAGCGGGATTGAGGAAGCCGCGGAAGTTCGCAGGGGGAGGTTCACGATGCGGCGTCGTCAAGCAACAGGTGCGCTGGTCGTACTCGCATTCTTCGTGTTGATCGCCGCGGTGCAGTTCGCCTGGCCGGAGATGCAACCAGCCCTTCGGTACCTGGCCGGCGGATTGATCGCGGTTGGGTTGCTCCTCGTGGCCGTGGGCTTCGTGCGGAGAGAACGACGGCGACGCGCTGACACCTGACAGCGCGGCCACACCTCGTGGCACCTGGGTCAGTGCGAAACCCGGTGGCCATAAGGCTGTTTGCGGTCTACCGTGGCCCGCCGTGCTCTCAAACGAACAGATAATCGGGCAGGCCCTGGACCGGATCGAGGCGGGGTACGTCTTTCCTGAGAAGGTCGCGGACATCGACGCCGCGATCCGGCGCCGTCTCGTGGCAGGCGAGTACGACAACCTGGACGGGCCGGCGCTCTGCGAGACGGTGACCGCTCACCTTCAGAAGGTGTGCCCGGACAAGCATCTGCGGCTGCTGTGGTCGGACCAGCCGCAGTCGCTGGATCCAGCGGACGAAGACGGCGGGCGGGCCGCCTTCCTCGCGCTGCTCAGGGCGGAGAACCAGGGGATTCGCCGGGTCGAGCACCTGGACGGCAACGTCGGGCTCATCGACGTGCGGCGCATCGCGTACGCCGACGAAGGCGCCGCCGCGATCGGCGCGGCCATGCAACTGGTCGCCCTCAGCTCAGCGCTCATCCTGGACCTGCGCGCCTGCTCCGGCGGAACACCGGAGGGAGCCGCGATGTGGTGCAGCTACTTCTTCCGCGACGACCAGGTGCACCTCAACGACTTCTACGAGCGGTCCACCGGCGCCACCCGCCAGTTCTGGACGACAGCGCACCTGCCCGCGCCCCGCTACGCGGACCGCCCGGTCCACGTGCTCACCAGCGCGATGACGTTCTCCGGGGGCGAGGATGTGGCGTACACCCTTCAGGCGCACGGCCGGGCGGTCGTCGTCGGTGAGACGACGCGTGGCGGCGCGCATCCGACGGCCCGCCACCCGGTCACCGAACACATCCTCGTGACCGTGCCGACCGCGCGCACCATCAACAGCGTCACCGGCACCAACTGGGAGGGCGTCGGAGTGATCCCCGACGTACCCGTGCCGGCAGACCAGGCACTCGACACGGCCCTCAAGGCCATCCTGGGCGCATAGGCGCGGCTGCGTCGGCGGCAAATGATCGACTCGGGTTTCGTGAAGTCGGGGTGTCTACGGAGCCGAGACACCCCGACTTCCGTGAAGGCGAGTGGATCGTGCCGACCGCCGGCGAGGCGCAGCGCGAACCCGCGGTCGGGCAGCCTAATCGTCCCCGACGAGCGGCGTTGAGTGTCAGCTTGGCGGCGGCGGACACTCCAGGACCGCTATCGAGTTTCCGGCGAACAGCGCCAGGTGCGGGTGCCCGGAGAAGATCTGGACCGCCTCGTCGTGCGAGCCCGCTTCCACAATGGTGTAGGCGATCAGGGAATCGGTGAAGTCCTCGACACCGCGCGCCGTGACCAGCTTCTTTGCGTACAGGGGAGCGCCGGGGTCGACGATGGCCTTCTCGTTGGCCTGCGCCCACGACGCCCACGCGTCCATGAACTCGGTCTGCTGCTGTTCGGTGAGGTCGGCCTTGTCGGCCTCGTCAGCCGCGCCGTTGAAGAGCGCCAGGAACCTGCCCATCCCCGCATCATACCGACGGCCTGCTCCTGCCACCGAGCCATGATCACGAGAGCGCATCTTAAGAAAATTAAGGTCCAGCTCTTGGAAGTTAAAGATTTCTGAGTTACACATTACATATGACAGAACAGGCGATGGACTGGCAGGAACTCACCAGCCTGACGCGGGGGCAGCCGTTCGTCGTCGAGCGGGTGCGCCTGGCGAGCAACGGCGTCGCGATCGAGGGCGAGTTCGAGCCACCGCAACTGGCTCAGCTCAACGTCGATGATCAGGTCTTCGTCACGGCGTTCGTGCGCTGCCACGGTTCGATCAAGGAGATGGAACGCATCTTCGGGGTGAGCTACCCGACGATCAAGTCCCGGCTCAACCGGATCACGCAGATGCTCGACTTCGTCGAGACCGACCCGGCGCCCTCGCGAGCCGACGTCATCGACCGGTTGCGCCGCGGTGAGATCACCGCACAGCAGGCGTTGGCCGAGTTGGACGGCCGGCCGTGATGCCGCAGTTGGTGACCGTCAAGGTCAACCGCCCGGACCGCCGGCCCATCCGCGTCTGGGTTCCGGTGCTCCCTGTGGCGCTTCTGCTCTTCCCGGTCGTGGTCCTGGTCGTGTTGGCGGCGATCGTGGCCTGCGTCGTGTTCCGCATCGGTGTGGTGCGGGCACTCGGCGCCGTTTGGCGTGTCATCTCGGCGCTGCCCGGCGCCCGCTTCGACATCGAGCACTGCCGCACGGCCGTGCTCGTGGCTATCCGATAGGAGAGGTTCGAATGACCGAACAACGCAAGGACATCCTCGACATGCTGGCCGCCGGCAAAATCACCGCCGACGAGGCGGAGCAGCTCATCGCCGCACTCGAACGGGACCAGGCACCGGCGACGGCGAGTCACGACGCCCGGCCGAAGGGCAAGGTGAAGTACCTGCGGGTGCTGGTGGACGCCACCGACAACGGCGAGCCGTCGCGGGTCAACGTACGGGTGCCACTGCAACTGCTGCGCGCCGGCGTACGGCTGGCGGCGCTGGTCCCGCCGCAGGCCCTGGCCAAGGCCAATGCCTCACTCAGCGACTCGGGTGTGCCGATCGACCTGACGCAGCTCAAGCCCGAGCAGTTGGAGGCGCTCGTGGAGCACCTCGACGAGATGACAGTGGAGGTGGATTCACCCGATGCCACAGTGCGGGTCTTCTGCGAGTAGGCGCCGTCTGATGGGGCGGGCCCTCGAGAGGGTGCGGGAACACCCTCCCGAGGCTGCGCCCGCCGCAGCAGAGCACAGGAACTGCCAACCGGAAGTTTAGCCACTCACCAGCAAACCAGCGGAGGGACCACTCGGACGGGTGGTCCCTCCGCTGGCATCCCGGACAGGTCGGCTGGGACAGCCGACGACAGGGCAGCGCACGTTGCGGCCCCCGGGGGGCTCGCTCGTTCAGCCCTTGGCCTGGCTGCGGCGGACCCGCCGACGGGGCTTCTCGTCGCCGCCGGCAAGCCGGGTGAAGGTGAGCATGTTCGCCAGCGCCACGGCGATGATCGCGACGCCGACCTGGATCGCGAGCACGACCCAGTCCCAGCGCAGCACCCACACCTTCACGCCGGCTCCGTCGTCGATATCAAGCGCCCTGGCGACCACGGTGCCCAGCACCGCCGAGCCGACGCCGATGACGAACGTGGCGAAGAAACCGATCCGCTGCCTCCCCGGCAGGATGAGTCGGCCGAGCAGGCCGACGAGAGCACCGATGAGCACCGCGCCGAGATAACCAGTTACCAGCATTGCCGAATCTCCCCTCCAGCAGTGCCCAGGTACATGCCCGAACCTCACGTTCCCGGAAACCCCGCTCGATCGCGGTCTGGTTCAGGGCTTGCGGGCGGCTGGTCGCTGGCGCAGGGTAAGCGCGCACAGCACGCCTCTGATCAGGGCCGCGGACATGTCCCCTCGATCCACTACGCTGGCGGATCTATCCCACGTGACCGAAGGACGCACATGGCCCGCCCCTACAGTCCCGGACCGAAGCAGTTCGTCTTCGCCGTCGGTGATGGCAACGATCAACACGTCTCCGTGGGCGACCCGCAGGAGGCCTACGTGGCGTTCTCCGCGTTCTTCCAGGGTCGAGAGTCTGACACCTACACCATCACTGACGAAGCGGCGAGGCAGAGTCTGGTACTCATGCCCCGTCTGGGTGTGATCTCCCGGATCAAGGATGCGGACCAACCTCGGTCGGAACACCTCCGGGTCGAGAGGGCCAACCGCTACCTTCCGAGCGCGATGCTGTTCTTCGAGAACGGATATGCCGGCCTCGACCACTTCGGTCAGTGGTTCTCCGACCTCTCCGACCTCGACGCGTCGCCGGAGACCCGCGGTGCCGCCCGCGCCGCCACGTTCACGACGGAAGCAGCGGCGATCGAAGAAGTCGGACGGATCTGGGCAGATTCCGGCATCGTCGACCCGAGCGACAAGTACTACGTCTTCTTCGACTCGCATGATGTCGACGATGACCGGGCCGAACGAGCCGAACTTCTCCAACTGATCGAGTTCCTCGGGCTCGAACGGGTCGACGCCCCGGCTGGGGCCGTCGGGGGCGAAGTCTGGGTGCGTACCGACCCACGCCTCGACGTCGAATGTGCACGGTGGTCGTGAAAGATGAGAGACATCTTCCGGACCTGTGGCCGACTTACCGACCGCTGACGGCGCTGGGCTCGCTACCCGGTGCAGCGCTCTGACTTCTCCAGGTCAGCGAGCATCGCTGCGGCTTGCGCAAGCTGCCCTTCGTGGAACACCGGTATGCCGTGACGTAGCAGTTCCTCTGCGGCTACTCCCCGTCCGGGCACGGTACGCCCGGTGAACGAGCCGTCATAGATCACGCTACTGCCGCAGGTTGGGCTGCCGTCGACAAGGATCGCGAGCGCGACGCCTGCCTCCACCGCCCGATCCAGTGCTCGTCGAGCGGCGAGCCTAAACAGGTTGGTGACGTCTGCGCCGGTGGCTTCTTCAACCCGCGCGGAACCCGCGAGAACGTCCCCCGCAGTCCCCCCTACTATCTCGGCGGGCGGGCGAGGAATCGGGAATCCCACCGCGACCTCCGGACAGAACCGCACGAGGCGTCCTTCGGCCGACCAGCGGTCCCAGATCAGCGAGTTCACCGGCACATATGTCGCGTTGTAACGCAGCGCCCGCCCCTGCAAGCATCCGCTGACAAGCACCTTCAGCACGGGCCGAACCGTAGCACCGGGCCGACACGATTGACGGAGAAGCTGACCCAGGAGCAGCATCCGCCACGGCCTGGCGGAGATGGCTGACCGACACCGCAGCGTCCAAACCAAGACCAGACGCGAGAATCTGCCGCAATCCATGCGACCTGTCGCGCACGATCAGGCAGAGGCTCGCATCGCCGCCGCCCTGGCCCTCGGCGGCAACCTGGTCTCCGACGCGCACGCACCCATGTGGTGGGTCCTGGCCGACGCCGAGGGCAACGAGGCGTGCGTCGCCACCTGGGTCGGCCGCGCATAGCAGGACGGCGACCTTTCATCTCGTGAGCCCGACCAGCGTGGCGAGTCGCGCCACGCCGGCCGGCGCCGGCTGCGCGCGGGCAACTTCGGCGATCACGGTACGCGCCAACGGCCGCCCACCGACCACCCCCGCGCGGACGCACCTGGGCGCCCCTCACCAAACCCGGGCGGACCCTCAGCGGCAACCCGGGAACGCGGGACAGGGTCGAGATTCGAACTGGTTCGAATGTCTCGGCTGCGCCGCTATCCCCGAGGTTGACTGACGCCGTCCACACCGGTGCCACCAGCACAACCACTCAGCTCCGGCGGAAAGATCCCCCAGCTAAGGAGACTCATGAAGCGACAAATCCTGGCGTTCTTCGGTGCGTTGGCGCTGGCGGCCGGCGGGCTCCTGGCCGTGGCCAGCCCGGCCCAGGCGGCGACGTCGCGCAACGGCGTGTGCGAGAGCGGCGAACTGTGCATGTGGCAGAACAACGACCTGCGCGCCGGTCGCTACGACACCCTCTCGACCACTGCGAACTTTCGGCAATGGTCGTTCGTGGCTGCCTGCACCTCGGACTGCTCGCTGCACGACAACGTCAGCTCGTTGCGCAACTACGACCCGGTGAACCCGGTCCGCCTCTTCGAGCACGAGAACTACCAGGGCCTCTACTTCTGGCGCCAGAAGGCAAACAGCGGCCAGTCCGACGAGGCCCTGAACCTGACGCTGGACCGGGACCAGAACGGGAACGACTGGAACGACCGATTCGACTCGTTCTGCTTTGTCTGGGCCGGCCAACCGCAAACCCGCTGCCGCCCCTAGGACCGCATCGAGGGGCTCGCGTCGGCCGTGAGGTAGCGGGCGACGCGGGCCCCTCCACCCTGAGCGAGGTCTTCATGCCCACAATCCATAGGCAATTCGCGGCCCTGGTGCTGGCCTGTCTGACCGTCGGTGCCGGGGCCGCCTGTGACTCGAGCGGGCCCGCGCGGCGGGCCGCAGGGCCAGCACCGGTGGCGACCACGAGCCTTCCGTTGGACCGACTGTTTCCGTCCGGGGATGAGGACCTGCTTCTCCAGCGGGCCGAGGCGAAACTTGTCGTGGCCTGCATGCGCCGGCTCGGCATCTCCTACCGGCCGCCGGATCCGCACCACACCGACCCGGCTGCCACACGCGACGGGTTGTACGGGCTGGTCAAGCACGACCAGGCGCAGCGCCTCGGTTACCACGCCGCACCCGGCGGTGAGGCGGCTGAGGACAAGCCTCCACCGCCTCCGGAAAGGACGGCGCTGGCACTGACCGGCACCCGGTTCGGCACCGACGGACCCGAGCCGGCCGGCGGCCGGATCCCTGAGGGCGGCTGCCTCGGCGAGGCGAGCCGGCGCCTGACCGAAGGCGCGCCACCGGTCGGCGAATCGCTCCTGTACGACATGGCCCTCCGAGCCGGCCAACAGGCAGAACAGGACAGTCGCGTTCAGGCCGCCTTCCGGGCCTGGTCGACGTGCATGGCTGACAAGGGGTTCACCTACGCCGACCCCTGGCAGGCCAATGACGACCCGAAGTGGAGCACCGACCATCCCAGCGACGTGGAGCGCCGGACCGCGGTAGCCGACGTCGCGTGCAAGGACAGCACGGATCTCGTGACGATCTGGCAAGCCGCGATGGTGGAGCACCAACAGCGCACGATCGCGACCCGCTCCGCCGACATCGAACGCTACGAGCAGGCCAAGAGCGCCCGGCTCGCCAACGGCCGACGCGTGCTGGCGACGAGGTGAGACAAGCCGCAACCAACAGGTAGGTCGGTCAGCGGGTGAGGCCGACCAGGTTGGCCAGTCGCGCCACACCGGCCGGCGCCGGCTGCGCGCGGGCAACATCGGCGATCACGGTACGCGCCAACGGCCGGCACCGGACCTCAGCCGGCGCGACGCTGTCCGCGTCCACGACTGCGCGGGCAGCGCCGCGCACGTCACCCACCTGGAGGTACGCCCGCGCGACATCCACCAGATACGCGCCCCGGTACTCGGCCGGCAACCGCCGCCACGCCTCCCGCCGCACAATCACCGGATGTCGCCGCACCGCCTCAACGGCGTCACCCCGTGAGGCCGCCACCAGCACCCGCGCCAGCTCGACGGCGATCGGCCCGAAGCTGGTGTGGTGCTGATCGTCGTACCCCCGAAGGTTGGCGGCGACGGCCGCGGCCCGGTCGGTCAGCTCGTCGGCGCGGCGGCTCTCGCCGCAACCGACGGCGGCCAGGGCAGCCTGGAGCAGCAGCGTCCCACCCACGGCCCACTCCCCCCCGACCGATGCGGTGCGACCCTGCCTCCGCCCCGGTGATCATGAGGTTGACGGTGGCTTTGATCTTCATGAAGTCCGTCAACCTCATGATCACGGGGGTGGGCTGGTGTGGGGGTGATGCGGTTGGCGGCGGTTAGGGCCGCTGTTAGGGCCAGGTGGTCGCGGCTGGAGGCGCGGAGCGCCTGGGCTACCGAGATGGTCGCCGTTGCGGCCAGGATCGGGTCGTCGCCAGCGGCGGACATCGCCCGGTCGGCGGCCAGCCAGCCGAGGTCGGCCTCGCCGAGCTTCACCAGCAGCGACGAGGTGATCCGGTACGCCTGCACCAGCAACTCCGGTGACCGCGCACCCTGGGCGGCGTCGAGCAGACCCGGCAACACCCGCACCAACTGCCCGTAGTGCGCGTGCTGGTAGCTCAACCAGGCGTACCCGACCTGCCTTCTCAGCTCGTCCGTCTCCTGTGGGGCTTGCGAGGTGTCGTAGCAGGCGAGCGCGGCTCGGATGTCGTCCACCCCGTCCAGAGGGCCGGCCGGCGTTGGCCGCTGCTGGCCGAGCAGCACCTCCGGGTCGACCCGCAGAACGTGGGCCAGCTCCTGGATCACCGAGTACCGGTCCAGGGCGCGCACGCCGCGCTCCACCTTGTCCACCCAGCTCTTCGACCTGCGTAGCCGGTCGGCGAGCATCTGCTGGGGTAGAGGCCGGACGGCTCGCTATCAACCACTGCCGCACCAGGCCGTCGGGACTCCCACGTCCCAAACCGGACAGTAGAGCGGATTGGTGATGGCGTGATTACTGGCAGTTATGCGGCCAGGTTGATGCCGATGCGGCCGGCGAGCAGGCGCAGCTCGTCGGGGATGGCTCGACGTTGCGCGCGCTGGGCCAGGGTCACCAGGGCATCGCGGGCGAGGGGGTTGATCGCGAACGGGATCGGTGCGGCTCGCTCGGCCTGCACGAATGCGGCGAGGGCTTCGACGTCCCGACGACCGCCGTCCGCCAGGGCGCGACCGAGGTCGAGCCAGTAGGACTGCTGGCGGATTGACGCTGCGAGCACCTGCGGTCGGACCGTCCGAGACAGCTCGATGACCCGGCCCGACTCGCCCTGCTCGGCGGCGATGGACATCTCCCACAGCCCGACATTGGTTGGTCCGAACCCGCAGCCGTTGAAGCCCGCACCATCGGCCGGATCCCCGAGGGTCGCCGCTTCGCGAGCCGCCTCTGCAAGGTGGTCGCGCGCGACGTCCAGGCGTCCACTCACCGCCGAGGTCAGCGCCGCCGAGAGGTGGAGCTGCCCGAGCATCTGTCGCACCCGCTCATCGGCGGCGTCAGCTTGCAGCTCGATCAGTGACCGGTCGGCGGCGCGGGCCGCGACCGGTGCTGATTCGATCGGCAGACTCTGCGCATAGGCAAAGCGCGAGGCCGCGATCCATGCCGGATCTTCGGTGTCGTCAGCGACCGCCCCGGAAAACCGGGCGGCGTTGAGGGCCAAATGGCGGTAGCCGAGGTTCCGCAGGCAGGTGGCGGCCTGGTAGGCGACCTGGACGAGCACGGTGCCGCCTACGGCGGCGGCTTCTAGCAGGAGGCTGGGCAGCATGCGAGCCATCGCCGGATAGTTGCAGGAGGTGCGAAGCTGCTCGGCGCGCGCGACCTCGCGCGCCAGGTGGTCCTTGGTGAAGGTCGACGGGCGGCGCTCGCCGTCCTCGATCTCGATTAGGGCTGACCAGATCGCCGGAACACACTCGGCGGCGCTCTCACGGGCCGGATCACCGGACTCGGTGCCCTGGCCCAGCAGGTCGGCCACGGTGACCTGAAGCGCGGCGGCGAGAGTGACGAGAGTGGAGCGACGATCGATGGTCTTCCGGCCCGACTCGACCTGCGAGATGTAGGACTGGGTGACACCGGCGAGCCCGGCGAGGACGGCCTGGGTCATGCCACCCCGGCGCATCCGCCAGTAACGGATCCTGGCACCGATGGTGTCCGGCTTCGTCACCATGCCTTCGCCAACCCCCAGGTAGAGGACCAGGACAGCGGCCACACCCTGCTGCCCCCGCACCTCGGACGGTACACCGAGAGTGTGTACGAGTGGCGGCAGCCACTACAGATATTGGCTTGGCTCGGTTTGCGCATCGTTATTTATCGAAGATTCCGCATCATCCCTTTCGTGCGAAGGAAGTTCAATCTGATGACGGGGGGACCCTTCGAACCACGCCTCCTGCCGCTCGTTGCCATATATCGATTCATACTGCACATGAATCCTGATCCGCTGGGTCACCGCCGTCCAAAATTCGGCATCTCTCGCTGGCTGGTAGTCCTCTACCGCAAGGATCATCAGTTCCTGGCCAACCGGGATGGGCTTACCTGGGCGAAGGGTTGAGAAGTTTGGCCAGACCGCGAACGTGCCGCGCAGTGGATCGACAACCTGCTTCTCCCACGGCCCGACTTCATCGCCGTCGAGATACAGCGTAGTTACCCGAATGATAGCCGGGCCAAGGCCGGCATTTCGGATTCGAATGCCGGCCAGGCCGCTATTCAACCGGAGGCAGTCCAGGCTCAACAATGGACGAATCGATTGGAAGTTGTGCCTTCGGCTTGCTCTTGCCTCCGTAATCGAAACCACAAGTGAAGCGACGGCGATCACAGTTGCGCAGATGGCAGTAACCGAATTCGCGTCCACAGCTCTCCTCGTCCAACGGTGAGTCGGGCATGCCATCGATCAGGAGGCACCGTCCTCCAAGCTACGTCGCTCGGGCAACCGGAAACGGTCGCGTTGTCAGTTCGCGGTCGGCCAGCTACCGGGACCAAAGTCCGGTGCGGCATGCAATACCCTTCACACGATCCGACCTTGACGTCACACCTCCACGATCGCCGCAGTCTCCGATCGACCGCCGCTCCCGCCAGCGCGCCACCCGACGGACCGCCCATCCCCGCCTCCTCCGGTAGAGGCCCAGCTGCTCAGGAGCGACCGTTGCCGCGTCGACTATCAGGACGCGTTCACGTTCCAAACCGGACAGTAGGACGAGATGACGATGTCGTGATTACCGGCAGTTATGCAGCCAGGTTGATGCCGATGCGGCCGGCGAGCAGGCGCAACTCGTCGGGAATGGCTCGGCGCTAGGCACGCTGGGCCAAGGTCACCACGGCATCGCGGGCGAGGGGAGTGCACCATCACCCCTCCGGTCATCGGCCAGCACAACACAGCCTGATCCAGCGACGAGCCGCCCGCGCAATCCTCGTACCCTCGCTCGCCTTCCGCTTCTAGCCGCGATCCGCGCGCATCCCCCTCCACGCGATTCGACATCAACGTCACACCGCCACGAATCGCCGGTCCCGGGCAGAGGCGCGTAACGCCGGGGCTACCGAGATGGTTGCCGCTGCCGCCAGGATCGGGTCGCCGCCGGCAGCGGCCAGTCGCCCGGGTGGCGCCCAGCGATGAACGATCCGGCCAAACCGCCGTCGTTCACAACGGCACCGACCCACAATTTGGAGTGCGGAGGCGGTATCCGCAGCCGCCGTGCGGAGCGCCCGGTTGCGGGTGGGTCAACACCACGGCTCGGTACGGCAGACCCAGGAACCCCCGAGGCGGGACTTTCGTCGCAGTCAGATCAATCGGCCGTGGCCGCACGTACCAACGGTCCGACCACACCAGCGTCAGCCACTGACGCCGTGCTCATCAGATGCTCATCAGATGCTCATCGGTCTGCGGCAAGGTCGAGAGGAACGCCTGCCGACGTTGGGCAGGTGCACCGTTCTGGCACCAGTCGGCGACCACTCACTAGGAGAACAGCACGTGGACCTGCAGCTCAGCGGCAAGACCGCATTCATCAGCGGATCCAGTCAAGGCATCGGTTACGCAACCGCGAAGGCCCTGGCCGGCGAGGGTGTCAACGTGGTCCTCAACGGCCGCGACCCGGAAAAGCTGGCCGAGGCTGTCGACGTGTTGCGTCGGGAGACGCCCCGCGTATCCGTCACTGGTATCCAAGCCGACTTCTCCGTTGCCGATGACGTCGACAGGCTGTGCGACGAACTGCCCACCGTTGACATTCTCATCAACAACGTCGGGCTCTTTGAGCTCAAACCTTTCGACCTCATTTCCGACGAGGACTGGCGGCTCTACTTCGAGGTGAACGTGCTCAGCGGGGTCCGGCTTGCGCGGCACCTCATGCCGGCAATGCTCGATCGGGGGTGGGGCCGGATCGTGTTCGTGAGCAGCGAGTCGGGCGTCAACATTCCCGCCGACATGCTTCACTACGGCACGTCCAAGACGGCGATGCTCGCAGTGGGCAACGGCCTGGCGAAGCTTACGAAGGGCACTGCGGTGACCGTCAACTCGGTGCTGGGCGGCCCCACATATTCCGCCGGCGTCGCCGAAACGGTCAGGTCGCTGGCTGATGCTCAATCCCTCCTCGAGGACGACCTGAAAGTGGCGATCATCGGCGCCAACCAGACCTCCCTACTGGGACGCTTCATCGAACCAGATGAGATCGCAAACACCGTGACCTTCCTCGCCAGTCCCGCCGCATCGGCAATCAACGGATCGGCGGTACGCGTCGATGGAGGTGTGCTGACAACGATTCTGTGAGTCCGCGGGGCGGCGAAGCTGCTTCCGTCGCCGGTCGAGCAGGACCCGGGCTGCGGTCCTGACCGCGATGCCGGGCACCGGGGTCAGGACCGCGCATCATGACGCTTCGGCGTAGCCACGCACCATCGTCCTGCGCCGGAGCAGCCGGCCAGTCAGCGGGTGAGGCCGACCAACGTCGCCAGTCGCGCCACGCCGGCCGGCGCCGGCTGCGCGCGAGCAACCTCGGCGATCACGGTACGCGCCAACGGCCGGCACCGAACCTCAGCCGGCGCGACACTGTCTGCGTCCACCAGGGCGCGGGCAGCCCCGCGCAGGTCACCAACCTGGAGGTACGCCCGCGCCACGTCAACGAGATACGCGCGAGGATGGCCTGTTTCTCGGCGGGGATGGCGGGGCGAAGGTCTGTGTCGTGCCATTGATCGCGATGGTCGCCGAGCCCAGCGGCCGCGGCTGCTTGACAACGTTGCGGATCGCCAGCTGAGTCGGCAACCGAGACCTCGCCGCCGACGCTGGTGACTCTCTGCAAGGATGGTGGCCGTGGTGAGCTTCCACGCCCGGTACGTGTCCGGTGATCCCGACGACGTATGGCGCAACCTGCGCGGTCTTGGCCTACGGGTCTTCGACGCCCCGTACCGCGAGGACGCCGAGGCGGTGGCGCGCGAGTTCGCCGACCGTGCCCGCAGGAACGTCGAGACGCTCGTTGAGCGGCTGCAGGCGCGGGGCTTCCGTGCGGAGGAGAACGACGACGAGGGGACGCCGTGTCGCGCCCACGTTCCCCCGTCGCCGGGCGCGCCCGCGCTGGCCGACTGGCTGGAGGTGACGTTCGCGCCGTTCCCGATGACGATCAGCGCGTGGATCCGGCAGGTGGGCGATGTGTGGCTCGTCGGGGAATTGCCGGGTTGGCCGGCCAGCGTGCTCGCGGACCCGTTGGTGGTGCAGCTCGAGTGGGCCGAGCGGGGCGGCTCGCGCTCCTACTACGAGGCCGAGCAGGCCGCGTACCTCAGGGACACCGCGCGCCGGGACGCCGGCATCCCGTTCCAGCTCGACTACGCGCCCGACGAGCTCCACAAGGCGAACATCAGCGGCGACGCGCCCTACGGCATCGACCTGCCCGGCCCCGGAATCGACGGGAAGGTGGGGCCCGCGATCTGGTTCGTCGACGATCTCAACACTGCGTTCGCGGCCGGCGGCTTTCCCGGTGCGTTGTGGGACGAGGGCTACCAGGAGCCGCCCGCCGGATTGCGTGAGTCGCTCGCCGCGGGGCTGCTGCGGCTCTGAGGCCGCCAGACGGCTGGCCGGTCAGACCCAGTTGACTCATTTCGGTTAGTGCGTGAAAACAGCCCCACCTGCAGGCATCACCGCAGACGGAGCCCGCCACGTGGTACGCGAACCTGGCTTCCTTCTACGCCGCCGCTGCGGCCCTCGCGGCCGGTTTCGAGGTCGGCGTCGCCACCGCTTGGCGCGACGCCCAAGAGGCGGTAGCCCTGCTCAACTCGCCAACCGACGACCTGGACACCCCGATGCGGCGCATCCGGCTGCTGGCGCGCGGTGCTGGACAGGACGCTGATTTCGATCGACCGGATCACGAGCAGAAGCCGTACTACAGCAGCAAGCACACACGCCACGGCGTGAACGTGCAGGTCATCGCGGACGCAGCCGGCCGGCTCGTGCGGGCATCACCGGCACTGCCCGGTTCGGAAAACGACCTGACGAATCATGCGCATCCTGTTCCGCAGATCGGTCAAGCCGTGGCGACTGCTTCGGCGCTGGATGGTGCCCTGGTACACGACACGGGTGTTTCTGAGGTCGCACCTTGGTCAGAGCGCCACGATCGCCGCAGTCTCCGCCGGCAACTGGATCCGGTCCCGCATGACCGTGACCCCCTCCCCCGTAGCCAGCAACACCCGTCGAACCACCCCAGGCAGCGAAATCCCCTGCCCCCGCCCCGCAAGGTTGGCGACAACAAGCGTGTCCCCCCGCCGCATCACCAGGAACTGGTCCCCATGCTGCACAGAGACAGCGTTCAACCGAGGATCCGAAAGATCAGGAAGAGACCGACGCAGGGCGATCAACCGCTGGTAGAACGCCAACATCTCCCGATGCTCAGGCTTGTCCAGCTCCGCCCAGTCCAACCGCGACCGCACGAACGTCTCCGGGTCCTGCGGATCCGGCACGTCCCCCTCCGGCCACCCGTGCGCAGCGAACTCCCGCCGCCGCCCGGTCCGCACCGCAGCTGCCAACTCCGGCTCGGGGTGCGAGGTGAAGAACTGCCAGGGCGTTGAGGCAGCCCACTCCTCCCCCATGAACAGCATGGGAGTGAACGGCGCCGTCATCAGCAGCACGGCCCCGACCCGCAGCAGCGAGGGCGACAGCGAGGCGGAGATCCGATCCCCGGTGGCCCGGTTACCGATCTGGTCGTGGTTCTGCAGGTAGGCCACGAACCGGTGCCCCGGCACCCGAGGATCGACCGGCCGCCCGTGGTGCCGGTTGCGGAAGCTGGACCAGGTGCCGGCGTGGAAGAACCCGCCGGTCAGCACGTCCGACAGCGTTTCCAGGGAGCCGAAGTCCCCGTAGTACCCCTGCCGCTCCCCCGTCAGCAACGTGTGGAGCGCGTGGTGCGCGTCGTCGTTCCACTGGGCGTGCAGCCCGAACCCACCCGCCTCGCGCGGCGTGATGAGCCGCGGGTCGTTGAGGTCCGATTCGGCGATGAGCGACAGCGGCCGCCCCAGGTGCGTCGACAACGATTCGACGGAAACAGCCAGCTCTTCCAAGATGGGCACCGCCCGCGAGTCGCGCAGCGCGTGCACGGCATCCAACCGCAGCCCGTCGACGTGGTAGTCGCGCAGCCACATGAGCACGCTGTCGATGATGTAGCGGCGTACCTCGTCGGAGTGCGGGCCGTCCAGGTTGATCGAGCGGCCCCAACTGTTGCTCTGCTCGGCGAGGTAGGGCCCGAACCGCGGCGCGTAGGCCCCGGAGGGCCCGAAATGGTTGTAGACAACGTCGAGGATCACCCCCAACCCCTTGGCATGGGCGGCGTCGACGAACCGTTTCAGGCCGTCGGGGCCGCCGTAGGGCTCGTGTGGGGCGTACCAGCAGACGCCGTCGTACCCCCAGTTGTGTTCGCCGTTGAAGGCGTTGACCGGGAGCAGCTCGATCAGGTCGACGCCCAGGGAGACGAGGTGGTCGAGGCGGTCGATGGCCGCGTCGAAGGTGCCTTCCGGGGTGAAGGTGCCGATGTGCAGCTCGTAGAGGATGCTGCCGGGCAGTTGCCGGCCGGTCCACAGGCTGTCGGACCACGCGAATTCGGCGTGGTCGTAGCGGCGGCTGGGCCCGTGCACTCCCGCAGGCTGCCACGGTGACCGGGGGTCGGGCAGTGGGGTTTCGTCGTCGTTCAGCAGAAAGGAGTAGTCGGGGCCGGCGTCGGGCACCTCGACCCGCCACCAGCCGTCGGCGGCGGCGCGCATCTCGTGGTCGGTGTCGCCGGCCAGGCGCAGCCGCACCCGCTCGGCGTCCGGTGCCCAGACGGAGAATTCGGTCATGAAACGGCCTCCTCGGCAACGGTGAGAGGAGCCAGCAGAGCCACGGGATAGTCGGCCAGAAGGTCGTCCAGTGGGGTCTCCCCGCCACTGTAGACCCGGCCGGTGAACAGGTCCTTCACCTCGTGAACGGGAAGTGACAGGGCTGTGTCACACCACCCACCGGCGCGGGCCAGGCCCAGGGGCAGCCGGGTCGCCACGGCGATCACGCCGCCCCGGTCGAAGGCCACCACGTGCCGGCCCACCGGCCCGTGCGCGGGCACCGGCCGGTAGGTGGTGAACAGCTCCGGGTGCGCCCGCCGCAGCCGCAGGGTCCGCGACACGACGAGCAGCTTCGCCGCTCCGTCGGTGTCGACCGGGGGACGCCAGCCGCCGTCGATGCGTGCCAGCAGCTCTCGGCGTACGTCGAAGTCGACCGGGCGGCGGTTGTCCGGGTCGACGAGGGAGTTGTCCCACAGCTCGGTGCCCTGGTAGGTGTCCGGCACCCCGGGCATGGTGAGCTGGATGAGCTTCTGCCCGAGCGAGTTGCACCAGCCGGCCGGGGTGATCGCGGCGGCGAGTTCGGTCAGCTCGTCGTGCAGGCTCGGGTCGTCGTACATCCGGTCGACAACGGCGTGCACTGCCTGCTCGAAGGCCGGGTCGGGGTTCGCCCAACTGGTCGAGGCCCCGGCCTCCCGGGCGGCCTTCTCGACGTACGCGTGCAGCCGTTCCCGTTCGATCGGCCACGCGCCGACGGCGGTCTGCCAGAGCAGGTGGGCGAAGGCCGGGTCGGGCAGCGGCGCGTACTCCATCCAGGCCTTGACCTGCTCGGCCCAGCGGCCCGGCAGTTCGCTGAGCACCGCGAGCCGGGCGCGGACGTCCTCGCTGCGTTTCGTGTCGTGGGTGGAGAGGCTGGTCATGCTGGCGGGCCAGCGGACCTGGTGGGCAGAGGCGAAGCGGTGGAACTCCGCCGGCGGCACCCCGAAGTGGGCGGGGCTGCCGCCGACCTCGTTGAGCGCCACGAACCGGGTCCAGCGGTAGAACGCGGTGTCCTCCACGCCCTTGGCCATCACCGCGCCGGTGAGCTGCGGGAACCGTTGGGCCAGCTCGTCGGAGGGGTCGCGCAGTCGACGGGTGACAGCGTCCAGGGCACCGGCCAGGTCGGGGCGGCGGCGGCCGGCCTCGGAGCGGGCGGCGGCGAGGTACCGGGCGCCGTGCGGCGGGTAGCCCCGGTAGACCGGGAACGCGGCGGCCAGTTCGGCGAGCGCCGCGCCAGCCTGCTCGGTGGGCACCTCGGGGGCGAGGGCGGCCAACCGGGTGAGCTCGGCGGCGAGCAGTTGGGTGGCGGCGGCCAGTTTCGTGGCGTGGGTCAGGTCCTCCCAGGAGGTGTGCCGCCCGGTGAGGCGGTTGTCCAGCGCGGTGAAGTCGCCCTCGGCGTCGGTGTCGACGAAGAGCCCGCTGACCGCGGCCAGGGCGTCGTATCCGGTGGTGCCGTCCACCGGCCAGTCCGGCAGCTCCTCGCCGTACTCCAGGATCTTCTCCACCACGAGCCAGGCGTCGGGCGCGGCGGCCCGCAACCGGGCCAGGTAGCCGGCCGGGTCGCGCAGGCCGTCCGGGTGGTCGACGCGGATGCCGTCGACCTCCCCGGCGGCCGCCCAGCGCAGGATCAGCTCGTGGGTGGCGGCGAAGACCGCCGGGTCCTCCACGCGCAGACCCGCCAGGCCCGCGATGGCGAAGAATCGGCGGTACGTCAGCTCGGCGTCACCGCGCCGCCAGGAGACCAGCTCGTAGTGTTGCCTGTCGTGCACCTCTCGGGCGCTGCCGTCGCCGGTGCCGTCGGCGACCGGGAAGCGGTGCTCGTGGTAGCGCAGCTCCCCGTCGACCACCTTGAGGTCGTCGAGGGCGGCGGGGTCGTCGGCCAGCACCGGCAGCAGCAGCCGGCCCCGGTCCCAGTCGATGTCGAACCAGTCGGCGTACGTCGAGTCGCGCCCCCGGCGCAGCACGTCCCACCAGGCGGGGTTGGCGGCGGGGACGGCGACCCCGGCGTGGTTGGGCACGATGTCGACGACCAGGCCGAGGTGCTTGTCGCGTAGCGCTGCCAGCAGCCGCTGCCGGGCGGCCTCCCCGCCCAGCTCCGGGTTGACGGCCCGGTGGTCGACCACGTCGTAGCCGTGCTGGGAGCCGGGGGTGGCGGTCAGCAGCGGGGCGCTGTAGAGGTGGCTGACGCCGAGGTCGTCCAGGTAGTCGACGATCGCGGCGGTGGCGTCCAGGTCGAAGCCTGGGCGGACCTGGATCCGGTAGGTGGCCTTGGGAGGGGTGGCCGGCATGTCAGATCGTCCTCTCCAGCACGACGAGGGAACGGTCCGGCACCCGGATGGTGCCGCCCGCGCTGATCACCGTGGCGTCGCCGGGCTCGGGTTGGGCCGTGCTGATCACCCGTTCCCACTTCTGGCCGTACTCGCTGCCGGGCATGGTGAAGTCCAAGGGCGCGTCGTGGGCGTTGAAGCAGAGCAGGAACGACGCGTCGTGGTGCTTCTGGCCGTACTGGCCGCGCTCGCGGATGCCCTCGCCGTTGACGAAGAGCGCCACCGAGCGGCCGAAGTCGTTGCCCCAGTCCTCGCCGGTCATCTCCCGCCCGTCGGGGGTGTACCAGGCCAGGTCGGGCAGCGGCTCGTCGATGCCGCGCCCGTTCACCGGCAACCCGGTGAAGAACCGGCGACGGCGGAACACCTGGTGACGTTTGCGGAACGCGGTGAGCGTGCGGACGAAGTCCAGCAGCTGTTCGTCGGCGTTGTCCCAGTCGACCCAGGCCAGCTCGCTGTCCTGGCAGTAGACGTTGTTGTTGCCGTGCTGGGTGCGGCCCAGCTCGTCACCGTGGCCGATCATCGGCACGCCCTGCGACAGCATCAGGGTGGCCAGGAAGTTGCGCCGCTGCTTGGCCCGCAGGGCGAGGACCGCCTCGTCGTCGGTGTCGCCCTCGACGCCGCAGTTCCAGGACCGGTTGTGGCTCTCGCCGTCGCGGTTCTCCTCGCCGTTGGCCTCGTTGTGCTTGTCGTTGTACGACACCAGGTCGTTGAGGGTGAACCCGTCGTGCACGGTGACGAAGTTGATGCTGTGGAACGGCCGGCGGCCGTCGTCCTGGTAGAGGTCGGCGGAGCCGGAGATCCGGGACGCGAACTCGGCCAGGGTGGCCGGCTCGCCGCGCCAGAAGTCCCGCACGGTGTCGCGGTACTTGCCGTTCCACTCCGTCCACAGTGGCGGGAAGTTACCCACCTGGTAGCCGCCGGGGCCGACGTCCCACGGCTCGGCGATGAGCTTCACCCGGCTGACCACCGGATCCTGCTGCACCACCTCGAAGAAGGTGGAGAGCCGGTCCACCTCGTAGAACTCCCGGGCCAGGGTGGCCGCCAGGTCGAACCGGAAGCCGTCGACGTGCATCTCGGTCACCCAGTAACGCAACGAATCCATGATCAGTTGCAGCGAGTGCGGGCTGCGCACGTTGAGGCTGTTGCCGGTGCCCGTGTAGTCGACGAAGTAGCGGGGGTCCTCCTCGCTGAGCCGGTAGTAGCTCGGGGCGTCCACACCCTTGAAGCTCAGCGTCGGGCCGAGGTGGTTGCCCTCGGCGGTGTGGTTGTAGACCACGTCGAGGATGACCTCGATGCCGGCCGCGTGCAGCGCCTTCACCATGCCCCGGAACTCCTGCACCTGCTGGCCGAGCCGGCCCAACGCGGAGTAGCCGTGGTGCGGGGCAAAGAAGCCGATGGTGTTGTAACCCCAGTAGTTGCGAAGCCCCAGGTCGACGAGCCGGTTGTCGTGGATGAACTGGTGCACCGGCATCAGCTCGATCGCCGTCACCCCGAGCCGGGTCAGGTAGTCGATCATCGGCGGGGAGGCGATGCCCGCGTACGTGCCGCGCAGCTCCTCCGGGATGTCCGGGTGGCGCATGGTCAGCCCGCGCACGTGCGCCTCGTAGATCACCGAGTGGTGGTAAGGAGTGCGCGGCGGCTTGTCGTTGCCCCAGTCGAAGTACGGGTTGACCACCACCGACTTCGGCATGAACGGCGCCGAGTCGGCCTCCGACATCCGCTCCGGCTCGTCCAGGTCGTAGTCGTAGACCGCCGGGTCCCACTCCACGTCACCGTCGATGGCCTTGGCGTACGGGTCGATCAGCAGCTTGTGCGGGTTGCAGCGCAGCCCGTTCGCCTGGTCGTACGGGCCGTACACCCGGTAGCCGTAGCGCTGGCCCGGCTCGATGCCCGGCAGGTACGCGTGCCACACGTACGCGTCGACCTCGCGCAGCTCGACGCGGCGCTCCGCGCCGGTGTCCCACTCGTCGAAGAGGCACAGCTCGATCCGCTCGGCCACCTCGGAGAAGATGGCGAAGTTGGTGCCCATCCCGTCGTAGGTGGCGCCCAGGGGATACCGCTCGCCCGGCCAGACCTGCATGTCGCTCCTTAGACCATGGTTATGTGCGCACCGGCCGAGATCGCCCGCGCGCACGCAGGTAGTGCCCCCGGCCCGGGCGCGCCAATCCATCCTTTCAGGCGGTGGGCGGAAACCACCTGTCTGATGCGCGCTACACCCATCGGGTGTCCTCCGTCACGATGACCCTTTTCGAGGTGCGTTCTTGGGTCCGATGCACTTTCCTTGACCGGGGACAAGCGTTCGCGCGTGCCCGCCAGGCCCTCGGCCACCCCTTACACCTCTCGCTCCGCCGCCACTGACGCCGGCGCGTACCACCATGCATGGACGGAGATTGATGTGACGACCCTGCGGGTCGACGAGCAGCTCGCTGCCACCAAGGACCGGGCCCACCGGCCCACAGTGACCTCCCGGCCCCCGGCGCAGCCCGGTCCCGCCGCGCAGCCCGGCACGCCCGTGCCGGCGCAGCCCGGCCCCGGGGTGCCCCCGCAGACCCGCCGCATCCTCATGCTGTCCTGGGAGTACCCGCCGGTGCTCGTCGGCGGTCTCGGCCGACACGTGCACGCCCTCTCCGTAGCCCTCGCCGCCGCCGGCCACGAGGTCACCGTCGTCACCCGCCACACCGACGGCGCACCCCTCGAGGAATACGCCGACGGCGTACGCATCCTGCGCGCCCCCGAAGACCCGGTCACCTTCCCCCTCGCCACCAACTCCCTGCTGGCCTGGACCATGGCCTTCAACCACACCCTCACCCGCACCGCCCTGCGCGCCACCCAGGCCGGCTCCTACGACGTCATCCACGCCCACGACTGGCTCGTCGCGCACACCGCGATGACGGTGCGCGACCACCTGGACATCCCGCTGGTCAGCACCATCCACGCCACCGAGGCCGGGCGGCACCAGGGCTGGCTGCCGGAGGAGATGAACCGCACCATCCACGGCGTCGAGCAGTGGCTCAGCAGCGAGTCCAACCGGGTGATCGTCTGCTCCGGGTACATGCGCGACGAGGTGAACGCCCTGTTCGGCGTACCGGCTGGGCGGGTCGACGTGGTCGCCAACGGCGTGGAGCCGCACCGCTGGCGGGTGCCCGCCCGTGCCGTGGCCGCCGCCCGCGCCCGCTTCGCCGGAAACGGCCCGCTGGTCACCTTCGCCGGCCGCCTGGTCTACGAGAAGGGCGTCCAGCACCTGATCGCCGCGCTCCCCCGGCTGCGCGAGCGGCACCCCGGGCTGCGTGCCGTGATCGCCGGCGACGGGCCGTACCGCGCCGAGTTGGAGGCCGAGGTGCACCGCCGCGGCCTGGGCGGCATGGTCACCATGCCGGGCTTCCTCGGTGGCACCGACCTGCCGGCGCTGATGGCCGCGTCCGACTGCTTCGCCGTGCCGAGCATCTACGAGCCGTTCGGCATGGTCGCCCTGGAGGGCGCCGCGGCCGGCGCTCCCCTCGCCGTCGCCGCGACCGGTGGCCTCGCCGAGATCGTCGAACCGGGCGTCGCCGGGATGACCTTCCGCCCGCACGACCCGGACAGCCTGACCGACGCCGTGGACGCCCTGCTGTCGGACCCCGACCGCGCCCGCGTCATGGCCCGCCGAGCTCGCCGGCTGGTCCACGACCAGTACGGCTGGGCCGCCATCGCCCACCGCACCGCCGCCAGCTACGCCGCCGCCATCCACCACGACGCCGCGTTCACC
Source organism: Micromonospora vinacea (assembly GCF_015751785.1). NCBI lineage: Bacteria > Bacillati > Actinomycetota > Actinomycetes > Micromonosporales > Micromonosporaceae > Micromonospora > Micromonospora vinacea. Next base: position 5,066,142 of record NZ_JADOTY010000001.1, on the reverse strand, counting down.
GCCGAGCGCGCCGAGCAGCGGATGTCCCAGGGCCGCGCCCTCCCGGCGCTCCCCGAGGGCAACCTCCTCGCCGCCGCCGGCCTGCGCTGACCTTCGTCGTCCAGGCCCGACTCCGGCTTGGGCTCGGGCTGACCTCGGACCCGGCTCGGACTGGCCTCGGGCTCGGGCTGACCTCGGGCTCGGGCTGGCCTCAGGCTCGGGCTGGCCTCAGGCTCGGACTGGCCTCAGGCTCGGACTGGCCTCGGGCTCGGGCTGGCCTCGGGCTCGGGCTGGCCTCGGGCTCGGACCCGGGCAGGGTTGATCGACTCGGTTTTCTTGAAGTCGGGTTGTCCCGGTGCCGGGGACCCCGCGACTTCCGGAAAGCCGAGTCGATCATGCCGTGACGAGTGTGCCGGGCAGGTCCGCGCCGGAACGCCGGAGCGCCGGAGCGCCGGAGCGCCGGAGCGCCGGGCGAGTAGCGCGCCGCCGAGCCGCCCAGTGTCAAGCCGTCAGGCCAGGGCCCGCAACTCGCCGCCAAGCAGCCCAGTTTCAAGCCGTCAGGCCGGGGCCGCAGCTCGGCGGCTGCCGGCCGGGGCTGTCAGAATGTGCGAATGTCTCGCCCTGTCGACGCCCTGGATGCCAGCTTTCCGGTCGCCGCCTCGATCGCGCTGGACCTGATCCGACGCTCCGAGGTGACCGAGCGGTGGTCAGACCCGAGTGCGCTGCCGCACCTGTCCGTTGGTGGTCTGGCGTGCCACCTGGGACGTCAGGCGGTCCGCGCGGCGGAGCTACTGCCGATGCCGACCGACCTGCCGGTGTTGGAGGCGGCCGACAACCATTACGAGCGGGCCGCCTGGGTCTCCGAGGGGTCCCCGGACAAGAACACTGTCGCCTCCGGCTCCGACGAGGCCGACGCCGCACGCGGGGCGGCCGACCTGCACGCCCGGTCCGCCCGGGCGGTGGAGGAGGTCGGCGACCTGCTCTCCCGGGGTGCCGCCCGTGAGGTCGTGCCGATCCCGTGGCAGGGCTGGGCGCTGCGGCGCGGTGACTTCCTGCTCACCCGTCAGCTGGAGATCGTGGTCCACTCCGACGACCTCGCGGTGAGCATCGGCGTACCCACGCCGGAGTTCCCGGCGGACGTCTTCGAGCCCGTCCGCGACCTGCTGGTCCGACTGGCCGTGCGCCGCCGTGGCCAGTCCGCACTGATCAGCGCGCTCAGCCGCAGCGAGCGGGCCCAGGACATCTCCGCCTTCTGACCGCCCGCCCGGTCGTCGATCACCCGCCGCCGCCCGTGATCGACTCGGTTTCCTGAAAGTCGGGGTGTTCCGGCCCGTGATCGACTCGGCTTCCTGAAAATCGGGGTGTCCAAGCGCGAAGAACACCGCGCCTTCAAGGAACCCGAGTCGATCATGCCGGGCCGGGGCGGGCCGGGCCGGGGCGGATCGGACTGCGGGAACGCGGCAGGCCGCCGACCCGGAGGGGTCGACGGCCTGCTGGTGAGGCGAGGAGCGGGTCAGCGCTCGCCGAAGGGGACGTAGTCCCGCTCGGCGGAGCCGACGTAGACCTGCCGCGGACGGCCGATCTTGGTCTCCGGGTCGCTGATCATCTCGCGCCACTGGGCGATCCAGCCGGGGAGCCGGCCAAGCGCGAAGAGCACAGTGAACATCTTGGTCGGGAAACCCATGGCCTTGTAGATCAGGCCGGTGTAGAAGTCCACGTTCGGGTAGAGCCGACGGGAGACGAAGAAGTCGTCGGCGAGGGCGATCTCCTCCAGCTCCATGGCGATGTCCAGCAGCGGGTCCGGCTTGGCCATCCGGCCCAGCACGTCCTGCGCGGCCTTCTTGACGATCGCCGCCCGCGGGTCGTAGTTCTTGTAGACCCGGTGGCCGAAGCCCATCAGCTTGACGCCGTCCTGCTTGTCCTTCACCTTGCGGACGAAGGACCGGACGTCGCCGTCGCCGGCGTGGATCTGCTGGAGCATCTCCAGCACCGCCTGGTTCGCGCCGCCGTGCAGCGGGCCGAACAACGCGTTCACGCCGGCCGAGACCGAGGCGAACAGGTTGGCGTTGCTGGAACCGACCAGGCGGACGGTCGACGTGGAGCAGTTCTGCTCGTGGTCGGCGTGCAGGACGAACAGCATGTCCAGCACCTTCGACATCACCGGGTCGACCTCGTACGGCTCCGCCGGCACGCCGAACGTCATCCGCAGCAGGTTGTCCACGTACCCCAGCGAGTTGTCCGGGTACAGCAGCGGCTGACCGATGGACTTCTTGTAGGCGTACGAGGCGATGGTGGGGACCTTCGCCATCAGCCGGACCGTGGAGATCTCCACGTGCTCGGAGTCGAACGGGTCCAGGCTGTCCTGGTAGAAGGTGGACAGGGCGCTCACCGCGGACGAGAGCACCGCCATCGGGTGGGCGTCCCGGGGGAAGCCGTCGAAGAAGCGGCGCATCTCCTCGTGCAGCAGCGAGTGCCGCCGAATCCACTCGGTGAACTCGGTCAGCTGCTGCTCCGTCGGCAGCTCACCGTAGATGAGCAGGTAGGAGACCTCCAGGAAGGAGGACTTCTCGGCCAACTGCTCGATCGGGTACCCCCGGTAACGCAGGATCCCCGCGTCGCCGTCGATGTAGGTGATCGCGGATGAGGCAGCGGCGGTGTTGACGAAACCGGGGTCGTACGTGGTCATCCCGGTTTCCTTCAGCAGCTTGCTCACCCCGATACCGGCGGGGCCCTCGACCGCAGGATGCACCGGCATCGACAGCTGCCCACCGGGGTGATCGAGCTTGACTTCCGTCATGTGGTTCCTCGCTTCGCCGGCAGATCTACGTTGAATTGCCTTCGCTTCTACCGTAATTGCGGCCCGGGGGACAACGCCCGCCGTGGTTCGGCGGTGAGGTATGCGTCACCCGATTCCCGACCGGGCGGCCGGGAAACCCGGCATCCCGCCAGACGGGACCGGACCGGACCGACCCCGGGACCGGACCGGACCAACCCGGAAGCCAGACCGGAGCGAACCCGGAAACCTTGTCACGACAGGGCGAGGCGTCGCAGCGTACCGTCCGTCGCGACCTGGAAGACGTCGAGCTGGTTGGTGCCGGCGTGGAACAGCTTGTCGTCGGCGAGCAGCGCGGCGAACCGACGTCCGCCCGGGTCGGCGGGCACCACCGGGACGACGGCCCCGATGCGGCCGTTGACGGCCACCGCGAGGAGGGTGCCGTCCGGGATCCGGTCCGGGACGTCGCCCCAGACGAGCGCCGGGAGGGTGCCGGTGTCCGGGTCGGTGGCGGTGAACGCGGCCAGGTCGGCGACCCGGGCGCTGCCGGCGGCAGGGCCGGCGCGTACCTCGGTGCCGACCAGGGGGTGCGGTGTCGGCTGGGGTGGCGGGGTGGGTACGCCACCGGGGAAGGTGACCGGTTCGCCGGGGCGGTCGTAGAAGTGCTTCGTACCGTCGGTGCGGGGGGCCTGCCGGGCGGAGCGCCCGTCGACCCGCCAGGGCAACCGGATGCCGGCCTCGTCGGCCACTGTCGGCAGCAGGTCGACGTGTTCCCAGTTGCGGTCGTCCACCCGGCCGGTCTGCTGCCGGGGTTCCTTGACGAACGTCGGCACCCAGGCGACCTCGCCGGCGGCGGCCTTGATGGCGTCCATGCCCCGGCCCTGGGCGCCGGGGCGGAAGCTGACCCCGTGGTCGGCGGTCACCACGACGAGCGCCTGGTCGTAGAGGCCGTTGGCGCGCAGCGTCCGCAGCGTCTCGCCGATCAGCCGGTCGGTGTAGCCGAGCTGGGCGAGGTGCCGCTGCCGGGCCAGGTCGACCCACCCGGCGCCGTCGTTGGGCAGGTCCTCCGGGGCGTCGTAGCGCGCCCCGGACGGCAGGTACGCCCACGGTGAGTGCGGCATCAGCAGGTGCAGGAAGTGCAGGGTGGGCCGGGTCGTCGGCTTCAGCCCGGCGAGGAAACTGGTGAACCGGGCCGGTTGGTTGTCGTCCAGGCTGTCCCAGCGGAACTTCGGGTCGGCCGGCACCGGTTCGGCGGCGTCCAGGCCGGCCTCGGCCCGGGTCTGCTCGCGGTAGGAGTCTTCCGGGTCGACGGCGCTCTCCGTCGGCCCGGCGACCCGGCCGAGCAACTTGCCCGTCTCGCGGACCAGCACGCCGAGGCCCTGTTCCGGGGTGACCGGCTGCTCGCAGCGACTCGGTGGGCAGAGCCGGGTGATGCTCTCCTCGGCGCGAATGTCGTACAGGCCGCCGAAGGCGGTGAAGATGTTGTCCGGGTACTGCGAGTAGTGCGGGGCGACCGGCTTGGCCGGGTAGCGGCCGGTGAGCATCGCCGGCAGCGCGTTGGGCGTCCACCCGCTGACGCCGGTGGAGTTGCGGTACCAGGTGGATCCGCCGGCCAGCTCGGCGAAGTGCGGGTACCGCGCGGCGTCGACCTTCCCGTCCGCGCCGAGCAGGCTGACCAGTGGCAGCTCGTCGAGGATCAGCATGACCACCGGCGGGTGCACGGCCGAGCCCTGCGCGGTGCCGGCCGCGCCGCCGTCGCCGCGCGGCAGGACCACCGCCGAGGTGGGTGAGGCGAGCACGAAGAGCGCCACGAAGGCCACCGGGCCGGCGGCGGCCAGGCGCAGCACCCGGCCCGGCGCCCGCCACCGCCGGTGTGCGGCCGCGCCGGCGGCTCCGGCGAGGGCGGCCACCAGCAGCAGCGGTACGCCCCGAAGTGGCGTCACGTGTCGGCCCACCTGCACGGCGAGGGCGGCGACCAACAGCCCGACCAGCGCGGTGTGGGTGATGGCGCGGGCGGTCCGGCCGGCCAGTCGGCTGAGTGCGGCCGGCAGCGCCACCGCGACTGTGGGGATCACCGTCACCAGGGCGACGAGCAGCAGGATCTGGGCCGGGTCGGCGCTGTGGAAGAGGAAGAAGTCGGGGCTGCGGCCGAGCACGTCCAGCAGCGGCTGGGTGACCACGAAACCGACCAGCGCGACGATCTCCAGCAGCCGACCCAGCTCGCCTCGCCAGCCCTGGTCCCACAGCGGTTCAGCCACCCATCACCGTCCGGTAGAGCGTGCGGGTGCCGGAGGGCAGTTCCAGCCGGTCGGTGATCCGCCCCCGGGCGGCGAGCAACGTCTCGAAGGTGTCGCGTCGGTAGTCCGGGAAGAGACCGGCGGGCTTGTTGGCCAGCAGCCGGGTCGCCATCGGGTCCTCCGGGTGGACGAACTCCACCACCACCGCGCCGCCCGGCGCGGTGAGCCCGGCCAGCCAGTCGATGACCTCCGGCAGTGGCACGTTGCGTCCGATCGCCAGGTGGTGCACCACGGCCAGGGCGAGCACCACGTCGGCGGACGCTCGCTCGGCGAAACCGGCCCGCTCGACGCCGCGCCAGCCGCCTCCTGGCGAGGGATCGGCGAGGTCCAGCACCAGCGGGAGGATGCGGCGCTGCCCCTCGGCGCGCAGCTGTCGGTACAGCTCGTCGACGACCGTCGGGTCCTGCTCGACGGCGACCACGTAGTCGGCGTGCCCGGCCGCCAGCCGGGAGTACCGGCCGTCGTTAGCGCCGAGGTCGAGCACCAGGCGCGGGCGGGTGCCGGCGGCCACCGCGGCGGCCACGAACTGTTCCTTCGCCACCCGGTCGCGGGCCGAGTAGCCGCAGGTGCGTTGGTAGTCCGACCAGTGGCTCCCGGGCGGGCGGCGGTCCAGCTTGCGGACCAGTTTCTCGATGCCGCGTACGGTGGCGAGCAGCAACTCCCGGGAGAAGCCGGCGGCGCGCAGTTGGTCGCGGACCTCGGTGGTGCTGGCGGCGGAGTTGCGTTGCTGCATGGCCCCGTGCAGGTGCAGGTGGGTCAGCACGCCGGGGCGCAGCCGGCGGGCCCCGTGGAACAGCGGCCGCAGCTCGTCGGCCTCGATGCCGTCGACCCGGGCGCGCAGCCACGGTTGGAAGTCGACGCCCAGGTGGGCGGTGAGCATCAGCGGGTAGAGCACCGTCTGGCAGAACTGCCGGTAGCCGGCCCACGGTTCGCCGTCGCGGACCGGCTCGAAGGAGCCGATGTCGATGAAGACCGGCTCGGCGCCGCGCCACTGGAGGTTGTAGGCCGAGCCGTCCTTGGTGGTGAAACCCTCGCCGAGTGCGGCGTTCAGGATCTCCAGGTGCAGCAGGGCGGCGTCGCGCAGCATGCTGAACGACCACTCGTACGGGTGGGAGACGAACGGGATGCGTTCGTGGCGCAGCACGGCGGCCCACGGCGTCCCGGTCGCGGCGGGCACCAGGGTCGGCGGGGCGTCCTCGGTGGCGCAGACCTTGCGTGCGGCGACGAGCGCCGGGAAGAACGTGCTGCCGGTCAGTGCACGCCAGTGCTCGGCGGCCTGCGTGTCCAGCCCGCGCAGCACCTCGTCGCCGACGTGGAAGACCCGGTTGGCCGGGTCGCGGAAGGAGGCCGGCTCGGGCCGTACCTCGGTGGGTGAGATCGCCATCGTCGGAACTGGCCCGCTCAGCGCTGGTCGGTGGGTTGCCGGCGGAACCGGTCGACCAGCCGTCGCCAGTAGAGCTTCGCGGCGACCGCGGCGCCAGCCACCCCACCGACGACCGCCTGCACGATCAGGCTGCCGGACCCCGCGTCCAGGTAGGCCAGATGTTCCACCGATCGCTCCTTGCCCTCGCCGCCTCGACACCGGCGTCCCAGGCGTACACCAATGAGGCTTTTAACCCAGAAAGCCGGACTTGTCCATCACCGTACGCCGGTCCCTGTCGCCGTCGCGGGCACATCGGCGCACTCCCAGCCTCACCACAGAATGTGGCCGGGACCGGCCGATCCCGCCGGTACGCTGCGGACGTGCGCTGGATGATCGTGGACGCGCCGCTGGACTCCTCCGGCGCCGGGCGCGGCGAGGAGCGGGCCCCGGCCGCGCTGCGCCGGGCCGGCCTGCGCGAGGCCCTGGCCGCCGACGACGACGGGCGGATCGACGAGGCGCGGTTGCGCGACCCGAACCGCGACCCGGCCAGCGGTGTGATCGGCGCGGCCGGCCTGGTCCGGGCCGGCGGCGCCATCGCCGCGCGGATCGGCGCGCTGATCGCGGACGGCCACCGACCACTGGTACTCGGCGGCGACTGCGCGATCCTGCCCGGCATCTGCCGGGCCCTGCCCCCGGCGACCGACCTGTGGTTCGTCGACGCCCACCCGGACTTCCTCGACGGCACGACCTCGCCGACCGGTGAGGCCGCCGACATGGACCTCTCGGTGGTCACCGGGCACGGCCCCACCACCGCCGTCGGCCCCGACGGCACGCTGATCGAGCCGAACCGCGTCCACCTGCTCGGGCACCGCCCGCCCACCGACGAGAGCAGCCGGGTCGAGGCAGCCCGGATCGACCCGGCGATCCACCAGGTCAACGCCGCCGAATTGCTGCACCGGGGCGCGGCGACGGTCGGAGCAGGGCTTGCCGACGACGGCGACGGACCGACCTGGCTGCACCTCGACCTGGACGTGGTGGACCCGCGCGACCTGCCCGCGGTGACCTACCCCGAGCCGGACGGGCCACGCTGGGCCGACCTGATCGCGCTGGTCACGCCGCTGGCCCGCGCCGACCGGCTGCTCGGGATGAGCGTGACCGACCTGAACCCCGACGAGGACCCCGACGGGCGGCACACCCGCCGCGTCGTCGAGGTCCTCACCGAGATGCTGAGCGGCTGACCGGCCGGTGCCTCAGGTGCGGCGGTGGTGCATGCCCAGGCGCAGCAGCACGAACCGCAGCACTGTGGCGGCCAGGTTCGCGACCACCAGCACGGCCAGCTCCACCGGCCGGGCCGGCACGGCCGAGACGGTGTGCAGCGCGGCCAACGCGCCACTTGTCAACGCCAGGCCTAGGGCGAAGGCCAGCAACCCCTGCGCGTGATGCCGGGCGGCGTGCCGGCGTCCGCTGATGCCGAACGTCAGCCGCCGGTTCGCGGCCGTGTTCGCCAGCGCTGTCACCAACAACGCCAGCAGGTTCGCCGGCTGCGCGCCGAGCAGGCCCCGGGTGGCCACGAACAGCAGCAGGTACGCGAGCGTGCTCGCCACGCCGACCGCCGCGAACCGGACCAGCTGCCGGGGCAACCCGACCGGCACCTGCCCCGGCAGCGCCGGGCCGCGCCGGGCACGCGGCCCGGTCAGCGGCGCCCGGCCAAGCTGGGCGCGCAGGTCGGCCAGGGGCAGCGCGCCGGTCAGCAGCGCCCGGCCCAGCCGGCCCACGCCACGCAGGTCGGCCAGGGCGGTGGCGACGATGTCCACACGGCTGTCCGGGTCGTCGACCCAGTCCACCGGCACCTCATGGATCCGCAGCCCGGCCCGCTGGGCCAGCACCAGCAGCTCGGTGTCGAAGAACCAGCCGGTGTCCCGCACCAACGGCAGCAACTCGGCGGCCACGTCGGCGCGGATCGCCTTGAACCCGCACTGCGCGTCGGAGAACCGTGCCGCCAACGCGCCGCGCAGCAGCAGGTTGTAGGCGCGGGAGATGACCTCCCGCTTGGCGCCGCGCACCACCCGGGAGGTACGCGCCAGCCGGGTGCCGATCGCCAGGTCGGAGTGGCCGGAGATGAGCGGCGCGACCAGCGGCAACAGCGCTGCCAGGTCGGTGGAGAGGTCCACGTCCATGTACGCCAGCACCGGCGCTGACGACGCCGACCAGGCGGCGGAGAGCGCCCTCCCCCGCCCCTTGGCGTCCAGGTGCAGCACCTCGACGCCGGGCAGCTCGCCGGCGAGGCCGTCGGCCACCTTCAGGGTGTCGTCGACACTGGCGTTGTCGGCGATGGTGATCTGGAACGGGTACGGGAAGTGCGTGCTCAGGTGGGCGTGCAGTCGCCGTACGCACGGCCCGAGATCGACCTCCTCGTTGTAGACCGGGATCACCACGTCCAGCACGGCGGCGGTGGGTCGGGCCTGGATGGCGGCCCGTGGTCCGCCCAGCGCGGTCATGACGCCTCCGTGCCGGCACTGAGGTCATAGACGGTGACCCCGTCGACGGTCTGCGCCGTGAACGTCTCCGCCACCCAGGCGGCGATCTCCTGGGACGCCGAGCTGCCGCCGTTGGCCCGGAAGCCACCACCACCGACGAAGTAGTGGATCTTCCCGTCGGCCACGTACCGCTGGAACTGCGTGAGCGTCGGTGACGGGTCACTGCTGTTGAACCCGCCGATCGGCATCACCGGTTCGCCGGTGGCGAGCTGGTAACCGGACGCGTTGTTCGAGCCGATGGTCGCCGCCACCCAGGTGTAGTCGGCACTGTCGCGCTCCAACAGCTCGCGCAGTGCGGCGCTGGGCTCGCGGGCGTCGAGCAGCCCACCCATTCCCCCACCGGCCGTGCGCCCCTGGCCGCCGGGGACCTGGCCGCCGCCCGGGACACCGGGCACGCCGTTGCGGCCGCCGCCGGGGAAACCTGGCCCCTGACCGCCGTTGCGGCCCCCACCGTTCTGGCCGCCGTCGTTCTGGCCGCCGCCGGGGAGTTGGCCGCCGTCCGGGAAGCCTCCCGGGAACTGGCCGCCGCCGGGGAGTTGACCGCCGGTCGGCAGTTCCATGCCGCCGGGCGGTCGTCCGCCGGGGAAGCCGCCCCGGCCGAACCCGCCCGCCACGAACGGGCCGGCGCTCGGGATCGACCCGGTGTGCGGGGTGGCGGCGGTCTGCACCGCGTACGCCACCTGGCCGGCGAGGGCCACCGCCGCGCCGAGGCCCAGCACCACCGGCACCAACCGGCGGGGCAGCCGGGTGACCAGCAGCAGCAGCGCCGCACCGACCAGGCCGGCGACGAGCACAGTGGTCCGCAGCCACGGGTACCAGTCGGGGCTGCGCCCGAGCAGCACCCACGCCCACCAGACGGTGACCGCGAGCGTGCCGGCGAGCGTCGCCGTGGCGGCGAGTGGACGCCACCGCTGCCAGCGTGTGCCGGCACCTTCCGCGGACGCGGGCAGCAGTCGGCGTTGCCGCCAGAGCAGCGTCACGCCGATGCCGACGAGCGCGCCGATCGCCGGTGCGAGCGCCACCGTGTAGTAGGCGTGGAAGATCCCGGACATGAAGCTGAAGATCAGGGCGGTGACCAGCAGCCAGCCGCCCCACAGCAGCAGCCCGGCCCGGGTGCGGTCGGTGCGGGCCGCTCTTCCGACCAGCAGCAGGCCGACCACCAGCAGGATCAGTGCGGCCGGCAGCAGCCAGGAGACCTGACCACCGATCTCGCCGCCGAACATCCGCAGCACGCCGCTCTGCCCGGAGAACGGGCCACCGCCGCCACCCGGCCGCGCGCCACCGCCGCCGACGCTGCCGACCTCCTCGCCGGTGATCCGGCCGAGACCGTTGTAGCCGAGGGTCAGCTCCAGGATGCTGTTGCCCTGCGAACCGCCGATGTACGGGCGGGCGCTGGCCGGCACCAGCTCGACCAGTGCCACCCACCAGCCGGCGGAGACCACCACCGCCAACCCGGCCAGCAGCAGTTGCCGGACCCGCCGCCACAGCCCGGTCGGCGCGGCCAGCAGGTAGACGCCGGCGAAGACCGGCACCACCAGGAACGCCTGCAACATCTTGGTGAGGAAGCCGAACCCGACCAGCACACCGACCAGCACGATCCATCGGGTGCTGGCCGTCTCCAGCGCGCGCACTGTGGCGTACGCCCCGGCGACCAGCAGCAGGACCAGGAGCGCGTCGGGGTTGTTGAACCGGAACATCAGCGTCGCCACCGGGGTGACAGCGAGGACCGCGCCGGCGATCAGACCGGCGGCCGGCCCGTACCAGCGCTTCACCGTCGCGTGCAGCACGCCGACCGAGGCGACCCCGCAGAGCGCCTGCGGCACGAGCATCGCCCAGCTGTTCAGCCCGAAGACACGCACGGACAGTGCCATCAGCCACAGCGACGCGGGTGTCTTGTCGACGGTGATGGAGTTCGCGGCGTCCGACGAACCGTAGAGGAATGCCTTCCAGCTCACCGAGCCGGCCTGCACGGCCGCCGCGTAGAACGAGTTCGCCCAGCCCGACGCGCCCAGGCCCCACAGGTAGAGCAGGCCGGTGGCGAGCAGCAGGATCACCAGCGCGGGCCGGGCCCAGGCCGGCGAGCGGCGCGTCGGCGGTGAGTGCTCGTCGGGGCGGGAGGCTGGCGGCGGCTCGGGTGCGGCGGGTGCCGTCGGCAGGGTCTCTGTTCTGTCCATGCGGCCAGCCTCGGGGGCGGGGCTGGCGCGACCCCGTGCGCCGACTATGCGTCAGCTGTGGGATTGGGCAGCCGGACGGTGAACAGTGTCCGACCTGGACGGCTCTGCACCTCGACAGTGCCGTGGTGGGCCTCCACCACGGCCGCGACGATGGCGAGGCCGAGGCCGGTGCTGCCGTGCGCGCGGGACCGGGAGCTGTCGCCCCGGGCGAACCGCTCGAACATCTCCGGTTGCAGCTCCACCGGCACCCCGGGCCCGTCGTCGGCGACGGTGAGCACGGCGCTGGCGGCGTCGACGGCCAGCGTGGTGGTGACAGTGCTGCCGGGCGGGGTGTGCACCCGGGCGTTGGTGAGCAGGTTCGCCACCACCTGGTGCAGTCGGGCGGCATCGCCGGGCACCCGGATCGCCACCTCGGGCAGTTCGAGCTGCCAGCGGTGCTCGGGTCCGGCGACGTGCGCGTCGCTGACCGCGTCCACCACCAGGGCGGTCAGGTCCACCGGTTCGACAGCGAGCGGCCGACCGGTGTCGAGGCGTGCCAGCAGCAGCAAATCGTCGACGAGGCTGGTCATCCGGGTGCTCTCCGACTCCACCCGGCGCAGCGCGTGCGCCACGTCGGCGGGAACCTCGTCACGGCCACGCCGAGCCACCTCGGCGTAGCCGCGGATCGCCGCGAGAGGCGTCCGCAACTCGTGGCTGGCGTCGGCGACGAACTGGCGTACCCGGGTCTCGCTGGCCTGCCGAGCGGAGAGCGCGTCGGCGACGTGGCCCAGCATCCGGTTCAGCGCCGCGCCGACCTGACCGACCTCGGTGCGCGGGTCGGTGTCGGCGGCCGGGACCCGGACGGCGAGCGCCACCTCCCCCCGGTCCAGGGGCAGTTCGGTGACCCGGGTGGCGGTGGCGGCCACCCGGTTGAGCGGTCGCAGGGTCGCCCGCACGATGAGCGCGCCGGCGGCTCCGGCGATGACCAGCCCGACGGCGGCCACCCCGGCCTGCGCGGCGACCAGTGCCCAGACGGTCTCCTGGACGCCGGAGAGGGGGACCGCGACGACGCGTACCCGGCCGTCCCAGTACTGCCGGGCCACGGCCCGGTAGTCACCGCGATCGCCGAGGTCGACGGTGCGCGGTCTGGCGTCGACCGGCAGGTCCGCCAGCACGGCGACCTCCCCCACCGGGACGGACTGCTCGTCGGGGAACGGATCGGCGCTGGAGACGCTCCTGGTCAGGGTCCGGGCGCTTGTCACGCGGCCGTCGGTGATCTCGGCGACCACCGCGCCGGACGGCAACCCGGGCGGGATGCCCGGTCCGTTGCCGGGGAAGGCCGGCCGTCCCGGCCGGTCGCCCCGCATGGCCGTCGCGGGGGCCAACTGGGCGTCGAGCCGGTCGATCAGGAACTGCCGCAGCGCCACGGTGGTCAGGCCACCGATGGCGACGCTGACCAACGCCAGCAGCGCGAGCAGGGCGAACACCAGTCGGGTACGCAGGGAGCGCCCGGCCAGCCACCCACGGACGGCCCGCAGCGGGCGGCGGCTACTCGGCGGGTTTGAGGACATAGCCCGCGCCGCGCAACGTGTGGATCATCGGCGCCCGGCCGGCGTCGATCTTCTTGCGCAGGTACGAGATGTACAGCTCCACCACGTTGGCCTGGCCACCGAAGTCGTAGTTCCACACCCGGTCGAGGATCTGCGCCTTGCTGAGCACCCGGCGCGGGTTGCGCATCAGGTAGCGCAGCAGCTCGAACTCGGTCGCGGTGAGGGTGACCAGTTGGCCGGCCCGGCGGACCTCGTGGCTGTCCTCGTCGAGGCTGAGGTCACCGACGGTCAGCACCGCCTCCTCCCGGGCGGCGATCGCCAGCCCGGAGCGGCGCAGCAGCGCGCGAAGACGGGCGATCACCTCTTCCAGGCTGAACGGTTTGGTGACGTAGTCGTCGCCGCCGACGGTCAACCCGGCGATGCGTTCCTCGACCGCGTCGCGGGCGGTCAGGAAGAGCACCGGCACTGTGGGGGCGTGCTCGCGCAGCCGGCGCAGCACCTGGAAGCCGTCCAGGTCGGGCAGCATCACGTCGAGCACCACGGCGTCCGGCTGGAACTGTCGGGCGGTGCTCAACGCCGCCATGCCGTTGCCGGCGGTGCGGACCTGCCAGCCCTCGTAGCGCAGGGCCATCGACAGCAGGTCGGTGAGCGTGGGTTCGTCGTCGACCACCAGCACCCGGACGGGTTCGCCGTCGGGGCGACGCAGCTCGATCCGGCTCGGCGCGGCCTGCCCGTTCATGACCATGCGCCCCATCGTGGTCGCCACGCCTGTGCCACGCCCCTGCGGAAGCTGTGCGCCAGCTGTGCGGCCGGGCCGACGCGACGCCGGCGACCCCACCGGTCAGCCCCGCCTCGTGGTCACTCGGACACCCCGTAGGCGTCGGTGCGCACGAAACGCATGCTCCAGCCGCCCGCCTCGTCGGGCCGGTCGCGTTCGTAGAGGTGGTCGGGGCCGGGCTGCACCGGGCCCGTGCCGTCCGGGTGCCGCATGATCCAGCGCTGGGGTGGGGCGCCGTCTGACCCGGCCGGCAGCAACCGGACCAGGCCGTCCGCGGGCCCGCCGACGAAGCGTACGGTGACCTCGCTCATCGCGGCGTCCCCTCGGTGACCGTGCCGGCACAATGGGTGACACCGGCTCTGGCTCGCAAGCTACCGCACCCGCCGCTTCGGCGCAGCGAGGTGCGCGGGGCCGCCTGCCCCCGAATCCGGCTCCGGTTTGCCCAGCTTGGCGCCCGGGTACCGCCACCTCAGCACCCCGCCGCCGGCGGGGCGAGGGCGAGGAGCGGTCGATGCGGATGCTGGACGGGCGGTACCGGCTCGAACAGCGCATCGGGGTGGGCGGGATGTCCGAGGTGTGGCGGGCGTACGACCAGGTGCTGGACCGGCCGGTCGCGGTGAAGCTCATCTCGCCCGGCCGCGAGGATCGGGACGGCCCGGTGGACCGGATCCGCGCGGAGGCCCGGTCGGCGGCCCGCCTGGAGCACCCGAACGTGGCGAGCGTGCACGACTTCGGCACCTCCTCGACGTGGCCCGGTCGACCGGTGCCGTACATCGTGATGGAGTTGGCCGAGGGTGAGACCCTCGCCGTGCACCTGCGCGCCGGGCCACTGGACTGGCAGATCGCGGTGCGGGTCTGCGCGGAGGTCGCCGCCGCGCTGGCCGCCGCGCACGCCGAGGGCATCGTGCACCGGGACGTCAAACCCGCCAACGTCATGCTCACCCCGGCCGGGGTGAAGGTGCTCGACTTCGGCATCGCCATCGCCGCCGGAGCACCGGACCCGATGCCGAGTGGCATGGTGCTGGGCACCCCGGCGTACCTGGCGCCCGAACAGCTCGACGAGGCGCCGGCCACTCCCGCCGCCGACATGTACGCCCTCGGCGTGCTGCTCTACTACAGCCTCACCGCCCGCCTGCCGTACCGGGCGGCGACCGCCAGCGAGCTGCTGCTCGTACGGCGCCGGCAGCCCCCGGAGCCGCTGCCCGACATCGCCGGGCTCCCGCCGGAGGTTGCCGAGCTGTGCCACTCCTGCCTCGCCGACGACCCCGAGCAGCGTCCCACCAGTCTGGTCGCCGCTCTGCTGCTGGCGGAGGCCGTGGACGCCCGGGTGTACGTGCCGATGACGATCCCGACGACCCGCCGGCTGGCCCCGATGTCGCCCTGGACCGAACGGGCCGCCGCTGAGGCCACCGAGGCGGTGGCCGTGGCCCACGAGCCGAACCTGCCCGCCGGGCGCTGACCGGACGGCAGGCGGCGTTTCGTCGGGCGGCGAAGGGGAAGCCGGCCTGGTGAGCGACGGGAGAAACGCGATGCCGGATCAGAGTTCCTGGCTGCGTGAGGCCACAGCGACCGCCGAAGGCGGTCACGTACGCACCGACGATGGCGGGCTCTCCACCGCGCTGGCCTCACCGCTGGCGCCGCACTGCACCGGGCTGACCCCGGAACAGTTGCTGGCCGCGGCCTTCGCCTCCTGCCTGCACCACGCGGCGGTGGAGGTGGCCGGAGAGATCACCGACGAAGCCCACACCGTGCAGGTCCGGGCAGAGGCGAAGCTGGGCCGGGACAACGACGGCCGATACCGGGCAGACGTGCACGCGGAGATCTCCTCAGCCGGCCTGAGCCGAGATCAACTAGCCGATCTGGTCGAGTACGCCGACCGACTCTGGCCGTTCTCCAGCAGCGACACCAGCCGGCACCGGCTGACCGTCACCCCAGCCGAGAACGGCCGGCACTAACCCACCGCCCGCACGCCCGCACGCCGCACGCCCGCACTCCACCGCGCCGATCTTGCACTTTCGGTCGTCGATATCAGGGTTGATGCCCCCTATGTCACGACAGCAAGTGCAAGATCGCGTAGCAGGGAGAGGGTCCTGGGGCCGGGGGGGCCGGTTGGTGGAGGTATGCCTCGGTTGTTCGGGTGAGTCCGGAAGATGGCCGGCGGTGACGCCGGCAGGGGTGGCGGAGCGACCGGATTCGCCCGGCAAGTCGGGAATAACCGTCTGGTGTGATCCGCGTGGTTGATCGGCTTCGCTCAGGCTTTGCCCACTAAAGTCACCATGATCAGGGCAAATTGTGGCGCATGCCACCGTACGGGCTGCTGGCATCGGGCATTTGGTTCTTTAACCTCGGCAGGTGCATCCCGCCGACCCCTCCTCCCAGAAGCTGACCGACGCGCGCCCGACCACCCCCTCGGACGACGCCGCATCAACCGAACGGACGATCGGCCGCCACCGCGTTCCCGAGCCGCCGCGGCGTGCCCTGCTGGGCTCGACCCCGCTGCGGGTGGCGCTGGCCACCGGTGTCACCTGCTGCCTCAGCCTCGTAGCCGTCGCCACCGCGCGAGGCAACGACGAAGCCCCCCGTACGGTCGAGCCGCTCGCCGAGGCGGTGGCCGACCGCGCCGCGATCGCCGACGAGCGCGCCTCCCGGTCGCTGGACCGCGACGTCGCCCCCGCCCGGATCCTGCCCAGCCCCACGGCGAAACCCACCCCCACTCCCACCGCCGTCCGCAAGGCGCCCAAGAAGCCGGTCAAGCCCCGCCGCCCCCGGCCGGTGGCCGGCCTCGACCAGGCCCAGATGGACAACGCGAAGATCATCGTGGACGTCGGCCTGGAGATGAAGATGCCCCGCCGCGCCCTGGTGGTGGCGCTGTCCACCGCCATGCAGGAGAGCAACCTCTACAACCTGGCCAGCGACGTCCTCCCGGAGTCGGCGGAGTACCCGAACCAGGGCAGCGGCTCCGACCACGACTCGGTCGGGCTGTTCCAGCAGCGCCCCAGCAGCGGCTGGGGCACCGTCGCCCAGCTGATGCGCCCGTCGTACGCCGCGCGGGCCTTCTACACGGCGCTCAACGAGATCCCCGGCTGGCAGGACATGAGCGTCACCGCCGCCGCCCAGGCCGTACAGATCTCCGCCTACCCCGACGCGTACGCCCAGCACGAGGACCGGGCGACCACAGTCGCGGCGGCGCTCACCGCCTGAGCCGGGCACCCGCGCCAGCGCGGCTCAGCGACGGCCGGGCGGGGGCTCCGCGTCCAGGCCGCCGACTCCGACCCGACTGCCCGGTACGCCCGCAGCCGCAGTCGGGGTGTCGACGGGCACCTGGTCGGCCGTCAGCTGGTCGAGGATCTCGTCCACCCGCTCCTCGCGCCGCCGGCGGGCGTCCAGCGCCGCCTCGACGTCACGTCGGGTCTGCACGGCCTCCGCGTACGCCCGCTCCCGCACCAGCCGGGCCTCCTCGCGGGCATCGTCCAGCTCGGCGCGGGCCTGGGCCAGGATCTCGGCGGCCTCCCGCCGCACCGCCTCACCGGCGGGCCTGGTGGTGGTGGCGTCGCCCAGGTCCAGTCGTTGCAGGAGCCCGCTGAGCCAGGCCGCCTCCTGGCGGATCTCGTCCCACTCCCGGGTCGCCCCGGCCGCGCCCTCGGCTCGCGCCGCGAGCCGGGACAACCGGATCCCCAACTCGTCCAGGCAGTAATCCACCTGCCGCTGGTCGTAACCGGTCTCAACGACGGAGAACCTCATACTGTCGCCCCCCCAGGCAGCTGCTGTTACTTCCCCACCTGGATCCTCGGCCGCGACCGCTCGCGCCGAGGGGGTTCGGGAAAAATGTTCAGCATGCGCCGGGCGGCGCCGGCGTCAGCTCCGCTTGGGCAGCACGACGACCCGGCCGAAGAACTCGTCGATGCGGCGAACCACGTCGTTGAAGTCGTCCAGGTCGATCGGCTTGGTGACGTACGCGTTGGCCTGCAACGTGTAGCTGCCGACGATGTCGGTGTCGGCGTTGGAGGTCGTCAGCACGACGATCGGGATGGTCCGCAGATCCTCGTCCTGCTTGACCGCCCCGAGCACCTGCCGACCGTCCATGCGCGGCATGTTCAGATCCAGCAGGATCACGTCCGGGCGGCGGGCCTGCTCGTGCCGGCCCTCGGCGCGGAGAAACTCCATCGCCTCCTCGCCGTCACTGACCACGTCGATGATCTTCTCGACGTCGGAGTCCGCCAGCGCCTCCTCGATCATGAGCACGTCACCCGGGTCGTCGTCGACCACCAGGATGCGTACCGGCTGCGGGCTGTCTACGCCCATCACTACCTGCCTCGGAGTCGGCGGGGACGGGACCCTGACGGTCACCGCGTTGGCGGGGAAATGCTGGCGGGGAAATCTAGCCCATCAGGAAGCACTACGGGACGCGGGGTCGACCGACTCCGGTTCGTAGCGCAACACGTCGGCGAGGCCGGTCACCCGTAGCACCCGCTCGACCCGCCCGTTGGCCCCGGTGAGCCGGAGCCAACCCCCGTCGGCCGCCGCCTGGTTGTCGCCCCGGACGAACACGGCCATCCCGGTGGAGTCGCAGAACGTGAGGTCGGTCAGGTCGAGCAGCACCCGGGTCTCGCCCGCCGCGGCCAGTTTGTCGATCGCGGCGGTCAGCTCGGGGGCGGTGCTCAGGTCCAGCTCGCCCGCGAGCCGCAGGCAGGCGCCACCACCGTCGCGCTCGACGTAGCTGACGCTGAACGTCACCGTTCTCCCCCTCGCTCCACCCTCGGGTGGGACGTTTGCAGTCCGGCAAGTATACGCAGAGCTGACTGTGGCGCCCACGAGCGCGGTGATCGCCCCGGGTGCCACCGGCGGGTCGGTCAGCGGGACGCGCCGGGCAACGCCGCACATCCCAGCGCCAGCGTCCGCGCCGCCCGGGGGAAGTCCCGCAACGCGGCGGCGTAGTGCTCCAGCGGCAGGACGACAGCCCCGGCGGGCACCCCACGACTGCGCAGAATCCCCGACAGCCACTCCACGAACTCGGTGAACAACGAGGCGTCGTCGACGTAGACCGCCGCGGCCAGAAAATCCACTATGTGGCCCAGGTCGCTCACTGTCGCGTCGAGCTGAGCGGCGGTGTAAGCCCGGGCCGACGGCACCCGCTCCCGCAGCTCCGCCAACGCGCTGTCGATCAGCTCGCCGCGACGGCGCACCAGGCTGGCGTACTCGTCGTCGGCCAGGTGGGCCAGCCGCGCCGGCGGCGCAGCGCGCAGCGCCCGTTCGTCGGCGATCAGCTCGGCCGCCGAGGGCGCGTCCGGCGCCCAGGCCACCCCCAGCCGGCGCGCCCACCGGCCGTCCGCGCCGAAGCCCCGCCCACCGACCACCACCGGCACGTCCGAGCGGCGGCAGGCCTCGATCATCCGGTGGGCGTACGGCAGGCGCATCGGCAGCGCACACGCCAGCGCGACAGCGTGCGCGTCGTAACGGTGCAGGTACGACACCAGGTGCGCCGCCGGCACGCTGGCGCCCAGGAAGGTCACCTGCCACCCGCGCAACCGCAGCACCTCGGCCACCAGCCGGGGCGGCAGCGCGTGCCACTCGCCGTCCATGCAGGCGACCACCACCCGGCCGCCGGTCGGCCGTGGCTTGACGTGCGCCGACACCGCCGCCACCACCTGCTCGCTGATGTGGGTGGCCGCGTGCTCCTGGGCGACGCTCCACTCGTTGCGCGCCCACCGCTCGCCCACCTCGGCCTGGGCGGGCGCGACCAGGTCGAGCAGCACCCGCTCCGCCGGGACGCCCGCGTCGAGCAGGCCGATCGCCAGGTCGGTCGCCGCGTACTCGTCGGCCTCGGCGAGGTGGTCCAGGTAGCCGGAGTACGCCTCGTCGTCGAGATCGGTGGTGGCCGTGGCGGCGGTCACGCGTCAGTCTCCTCTGTCTGGTCGATGCCGGCGGGCACCGAGTGCAGGTGCCGGACGCTGCGCCCGCTCACACCGGCCGCGCGCAGCGCCAGCACGGCGATGTCGTCGTGGTCGCCCTGCGCCAGCCAGTCGCAGGTGACCTGCTCGACCCGTTCGGCCAGGGCCGGCGCGGGCATCCGCTGGCAGCCGGTCAGCGCGGTGACCAGACGCTCGGGGCCGAACAGCTCGTCGCCGCGCCGGCCGCCCCGGGCCTCGGTCACGCCGTCGCTGTAGAGCAGACAGGTCTCGCCCGGCGCCAACCGCACGGTGACCTCCCCGACGCGGGGGTCGGGCACCACGCCGATCAGCATGCCGCGCAACGGCACCGTCTCCACCTCACCGGAGGCGCGCAGCACCAGTGGCGGCAGGTGCCCCCCGCCGGCCATGGTGAGGGTGAGGCCGCCGTCGCGCTCCGGGCGGGCCACGCCGAGCACTATCGTGGCGAAACGGCCCTGGCCGTGCGCCTGGGTGGTCTCCAGCAGCGCGTCGTTGAGCAGCCGCAGCAACCGCGCGGGGTTCGACTCCAACCGGTGCAGCGCCTGGAGGCACTGGCGTAGCTGACCGGTGAAGACGGCCGCTTCGACACCCTTGCCCGACACGTCGCCGAGGAAGAACACCGAGCCACCGTCGGTGAGCCGGTGCGAACCGTAGAAGTCGCCGCCAATGCGCAGCCCCGCCTGCGCGGGCCGGTACGCGGTGCCCCACTGCACACCGGTGGCCTCGACCGGCTCGACCGGCAGCAG
The DNA here is from genome assembly GCF_015751785.1 of Micromonospora vinacea. Lineage (NCBI taxonomy): Bacteria > Bacillati > Actinomycetota > Actinomycetes > Micromonosporales > Micromonosporaceae > Micromonospora > Micromonospora vinacea. The sequence goes on along the minus strand of NZ_JADOTY010000001.1, from coordinate 5,046,039 downwards.
GCTGGCCTGGAGGGTGTCGGCCACCTCGGCCTGGTCGCGGTAGAGCAGCGCGGTGGTCAACGCCGCGCCGGCACGGGCCGCGAACGCGCGGACCAGCTCCACGTCGTCGTCGTCGTACCAGCGGGTGGCGCGGCGGGCCACCAGCAGCACACCGACCGGCGCATCGCGGCCCGGCAGCGGGACGACCCGAGCGGCGCTCTCGGTGCCGGCGAGCCCCGGCAGCCAACCGGCGTCGACCGCCTGCTCGACCAGCCAGTCCACCGCGTGCGGCTCGGCGCCGGTCAGCCCGTCGGCGATGGCGCTCGGCAATTCGCCGCCGCCCAGTACGCCGCTGTCCACAGTCGGCGCCTCGTCGTCGGTGCGCGTCGCCCGCCACCAGCGGGCCCGCCCGCCCCGCGGGGCGAGCACCAGCACCGCCACCTCGGCCAGGGTCGGCACCGCCAGTCGGACGACAGCGGCGGCGGCCCGGTCGGGGTGCAGAGGGTTGCCCAGTTTGTCGCCGACCACGGCCAGGAACGCCGACCGCGCCCGTTCGGCGAGCAGCGCGTCGGCCCGGCTGACGCTGTCGGTGACATCCTCGACGTACCAGCAGCAGCGGGCGCCGGAGAGCGGCACCTGGCGCGCGGTGAGCCGACGCCCGCGGTGGGTGAAGCCGCCGGGAACGCCCTGGCTCAGGCCGGGCACACCGGCGGCGCTGAGCAGTTCACCGGGCGTCACCTCGGGCAGCAACCGCTCGGCCACCGGGCTGACGTGTCGCACGACGCCGTCGGCGTCGCAGACCACCAGGCCCTCGCGGAAGTGCTCGACGACCTCGAACCAGTCGGGCGTGGCCTGACCCCGGTCGGGGGCCAACGGCGGCAGAGCGGCAGTGGGGCGGCGAACGTCGGCGGACCACGCCGAGGGTCGTGTCGTGCTCGGCGTGGAGAGCCGTCCGTCGCCCGGGTCGAAGTCCCTGACGTCGGAAGCAGTCACCAGCTGAGCCTCACTCCTTGTCGTTCACCGAACCCGTGCCGGAACCGGCGTCCACTGTCAAAAACTCTCCAGGCCACCCTACGCCGGAACCCGGATAGCGGCATCTCACGGCAGGTGGCGGGCATCGCCACCACCCGCTGCGGCGAGGGCTGCGTGACCGCCACGCGTGCGGGTCACAGCCCCCGCTTTGCGTTTTGTCGCTCGACCGGGAAAATGGTGGGATGCCCGACCAGCTGTTGACCATCGAGACAACCCGGCTCGCCGCCGGGCACGTCCGACTCCGGCTGACCGGCGAACTCGACTACGACAGCGCGCCCGAGTTGATCGCCGCGGCGGCCGAGCTGCGCGGCAACGACGACGCCCCGGTCCTGGTGGACCTGACCGGAGTGACCCTCTGCGATTCCTCCGGGCTCAGCGCGTTGCTGGTGGTGCACCGCGCCGCCGGGACGATCCAACTGACCGGGGTCAGCCCTCAGCTCCAGCGGATGCTGGACCGCACGGGCCTGAGTGAGTTGCTGGCCGTGGCGTACGCCGACGACGACGTGCGCGCCATCGGCTGACCGGCAGGCCACCCCGAGTGCGAACGGGGTGGCCCCCGACCCTGGGACCTGGGGTCGGGGGCCGGAGGAATGTCTAGGGTGCCGTCATCGGCTGGAGCCGGGGTCCGTCCTCCCGCAGCTCGCCGGTCGGGGTCGCGTCGATGTCCTCGGGTTCCCCCGAATCGGGCGTCTGGTACAGATAGCGGACGAACTGCCCACCCGCCTCGTTGTCGTCCGCGCCGGGCCACTGGCCTATGCAGTCCATGCCGATCACCTCCCGGCCGGTCCCGTCGGCCTCCTCCAACAACGCCCACAGGCTCACCGGGTAACACCTGGTGACCTCAGGGGTGAGTTGCCAGCGCGCGTACCAGCCGGGCCGGGCGGGGACGATCTCGACAACTTCCTTCATGACGGCCTTCCTCCCGCGTACCTCGGAAGAACTCCGGTCCTGCCCCCATCCTGCGGGCCGTGCGGGTGAGCACCCCTCACCCCCGCCGGATGAAGCGTGGCGCAGGCCGCTGCGACCCGGCCGGCGGCCTCCGTTTCCTTCTCCGGGACGGCGGGAAGGCGACTGGCGCAGCCACGATCCCCAGCGGAAAGGGATGCCACCATGCGCAAGCAGATGGAGGGCGACAACCAGCGGCGCCGGGCACTGGCCCGGCAGGCCCGGGAGCAGAATCGCCAGCCCAGCGAGATCGGCGCCAGCCTGAGCGCCTCCAAGCAGCTCACGAGCCTCGATGCGGGTAAGCGGGCGGGCCCACCACCGGCCGGAGTGCACAAGTCGGACACCACGCGCGGCGGGCCGGCACCGCCGCCGGTCGGTAGCGCCGACAACCCACGACCGCAGCCGTCCCCGCCGAGCGGCGCGGCCGGTGTGAACAGCATGGGCTACCACCAGTTGGTCGACGAGGTCCGGCGTCGCGCCGGGGTCGACTTCAAGACGGCCAAGGTGGGCACCGAGGCGACTGTGCTGGTCCTCGCGTTCGCCCTGGAGGCCGCCGAGCGGCAGCGGCTGCTCGCCGCGGTGCCGTCGTCGCTGCACGACGTGCTGCCGGTCGACGGCATCGAGCGACACCAGGACCTGCCCGGCTTCCTGGCCGAGGTGGGCCGGATCAGCGGCAACACCCCGGAGCAGGCCCGGTACCAGGCGGAGGCGACGATGGCCGCGCTCGCCGAGCAGGACGGCGACCTGGTCGAGTCGCTGCACGTACCCGACGGGTTGCGCGACCTGCTGAACCCGCCGGAGGTCGGCGGCGGCCTCGTGGGCGCCTCCACCACCACACCCACCCTGGACGCCGACGAGATCGACGCGGCGCTCGACGACCTGCCCTACTGGGCCGGCGACAGCCAGGGCCTCTACCGGGTGGTCGCGCTGCCGCCCGACAACCTGGACCGGGTCCTCGCCCGGCTCGACCGGCTGCGCCGGGACAACGGCCGGGGCCCGAGCATCGGGCGTCCCGGAGACACCGCCGCCGTGTTGACAGTGCGGACCAACCAGGCCAACGGGGTGACAGCGCTCGACGTGGACCTCGCCCGCCAGATCGACGACGCGATCGACGAGGTCGGGGCCGGGATGGCCGGCGGCTGACGGCCACCGCGACATCAGGCGGGCCGGCGGACCGGGCGCAACCCCGCTCCGCCGGCCCGTCCGCCGTGCCGGGCCACGGGCCGGACGTACCGTGGGCTCGGCTAGCGTGCCGGATATGAACCGCGCCGCCGACCGGCTGGAAGTGGTCGCCGACCCGGTCCGCCGGACCGGGCGGACACTGCTGTCCGCCGGGGTCGAGCAGTCGTACGTGGATGTCGAGGATCCCCGGTACCTGCATTTCGAGTACGTCCGGCGGATCGCCTCGGCGGTGGACGTGGCGGCCCCGGCCGGCGCCCCGCTGAATGTCCTGCACCTGGGCGGCGGCGCGTTGACGCTGCCCCGCTGGCTGGCCGCCACCCGGCCCGGCTCCCCGCAACGGGTCGTCGAGCGGGACGCCGCGGTGGTCGAATTGGTATCCCGGGAGTTGCCGCCGCTGCCGGCGGAGGTGCGGGTGGAGGTCGCCGACGCCCGGGACGCCCTGACCGCCACCGCGGACGGCCGGTACGACCTGGTGATCGCCGACATCTACCGGGCGGCCCGGATGCCCCGGCACGTCCGCACCGTCGAGTTCGCCGCCGAGGTGGCCCGCGCCCTGCGCCCCGACGGGTTGTACCTTCTCAACGTCACCGACCTGCCGCCGCTGGTCGGCACCCGGGTGCAGGTGGCCACGTTGCGGGCGGTCTTCGCCGACGTGTGCGTGGTCGGCGACCGGCGAATGCTGCGCGGCCGCAGGTACGGCAACCTGGTGCTGGCCGCGACCTCCCGCCCCGGCGGGCTGCCGGTGGCCCGGCTGGCGGTAGCCGCCCTGCGCGACCCGGTGCCCGGCGGGCTGCTGCACGCCGCCGCGCTCGACACGTTCGTCGCCGGCGCACACCCCGTCACCGACGCGGACGACCACTCCCGCCACTGAACGCCGTTGCGCCCGCGATGCCGGGTTTCCGACGGCACGCGCGGGGAAGGCCCGCCGGATGAGCGACGTCGACCAGCGGGCGACCGCCCGCCGCACCCTGATCGTGATCGGTCTGGTGCTGGCGACCGCGCTCGCGCTGGGCTTCGTGTACGCGACCCGGAGGGTGCTGGTCTGGGCGGTGGTGGCCGCGTTCTTCGCCGTCGCGCTCAAACCCCTCGTCGACCGGCTGCAACGCCGCTTCGTCCGGCGTCGGGCGCTGGCCACCCTGCTGGTGTTCCTCGCCGCGTTCGTCCTGCTGGCGATCCTGGCCGCGCTCATCCTGGTGCCGTTGTTCGGCGAGCTGGGCCGCTTCGCCGACCGGGCGCCGGACCTGCTGCGGGAGGCTCGCGCCGGACGGGGCCCGGTCGGGCAGGTGCTGGAGCGCACCGGCGCACGACGTTACGTCAGCGAGCACTCCGAGCAGCTGCGCGACCTCGGCGGCCGGCTGCGCCAACCGGCGGTCGGTGTGCTGCGCGGCGTCGTCGAGTCGGTCGCCGGGCTGGTCACGGTCATCGTGCTGGCGTACCTCATGGTGTTGGAGGCCCCGCGGATCACCCGCGGCCTACTGGCGGCGGCCGGGGACGGTCAGGGCGAGCGGCTACGCCGGGTGGGCCGGGAGGTGTCGCGGACCGTCACCGGCTACCTCACCGGGAACCTGCTGATCAGCGTGATCTGCGGGGCGTTGACCTTCGTGGTGCTGACCCTCACCGGCGTGCCCTTCGCGGCCGTGATCGCCCTCCTGGTGGCGGTCGCCGACCTGATACCGCTGGTCGGGGCGACCCTCGGCGCGGTGATCGCGGCCGGCGCCGGCTTCCTGCACTCCCCCACCGCCGGGGTGGTGGTGCTGGTCTTCTTCGTGGTCTACCAACAGTTGGAGAACCACCTGCTCCAACCGCTCATCCTGTCCCGCGCGGTCCGGCTGAACCCGTTGACCGTGCTGGTGAGCGTGCTGCTCGCGGCGGAGCTGGCCGGTCTGCTCGGCGCGCTGCTGGCCATCCCCGCCGCCGGCATCATCCAGACCCTGCTGCGCGAGTACGGCCCGCTCCGGCTGCGACCCGCAACGCCGGCCGGCCCGGACGCGCGACCGGCCGACCCGACCGACTGACCGACCGTCGCGGCCGGCCTGCTCCGCGACGGCCTGGCCGGGCCTGCTCAGCGGGACCGGGTCGCGACCTCGGGGGTGGTGCTCTCCAACGGCACCGCGTTGGCCGGCACCAGCCCCAACTGGACCGCGGACCGGGTCAACGCGGCGTCCAACGCCCAGTCGGCGCTCACCCGTGTGCGGTTTCCCGGCATCGCCATCAGGTGGTATGCCCGGGTGACCGCCTTGGCCGGCAGCCCGGACAGGTTGACCTGCAACGGGTTCGCCGCCGCGTCCTTGCCACCCAGGTCGACGACCCAGCCCAGATCGTGGTGCTTGTACGGCTTACGCCGGCCGAACCCGTATGACGCGGCGATGTTGTACGCCGCGCGCTTGCCCTGCCGCTGCGCGTGCTGGGCGGTCATCCCGCACACCTTGCCCGGGTTGACCAGGTCGGGCACCGCGGCGGCGTCCCCGACCGCGAAGACCTCCGGGTAGCCGGGAACGTTGAGGAACTCGTCGGTGACCAGTCGACCCCGGTCGGTCCGCAGGCCCAGCTCGTTGACGAACGGGTCGGGGCGCACCCCCACACACCACACCAGGGTGCAGGTCGGCACGTACTCGCCGTCGGTGAGCTTCACCCCGTCGCAGGTCGCCTCGGCCACCGAGGTGCCCATCCGCACGTCCACCCCACGCCGGTCGAGCACCTTGTGCGAGGTGTCCGACATCCGCTTGTCCAACTCCGGCAGCACCCGCGACGCCACGTCGAGCAGCATCCAGCGGGGCCGCACGGTGAGCCGGGGCCGCTGGGCGTGCAGCGCGTCGGTGAACAGCTGCCCGTGCGCCGCCACCTCCGTGCCGGTGTAGCCCGCCCCGACCACCACGAACGTGGACCGGGCCCGCTGCTCAGCAGGGTCCTCGGCCTGCTCGGCCAACTCGACCTGCCGGACGATGTGATCATGCAGGTAGACGGCCTCGGGCAGACCGCGGAAGCCGTGCGCGTACTCGGTCACCCCAGGGATGGGCAGCAGCTTGTTGACGCTGCCCACGGCGAGCACCAGCCGGTCGTACGCCAGCCGGTTCTTCTCCCCCTCGGCCTGGGTGAAGCCGACCCAGCGGTTCTGCAGGTCGACGTGGTCGGCCTCGCCGATCACCACCCGTACGCCCTTGAGCGTCCCGGTCAGCGGCACGGCGATGCGTCTGGGCTCGACCACCCCGGCCGCCACCTCCGGCAGCAGCGGCAGGTACAGGAAGTAGTCGGTGGAGTTCAGCACCACGATCTCGGCCCGGTCCCGGGCGATCCGGCTCAACGTCTTCGCCGCGTGGTAACCGGCGAACCCGGCCCCCACGATCACCACACGAGGTTTCGTCATTGCGCGCCGTTTCCCGTCGAAGGCCGCGACAAACGTCCGAGGCGCCAGCCGCACTCAGCTGGGCTGGAGCCGAACGTGGCCGCTGCGACCGATCGCCTCCAACTCCCACTCCTGGCCGAACGCCCGCACCCGCTCGGCGGCGATCCGGCCTAGTTTCTCCGGGACGTCCGGATCGAGGACCAATCGGCCGTTGACCGGATTGACGCCGAGCATGGCGCGGATCAAGGCCAGCGGCGTGCCGGCCGCCCACGCCTGCGGGCTGCACGCGGTCGGGTACGGCACGGCGAAGAGCAGTCGTTTCCGGTCGAAACCGCTGAGCGCCTCCGGCAGCCGGTAACCGAACTGGTCGGCCGCCTCGATCATCGCCAGACTGATCCGGTTCGACTCGGTTCGGTAGCCATAGCGGGCCAGGCCGAGCGCGGCGATCGAGTTGTCGTGCGGCCAGACCGTGCCCAGGTGGTAGCCGAGGGCGTTGTAGAGCTGCTCCTCCCGCGACAGCGTCCGGATGCCCCAACCGGAGAACATGTCCGGCGACATGAGTTGCCCCACCACCGCCCCGGCCCGCTCCGGCGGGACGATTCCGCTCCACAGCAGGTGACCCATGTTCGAGGTCTTGGAGTCGACGCGGTTCTTGTCGCCGTCCAGGGCGACCGCGTAGTAGCCGCCCCGTTCCTCGATCCAGAAGTCGTGGTTGAACCGCTCGTACAGGGTGCTGGCCTCGTCGCGGAGGCGGCGCGCCAAGGTGGGGTTGTCCAACGGCCCGTCGAACAACTCGGCCAGCCGCAGTTTGGCGTCGTAGGTGTAGCCCTGCAGGTCGGACGTGGCCAGCGGGAGCACGGGGATCCGGCCGTCGGCGAAGCAGACGCCATCCGGTGAGTCCCGCCAGCACTGGTTGCCCAGCCCCTCGGGCGAGCGGGTGCCGTACTCGACGTAGCCGTCGCCGTCCCGGTCGCCGTACTCGTCGATCCAGCGCAACGCGGCCACCGCGTTGTCCCGCAAGTGCCGGACGGTCTCGTCGTCGCCGGTCCAGCGCCAGTACTCGGAGAGCAGGATCAGCCAGAGCTGGGTGGCGTCGGCGGTGCCGTAGTACGGCCCGAACGGTTTCTCACCACTGCGGGTCAACTCGCCGCTGCGCACCTCGTGCAGGATCTTGCCGGGTTCCTCGTCGGTGAAGTCGTCGCACGTCTCACCCTGGAGCCGGGCCAGGGCGAGCAGGGTGCCCTTCGCCAGCGCCGGCCCGGCGACCAGCGTCTGATACGCGGTGATCAGGGTGTCCCGGCCGAAGACGGTGAGGAACCACGGCAACCCGGCACCGGGCAGCAGAATCCGCTGGCCCTTGACCTCCAGGTCGAGCCGCAGAGCCGCCAGGTCGCTGCGGGACTGCCGCACGGTGCGCTCCAACGCCTCGCTGTCACTGTGCAGCACCGCCCGGTCCTCGATCCACCGGCGCAGCGGGTCGTCGGCCCGGCCGTGGATGACGTCGGCGATGTCGCCCCGGACCGGCTCCACCACCCCCATCCCGGGCGGCAGTGGTACGTGCAGGTCGACCTGCCACTCCTCGCCCTGGGCCAGGCTCAGGTCCCAGACCAGGTCGTCGCCCTCGATACGGTCGGCGGGCTTCGCGCAGCACACCCGGGTCTGCGCGGAGAACTCACCGCGCTGGTAGGAGAAGCACAGCTCGGACCCGTCGGCGGCGTGGTCGCGGCTGATCTCGGCGGAGCGGTCCCGGACCCTCGACTTGACCTCGAACAGGTCGGCGAAGTCGGCGGCAACGGCCAGCCGCAGCTCCACCCGGACCGGCTCCCGCCCGAAGGAGATCAGTTCCACGCGTTCGTGAAACCCGTCCCCGACGTAGCGCAGGCGCCGCACGCCCAACGTGTTCGGCGGCAACCCGGGCAACTCCGGGTTGGTGAGCACGTACTGCGCCGAATAGTGGTCGATCGTCTCGGCGCGCAGCAGCAACAGCTCACCGCCGTTGACGGTCAGGCTCCAGCCGCTGATCAGACGGGTGTCCAGGTGGACGAGCCCGCCGATACTCCCCGTCGGCACATCCCCGCACGCGTTGGAGTACAGGAACGTGGGCCCGCTGAGCACCGCCAGGGAGTCGGGGCCCAGCTCGGGTGGAATGGCCCGCTGGTCGGCGCTGTCCGTATCCGCGACGGACAGTCCGGGGATGGGATTGGCAGGGGTCGCGCGCACGACAGCCATGACACCCACCGTAGGAAGCAGGGTACGGAGCGTCATCACCCCGTCCGGGTGAAAGTTCCGGACTCCGCTCCCGCAGTGAAGCCCTGCCATCGGCCGGGTTCGGCCGGCCCGACGGTCAGGCGGGCGTTGGTGCGGTGATCGCCCAGCGCTCGTGGTCGCGCCAGCCGCCGTCGATGAACAGGTAGTCCGGGGAGAAACCCTCCAACCGGAAACCCAGCTTGCGGGCCACCCGCCGCGACGGCTCGTTGCCCGGTTGGATGTTCGCCTCCAGCCGGTGCAGGCCCACCGCTGTGAACGCGTGGTCGATCACCAGGGCCACGCCCGCCGACGCGTGCCCGGTTCCGCTGTACGGCAGGAAGGCCGCGTACCCGAGGAAGCCACCACGCAGCGCGCCCAACACGATCCCGCTGATGTTCACGTAGCCGGCTATCTCGCCGCTGGCCCGGTCGCAGATCAGGTAGCCGGCGCTGTCGCGGCGACGGATCCGGCGCAGATAGAGCTCGTACTCCTCCGGGTTGGCCGGCGCGGCCAACCACGGGTGGTGCAGGTCCCGACTGCGCCGCACGGCGGCCACGAACTCGTCGGAGTCGGTGGGCCGGGGCCGGCGGATCGCGGCGGGACCACCGGTACGCAGATATCTCACGGCGGACCACTCTGACCGACCGGGGCCGTCGTTGTCCAACCGCCCGCCAGGTGACCCCCGCACTGTCGCGCTAGCGGGACGTCAGCAGGCTGAACTCCTGACCATCGGGGTCGGCCAGCACCAGTCGGCCTGTCCCGTCCTGGTCGGTGTCGACCCGCGTCGCCCCGAGCGAAAGCAGACGGTCGACCTCGACCTGCCAATCGACGTCGCCAGCCGGGGCGAGGTCGAACCGCACCCGATCCCGGCCGCCATTCGGCATGTACGGCGGACCGCCCCAGGAGATCTTCGTGCCGCCGTTCGGTGCCTGGATCGCGGTCTCCTCGTCCTGGTCCCAGACCAGCGGCCACCCCAGCGCCTGGCTCCAGAAGTAGCCGACCGCCTGCGACCCGTCGCAGGCCAACGCTCCGACGAAGCCGCAGCCGGCGAGGAACTTGTTGCCCGGAGCGATGACGTCGAACTCGTTGCCCTCAGGGTCGGCGAGCACCACGTGATCGATCTCCGGGCCCTGCCCGATGTCGGCATGCCGCGCGCCGAGTTCCAGTGCCCTGGCCACCGTCTGCCGCTGGTCCTCCAGCGAACTGCTGGTCAGGTCGAAGTGCATCCGGTTCTGGACGACCTTCGGCTGCTGGTTCGGGGCGAAGCGGAGGTGGAACTCGTTGTCGTTTCTGGGTAGGAGCAGGATGCCGTCGTGCGGATCGTCGACGATGTCCCGCCCCAGGAGCCCGGACCAGAACTGCGCGAGCCGCAGAGGCTCGCTCGCGTCGAAGCTGATCGCGAACAGGTGTGCAGTCATCGCTGCGCTCATCTCCCATCGGACGGACGCCGTGCCAGCCGTCGGAGCGGGAGCCTAGGGGTGCGCCAGGTAGAGCGCACCCGAGTTTCGGCGGGCTCATCCCCGGTAGGGCGGGGCCACACCCCAGCCCCAGCGTGGGACCGGTGCCTGCCGGACCGGGTCCGCGTCCGGTTGAGAATTGCCCACCGCCAACCGGGTGCCCCACTCCAGGTAGCTCGCGAAGGCGGCGCGAAACTCCGGATCATCGGGTAGGCCGACCTCGTCGGCAGCGTCCATCATCAGGTTGACCCACCGCCGACGCTGCGCCTCGGTGATCGCCCTGCCCAGGTGCTGGCCGAGCATGTGGCGGTAACCGCCGTGCTCCATCGTGTAGGTGGCCGGTCCGCCGAAGACCTCGGCAAGCCATACCGCCACATGTCGGGCATGGTCGGGGTGCATGTGGGCGAACATCGGCGCGAGCAGGTCGTCGGAGCGGACCAGTCGGTAGAAGGCATCGCAGAGTTTCCTGAACGCGTCGGTGCCGCCGGCCCACTCGTGCAGGCTCGGCGGCGCAGCGCCACCAGGGCCGGCAACCGACGTTGGAGCGTAGTGCCGCATCTCCTGGATGTCCTCGACGTACGGCTTGATCGCGGCGAAGAACTGCCCGAACACCGGGCCGCCCCGAAACCCCAACAGGTGCTCGTCCACCGATGTCCAGGTGATGCGCAGCAGGTAGCAGGCGGGGTCGTCCAGGCAGCGGCTCAACTCGTAGTCCACACACTGCGGCGCGGCGCGTAACGCGCCTGCGGCCCGCTCGTACGCCGCCTCGAAACCGTCCAGCCGTTCCTGCGGCACGCGGTACCTGATGTACTCGATCACCATGGACACAGCTGAACACCCGCAGCGGCGATGATCAAGTACGCACCTTTTGGTACGTGCTGAGGGAGGCCCCGATGCCCAAGCGATACCACTGCCCGGTGGAGCTCGCCGTCGACATTGTCGGCGGAAAATGGCGACCCGTGATCCTGGCCCATCTCAAGGAGGGCGTACACCGCTACGGCGAACTGCGCCGCCGGATGCCAGGGATCAGCGAGAAGATGCTGACCCAGCGTCTGCGCGAGTTGGAGGCCGACGGGCTCGTCCTGCGGCACGACCAAGAGACCACACCACCCCACGTCGAGTACCGGCTCACCGACGAAGGACTCAGCCTGGCCCCGGTGTTGCAGGCCCTCTACGACTGGGGCGCCGCGCGGGCCGCACGTACCGGCACCACCATCGACGAACCCGCTGCTGCCTGACAGCCGTCCGACGGTGGCTGCTCGCGGGCACCACGCAGTAAGTCGTCGATGCGAGAATCGGCCGGTGGAGAACGAGCTGACGGCGGCCCTGGCGGGCGTACGGGACGCGTTCGCCCGGTATCCGCGCCGTGCGGTGCTCGACGGCTGCCCGCACTGCGAGGGCTCGGTGCTGGTCGACGAGCACGACCTCTTCTCGCTGACCATCAGCCTCGGCAACACGGTCGGCGGACGTGTGGACGTGAAGGCCCTGCTCCCCGTGCTCCTTGAGCGCCTGCTCGGGTCCGACGAGCTGGAACCGGTCATCGTCTTGGGCAAACTCCGCTATGAGGAGTGGCGCACCTGGCCGCGGGTCGAGCAGGAGGCCATCGACGCGTACCTCGACGTGGTGTGGCGGGCGTTGCTGGCGGATCATCCGTCGCGGCTCGGGTCGTTCACCGACCCGACGGACTTCCTCGACGCGGCCCACGCGGCCGGCGAGCGCGTCGAACGATTCCTCGACGTCTGGGACGCCACGCTCACCCCGCCGGCAGACCGTCACCTGGCCGAGCTGGTCAGCAGACTCAACTTCACCAGTCAGAAGCCGAGCGCCCTGGGCGACTGGTTACGCCGAGAGGCGACCCGCGACCGCCTGCACCGCGCGTGGGAACGTGACTACGACTCACAGTGGGCCGACGACCTCGCCCGGGCCTACGACCTCCTCCGCCACTGAGAGGCTCCTCGCTTCGCGACCAGACCACGTGCACCCGACCGAGCCGACGTCGATCAGAAGCGCCTGACAAGGAGGCCGAATGGATGCCGAGTCGCAGGACCCCGTCGTCGTCGCGCTGTCCAGCCTGGTACCAACTGGTGTCGACAGTGGCCGGCTGACCCGGGAGTCCGACCGACAGTTGCGGTGGGTGGCAGCCGGCAGCGCCACACCACCGGTCGTCCTGGTCTCCGGGGCCGGCGAAGTCGGGCTGGACTGGGCCGTCGTCCTCCCTTCGCTGGCCGAGAGGGCCCGCGTCATCGCCTACGACCGGGCCGGTCTGGGAGCCAGTGACGCCGACTCGCGGCTGACACTGGGCTCCCAGGTACGCGACCTCGTGGCACTCCTGGACGACGTCGGTCCCGCAGTGCTGGTCGGTCACAGCTGGGGCGGACTGCTCGCCCAACTAGCCGCTTTCGCCCGTCCCGACCAGACGCTCGGCCTGGTCCTGCTCGATCCGTTCCACGAGGACAGCACGGCAGAGGTGCCACTGCCTCTGCGTGTCTCATCGAACCTCCTGCTCAACGCCATCCCGGTGCTCAAGGCGATCGGGCTCTTCGATCGGATCGCGGCGACCATGGGCCGCACGCTCGCGGAGCGCTGCACCGACGACCCGGAGACCCAGGCATCGATCACCCACGCGTACCGGGCCAGCTATCGCACATTCGCTCAGGTCACGACCATTCGGGCGGAGAACCGCCTCGCCAACACCTGCACCCGGGAGGTGCGCGCCGCGCGCGCGACGTCGACCGCCCCCGACATACCGATGAGAATCCTGACCGCGACCCGCGGCAAACCGGCGGCCCTGCGACAGCGCTCCGATGACCTCGCCGACCAGACCGCCGCGGTCTTCCCACACGGCGTCCACGTCGTGGTGCCCGACAGCGGCCACTACATCCACAAGGACCAACCCGCCGCCGTGGTCGAAGCCGTGCGCGCCGTCCTCGCCCAAGCCAACCAGGATACGCCGTAGCGGGACAGGGTCAGCGCCCCTGGACCGCCGACCGGGCGAACCATGGCGCCAGCCACGGGCTGAGCGCGACGAGACCAACGGCGAGGGCGGTGATGACGGCCTGCCCGATCCGGCCCGGGGTGACGCCGCCCGCCGGGTCCAGCACGTAGTTGGCGTACCCGTTCGCGGCCGCGTCCGTCACCAGCACCGCGCAGCCCAACACGAGCCCCTCCACCCGGCGAGCGGCCAACAGCAACGCCGCCAACGGATCCCACAGCGTCAGGGACGTGAAGTAGAACGCCAGCCACCCGGGCAGGGCGAGCTGCGGCCCGAACTGGGGCAGGAGCAACTGCACCACGTGCACCGCGGTGCCGTAGGCGAAGACCAGCACGGCCACCGCCACCACGCACCGGACCGCGAGCGGCACACCACTCCACCGACCGGCGCTCATCCGGCCATCCTGCCTCAGCCGGGCGAGCGTTCTGTCAGAGCGGGCCGGGGAACGTCTGCTCCATCGGCATCGGCACCTGGAGGAACGTGGTGCCGCGCATGTCCAGCCAGGCCCGGTCCGGACCACGCACCAGACGCACCATCACCTCCTCGCAGGAGGGGCAGCGGGCGACGAGACCCGGGGCGTGCGAGTAGACGTGCAGGCTGGCCATCGAGCCGGTCGTCCCGCAGTTCTCACAGCGGCCCATCGCGCTGCTCAGGTCGACGGTGAACAGCTCCCGCATCGGGCCGTCGAGCATGTTGCCGTCCAGGTACGACATCTCGGTCATCGAATCTCCTCGACACTGCGTGAGCGAGCGGGTGGTCAGCCGGTGGGGCCGAAGCGTTCGGTCTTGACCCGACGCGACGGGTGACCCAGCCCCACCAGAAGGTCGGCCACGGTCTCCACGAACGCGGTCGGGCCACAGACGTAGGTGAGCGGTTCCAGGTCCGGTGGCCACCCGTGCGTGTTGACATCGGCCAGCCCGATCCGGTGCGGCTCACCGCGCCAACCCTCGGGCGCCTCACGGGTGTAGACGTACGCGACGTCCAACCCGAAGTCGTCGCGGACCCGGCGGCGCAGCTCGTCGGCGTAGATCACGTCGCCGGGGGTGCGCACCGAGTAGATCAGCCGGAACGGCGCCTTGCTGCCCACCGCCCGCCGGGCCCGGATCATCGCCATCAGCGGCACGACGCCGGAGCCGCCAGCGACGAGCTGCACCGGCGCGGTCTCCTCGGGCCGCCAGATGAACCAGCCACCGAGCGGTCCGCGGACCTCCACCGGGTCGCCGGCACCAAAGACATCAATGAGGTACGGGGACACCTCGCCGTCGTGCACCCGCTGCACTGTCACCTCGATGCGCGGGCCTCCGGGCCCGTCCACGGCCGGCCCGGCGATCGAGTACGACCGGGCCGCCTGGTAGCCGTCCGGGGCGGTGAGCCGCAGGTCGACGTGCTGCCCGGGCAGGTGCCCCGGCCAGTCCGGCACCTCCAGCACCAGGGTCTGCGCGGTGGGTGTCTCCACCCGGCGCTCCACCAGGCGGCCAACCTGCCAACGGTTCGGCGTCCGACGCTGGGTGCTCGTCGCCGCTGCGCGCTCAGTCACCCTGGTACCGCTGTTCGCGCCACGGGTCGCCGTAGTCGTGGTACCCGGCGGTCTCCCAGAACCCCGGCTCGTCCATCGTCTTGAGCCGGAGGCCGCGCACCCACTTGGCGGACTTCCAGAAGTACAGGTGCGGCACCAGCAGTCGCGCCGGCCCGCCGTGCTCGGCGGGCAGCGGGGCGCCGTCGAAGGTGTGCACCACCCAGGCCTGACCGCCGCGCAGGTCGTCGAGGGGCAGGTTGGTGGTGTACCCGCCGTAGGAGTGCGCCAGCGCGAAGTGCGCCCCCGTGTCGACGTCGGCGAGCAGCGTGTCCAGTGAGACGCCCTGCCAGTTGGTGCCCAGCTTGGACCAGCGGGTGACGCAGTGGATGTCCACCATCGGCGTCTCCTGCGGCAGGGCCATCAGCTCCTGCCACGACCAGCGGTGTTCGCTGCCGTTCTCGGCGGAGATGACGAACTCCCAGGTGTCCAGTGACACCCGGGGCGTCGGGCCGGCCGAGAGCACCGGAAAGTCCTCGGTCAGATACTGACCGGGTGGCAGGGCCGGCTCCTGCGTTCGGGGCCGACCCTGAAAGCCCGGTGACACGATTCCCATTGCACAGTCGTACCACCCGCGCCGGCCGGGGCGGGAGCTTTCCCGCTTACCCCCTCGTCAGCCGGCGCGGCGCGGTCAGTGCCGTTCCGCGACGACCTTGCGGTCCTCGGGCAGGTCACCGCCCCGGGTGGCGCGCAGGCTGGTCAGGGTGACGACCACCAGCACACCGATGATCACGCCGAGCGAGGCCAGGGTGGGAATCTGCGGCACGCTGTCCCAGATGCCGTGCGCCCAGTGCAGACCCAGCTTGAGGCCGATGAACGCCAGGATGATGGCCAGGCCGTAGCTGAGGTGCACCAGCCGGCTCAGCGCCGCGTGCAGGACGAAGTAGAGCGCCCGCAGGCCGAGCAGGGCGAACGCGTTGGTGGCGAACACCAGGTACGGGTCCTCGGTGATGCCGTAGACCGCCGGCACCGAGTCGACAGCGAAGACGACGTCGGTGGCCAGCACCGCGACCACCACCAGGGCGAACGGCGTGAGTGCCCGCTTCGCGCCCTGCCGGACGGTCATCTTGGTGCCGTGGTAGTCGTCGACCACCGGCATGACCTTGCGCAGCAGCTTCACCGACCGCATGTTGTTGATGTCGACTTCCTGCTGATGCCCGGACATGGCATCGCGCAGCAGCTTCACCGCTGTGGCGATGAGGATGATCGCGAAGAGCAGGAAGGCGAAGTCGAGGGTCTGCAACGCCGCCGCGCCGAGGGCGATGAAGACGGCCCGCAGCACCAGCGCGCCGGCGATGCCGTAGAGCAGCACCCGCTGGGCGAGCACCGCCGGCACCGCGAACGCCGCCAACAGCAGCATGAAGACGAAGAGGTTGTCGACCGAGAGCGACTTTTCCACCAGGTAGCCGGTCAGGTACTCGACGCCCTGCTGGGAGCCGTAGCGGGCCCAGAGCCAGCCACCGAACGCCAGCGGCAGCGCTATGTAGAACGCCGACCAGCCGATGGCCTCCCGCATCGACACCTCGTGCGGGCGACGCGTGACCAGGAAGTCCAGCACCAGCAGCAGGATGACGCCGACGATGGTGACCGCCCACAGTGTGGGCGTGCCCACCGACGACAGGTCGCTGGCGGCGGACAGATACGACACGTGACTCATGTGGGGTCTCCTCGAACACCGTCATGTTCGAGGTCTCCTTCACCCATCACCTGATGGGCAACCACCCGAGGCACGCCGGGCGCGCCGTACTGACCGGAATGGTTCGTGGGAAGTACTCCCCTCGCACGACAAGGTTAGGCCAGGCGGAATCGCCACGCCAAGCGGGACATCGATGGTTGCCCTGGTAAACCGCTGTGTATCACCGGGGCGAGCGCTGTCAGCCGCGGCGCAGCGTCGCGCCCGGGGCCATCGCCGGCTCGATCAGGCCCCGATAGTCACGCGGCAGTTGAGTCGCCACGTCATCGAACTCACCACCGGTGATCGCCTCGCGCAGGGTGGTGAAGACCGCCCGGCTGGCGTCCTCGGCGGCGCGCTCCCGCACACCGGCACGCAACGCGACCCGGGCGACGAACTCCGCGGCACCGAACCGGTCCGCCTGCTCGGTGCTCGGGCTCGGTTTGAGCACGAGTTGCAGCGGTTGGGGCAACTGGGCGGCCAGGTCCAGGACCTCCCCGCCGGTCAACCGCTCGGCGAACGTCTCCAACACCGCCCGGGTCAGCTCGACCGCCTGCTCGGACGACGTGGCGGTGCGCTGGGAAACCTGGTCGATGAAAGTGTCGTAGTTCATCGCGTACCCCCTTGGCTCGCGTCGGCGTCTGCGGGTACCCGCGGCGGCCGGGGAGAAACGGCGCCGGGAATCCTTCGCGGGGTGGGCGTGACCGGCCGGCGGGCGGGTAACCGCCGCCGGTCGTCACCACATCGATGCCCGAGGGAGCCCACGCCATGGCGAGCTACGCCGACGTCCTGCAGTACCTGTCGAGCCTGGACTACCCGGCCGAGAAGGACGACGTGGTCCGCGAGGCCGAACGGGAGGGTGCCCCGCCGGACGTGCTGAAGGCGCTGCGTGCCCTGCCGCCGGTCGACTACGCCAACGGGACCGAGGTGGCCCGGTCGGCCGGGATCGAGGCGGCGCCCGAGGTCGGCCCCGCCCAGCGGGCCGAGCAGGCCCGGGACAAGAAGCACAACAGGGTCTCGCAGCACCTGCGCGGCATCTGACCCGGCGGTGACGCCCACCACCCCGACCCGGGAGCGTCCCGAATGACCCAGACCGGCCCCGACCGGCCAGCGGACGTGCGTTTCCCGGCGGCGAAGCAGCTCGCCGTCGTGGCGGTGGTCGGCGTCGTCGCGGGCTTCGCCTTCACGCTGCTGCTGCCCCTGCCGCTCGCCGCGCTGGCCGGCTGGGACGTGGGCGCGCTGAGCTGGCTCGTGCTGGTCTGGCACAAGATCTGGCCGATGGACGCCGAGCGGACCGCCCACCTGGCCGTCCACGAGGACCCGAACCGGGCGATCCGGGACGCCCTGCTGCTCGTCGCCTGCCTGGCCAGCCTGCTGGCCGTGGGACTGGTGGTGGCCAGTGCGCAGAGCGCGCCCCCCGGAACGGCCCGGGAGCTGCACAGCAGCCTGGGGGTGCTCAGCGTGGTGCTCTCCTGGTTCGTGGTGCACACCGTGTTCGCCGCCCGGTACGCCCGGATCTACTACACCGGCCCGGACGGCGGGGTGAACTTCAACCAACCCGAACCGCCGCGGTACTCCGACTTCGCGTACGTCGCGTTCACCATCGGGACGACGTTCCAGATCTCCGACACCAACCTGACCAGCAACGAGATGCGTCGTACGGTGCTGCGGCACTCGATGGTGTCGTACCTGTTCGGCGCGTTCATCATCGCCGTGACAGTGAACCTGCTGGCCGGTCTGGCTCGGTAAGCGGGTTTTCCCGGCCGCGCTGTCCCCCGGAGTGCGACACGGGGGCGGGGCCGATCGAAGGGCCGGGACAGGCGGGCGCCCCTGGTCACGAACCGCGACCCAGGGCGCCACGCAAGCCTGCCCAGGCGGTGAACCGCATCCGAACCGGTCGCGGTCACCAGGCGGTGGAGGTCCGCCCGAACCGAGCGGCCAGCACTGCCGGGTCCAACCATACGGCAGAACATCCTCCGTTTGGTCAGAATTTGGGGAAGTGTGGGCCAGGGCACGTCACGGCCGACGGGTCACCTCCGCGTACCGATGCTCCAGGTCAACCCGGGCCAACGCCCCCACCAGCCAGGCCAACTGCTCCGACTCGCCACTGGCCAGGCCGGCCAGGTCGTCCGCCGACCTACCCAGCCCGAGCCGACGCGCCGCAGCCAACGCCCGCCGGTCGGCGACCGGGGCCACCTCCCGCCACAACGCCTGCGCCTCCCGGAGAAACAGCTCGACGACCTGTTCGTCCACGCCCGGAAGCTCGGTCAGCAGGGCCCGCTCCCGGACCGGGTCGTGGTGCGCCACCGCCCGCAACCGGCGCAGATCACCCCGGTACCGCTCGACCACCGTCCGGGCCAGATCACCCAGCACATCGGCTACCGCGGCCACGTCACCACGCTGACCGCTGGCGCGCAGCACCCGTACCCGGTCCTCGTGCAGCGAACGGGCCAGCCGGGCCGCGCTGTCCCACCCCTCGTCGCGCAACGCCCGCGCACCGTCCAACGCCCGTCGGAAGTCACCACGACGGGCCAACAGCACCGACAGGTAGAGCACCTGGAACAGGCTCGCCGGGTTGTTGGTCACCCGGAACCCGTACTGCTCGGCGAAGCCCCGCCCGGTGCCGGCCAGCCGGCGCGCCAGGCGTTTACGGTCCTCCACCGAAGTGATCAAACTGGTCGTCATGCCGGCGACTACCCGCGCCGCCAGGGGGTCACACGCCGGCCACGCGTGCCCGTCACCCGTGCAGGCCGCCGGTGCGGTCGCGGGCCTTGAGGCGGGTCGTCGGCAGGGCGGGGGCTGGCAGCGGCGGCGCCGGATCGTCGGCGACCACACCGAAGCGTCCGTCGCCGGCCATCCAGTCCTCCCGGGCCGCGGCGATCTCCTCATGTGACCGGCCCACGAAGTTCCACCACATCACCAACGGCTCCTCGAACGGCGTACCGCCCAGCAGCAGCAACCGGGCTCCGGCCCCGCCACGCACTGTCAACTCCCGGCGGCCCGAGCCCAGATACAGCAGCGCCCCCGGCTCGAACCCCACCCCGGCCGCCTCCGCCGACCCGGACATCGCCAGCACGGCGTACTCGAAATCGGGCCGCAACGACATCGTCGCCGGCGCCTCACCGCGCAGCTCCAGCTGCACCCCCACCAGCGGGGTGTGCACCACCGCCGGCGACCGCTCCCCGGCGAACTCGCCGACCAGCACTGTGAAATCCAGATCGCCGTCCCGCCAGCGCGGCAGGTCGGCGTGGTGCGCGAAATCGGCCGCTCCGGCCCGCGCCGGGTCCGGCAGCGCCACCCAGAGCTGCACGCCGTGCATCACCGGCGGGTGGGTGGCCGGCGACCGCTCCGAGTGGGCGATGCCCTTACCGGAGGTCATCACGTTCAGCTGGCCGGGCACGATCGGCTGCACGTTGCCGAGGCTGTCCCGGTGCAGGATCTCCCCGTCGAGCAGCCAGGTCACCGTCTGCAGCCCGGTGTGCGGGTGCGGCGGTACCTCCATCCCGGGCCGCTGCGCCACATCGTCCGGGCCGAAATGATCCACGAAACACCACGCGCCAACCATCCGCCTGGCGCGCTGCGGAAGCAGCCGCCGCACCGTGGTGTACCTACCCAACGGCACGTCGTGGCCGGGCAACAACACGCTGCCGGGATCGACGTCGGCCACGCCAGGCGGTCGGGTCTGCGCCAGCATTGATTCAGTACGCTCCACCGCCCGACTGTACGCGCCCACCGACCCGCGACCGCGTCGCTTCCAGCCAGCCAGGCGGTTCACCAGCTCGTGGTGATCAGGGCGGGCTGGCCGGCGTGGTTCACCGGTTGCTGGAAGACACCAGCACGCTGTTGGCGCCGGCAACCAGGTCCAGGTACAGGCGCTCCGCCGACCGGTCCCAACCCGGTGTACCCAGCACCGAACCCGCGGCCACCCCATCCCAGCGGTCGTCACGTACCACCACCGAGCCGGCACCGACCCCCGCCCGAACCCGAACCGGGGTCTCCCCCGGAACCCGGACGTCGAGCTGGCTGGTCCCGCCGGTGAGTCGTACGGTCAGGATGCTGGCGGGGTTGTCTGAGCGCGGGCCGGTGGGGTTGCCAGAGCCAGCGGCGGTGATCGGTGGCAGGAGAATCTCGGTGCGGCTGGAGCCGCCAGCGAGTTCCACGCCCAGCAGCCGGGCCCGGGTCAGGTCCAACACCTGACTACTCACCCCGCCAACGAGGTGGAGACGCCAGGCGACCCGCTCGTTGAGCAACACCCGCGCGGTCCGCGGTCCGCGCGCACCGGACTCCACAAGGTCGAGCCGCACGGTCTCCCCCTGCACCGCCGGTCGGGCCGCCACACTCGAGCCGGCCGGGGTACTGATCCGGTACAGGTCATCGCCCAACTCGGCCACCCGCAACTCGAACGCTGACAGCCCGTCCGCGAGCACGAAGGTGCCCTTCTGCCGCCCTGCCAGCGGCGCTGTCGACAGTTGCTCGGCAGCAGCACCCGCACCACCGCGGCGACCCCCAGCCCCGTCCGGATCGGCGACGCCCCCTGGACGGCCGTCACCACCCTGCCGGGCGCCGTCGGGACGGGTGCCGTCGGGACGGGTGCCGTCGGGACGGGTGCCGTCGGCTTGGCCGGAGTAGGTCATGCCGAGGCGGTCGGGGTCCGCAACGATCACGGCCACCGCCGCCGCACCCAGGAGCAACACGACGGCAGCGGCAGCCACCAACAGGCGAGCACCGGTGGACCACCGCCGTGGTGCGGCCCCACCGGGGGGTTCCGGCTCTGACTCCGGTTCGCGATCCGCGCCGTACCCCACTGCGGCCATGCCTCTATCCCTCCGCCGGTCCCCGGTCAGGGGTACGTACCCGCCAGCCGATCGGATCACTCGGCGCCGATCGCGTCGCTCCGCTGCGTCGCCGACGTAGATCTTGGACAGTTTCCGTTCGGATGCAGCGGAAAGACCGCTGGCCGGCACCCCGAATATCGGGTGCCGGCCAGCGGTCGGTGGTCGTGCCGGGTAGTGCGGTGGTGCGTGCGGGTGGCTCAGCTCTGTTGCAGGTCAGCTGTTCCAGTACTGGCCGACCAGGTCAGCGGCCTGCTGCTCCCACGGGGCGTAGGCGTCCGGGTACGCCGAGACCTGGACGGTCTGCGCGGCGTCGGTCAGGGGCATGTCCTGCCACCCGTCGACCTGCTTGAGGCCCTTGAGGAACGCGGTGGTCGAGTACTCGGGGTCGGTGATCTGCTCCGGGGTGCCCCAACCCGAGCTCGGGCGCTGCTGGAACAGGCCCAGCGAGTCGTGGTCATTCATATCGCCGAGGTGGCCGAGGTTCTCCAGCTTCGACTCCTGCAGGCTCGTCGCGATCGAGATCACCGCGGCCCGCTCCGGCAGACCGGCCTTCTTCGTGGCGGCGATGATCGCCTTGACGTTGGCGGTCTGCTCATCGTTCAGGGTGATCCGGGACTGGTCGCCCTGGGTGCCGTGCGGGATCAGCTTGCTGATGTCGGGCTTGTCAGCCTGCACCGCGACTGCCACGGGCTTGGCGTCGACCGAGTTGGACATGTGGGCGACCGGGCCGGCGAAAACACCGCCGGCGAACGCGAGACCAGCAACAGACAGCATGCTCTTACGGAAGATCGTGTTCATGGGGGTAGCTCCTTCGGGGGTAGGAACACCCGCACCACCAAAGGGGGAAGGTGGCGGGGTGTGAGCACCTCGTCCGGCGCTGCACGTACAAGGGGGAAAAGTTTGGGGGTGACGCCCTGTCGGGCCTCGGGTCGGCGGCCTGCGAGCGGGGCTCGTGGCGCCGGGTCCATGTGTAACGACCGGCGGGCCGGGGTCATTCCGGGGTGGCCCATCCATCGGCACCCTCAACAAGGCGATGCCTGCGGTCGTTCGTGGGGACTGCAACGACCGGGCGGAGGCCGGCATTCCAACCTGCGCCACCAGCCCCGTGGGGCGGGGCGGCGGGCCGGGTGGTGCTGCGATCGTCAGGGTATGTAACGACCCCCGCCCGCCCACGATTCCAGCCCACCGGTGCACCCGGTCACAACCCAGAACTGCCCAGCGTGGCACAAACCGCCCAGCCATCGTCGGACCTAGCGCGTCCAAGCACCCCACACCCGCGTGATCCACTCGGGTTTACGGAAGTCGGGGCATCCGGGACGGTGGGTCACCGCGTTATCAAGGAACCCGAGTCGATCACGAATGCATCGACGGGGGGCGGCGCAACCCAAGTGCGGGCAGGGTTCACATATCGCATGGGCCATCCCCCGCGCAGCAAGTGGCTGCTGCGTGCCGGGCTGAGCAATCGGATGGCGGCTGGCGATAAGCGCGGACCGGGCATGACTGGGCGCTAGGGACGTGCTTGGTTTCCCAGGCGGGAGCGGACCTTTGCGGCGCAGGCGTCCATGCTCGTTCGCGCGTCCAGCCCCAGGCTTTCGATGGCCACCAACGCGGTGAAGGCCACGTCGGCCAACTCCGCCGCGACGTCCTCGCGGGTGTGGGTGACACTCTTGCGCGGATTCTGCCCGAGAAGACCGATCCAGGCGGCCGACGCCTCCCCCGCCTCCTCGGTCAGCTTGAGGATGCGGCAGGTCAGCTCCGTCTGCCCGGTGCCGTTCGCCGCGTCCAGCCAGCTGCGCGACGCACGGGCCGCCTCCCAGATCGACTCGTCCACGGCGACCAGTCAACCCGATCGGCCCACCGGCCCGAACGCCCGGGTACGGCACGACCACGAAGCGGTGAGCCACCGACGGACAGATCGACAGCCAGGACAACGGCCGGGACGACCGACGAGACGGGAGCCACGGCCTCCGGCGGGCACCGGGTCGAGTGACGGCGGCCTCCGTCCGGGAGGCGTCTCGGCGGACTGACCGGCTGGACAGTCGTGCTTGACCGGCTGCTCAGCGTACCCATTGACACTGGTCGACGGCGGTTCTAGGTTCAGGACGCTACCGGCCGGTAGGCAACCGTCCCGCTGGTCGCCCCCGGGCGACATCCGTCCGATGGGGAGCATCGATGCTGTCCACACCCGTTCGTACCCTCCGCCGGCTGCTCGCCGCCGCCGCGACGCTGACCCTCGCCGTCGGGCTGGCTGGTGCCGCGCCGGCCAGCGCCACCGGTCGCGACGCGAGGGGCGGCGAGCCGCTGCCCGGCTACACCATCGAGAATCCGCCGTTGGCCCCACTGGTCGTGGGCGGCAAACCGACGACGGTACGCCAGGGCGTGCACCGGCACGCCGGGTACATCATCGAGGTCCCGGCCCGGTGGAACGGTGACCTGGTGTTGTGGGCGCACGGCTACCGCGGTCAGGGCACTGTGCTCTCGCCGGAACCGCCGGCCTTCGGGCTGCGCCAGCGCCTCCTGGAGCAGGGGTACGCCTGGGCGTCGTCCTCGTACGACCGGAACGGCTTCGACATCCGCTCCGGTGTGCTGGGCACGAAGGATCTCGCCGACCACTTCGGGCGGACGGTCCGTCGACCGCAGCGCACCTACGTCGCCGGGGTGTCGATGGGTGGGTACGTCATCGGTCGTTCGCTGGAGCAGTATCCCGGCTTCTACGACGGCGCGTTGCCGATGTGCGGGGTGCTCGGTGATCAGACGCTGCTCGACTTCTACCTGGACTACAACCTGGTCGCGCAGACGCTCTCCGAGGTGCCGGCGTATCCCACGCCGGCCGACTACCTGACCAACGCGGTGCCCCGCATCCAGGTGGCACTCGGGCTGGCCGGGCTGACGCCCACCGGGCCGGACACCACCACCGAGCGGGGCAAGCAACTGCGGGCGATCACTGTGAACCGTTCGGGCGGGCCGCGTCCGGGAGCCGACGCCGCGTTCGCGCTCTGGAAGGACTTCCTGTTCTCGATCAGCGTGCCCACCGGGAGCGGCAACTCCCCCGCCCAGCGGCCCGGGCAGCTGTCCACCAACCTGCTCACCCGCTACACCCCGAACAGCCCGGTCAACGTCAACGCGACAGTGCAGCGGGTCGCACCGGAGAACGTGTGGCAGCGCCTCCTGCCGACGCTGACCGAGGTGCCGCGGATAGCCGGTCGCCCCAGCGCGCCGGTGCTCAGTCTGCACGGCCTCGGCGACCTGTTCGTACCGTTCAGCATGGAGCAGGCGTACGCCACCGACGTGGCGCGGCACGGTCGCAGCACGTTGGTGGTTCAGCGGGCGATCCGGGCCACGCAACACTGCGAGTTCACAGCGGCGGAGGCCGGCGCCGCCTGGGACGACCTGGTGTCCTGGGTACGCACCGGCAAGCGTCCGGCCGGCGACACCGTCACCGACCCGGCGGTGGTGGCCCGACCCGACTACGGCTGCCGGTTCAGCGACCGGGCCGCGTACGCGGCCGGGGTCGGCACCCGCCGCCTCTACCCGGCCTGCTGAGGTACGCCTACACGAAGAACCGGCCGGCTCCCGTCGAAGGGAGCCGGCCGGCCTCGTGTGCGGGTGTCACCAGAGCTGCTGGACGATGTCCGCCGCCTGCTCCTCCCACTGCGCGTACGCGTACGGGAAGGCGGAGACCTGCACGGTCTGCGCGGCGGTGGTCAGCGGCAGGCCCTGCCAGCCGCCGACGTTCTTGAGTGCGGTGAAGAACGCCGTCGCGGCGTACTCCGGGTCGGTGATCTGGTCGGGCGTGCCCCAACCGGACGACGGACGCTGCTGGAACAGGCCCTGCGAGTCGTGGTCGTTGTACGCGCCGAGGTGACCGAGGTTGTACAGCTTCGACTCCTGCAGCGAGGTGGCGACGCCGATCACGGCGCCCCGGTCACCGACGCCGGTCTTCTTGGCGGCGTCGACGATGGCCCGGGCATTGGCCAGCTGCGCGTCGTCGAGGGGTACGCGCGACTGCGCGCCCTCGATGCCGTGCGGGATCAGCTGGGCCCGGCTCGGCTTGCCGGCCGGCGGCTTGCCGGTGGCGGAGCCGGTGGTCAGACCCGACTCGACGGGCTGTTCGTCCTGGCGTGCTGAGGTGGCGGCCTTGCCGGTGGCGAGGTCGATGGCGGCGACGGCGCCCTGGTGCGGTCCGGAGGTGACCGGGGCGGCGGCTGCGGTCGGCGCGAGCGCCAAACCGCCGAGGGCGGCCACACCCGCCACGCTCAGCGCGGTCTTGCGGTACGAGTCCTTAGCGATGGCGGGGAGCCATCGAGTGAAGTCGGCCTTCACGATGGTTGCCCTTTCGATCGTGCGGAGCGCTCCGGGGTGAACGCTCCTCGGGAGATGACCGCGGAAAAGGGTTTGGGCTCCGGCGGTACGGGGGACACAACCAGGTTCACCTGTCGGTCATTCCGGAAATGCCCGACGGTCAGCTCGCTGCGGTGCCGGTCACGGCCCGGAGTCGGACATGGCTGCTCTGCCCGCATCAGGCCAGACAGCCGTGACGGAGGGTGTTCTCGGACCCTGGGGGCACGGTCCGGAAGTCAGCCTTTGCTCTGCTTACCTATACGCACCGGCCACGTTCCGTGGCGATCCGGGCGTATGGGGAGAGACCTCCGCGGCTGGCGGAAAGCGCCCATTCGCAGGTCACGGGCCGTGGTGCGTATAGGTAAGCAGAGCAAAGGGGCCATGCGGCGTCAGGGGAGGCAGGTAGTTGGCGGCTTGCCGCTACTGTCAGTGAGCCTCTAGGCCCCAGCACTCTGGCTCAGGGTGCCACCGCGACGGGAAACCGTGCCGCCGGGCAATCAATTCCACCGTCAGGTGTCGCCGTCACGTCCGGGCTTCGCGTCCCCCGTCCCGACACCCTGGTCCGGCGTGGCGAGTTCCTGGAAGACGGTGATGTGCAGGCCGGCGGGGGCGTCGAGGCGGGAGTTGAGCGACTGCCACGGCGTACGCGTCGGCGGCGCGACCTCGCTCGCCCCGGCGGCCACCAGACGGGCGGTCGTCGCCGCCGCATCGTCCACCTCGAAGGCCACCCGGATGCGCGGCGCGACCTGCCGACCCACCTCGACCTCGTCGATCAGGCGTTTCTGTGCGGGGTTGGCGATCTCCAGGGTGGCGCGGCCGGCGTCCAGGATCACCACCCGGGCGTCCCCCTCGCCGCTGAACGCCGCCTCCTCCGGCAGGCCCAGCGCGTCCCGAAAGAACGCGACGGCGGCATCGTGGTCGGCGGCCTCCACCACGAGACGCAGCTGACGGACCACGGGCACGGGCGGATCGGCGGGGACGGGCTGGTCGGCGGCCATGAGCAGGATCCTAACGGCGCGGCGGGGCTAGGTTGGGACCGTCCAGGAGGGAGGGAGGGAGCGAGGATGGTGGAGAGCGAGGATGCGTACCTGCTGCACCCGGTGGGTCGGGTCGCCTCGTCGTTGACCGACGCGGCGAGCGCGCCGCGGCAGGGCGACGAGGGGGCGCCGGCGGCGTGGCTGGTCTTCGACCCGCAGGTCGAGCGGGCCCTGCGTGACCTGCGGGTCGGCGCGGAACTGCTGGTGCTGACCTGGCTGGACCGCGCCCGGCGCGACGTGCTGGCGGTGCACCCACGCGGCGACGAGAACCGGCCGGAGACCGGGGTGTTCAGCACCCGCTCCCCGCACCGGCCCAACCCGATCGGGCTGCACCGGGTGCGGGTCCTGGCGGTGGACGGGCTGCGCGTCGAGGTGGCCGACCTGGAGGCCCTCGACGGCACCCCGATCCTGGACGTCAAACCGGTGCTGGGCGCGGCCGACGAACGATGAGTTCGTCGACCACGCACCACCACGTCAGCAGTACGACGCGTCGGGCCGACCGGAACGCCCGCAGCGGTCAGTGGCCGCGGGCCAGCCACTCCTGCAGGTGCGGGGCCTCCGCGCCGATCGTCGTGTCGTCGCCGTGGCCGGTGTGCACGACCGTCTCCGCCGGAAGGGTCAGCAGGCGGGTGCGGATGGACCCGACGATGGTGTCGAAGTCGCTGTACGAGCGGCCCGTCGCGCCCGGACCACCGGCGAAGAGCGTGTCGCCGGTGAACACCGCGCCCAACTCCGGTGCGTGGAAGCTGCACGCACCGGGGCTGTGCCCGGGGGTGTGCAGCACCCGCAGCGTGGTGCCGCCCACCTCGATGCTCTGCCCGTCGTGCAGCTCACCGTTGGGCGGCAGGTGCGGGTGGACCATGTCCCAGAGGACCCGGTCGGCGGCGTGCAGCAGCACCGGCGCGCCGGTGGCCTCGGCCAGCTCGGGCGCCACCCGGACGTGATCGTCGTGGGCGTGGGTGGCCAGGATCGCCCGGACGTGCCGGTCGCCCACCAGGGCGAGGATCGCCGCCACGTCGTGCGGCGCGTCCAGGACGACGCACTCGCGGTCGTCACCAATCACCCACACGTTGTTGTCGACGTCGAACGTCTGCCCGTCCAGGGAGAACGTGCCCGAGGTGACCGCGTGGTCGATCCGGGCGGTCACGGGAACACCACCACCGAGCGGAGCACGTCGCCGTTGTGCATCCGGTCGAACGCGTTCTCCACCTGGTCGAGCGCGATCTCCTCGGTGACGAACGCGTCGAGGTCGAGCCGGCCCTGCAAATACAACTCGGTGAGCATCGGGAAGTCCCGGCTGGGCAGGCAGTCGCCGTACCAACTGGACTTGAGGGCCCCGCCGCGCCCGAAGACGTCGAGCAACGGAAGCTCGACCTGCATCTGCGGGGTCGGTACGCCGACCAGCACCACAGTGCCGGCCAGGTCGCGGGCGTAGAACGCCTGCTTCCACGTCTCCGGTCGGCCCACCGCGTCGATCACCACGTCGGCGCCGAAGCCGCCGGTGGCGGCACGGATCGCCTCGACCGGGTCGGTCTCGGAGGCGTTCACCGTGTGCGTGGCGCCGAACTTGCGGGCCCAGTCGAGCTTGCGGCTGTCGGTGTCCACCGCGACGATCGTGGTGGCGCCGGCGAGGAGCGCACCGGCCACCGCCGCGTCCCCGACGCCGCCGCAGCCGATCACCGCGACCGAGTCGCCCCGGGTCACGTTTCCGGTGTTCATCGCCGCGCCCAGCCCGGCCATCACCCCGCAGCCGAGCAGACCCACGGCGGCCGGTCGGGCCGCCGGGTCCACCTTCGTGCACTGCCCGGCGTGCACCAGGGTCTTCTCGGCGAACGCGCCGATCCCCAGCGCCGGCGCGAGTTCGGTGCCGTCGGTGAGGGTCATCCGCTGGGTGGCGTTGTGGGTGTTGAAGCAGTACCAGGGCCGACCCCGGCGGCAGGCGCGGCAGACCCCGCAGACCGCCCGCCAGTTGAGGACCACGAAATCGCCCGGGGCGACGTCGGTGACCCCCTCGCCGACCTGCTCCACGATGCCCGCCGCCTCGTGACCGAGCAGGAACGGGTAGTCGTCGTTGATGCCACCCTCGCGATAGTGCAGATCGGTATGGCAGACACCGCACGACTGGATCCGGACGATCGCCTCACCGGGCCCGGGATCGGGCACCACGATGGTGGTGACCTCGACCGGCGCGCCCTTGCTGCGGGAGATGACTCCCCGGACTTCCTGGCTCACTTCGCCTCCTGCTGGTGGTCTGCGGCAGGGCCGGGCGCCGCGTGGGCGGGTGTGCCACGGGCTCGGCGGTGGGCCCCCGGCGAACCTACCGCGACCACCACGGCCAGCCCAGCCGGCCCGGCGGGTTATCGCGGGCGGTCCGGGGTACGCGGGCCGCATTCGACCACGGCCGACGGGAGTGACAATGAAAACCGCGCACCTGCCACTGCGGGTCAGTATCGGCGCGTACTTCCTCAACTCGGGTCTCGGCAAGCGCACCCTGGAGGGCACCGCCGCCGAGGGCTTGCACGGGATGGCGGTCGCCGCCATGCCCCAGCTCGGTCAACTCGAACCGGCGCGCTTCGCCAAACTGCTGTCGTACTCGGAGATCGCCCTGGGGGCGGCGCTGATCGCGCCGTTCGTCCCGGCGCCCCTGGTCGGGCTCGGCCTGACCGCGTTCGGCGCGGGCCTGGTGCAGCTGTACCTGAAGACGCCGGGGATGCGCGAACCCGGCAGCATCCGCCCGACCCAGCAGGGCGCGGGATTGGCCAAGGACGTCTGGCTGGTCGGCGCGGGGCTGACCCTGGTGCTGGAAGGGCTGACCCACGGCCGTCGGCGCGGCTGACCGGCGGGCGGCCTGAGGAACTGCGGTGAGCCAGCCTCGGTCGGTGCGGCCGTTCTACCGGCCGATGCGGCCACGTCGTCGCGACGAGCCGCACCGTACTGCCACGCCGCTGGAACTCTTCTTCGACCTGTGCTTTGTGGTGGCCGTGTCGCAGGCCGCCACCAACCTGCACCACGCCGTCTCCGAGGATCAGCTCGGCCACGCGCTGACCAGCTACCTGATGGTCTTCTTCGCGATCTGGTGGTCGTGGATGAACTTCACCTGGTTCGCCTCGGCCTACGACACCGACGACGACCTCTACCGGATCACCACGCTGGTCCAGATCGCCGGCGCGCTGATCATCGCCGCCGGAGTGCCGCGGGCGTTCAACGACGGCGACTTCAGCGTCATCACGTACGGCTATGTGGTGATGCGGATCGCGCTCGTGGTGCAGTGGTGCCGGGCCGCCGCCGGTGACCCGGCGCACCGCCGGGCGGCCCGGCGGTACGCGATCGGCGTCAGCATCGTCCAGCTCGGTTGGCTGCTCCGGCTGGTCCTGCCGCCGGATTGGGGTACCGCGGCGTTGCTGCTGCTGGTCGTGGCCGACCTGCTGGTGCCCGCGGTGGCCGAGCGGCCGGGGATGACCCCCTGGCATCCGCGCCACATCACCGAACGGTACGGGCTGTTCACCCTGATCGTGCTCGGTGACGTGGTGCTGGCCACGTCGGTGGCCATCCAGACCGGGGTGGATGCCGGCGACCGTCACCTCTGGTCGCTGGCGGCAGCGGCCACCGTGATCGTGTTCGCTCTCTGGTGGCTCTACTTCGACCGTCCCATCGACGCGCCCGACCGGATGCCGTACACGCTGGTGTGGGGCTACGGCCACTACCTCATCTTCGCGGCGGTCGCCGCTGTCGGCGCGGGTCTGAGCGTGTCGGTGGACCACGAGCGGCACCTCGCGCACATCTCGGGAAGGACCGCCGGGTACGCGGTGGCCGTCCCGACCGCCGTCTTCCTGCTCACGGTCTGGGTGCTGCACGTACGCCGGCAGCAGCACGGCGCGGTGGTCGTCGCCTTCCCGGTCGTCGCGCTGCTGGCACTGCTCACGCCGTTCGGTCCGGCGCCGGTGTACGCGGTGGCGGCGCTGCTGGTCGCCCTCGTGGCGTTGACAGTGGTGCTGCGTCGTCGCGACGTGGGCCCGAGGGCGACGGTGGTCTGACCGCTGTCACGCCACCTCGCGGGCTGGGTCGGCGAGGGCGTCGGCGGTGCGGGGCACGGGCACGCCGGGGGCCGGCGGCGCCGGACGCGCCACTCCCCGGTTCAGGCCGGTGACCAGGACCCGGTTGTACGAGGCTGGCATGACCCGGGCCAGCAGGTCGGGCAGCTTCGCCGACCAGCCGATCAGCACCCGGCCCCGACGCCGCTCGACGCCGCGCAGGATCACCTCGGCGGCCCGCTCCGGCGCGATGGTCAGCAGCTTCTCGAACTGCGCTCGGCCGGCCGCGTACTCGTCGTGGGACACGCCGCTGCCGATCCGGGCGT
This sequence comes from Micromonospora vinacea, assembly GCF_015751785.1. Classification (NCBI taxonomy): domain Bacteria; kingdom Bacillati; phylum Actinomycetota; class Actinomycetes; order Micromonosporales; family Micromonosporaceae; genus Micromonospora; species Micromonospora vinacea. The sequence goes on along the minus strand of NZ_JADOTY010000001.1, from coordinate 5,015,047 downwards.
TCTCGGTGATCCGGGTCCGGATGCCGCCGGGATGCACCGAGGTCACCCCGATGCCGTCGTCGACCAACTCGTGGCGCAGCGCCTCGGTGAAGCCGCGCACGGCGAACTTGCTCGCCGCGTACGCGGTCTGCCCGGCCGGCGCGATCAGCCCGAACAGACTGGAGATGTTGACCAGGTGTGCCCCCGGCTCGGCCCGGAGGGTGGGCAGCAGCGCGTGGGTCAGTTGCGCCACGGCCCGGAAGTTGACGTCGATCACCCAGCTGAACTCGTCGAACGTCACCTGGTCGAACCGACCGCCGAGGCCCACACCGGCGTTGTTGATTAGCAGGCGTACGCGTGGGTGCCGCTGGCCGATCTCCGCGGCCACCTGGGCGGTGGCGGTCTGGTCGGCGAGGTCCACGAGGTACGTGGCGAGCTGACGATCCGGGTGGTCGGCGCGGATCGCGGTGGTGACCGCGTCCAGCCGCTCGGCGTCGCGGTCCAGCAGGACCAGATCGCTGCCTCGGCGGGCCAGCGCGTGGGCCAGCGCCGCGCCGATGCCACTGGCCGCCCCGGTGACCACGGCGGTCGCGCCGGCGAAGTCGAACCTCTGCACGATCGTGCTCCTCTGCTGGCGGTTACCGACGCTCGGACGCGACGGGACGTGAGGTGCGGTCAGGCGCGGTCATCCCGCGGGCGCGCGAGAACCGCACCCCCTCGTCGGTGAGCCGGCCGTACCGCATCAGCAGCACGTCGCGGGCGTAGTTCTGGTGCAGCCGCCACGGCGCTGTCGCACCCTGCTTGGGCAGCGTGTCGACGGCCCGCAGCACGTAGCCGGAGCGCAGGTCGATCAGCGGCACCCGCCCCGCGTCGGGCGGCGGGAGCGCTGTGACGACCTGCTGGCCGGTGCGGTCCAGGTGCCGCAGCAGTCGGCAGACGTAGCCGGCGACCAGGTCGGCCTTGAGCGTCCACGACGCGTTGGTGTAGCCGAGGGTCAACGCGAAGTTCGGCACACCGGAGAGCATCATGCCCTTGTAGGCGACGGTGCCCGGCAGGTCGACGTCGACGCCGTCCACCCGCAGCGTCAGGCCACCGAGGGCGAGCAGGTTGAGCCCGGTGGCGGTGACCACGATGTCCGCGGCCAGCTCCGCGCCGGAGGTCAACCGGACACCGGTAGCGGTGAAGGTGTCGATGGTGTCGGTCACCACCGACGCGGTGCCGTCGCGCACCGCCGCGAACAGGTCGCCGTCGGGTGCCACGCAGAGCCGCTGGTCCCAGGGGTCGTAGCGGGGCGAGAAGTGCCTGTCGACGTCGTACCCCACCGGGAGCCGGCCCCGCGCGGCCCGGCGCAGCACCCGCTTGACCAGGCTGGGCGCACGCCGGCTGAGCTGGAAGTTGACTGTGGACAGCAGCACGTTCTTCCAGCGCACCACCGGATACGCGGCCTTCGCCGGCAGCCAACGCCGCAACGCGTCGGCCAACCGGTCGCGGGCGGGCAGCGCCAGAAGGTACGTCGGCGAGCGCTGGAGCATAGTCACGTGCGCGGCCCGCTGCGCCATCGCCGGCACCAGCGTGACAGCTGTGGCGCCGCTGCCGATCACCACCACCCGCTTGCCGGTGTGGTCCAGGTCGTCGGGCCAGTGCTGCGGGTGCACCAGCCGCCCCGCGTACGCCTCGACACCGGGCAGGGGCGGGGTGTAACCCCTGTCGTAGCGGTAGTAGCCGGCGCAGGCGAAGAGGAACGAGCAGGTCAGCACCACTGTTTCGGCGGTGTCGGTGCGCTGGGCGTGCACCGTCCAACGGGCGGTGTCGCTGTCCCACTCGGCGCGCAGCACCCGGTGGCGGAAGCGGATGTGCCGCGGCACGTCGTACTCCCGGGCGGTCTCCCGCACGTACTCCCGGATGGTCGTGCCGTCGGCGATGGCCTTCGGCGCGGTCCACGGCTTGAACAAGTAGCCGAGGGTGAACATGTCCGAGTCGGAACGGATGCCCGGATAGCGGAACAGGTCCCAGGTGCCACCGATGGCGTCGCGCGCCTCCAGCACCGCGTACGTCTTGTCGGGGCAGTCACGACGCAGGTGGCAGGCGGCGCCGATGCCGGACAGGCCGGCACCGATGATCAGCACGTCGACGTGGTCGGAGGCCATCGCGTTCCTCCATCCGGGGCGGTGATCGGACCCTAACACCGCCTCCGGATGGCCGACAGTTGTCGCGAGAGCGCTAGGACGCCCGGGTGAAGGTCATGATCCAGTTGGTCTCCCAGGTCTGCTCGCCGTCGACCGAGAACGCCTGCTCCCAGCGGGCGGTCGTCGCGCTGATGCCCGACCAGATGAACCGGCACCGGACCGGGCGACCCTCGTGCTGGTCGTCGGCGTAGAAGCGGCCGACTCCGTCGACGAAGCGGCCCACCATCGGCGGCTGTCCCAGCACCCCGGTGTCGCTGCTCATCCAGTAGATCGACCACTCCTGCCGGGCCGGGTCGAAGATCCGGACCGTGGCACCGGCGGAGCCCTTGGTCGGGAAGGTGATCTCGTCGAAGTGACCGCCGCCGGCGAAGAAGCCGTGTGCCACCGACACCCCGGGAAACTCCTCCCACTCGTCGGAGCCGACCAGCCGCTTGCGCAGCCGCCGGTTGACGACGTTCCAGGTGCCCACAAAGAAGTCGAAGTCGCCCATCAGCGGCCCACCGGCCCTTCCGCTCGCGTGTCGTCCAGATATCCAGGCAGGTTGGGAGCGTCCGGCGCAAGCACGTGCCGAACCCAGGCGGCCCGTTCGTGCTCCAACACCGCCAACTCCCAGACGCAGCCGACGGCGGGTCGACGTACCTCGACGAAGTTTGTCGGATCGTCGTCCGGGCAGTCCAGCGCCGGTTGACCGGCCGCGGCGACGCGGACCTCCACCGCGTTGTCCCACACCCAGGTGTACGCCAGCAGGTAGGCACCGGTGTCCGCGCCCCGGTGCAGCACCACCCACCCGGCGGCCGGGGTGCCGTCGTCGACGAGGTCGACCAGCAGGAGGGGCAGCTGCTCGTACGCGGCCTTCTCCACCTCGGGTTCGATGGGTCGCTCGGGCTGGTCGATGTGGTAGCGCTTGAGGTGCCGGCCGTTCACCAGCACCGGTCCGGGCGTTCGTAGTTCCTTGTCGCGAAATGCCATGGCGGGACGGTACGAGCGGTCCCCTGACAACTAGTGTCAGTGAAGTGCGTGCTTCTCGACTTCTCTCCGTCCTGCTGCTGCTCCAGTCGCATGGGCGGTTGACCGCCGCGCAGCTCGCCGAGCGGTTGGCCGTCTCTCCCCGCACCATCTACCGGGACGTCGAGTCGCTGCATGCCGCCGGCATCCCGCTCTACGGCGAGGCCGGGCACGCCGGCGGTTACCAGCTCGTCGACGGGTGGCGGACCCGACTGACCGGGCTGACCGCCGAGGAGGCCGACCGGTTGTTCCTGGCCGGGCTGCCCGGCCCGGCCGACGAGTTGGGCTACGGCGACGTGGTGGCCGCGCTGCAACTCAAGCTGCACGCCGCGCTCCCCGCGCCGCTGCGCGACCGGGCGACCCGACTGCAACAACGCTTCCACCTGGACACTCCCGGGTGGTACGCCGACGGCGACGCCTCCCCCGAGCTGGCCCGCACGGCCGAGGCGGTCTGGCGGCAGCACCGCGTCGAGGTGCGCTACCGGGGCTGGAACGGTGAGGTGACCCGCGTCCTGGAGCCGTACGGCCTGGTGCTCAAGGGCGGCCGATGGTATGTGGTGGCCGACCAGCCCGGCCGGGGCGCTCCGAAGACCTACCGGGTCAACCAGATCCTCGCGTTGACCCCACTGGCGCAGGAGTTCGACCGCCCCGCCGACTTCGACCTGCCGTCCTGGTGGCGGGCGCACGTGGTGCAGTTCCGGGCCCGGCTGCACCGCGACGAGGCCCACGTCCGGCTCTCCCCCGCCGGGCGGGAGCGGCTGCGCGAGATCGGCAGCGATCCGGTGGTGAGCGCGATGGACGCCAGCGCCGGGCCACCGGACGCACGGGGTTGGGTGACCGCGGTGCTGCCGATCGAGTCGCTCACCCATGCCCACGGCGACCTGCTGCGCCTCGGCGCCGACGTCGAGGTGCTGACCCCGGCGGCGCTGCGCGAACGGCTGGCCGCCACGGCGGCCGGGCTCGCCGCGCTCTACTCCCCCGCCTGAACAGCCCCCGACGTCTCCACAGTGGAAGAGTCGGGGGCGTCGATTGTCGTCACGGTGTGCCACCCTGGGACGGTCATCGATGGTCACCGGAGGTGAGGGTCACGTTACGGCTACGCGCACTGGTCGCCGTCCCCGGCACCGGCCCGGTGACCCTCGACGTTCCCGCCGGCACGCTCGCCGCCCTGGTGGCGCCGCCCCGGTTCGGCACGGCGGTGGCCCGGGTGCTGGCCGGGCTCGCGCCGCCGGTGACCGGTCGCGTCCTCGTCGGCGACCGGGACGTCACCGGCCTGCCGCCGCCCCGCCGGCAGATCGGCTACGTGCCCGCCGGTGGCGCGCTGCTGCCGCAGCTCACCGTGCGGCGCAACATCGAGTACGGCCAGCGCAAACGTGAACGGGTGCACGAGGTGGCCAACGACTGGACGGCCACCGTCGTCGACCGGCTCGAGTTGGGGTTGTCCCTCGCCCTGCTTCCGCACCAGATCTCCGCCGCCCAGCGGTTCCGGGTGGCGCTCGCCCGAGCGGCGGCCTGCCTGCCCGAGGTGCTGGTGGTCGACCTGCCGGCCGGTTCGGCGGGCGACAGCCGCCTCGGTGACCTGATGCCCCGGCTCTCGCCACCGGACGCCCCCGGGGTGGCGGTGCTGGTCTGCACCGCCGACCCGGCCACCCTGGCCGAGATCGCGGTGCGGCACGAGCTGGTCACCGAGCCGACCGAGGCGACCCGATGAGGCCGCCCGCCGGAGTGAGCCGTCGTACGCTGCTGCGCGCCGCCGCCGCGGGCTCCACCGCGCTGGCCGCCGGCTGCTCCGGCGGAACCCGGTCGGTGCAGGTCGCGGTGGTCTGGAGCACCAGCGAACTGGACCGGTTCCGCGAGGTCGTCGCCGGCTACCCCGCCCCGGTGCAGGTGGTCAGCGCCGGCAACGACATCGACGCGTTCCTGCGCGCCCGACACCTCGCCGGCACCAGCCCGGACGTGGCGATCCTGCCGCGCCCCGGCCTGGTCACCGAGTACGCCCAGCGCGGCTGGCTGAGCCCGGTGCTCGCGTCCACCGAGTACGCCGTACCCGCCGGGTTGGGCGAGCTGCTGACGGCCGAGGGCCAGCGCTACGGCGTCTGGGTCAAGGCGGCGCACAAGTCGCTGGTCTGGCACCTGCCCTCCATGTTGCCCGTGCAGCCGGCCAACTGGGACGCGCTGGTCCGGCGGACCCAGGAGCTCGGCGCGCTCGCCCGGCGCGACGGCGGGCCTGCGCCCCTGGCCATCGGGGCCGCGGACGGTTGGGTGCTCACCGACTGGTTCGAGAACGTCCTGGCCGACGTGGCACCCGAGAGCTACAACGCCCTGGCCCGACCGGACGCCGACTGGCAGGGCGGGCCGGTGCGCGAGGCGCTGGACCGGCTCGCTGGGCTCTGGAGCATCAACGGGGCGTTCGTCGGCGGTGGCCGTCGCGCCCTGCTCACCCAGTACGAGGAGTCGGTGATCCAGGTGGTGCACACGAAGCGGGCGGTGATGCTCGTCGGGGCCGACTTCACCGCCGACGTCGCCGACCCGTTCCAGCGCGGCCCGGAGGCGCCTGTCACGTTCCGGTTCCCGGGCGCCCAGCCGGGCGGCGGCCCACTGATCGTCGGTGGGGACGCGGCCGTGGCGTTCACCGACGCCCAGGGCGGGGTCGAGCTGGTCGAGTGGCTCACCCGGGTCGACTCGTTCCAGCCGTGGCTGCGCGCCGGCGGCTACCTCTCGCCCAACACGAACGTCGCGATCGGCAGCTACCGGGACCGCGTCGGGCAGGGGCTCGCCGCGGAGATGCGAACGCCCGGCACCCTGCGTTTCGACCTCTCCGACCAGTTGCCGGGCGCGTTCACCGGCTCGGACGGGGTGGGCATCTGGCGGATCATGCAGGGCTTCTTCGCCGACGTCACCGACGGGGTCCGCGCCAGCGAGGCGATCCGCCGGGCCACCGGCCTGCTCGCCGCCGCGGCGCGTAGCGCGGGGGGCGGCCGATGAGCCAGGTGCGGGTCCTCGGCGAGCTGGCGGTCCTCGACGACGTCGGTCCAGCCCGACGGGGGCGGGCCTACCCGGCGGTGGGGGCGACGTCGGCCCTGCTGCTGCCGGCTGCGGTGCTGCTCGGCGGGTTGGTGCTGTGGCCGGTGCTGCGGACCATGCACGCCAGTGTCACCACCGACGGTCGCTGGGTCGGCGCGGCGCACTTCCGGACCGCGCTCGCCGCCCCGGGCACCGGCGCGGTGGTCGGCCGGACGGTCCTCTGGGCCCTGCTGGTGCCGGCGGTGGTGACGGCACTGGGCTATCTGCTCGCCGCCGCGTCCCGCCGCTCCGAGGAGGGCGGCCTGGTCCGGCTGATCCTCCTGGTGCCGGTGGCGTTGCCGCTTGTCGTCACCGGGGTCACCTTCCGGCTGATGTACGACCCGGACCCGAGCCGAGGGCTGGCCACCCTGGTCGCGACCCGACTGGCCGGCCGCTCGGTGGAGGACGCCCCGCAGTTGCTCGGGCCGGGGATGGTCACCGTCGCGTTGATGTCGGCGTTCGTCTGGGCCTGGGTCGGGTTGGCGGTGCTGGTCTTCCGGTCCGCGCTGGACGCGGTGCCACCGAGCCTCGCTGACGCGGTCCGCGCCTACGGCGGCAAGCGTCGCCATGTGCTGTGGGACGCGCAGTGGCGGCCGCTGCTGCTGCGGACGACCGCTGTGGTCTTCGCGTTGGTCGCCGTCGGCACCAGCCGCACGTTCGACCTGATCCTGGTGATGACCCCCGGCTCGGTCCGCGACGAGGCCTCGGTGCTGGCGCTGCGGATCTGGCAGACCTCCGGGGGCACCACCACCGGCGACGGCGCCGCGCTCGGCGTGGTGTGGCTCGTGGCGGTGATCGGCGGGATCATGGTGGCCGCGCTCTTCGTCCGGCAGGCCTGGCCTCCACCGCCGGTCGAGGCGGCACCGGAGCCCGCTCCGGTCGCCCCGCCCCGGCGGGTGTTCCGGCTGCTGGCGGCGGGTGCCGCGATCGCCTGGCTGGTGCCGCTGGCGGTGCTGGTCGCCACGTCGGCGCACGGCCGGGTGGACGCCGCCGCGCGCGGCTGGTGGTCGGCGCCGCCAAACGGCGAGTCCTACCGCAACCTGGTCACCGGCACGGAGCTGTGGCGCACGCTGGGCTTCACCCTGCTGCTGGCGACCGCGGTGACCGCCACGGTGCTGGTGGTCGCGCTGCTGGCCGCGTACCCGTTGGCGTGGTTGACCGGGCCGGCCGCGCAGGCCACCGGTCTGCTGCTGCTGGCCGCCAGCGTCGTGCCGATCCAGGTCATCGCCGGGCCGGTCAACGAGGTGCTGGGCCTGGTGCTCTCCTCCGGCACGGCTCAGGGCCTGGCCCTGGTGCACATCGCGCTGGGCGTGCCGTTCGCGGTGCTGGTGCTGCGCAACGCGTTTGCCGACCTGCCGGTCGAGCAGGTCCGCGACGCCCGGCTGGGCGGCCGGCGGTGGTGGCACACCCTGCGCCGGTTGGCCCGGCACAACCGGTCGGCGGTGGTAGCGGTCTCCGTGCTGGAGTTCGTCCAGGTCTGGAACGACCTGGTGGTGGGTCGGCTGTTCGGTGGGCCGGGGTCCTTCCCGCTCGGGCCGTTCCTGGCCGAGCAGACCCGCAGCTTCGTGAGCAACAGTGGCGCGCTGGCCGCCAGCTCGGTGCTCGCCTCGGTGCTGCCGGTGGTGCTCGTGGTCCTGTCGCGGCGGCACCTGGTCGCCGGGCTCGTCTCCGGGGGCGTCCGGTGACCGGGCCGGGCGGTCCGCGCGGTGGCTCGCGCTGGCCCGCGCTGATCGCGATCGCCGGCGTGGTCGGCAGCATCCTCGCCAACGTGGCCAGCAACCTGGCCGGCAACCTCCTCTCCGAGCTGGCGGCCAGCGTGCTCGGGCCGGTGACGATCGTGCTGGCCTCCGGTGGCGTCGTCGGTTACGTGGTGTACGAGGTGCGCCGCCGCCGGGCCGGTCGGGAGGTCGGCCCCGAGCCGACGGAGGTGCTCACCACCCCGGCCACCGGGGCGCCCAACCTGCCGTACACGGCGGAGTTCACCGGTCGCGACGAGCACGTCGACGCGCTGGTCGGTCTGCTCGCCCGGGAGCACGCGGTGGCGGTCCTGGGCCGACGCGCCGTGGGCACCTCCGCGTGCGCCGTGCAGGCCGCGAACCAGTGCCGGAACGACTTCCCGGACGGGCAGTACTACCTGGACCTGCGGCGGCGCGGCCGACCCCGCTCGGCCCGGCAGGTGCTCACCGCGCTGGCCCGGATCCTGGGCACCGCCCCGCCGACCTCCGGACGTCCGGACGCGCTCGTCGCCGCCGCCGACGCGCTGCGCGGCCAGCTCGACGGTCGCAAGATCCTGCTGGTGCTGGACAACGTGGACCGTCCCGACCAGGTCCGGCCGCTGCTGCCGCCCACCGCGCGCACGTGCCGCCTGCTGCTCGCCGGTGGTCCGGCGCTGGTCGGTCTGGAGGGTGTGGTCGCGCACTGGATCGCCGAACCGGGCACGTCCGAGGCGGTGGAGTTGTTCGCCACGGCGGGCGGGGCCGCGCCCGCCGCCCGGGTCCGCCGCGCCGACCCGCGCACCGACCCAGCGGTACGCGACATCGTCGACCTGTGCGGGCGGCAACCGCGTACCGTCCGTGCGCTCGGTTACCGCACCGCACAGCACGGCTGGCGGCACTCCGACGTGCTGGACGCGCTGCGCCGGGCGGTGCAGACGCCACCGCACCAGCGGCTCGCCGTCTCACCGGTGGCCCGTCTGGTCACCGAACGGGACATCGCGTACCGGGTGTTGCCCCGCCAGGCCCGCCGGTTGTACCGGCTGATGTCGCTTGTCCCCGCCCCGGTGGACCGGCCCACCATCGCCGCGCTGGCCGGGCGGCACCCCGAGCTGGTGACGGCGCTGCTCGACCGGTTGGCCGCCGCGGCGTTCGTGGTCGGCGCGCCCGGCGACCGGTACGAGATCCGTCCCCTGCTGGCCGGCAGCGCCCGACTGCACCTGCGGGACGCGGACCCGGCCCGGGCCCGGGTCGCCGCGCAGGCCCGGTTGACCCGGCACCTGGCCCGCAGGGCCGAACGGCACGCGGCCAACCTGGCGGTGCTCGGCTCCCCACCGGACCGGGAGTGGTCGCTGCCGCTGGACGACGACCCGTACGGCTGGTTCGACCTGCACCAGGAGCTGCTGCTGGCGGTGGTGCGGGTGCCGGCGGGCGCGAAGGAGACGCTGCCCCGCCGGGTCCGCCGGTGGTGGTTCCGGCTGGCCGTGGCGCTGTGCGGTTGGCTGGCGTACGCCGACCGGCTCGACGAGTGGGAGCAGGTCTGCCGCACCGTGCTGGCCACCCCGACCGCCGACGACCGCCCGGAGATCGCGGGGTGGGCGCACAACGAGCTGGGGGTGTTGCGCCGACGCCGGCACGACCCGCAGGGGGCGGCGGCCGCGCTCACCCTGGCGGTCAACGAGCGGGGGCGGCGGGGCAACGCCCAGGCGCGGATGAACCTCGGCCTGGCCCTGCTCGACCTGGGGCAGCTCGACGACGCGGTGGAGCACCTGGAGATGTCGCGCCGACACCGCTCCGGCGCCGACCGGGCCGGGCACGCCCTCACCGAGCTGGGCCTGGGCGCGGCCCAACTGGCCCGGGGCGAACCGGACACCGCGCACCACCACCTGGTGCGGGCGGCCAACACGTTCCGATCCGTGGGCGACGCGCGCGGGTACGCGGCGGCGCTGACCAACCTGGTGCTGGTGCACGCGGCGCTGGGTGAGCACCTGGACGCCGCCCAGGCGTGGCGGGCCGCGCTGCGCGAGTACGAGTCGGTGAACGACCCGACGAGCCGGGCGACGGCGCTGCTCAACGCCGGGGCGACGCTGCTGAGCAGCACCCCGGGGCAGGCGCGCACGGCGTACGAGCTGCTGGCCGAGAGCCGCCGGCTGCGCGAGGAGACCCGGCCGACCGCCGGGCTGGCGCGCACCCTGCTCTACCTGGGTGACGCCTGCGCCGCGCTGGGCGACCGGGCCGACGCGCGGCGGCACTGGGCCGACGCGGCGGCGGTGGCCGAGGAGGTCGCCGACACGCAGGGGTTGGCCGCCGCCGACGCCCGACTCGAAGACGACGCCGACAGCCGGGTGACGTAGGTCGCTCGGGTTGGTCGGTGGCACAGCTCTGGGAGACTCTGTGATCGTGGACGCGCTCTCGGTACGGGGACTCAGTCGCAACTTCGGCAACCTGGTCGTGCTCGACGAGGTGAGCTTCACGCTCCCGGCGGGCCGGATCGCTGTGGTGCTGGGCCCCAACGGCAGCGGCAAGACCACACTGCTGCGCTGTGTCGTGGGCGCCGACCGGCCGGACGCGGGTGAGGTGCTGGTGCAGGGCCGCCGTGCCGACGAGACCGATCCTCAGGTGCGGGCGCTGGTGGCGGCCGCCCTGGACGACATCGACTTCTTCCCCGACCTGTCGGTGGTCGAGCATCTGGAGTTGGTGGCGTACGCCCACGGGGGCGACGCCGAGCCGGTCGAGGAGGTCCTCGCCGAGCTGGGCCTGGAGCCGGCCCGCGACCAACTGCCGGTGACGCTGTCCAGCGGGCAGCGCCGCCGGCTGGCGCTGGCGTCCTGTTTCGTCCGGCCCCGCCGGGTGCTGATCCTCGACGAGCCCGAGCAGCGGCTGGACGTCCGCGGGCGACAGTGGCTCGCCGACCGACTCCTCCGGGAACGGGCGGCGGGCGTTGCCGTGCTGTTGGCCTCGCATGACCCGGAGCTGATCGACGCGGTGGTCGACGAGCGCATCGAGATCGGCAAGTGACCGCCGCGCCGGCCACGATCGCCGACGCGCCGGCCGGGGTGCCGACCGCCCGGCAGGTGCGAACGCACCTACGCAAGGCCCGCAGCCGACACCACGACCATTCCCTGGGCGACGTGCTCGGCGACGCGTACGTCATGGTCCTGTTCGTGGGCATGTACGGCTGGTTCGCGATCAGCGCCAGCCGCGACCTGCTGGACTCCCCCACCGTGGGGCAGGCCGAGCCGGGGGTGCGCTGGTGGCTGGCGGTCGCCGCGCTGCTGGCCGGCGCAGGGCTGGCCTGGCGTGGTCTGCGCGCGCTCGGCCCGCTGCTGGTCACCCCGGCGACGCAGAGCTGGGCGACCAGCGCGCCGATCGACCGGCGGGCCTGGCTGGCGCCGCGCTTCGTCCTGCTGCTTTTGGGTTCGGCGGCCGGCACTGCGGCGCTCGGAGTGGCAGTGGCGGCGCTCGGCGGGGTCAGCGAACCGTCCGCCCTGGGCTGGGCGGCGGCGGCCGGCGCGGGGTGGGGCGCTGCCGCGCTGGCGCTCAGCGTCGTCGCCCAGAGCAGCCGGTCGGGTCGGCGCTGGCCGACAGCGGTCGGGGCGGCGCCGATGGTGGCCGCGGCCGTGATCACCGCAGTGGTGGTGCTCGTCGGTCGCTTCGGCGACGGCCTGCCCCGGCCGGCGACGACGCCGACCGTCGCGGTGTTCGCCGCCGCGGTGCCCCTCGTGGGCTTGGGTGTGATCCTCGCGGTACGCGCGCTGCCCCGGGTCGACCGGGCCACCCTGACCACCGGCGCGCAGTTCGCCAACGCCGCCGCCACGGCCACCATCCTGCTGGATCCGAGCCTGCTCGCCGGCCTGGTGGAGAGCCGCCGCTGGCGCACGATCGGCAGAGTTCACAGCCGCCGGTTCCGGCCCGGCCCCGGCTGGTGGGCGTTGCTCCAGGCCGACGTCCGCCGGTTGCGCCGCCACCCGAGCGCCGTGCTGATCTGGGCGGCGCTGATCGGGGTGCAGTACGCTGCCGCGCTCGCCCTGCCCGGGTTGGCCGGGGCCGCGCAGGTGGTGTTCGCGTACCTCGCCGCCGGCCGGCTGACCGGCGGCCTGCGGTCGGTCAGCCGCTCACCCGGTCTGCGTCGGGCGCTCGGCGGCAGCGACAACCTGCTGCGCGGGATCCACGTGGTGGTGCCGGCGGTCGGTGCGGGCCTGTGGTGGTTGCTGACCCTGCCCACGGTCGACCCGGGGCCGGCCTGGCTGGCGCCGACGCTGGCGCTCGGGGTGGTGGCCGCCGCGTTCCGGGCCGGCACCCGCCCGCCCATCGACTACGGCGGCGCGACGGTCAACACACCGTTCGGGATGATCCCGGTCGACCTGATGCGTCAGGGGTCACGGGGGCCGGCGCTGCTCGCCGTGCTGGTCCTCGTCCAGCTGTTCCTGGGCTGACCGGCCATCCGTCCGGCCAGCCCGGGGCACTCAGCCGTCCAGCCGACGGACCATGTTCATGATGGTCTCGACCTGCGCGCCGCCCTTGATCGGGAAATTGGTCGCGCCCAGGTAGCCCCACCAGTCCCAGCAGCCGTTCGGGTTGCTGAGGGAGGTGCTCGCCTGGGGGTACAGGACGATCAGGTTGTTGGTGTCGGCGTACTGGTTGAGGTTGGCCCGGTCGACGAACGCCGTGCCCACCGCGCCGGAGGACTGCACGCAGCCGTGCAGGGCGACCAGCAGGCGGCACGACTGGCCGGCCGCGCAGGCCGATGGGACGTAGGCGAAGCCGTTGGCGTCCATGCTCAGCCCGTTGGCCCAGCCGTTGACTGCGAAGGTGTTCTGGCTGAACCTGATGAGCGAGCCGCCGAGCGTCCCGGTGTTCGGTGCGGTCACCCCGCCGAGCAGCTTGCGCAGGAGGACGTTCTGCGGGTCGGTGCCGCAGTCGTTGAGGTACGGCGACGCGGTCGCCGCGCATCCGAGCGTGCCGTACGGCGTGACCCAGGAGTGACCGGCGGCGGAGCCGCTGTCGTACTGCACGCTGGCCCCGAAGTGCTGGTAGTACCGGACCAGGTCGTCGGTGACGGACTTCTTGACGGTGGTGTCGTTGCCGCCGTGGAACACGTACACCGGGTCGCCGGACAGGTTGCCGACCGGGTCGACCCAGCCGTACGACGCCCAGGTCCGGGTGTACGTCTGCAGCGCTGACACGTTTGTCGGGTACCGGTTGTCGCCGCAGCCGTAGAGCGCCTGGGCGACGGTGTTCTGGGAGCAGTAGTACGGTCCGGCGGCGAAGACGGCCGCTCCCCGGATCCGGGACGAGTAGGCGACGTGCAGTTGGGTGGCCATGTAGCCACCGGAGGAGACCCCGGCGACGTAGACGCCGGAGACGTTGTAGGTGCCCAGCGACCCGGAGACCGGGGGCTTGGTGGGCGGGTTGGCGGCCTGGGCGGGTGCCGCCGCGGTCAGGATCAGCAGGAACAAGGCCGCGAGGGTGGTGGCGGCTTTCAGCGGTGTGGGCATGGGCGCTCTCCTCGGCAGCGCCAACGGGGGCGTCGGCGTGCGCCGAAGCTACCGTGACATAGACCACACCAGATATGAGCGTAACCGCCACGTCCAACCGCGTCGAGGTGTCCCCCACGCCCACGTCTGCATCGGGGAAAGCGCGGCTACTCCAGATCGCCACCTTTGCTCTGCTTCAACCGAGGCAACATCCGCGCGTCTGGACCCGATGTCGTTTCCGTCCAAGACAGCGCCGCGACCGCCATCTAGCGTGGACCCAGCAGCTCGTTCGAGCATGAGGAGACACCACAATGCGCAACCTGGTCTACACCGGTTTCATGTCGCTCGACGGCGTCGTGGACTCGCCCGGCGGCGGGCCGGGTGAGGAGCACCGCAGCGGCGGTTGGGTGTTCAAGGACCTCGAGTTCGTCCCGGAGGCCTGGTCGCTGAAGGGCGAGGAGCTCACCGACACGACGGCGCTGATGTTCGGCCGTCGCAGCTACGAGGCGTTCGCGCCGGTCTGGCCCGGTTCGGAGGACCACGCCGACTACAAGGAGCTGCCCAAGTACGTGGTGTCGAGCACGCTGCCCGACGACGCGCTGGTCGACGGGTGGGGGCCGACGACGATCCTGCGCTCGACCGGGGACGTCGCCGCGCTCAAGCAGGGCGAGGGCGGGGCGATCTTCATCCACGGGAGCGCGGAGCTGGCCCGGCGGCTGTCGGACGAAGGGCTGATCGACCAGTACAACCTGCTCGTCTTCCCTGTGCTGCTCGGTGCCGGGAAGAGCCTGTTCGGCCGGGCCGACCGGGACAAGCACATGCTGACGCTGCGGGAGTCGGAGAGCTACTCGAACGGCATCCTCAAGCTCGTCTACGACGTCAAGCGCTGATCCAGGTCGAGGCCGATGGCGCCGCCGGTGCCCTCGCGCAGTTGCCTGACGGTGCGTCCGACGTAGCAGCGCAGTGCCCGGGCCAGGTGCGGCTCGTCGAAGTAGTCGAGCTTGGCGACCACGTCGGCGGCCGGGTCGCCGGTGGCCAGCAGCTCCGCCGCCGTACGGGCCCGCTCGACCTGCCGGATCGCGCCGCGCGTCAGGCCGGTCGCGGCGCGGAACCGGCGTTCGACGGTACGCCCCGAGACGGCCGGACGGTGGCCCCGCAGCAACTCGGCGACGAGCGGGTCACGGACCACGGCCCCGGCCCGGACGAGGCTGTCGACCAGGGCCTCGGCGTCGTCGGGGCCGGGCGTCTCCCAGCGCGCGCCGTCCAGCCGGAACGTCCGGCGTGTGGTGTCGGGAAGCTCGATGCCGCCGTCGACGAGCGTCGGCGTGGGCACGGCCCGCAGCGAGGTGCCGACGGCGAACTCGATGCCGGTGAAGGTCGCGCCCTCCGGCACCGGCGCCGTGCCGGTCCGGGTCTCGGGACCGGTGATGCTCGTGTACGTCCGGCCGGCCTGCTCCCAGAACACCAGGCCCCAACGCACCCCTGCCACGGACGTCATCGTGGTGACCTGCTCGCTCGTGCAGGTCCACACGGCGTCGACCCAGGGCGAGTCGGACCCGCGCGTCTCGAACCGCAGTCCCACTGGCGAAGGATACGCCGGCGAGCACGGTGGACCGGACGGTCCTAGCCGGAGCGGAGAGCGGCGGCGACAGCGGCGACGCCGTCCTCGATCTCGGTGGGCGTACGGGCCGCGTAGCCCAGCACGAGGCCCGGCCGGTACGGCCGCTGGCAGTGCCAGGACAGCGGTTGCACCTTCACCCCGCGCGCCAGCGTCGCCGTGGCCAGTTCGGTGTCGAGAACCGCGTCGTCCAGCGTGATCATCAGGTGCAGGCCGGCGGCGGCGCCGTGCACCGTCGCCGATGGCAGCGCGCGGGCCAGCGCGGCGATCATGGCGTCCCGCCGGCGGATGTGTCGACGGCGCAGCAGCCGCAGGTGCCGCTCGAAGGCGCCGGAGGTCATCAGCTCCGCCAGCACCAGTTGCGGTAGCACGGCGTTGCCCAGGTCGGCGTTGCGCTTGGCGGCCACCACCGCCTCGCGCAGTCGCGCCGGCACGAGCAGCCAGCCGACCCGCAGGGCGGGGGCGAGCAGTTTGGAGACGCTGCCGGCGTAGCAGACCTGCTCGGGCAGCAGTCCACGCAGCGCGGGCACCGGAGGACGGTCGTAGCGGTGCTCGGCGTCGTAGTCGTCCTCGATGATCAGACCGCCGGCCCGCGCCCAGGCAACGAGGTGGCGGCGGCGGTCACCGTCGAGCACCACGCCGGTCGGGAACTGGTGCGCGGGGGTGAGCATCACGGCCGGTGCGCCACTGGCGACCAGCTCGTCGACCCGCAGCCCGGCGTCGTCGACGGTGATCGGCGGGGTGTCCATCCGCCAGTTGTTCAGGTGCTGTCGCACCCCGAGGGAGCCCGGGTCCTCGACCGCGATCCGGTCGACGCCGGCAGCGGTGAGTGCCTGGGCGAGCAGGCCGAGCGCCTGGGAGACGCCGGCCACGATGATCACCTCGGCGGGGTCGACGCTGATGCCGCGGTTGCGGGCCAACGCGGCGGCGACGGCCTGCCGCAGCGCGGGCGTGCCACAGGGGTCGCCGTAGCCGAGGTCGGCCGCGGCGAGGCGACGCAGCACGGTCCGTTCGGCGCGCAGCCAGTCCGCGCGGGGAAAGGCGGCCAGATCGGGTACGCCGGGCGTCAGGTCGATTGACGCGTGCGCCGCGCGTACCGCGTCGAAGATGTCGGTGCCCGGTGCCGGCGGGAAGGTCGCGACCGGTGCCGGCGCGGCGGCCGGGGCGGGTGTGGGCGCGGCCGGCGCGGCGACGACCACAGTGCCGGCCCGCCCGCGACCGGCAACGTGCCCCTCCTCGGTCAGGCGCTGGTACGCCTCGGTGACCACGCCCCGGGACACACCGAGGTCGGCGGCGAGCACCCGGGTCGGCGGCAACCGGTCGCCGACCGGCACCCGACCCTCGGCGATGGCCTGCCGCAGCCGGTCGGTCAGCCAGTCGGCGCGCCCACCCGGCGCCGCGTCGGCGATGGTCAGGTGCAGGAAGTCGGACCCGGCCGATATGGACCTCTCGGACGCCGTCGTTTTGGCTCTGCCCATCGGACCATTGTGGCAGCAGAGTGAGCAGGAGCCAGACCTGCCCACTCCGCCGGAGGATCATCGTGACCATCCCGTTCCTGATCACCACGCTGATCGTGGTGGTCACCCCCGGCACCGGGGTGATCTTCACGCTCTCCGCCGGCCTGTCCCGGGGCGCACGGGCCGGGGTGCTGGCCGCGTTCGCCTGCACGCTGGGCACGCTGCCGCACCTGCTGGCCGCGATGACCGGGCTGGCCGCGCTGATGCAGACCAGCGCGGCGGCGTTCGAGACCGTCCGCTACCTCGGCGTCGGCTACCTGCTCTACCTGGCCTGGTCCATGGCGCGCGACCGCGACGCCTTCGCGGTAGCCACCGATGCGCCACCCCGCTCGGCGATCCGGGTGATCGTCTCCGGGGTGCTGGTCAACCTGCTCAACCCGAAGCCGACGATGTTCTTCGTCGCGTTCCTGCCGCAGTTCGTGGACACCACGGCACCGGGCTCGACCCGGGCGATGCTCGGCTGCGGCGCGGTGTTCATGCTGCTCACCTTCGTGGTGTTCAGCGGCTACGGCATCTTCGCTGCCCGGGTGCGCGACCGGGTGCTGACCCGGCCCCGGGTCACCGACTGGCTGCGCCGATCCGCCGCCGGCACGTTCGTCGCGCTCGGCGTGACCCTCGCCCTCACCGAACGATAGGACCACAGTGCAGTTCGAACATGCTCCGCAGCTTCGTGACGCGTACCCCGACCTGGTCGCCGGTGTGGTGCTCGCCGACGGGATCACCGCCACCACCGACGTGTCGGCACGCACGGCCGGCTATCTCGCCGCGGCGCAAGGACGGTTGGTCGGCGGGGCCGAGAGCGGGTTCCCGGAGATCCAGGCGTGGCGGCGGGCGTACGCGGCGATGGGACTGCGACCCACCAGGTACCGGTGCGCGGCCGAGGCGCTGCTGCGCCGGCTGCGCCTGGACGGCGAGTTGCCCCGGGTGCACCCGCTCGTCGACCTCTGCAACGCCATCTCGGCCGCGTACGCCATCCCGGTCGCGGTGCTCGACCTGGACCGGGTCGACGGCGACCTGGTGGTCCGGCCGGCGCACGGCGACGAGGCGTACCTGAGTTTCGCTGGCGACACCGAGCATCCCGAGCCGGGCGAGGTGACCTTCGTCGACTCCGCCGGGCGGGCGCACGCACGACGGTGGACGAACCGGCAGAGCGGCTGGTCGGCCGTGCGGGCGGGCACCTCGTCGGTGCTGATCGTCGCCGAGGCGCTGCACCCGGGTGGTGAGCCGGCCGTGACCCGGCTGGTCGCCGCCCTCGTGACGGAACTGACCGACGGGTGGTCCGCCTCGACGGCCGCCGCGGTGCTCACCACCGCCGCACCCCGCTTCCGCGCCCCAGCGGCGGATGACGACCGGGGTCAGGCGGTGTCGCCGGGCACCAGGTGACGGTAGCCGGGGATGGTCTCGGCGAACCAGCCGGCGACGCTGGCCAGGCCGCGGTCGTTGAGCTGCGCGTCGTGGATCGGGTACGCCGCCGCCGCGCCCACGGCGCCGGCGAACCGGATCGCCTCGTCGAGGCGCAGCCAGGACCCCTGGGCCGGGACGAGCAGGGTACGCACCGGCTCGTCCGGCACGTGCAGGGCGTCGCCCGGGTGGTACAGCTCGCCGCCGATCAGGTAGCCGAGGTTCGGGCAGTCGGGCTGTCCCTCGTGGATCGCGGCGTGCCGGCCGCCGTGCGCGCTGACCGGGATGCCGGCCGCCGTGAAGCGTTGCCCGGCGCGGACCTGGGTCACCGGAAGCGGGGCGAGATCCGGCAGTCGGGCGCCTTCGGGGGCGTACACGGGGACACCGAGACCGGCGAGCCGCAACACGTCCACGTGGTCGGTGTGTTCGTGGGTGACCAGGACGGCGTCCGCTCCGACCAGGGCCCTCGGCTCGCTCCACGTCCCCGGGTCGACGACCAGCACCCCACCGTCGTGTTCCACCCGCACGCACGAGTGGGTGAATCGGGTGATCCGCATCAGGCGACGGTACGCCGTCGGCAGACAGGTCGTGGTCCCCGTGGCGGTTGGCCCGGCCCTGCCGGGGTAGTGCGCCAGCATGCCGCAGCGATACGAGAACTACCCGAGGATCGCCGTCGTCACCGGCGCGGACTCCGGCATCGGCAAGGCCTGCGCGGTGGCGCTGGCCACTGCCGGTTTCGAGATCGGCGTCACCTGGTACGGCGATCCCGACGGCGCGCAGCGGACGGCCGCCGAGGTCCGCGCGACGGGGCGGCGCTGCGAGGTCGCCGAGGTGGACCTGACCCGCCTGCCGGACGCGGCGGGGGTGGTGGACGAGTTGGCCGACCGGCTGGGTGGCATCGGGGTGCTGGTCAACAACGCCGGCACCGGGGCCTCGACGCCGTTCGTCGACACCGGGTGGGAGCAGTGGCGCGAGGTGCTCGCCGTCGACCTGGACGCGCCCTTCCTGTGCGCCCAGCGGGCGGCGCGACGGATGCGGGCCACCGGCGCCGGAGGGCGGATCATCAACATCACCAGCGTGCACGAGCACGCGCCCCGGGTGGGCTCCGCCGCGTACTGCGCCGCGAAGGGCGGGCTCGGGCTGCTGACCCGGGTGATGGCCCAGGAGTTGGCCGCCGACGGCATCACCGTCAACGCCGTCGCCCCGGGCGAGATCGCCACGCCGATGACCGGTCAGGAGGATGTCGACCCGTTCACCCAGGAACGGCCCGGTGTGCCGCTGGGGCGGCCCGGCGACGCCCGGGAGGTGGCTGCCGTGGTCGCGTTGCTCGCCTCCCCCGCCGCCGGTTACGTCACCGGCGCGTCCTGGCCGGTCGACGGGGGCATGTTGCTGATGGGCCCCCAGGCGGCGGCGTTGCCGAACGACGACTGGCGGTCGGTTTGACCAACGCCGCGGGCGTCGTCAGCGCATCGGCGCGGCCGACGCCCGGACGATGTACGCGAACTGCACACCGAATGCCACCACCGCGACCAGCACCCCGACCGGGACCGCCACCTCGCCCCCGGCCCCGACGGTTGTGGTCACCAGGGCGATGCCGAGCCCGCTCAGCACGGCGTTGACCGCGCCCACGAGCGCGGCCGTGGTCAGCAGGAACTCCCACCGCCCCGGTCGCGTGCCGACCAGGTTCCAGGCCGTGCTCATGGCGTCGTCGGTCACCACCGCGTCGGCGAAGAAGTCGTGCTCGCCGGCGAGCTGGTGTTGGTAGTAGGCCCGGATGCGTTGGATCCGCCGCAGGTCCAACGAGTTCTCGACTGTGGTCTCCACCAGCCGCAGGAACGTCAGCACCCCGATGATGATCAGGGTCGGCAGCACCGCGGCCAGGTACGGCCGGACCAGCTTGTCGTTGCTGGCGACGAAGCCCAGGCCGATCAGCGCCGCCGACAGGACGGACAGGAAGATGGTGGCGCGGCCGGTGGCCTCGGCGATGGTGCCGGCGCGGGACGTCTGCAACGCGTAGTGCTCGGTGGTCAGGACGGTGAGAAGCGCCTGCTCGCGTTCGCTCTCGTCCACCCCGCTACCCTCCGTGGTCGCATGACTCCGTTACCGTCACTCTATGAGCGGCGGGGCGGGTCGGAACGGCGAACCGACCGCTCGGAGAACGGGACAGCGCCCAGCAAAGCGGGCACGTATCCTCCGAATTTCGGTGTTCAGCAAGCGGCGGTGGGGCCGACCGACGGCGGAAGGGGACCGGATGCCCGGGTGGGCTGGTCGGGGCGGGCGGCAACGACGCGCCTTCGTCGTCGGCGGGGCACTGTTAGCGATCGCCGTCGTCATGCTGCTGGCCGCCTGGCGCAGCACCGGCTTCCTCAGCGACCTGCTGCTCAACCTCGGGGCCAGCGTGGTCCTCGCGGCCATCTCGTACGTCATCTTCGACCCGTTGTTCGAGGAGGCCCGCAAGGCGCGGGTGCAGGAGCACCTCAGCTTCGACCAGCAGGCGTTCGTGACGCGGCTGCAGCGCTCCGGACGCCGGGTGCGCATCCTCGACACCTGGACGATCCTGCTGGAGCAACGGCACCGCGAGGAGACCCTGAGCGCGGTACGAGCGGCGCTCGCCAACGGCGCCCAGGTGCAGTTGCTGCTGCTCGATCCCGACTGCACCGCCGCCCAGCAACGCTCCGAGGAGCTGGAACGGCAACGGGTGGACGTGCCGCGGCAGATCCGCACCAACCTGCGCCACCTGGCGGCGTTCGCCGACGCGCTCGACTCGCGGCTGCGGCACCGCCTCCAGGTCCGGCTCTACGACGCGTCCCCGTCGATCCAGCTCTACCAGTGGGACGGGCGGGCGCTGATCTCGTTCTTCCCGATCGGGAAGTTGTCGTTCAACGTTCCGCAGCTCGAGGTGGACATGGACAGCCCGTGGGGTGGGTTCGTGCACGCCCGGTTCGAGGAGCTGTGGGAGCACGAGCAGGCCACCCTCGACCTGGAGCGGTACTGGTCGGTCATGGTCACGCTGCGCCACGACGAGTCGGACGTGGTCGAGGTACGCGTGCCGTACGTGACGGTGGACGGGCAGCACTACGTCGACTGCCGGGGGTTCCGGGTCACCGGGCCACTGACCGTGCGAGCCGTGCTGCCGCCCCGCGCGCCCGGGGCGGCCCCCGGTGTGTTCGCGCTGGCCGAGCCCGCCGACGGGGACCGCACCCCGGCCGACGTGGTGAAACGGCACTTCGACCAGAAGTACGGCCACGGCGACGGCGAGCGGGACATCCGCCGACTGGTGCCGCCGCCGGTCGATGCCCGCCCCCCGGCCCCCCGGCCCGCGACGGCCGGTGACACGCACGCACGGTGACCCCCGAACGGGCCGTCGGCTCGGCCCGGGAAACAATGGTGGCCCAACCCTGATCGCCAGGAGGACCGTCGGCGTGTCGCACCCCACCGCACCGCCGTCCGGGGCGGCGCAGCTGCGCGCCGACTGCGGACGCTGCTTCGGGCTGTGCTGCGTGGTGCCCGCCTTCGCCGCGTCGACGGACTTCGCCATCGACAAGCCGGCCGGCTCGCCCTGCCCGAACCTGCGCCCCGACCACCGCTGCGGCATCCACACGGAGCTGCGGGAGCGCGGGTTTCCCGGCTGCACGGTGTTCGACTGCTTCGGTGCCGGGCAGCAGGTCGCCCAGGTGACCTTCGGCGGGCGGGACTGGCGGGACGCGCCGGAGACGTTGCCGGCGATGGCGGAGGCGTTCGCGGTGCTGCGACCGCTGCACGAACTGCTCTGGTACCTCACCGAGGCGGTGGCGTTGGACCCGCCGGCCGACCTGCGCGCCGAGTTGGAACGCGCCCGCGCCGAGACGCTGACGCTCACCGAGGGTGACCCGACCCGCCTTCGCGCGTTGGACGTCGCCGGCCATCGGAACCGGGTCAACCCGCTGTTGTCCCAGGCCAGCGACGCGGCCCGGACCCCCGCCGGCACCGACCGGCGGGGTGCGCACCTGCTCGGGGTGGACCTGCGCCGTGTCGACCTTCGGCGGGCCAACCTGCGCGGGGCGCTGCTCATCGGCGCCGACCTGCGCGGAGCGGACCTCGGCCTGGCCGACGTCACCGGCGCGGACCTGCGCGGGGCCGACCTGCGGGGCGCGGACCTGCGGGGCACCCTCTTCCTGCACCAGACGCAACTGGACGCCGCCCGGGGCGACACCCGCACCGAACTGCCGCAGACGCTCACCCGACCGGCACACTGGACGGCGCTACCGCTCACCCCGGTCCGTCAGCCGGCCCGGTCCCCGGCCCGTCGGGGCCGCCGCCGCTGACCGCGAGGTTTCGGCCGGGACGACGCCGGGTAGCCAGCGCCGACGCGGACCGGCATCGACGGGGGGCACGGCGTGGGCTACCGAAATCGCCAAGGTGAGCAGCCGGGCGACCCGCAGCACAGTGAGGACGAGGCCGGCCAGGTGCCGTTGGTGCAGGTCGAGGCGGACACCGACGTCCCCGCACCGGCGGACACCGACGTCCGGCCGGACATCGTGACCGAGCCCGACAACTCCGGCGTCGCCGGTGGTTCGTCGGGCAGCAGCGGCGGTGGGTCCAGCATGCCGAAGCACCCCGACGCGACCCGCTGACCCGGGCTCAGCGGCTGGTCAGCGCGCCCCGGGCCTCGGTCATGCCCTTGTTGGCGAGCCCGTCGGCCCGCTCGTTCTCCGGGTGCCCGTTGTGCCCCTTGACCCACAGCCAGGTGACCTCGTGCCGTTCGCAGGCCGCCTCCAACCGCTGCCACAGGTCGGCGTTCTTCACCGGCTGCTTCGCCGCGGTCCGCCAACCGTTGCGCTTCCACGACGCCAGCCAACTGGTGATGCCGTTACGCACGTACGTGCTGTCGGTGTGCAGCTCCACGGTGACCGGCCGGTTCAGGCTCTCCAACGCCTGGATGGCCGCCATCAGCTCCATCCGGTTGTTGGTGGTCGGCGTGGCCTCACCGCCGCACAGCTCCCGCTCGTGATCGCCGTAACGCAGGAGCGCGCCCCAACCACCCGGCCCGGGGTTGCCACTGCACGCCCCGTCGGTCCAGATCTGCACGCCCCTGCCGGCCACCGCGTCCACCATGCCCGGCAACCTACCGGGCGCGGACGTCGTCCTCCCCGCTCGGGGGGCCGGCGCGCCGCGCCGTCGGCGCCGAACCCACCACCGCGGGAGGGATGGCCGGCGCGGGTCGGGTGGGGCGCAGCCGGTCGCGGACGCGGTGTACGGCGTCACCGGCGGTCGCGGCGATCATCGGCACCAGCCGGGTCGAATTCATGATCGCGACCTCCTCGGCCGCAGTGGTGCCCCCGTCGAGGAAGCGCAGCACCCGCTCGGCCGGGTTGCGGTCGAAGAGCCGGTCGAAGAAATCGGGACCGCCCACTCCGCCCCGGTCCAGCGCCCGCAGTGCCACAGCGTCCATCCAGCGGTGCCGGCTCGGGTACGCCGGCGCGGGTACCGGCGCCCGTCCCACGGCGAGGGCGCGAGCCACCTGGTCGGCCTGGCGGTACATGGCGGAGAAGGTGAAGCCGGTCGAGGGACGGGTCGCGCCACCGGCCGTGCCGAGCCGCACCACGCGAGGGGTGGGCCGGGCCGGGAACGGCGCGTCGGTCATCGGGATCACCCCGTTCTCCACCTCACGCACCCGCAGCCCGGCCGGATCCAGCCCGAGCAGGTCCCGGTAGCCGGCCAGCGCCGCGTCGTACCCGGCGTCGGTGAGCAGGTCCGGCGAGAACTCGGTGTACTCGACCAGGGCGTAGCGGTCGCTGACCGGCAGCACGTACCCGAAGGAGACGCCCCGGGGCGGCTGCGGGGTACGGAAGTCCATCAGCACCGCCCGCGTCGGGTCGAACACCGGCCGGTCCGCCTCCAGCCACCACCCCCGGAAGTGCTGCAACCAGGTGGTTCGTCCCGCTCGCGCTGGCGGGCGGGGGCGGGAGTCGAGCACCCAGCCAGCCCGTACGCTGCGCCCGTCGCCGGTGCCCACCAGCACCCGGGCGCCGTCGTCGCGCACCGTCTCGGCGGGCGCGACGATCCGGGTGGCGTCGAGGCGACGCTCGGCGTCGGCAGCCCGGTCGTAGACCGGGCCGGAGCGGAGCATGGCGTACCGCAGCGGGGTGAGGTCCAGGACGCGGCGTCGCGCCGCCGTCGCCACCTCGACCTGCTGCCAGCTCGCGCTGAGCAACGGGTCCAGGTCGCTGTCGGGGTGGCCCCAGAACGCCCAGGTGCGGTCCTGACCACGTCGGCGCACCGGGTCGACGATGGCGATCCGTAGATCCCTGACGCCGTGCCGGTCCAGTGCGGCGAGCAGCAACGACGCCGCACCGCCGCCACCGAGCAGCGCGAGGTCGACGTCGAGCGGCGCGGAGTCGGTCACCCGCACCACGCTGCCACACGATCGCACCCGGTCGCCTGCCGCCACCGCCGCCAGGTTGACAGGCAACCCATAGGTTGCCTAACTTAATAGGCAACCGCCTGGTTACCTATTCGGGGGCAGGTCGATGGACGACGCGTTTCGGGCGCTGGCCGACCCCAGCCGGCGACGACTGCTGGACCGGCTCAACGAGCGCAACGGCCAGACCCTGCGGGAGCTCTGCGACGGGCTGGCCGGCACCCGACAGTCCGTCAGCAAGCACCTCTCGGTGCTGGAGGCGGCCAATCTCGTCACGACCGTGCGGCGCGGCCGGGAGAAGCTGCACTACCTCAACGCCGCCCCGATCAACGCCATCGCCGACCGGTGGCTCAGCCGCTACGACCGCGAGCGCGCCGCCACACTGGCCGACCTGACCACCGCATTGGAGCGACAACCCATGGAGAGCCCGACCTTCGTCTACACCACCTACGTCACCACCACCGCGCAGCGCCTGTGGTCCGCGCTCACCGAACCGGCGTTCACCCGTCGCTACTGGGGTGGAGTCGCGCTGGTTTCGGACTGGCGGGTCGGGTCACCAGTGCTGTGGCAGGACGCACCGGACGGCGAGCCTCGCGACCTCGGCCAGCGGGTGCTCGTCGCCGAGCCGTACCGCCGACTCTCCTACAGCTGGCACGGCTTCCAGCCCGAGCACGCCGAGCACTTCGGCTGGTCCGCCGAGGAACTGGCCGCCCGGCTCGGTGAGCGCCGGTCGACGGTGACCTTCGAGATCGAGCCGCACAGCGGGTCGACCGTCCGGCTGACCGTCATCCACGACGACTTCTCCCCGGACAGCGAAATGCACCGGGCGATCAGCGGCCAGCTCGACGGCAGCGGCGGCTGGCCGGAGCTGCTGGCCAGTCTCAAGACCCTGCTGGAGACCGGCGAGCCGATGCCCGACCCGACCCCGGCCCGCTGACCCGAGCGCACATCCGACGCGCGGCCCGGCGGCGGATCGTGCCGACCAGGCGGTGCATTTCCGCCGTCTCTGGCAATACCTCGCCATCGGCCCAGCGACGACAGCCCGACCGGATGGACATCGATCGGAGCACCGGTGCCGGTCGGGCCGTCCGGGCCTTTCCGCAGCTCTCCCCGCCTTCGGGTGGACACGTGACGGCAACGAGGATTTCTCATTTTCACCTGATCGAGGACCCAACCCACCTAGTGTTGGGCACACCGGTGCTAGTCACGGAGTTGGCCACCCGAACGACGTCCCACGCAGTCAGCGGACGAAAAGTGAGGGAAGACGCGTATGAAGGTCTCAACAGCACTCTGCTCGGCGGCGCTCGGCGTGGGCCTCGGCACGCTCCTGCTGCCAGGCGCCGCACTGGCCGACACCACTGTGTCACCGGCCACCACCCCGGTCGGTGGGACCGTCGTGCTCACCGCGACGACCTGCAACCCGAAGTCGGGTGACGCCATCTTCCGGGTCACCGGCCCCAACCGCGACCAGAACGTCCGATCCACCACGGCCGCCGCCGGCGGCGGACTGAGCGCCGAGCTCTTCACCGCCGGGTTCACCCTGGGTACGTACACGGTGGCGGCGACCTGCGGCGACGGCAGCTCGGCCGGCACCGCCACGTTCGCCGTCACCCCGATCGGCGGCGCGCCGGCCGGCTCCGGCGGCGACAACCGTGACACCGGCGCTCTCGCCGCCGGCGGCACGCTGCTCGGCACCGCCCTCGCCGGCGCGGTGATCCTGATCCGCCGGCGCCGTCCGGTGTCCACTGTCGCCTGATCGGCGACCGCTCCATCCCTGAGACGGGTGCCCGCGCCGGTGACACCGGTGCGGGCACCCCGACGATCCGGTACGGAGGTGCACACGTGTGGTGGCGGCGGACCCTACCGGCAGTGGTCGCCCTGCTCGGCGTGACCGGGCTCGGGCTGATCACCGTCGGACTCACCGCCGACCCGGCGCGGCCACCACGACCGTCGGCCGACGCGCCGACCCGCACCCACCCCGCACCGGACCTGGCACCGCTGCCACCGGCCGCGCCGGTCCGGGTGCAGATCCCCGCCATCGACGTACGCGCCGACATCGTCCCCGTCGGCGCCGACGCGGCAGGGGTGCTGGAGGTGCCGCCACTGGATCGGCCCACCCTCGCCGGCTGGTACCGGCACGGCGTCAGCCCCGGTGAGACCGGCAACGCCGTCCTGGTGGGACACGTCGACTCGCCGGCCGGCCCGGCGGTCTTCTTCGACCTCGGTCGGCTCCGCGCCGGGCAGCAGGTACAGGTCACCCGCGCCGACGCGCGGGTCGCCACGTTCACAGTGGACGACGTCCGGGCGTACCCCAAGGAGCACTTCCCCACCACACTGGTCTACGGCCCGGCGGACGCCGCCGGGCTGCGCCTGATCACCTGCGGCGGCCGGTTCGACGCGGCGACCGGCAACTACGTCGACAACGTCGTCGTCTTCGCCACCCGCACCGCCTGAACCGAACCGCCCTCCTCAACCGAACCGCCCCGCCTGAGCCCGGGCCGCAGGCCCGCGCCGCCCGCACCGCCCAAGCCGCCGCCCCGCTGTCGGGAGCCGGACCCTGCTCGGCAGAATGCGGTGGCACCATCCCCTGATCGGGGCGGTGCGCCGGCGACGGGGAGGCACGCGGTGGATCAGCGACCGGTACGGGACCGGACCGGTCGGGGCGTACGCGCCCTGGCCCGTCGACTGCTCGGACGCGTCGAGGACGCCTCCCCCACCCCCCGTCGGTCCAACCCGGACGCCGTGGTCGACTGCGCCGTCTACGTCAACGGCCGCCGGGAGCCCGGTCAACCGCACTACGCCGACGCGTACGCCAGGGCGCGGCACGGCCGCGACGCCTTCGTCTGGTTGGGGCTGCACGACCCCGGCCCGGCCGTGCTCGCCGCGGTCGGCCAGACCTTCGGCCTCGACGAACTGACCGTCGAACAGGCGCTCGCCGACGGGCACCGGCCCACAGTGCAGCGCCACGGGCCGGTCACGCTGCTGGTCCTGCGCACCGCCGGGTACGTGGAGCACGACGAGCTGACCGACACCTCCGAGGTGATCGACACCGGGGACGTCATGGTGCTGCTCGGTGACCGCTTCGCCATCACTGTGCGGCACGGCGCCGCCGGGGCGCTGCGCAGCGTCCGCGCCGACATCGAGCGCCGCCCCGCGCTGCTGGCCGCGGGCCCGTGGGCGGTGGCGTACGCGGTCTGCGCCCGCATGGTCGACTCCTACCTGGAGGTGGCCGGGCACGTCGAACGGGACCTGGAACGGGTCGAGGAGGCGGTGTTCGCCCGCGACCGCGCGGCCGACATCCAGCACATCTACCAGCTCAAACGGGAGGTGGTGGAGTTCAAGCGGGCGGTCCTGCCGTTGCAGGCGCCGATGCGGACGCTGCTCGAACCCGACGGCCCGCCGCGCGCCCTGCACCGCTGGTTCGTCGACGTCGACGGCCGGCTGAGCCGGGCGGTGGACCGCGTGGCCGCGTACGACGACCTGCTCACCTCGATCGTCCAGTCGCGCCTGGCGCAGCTCGCCGTGGAGCAGAACAACGACATGCGCAAGATCGCCGCCTGGGCGGCCATCGCGGCCACCCAGACCGGCATCGCCGGCATCTACGGCATGAACTTCGACCACATGCCCGAGCTGGCCTGGCGCTACGGCTACGCCGGCGCCCTCACCCTGATGGCGGCGGCAGCCCTGTTCCTGTACCGCCTGTTCCGCCGCTCCGGCTGGCTCTAACCCCCGCACCCCGCACCCCGCACCCCCACACCCCGGCCCCGGCCCCGGCCCCGGCCCCGGCCCCGGCCCCGGCCCCGGCCCCGGCGATCTTGCACTTTGTGTTGTGGATACGCACCTTTTTACTGCTTATGTCGCAGCAGGAAGTGCAAGATCGCGGGAGCGAGGGCGGGCGCGGGGGCGGGGTGGGGGTGGGTCGGCTCTCTGCGGCAGGATGGTGACGTGGGTAAGGGTGCGGGACGTCGGCGGGCGAACGCGACGACGGGACGGGTGTGCCCGTGCGGCTCCGGCCGGGCGTACGCGGACTGCTGCGCCCCGGCGCACGGCGGCGACGCCCCGGCGACGGCCGAGGCCCTGATGCGCTCCCGGTTCAGCGCCTTCGCCCTCGGCGACTCCGGTTACCTGCTGCGCAGCTGGCACTCGTCGACCCGGCCCGCCTCCCTGGAGCTCGACCCGGGGCAGCGGTGGACCCGACTGGAGATCGTGGAGACCGAGCGGGGCGGCCTGCTCGACGCCACCGGTACCGTGACGTTCCACGCCCACTACCGGGACGCGGGCCGGCCCGGCACGTTGACCGAACACAGCCGGTTCGTCCGCGAGGACGGCCGGTGGGTCTACCTCGACGGTGACCAACCCTGAGGGGCGTTTGGGCGTAGGATGACGTCGGCGTAGTCCTGCGCCGCACCTCCCTCCCGGCGCTCACGCCGCCGGCAACGCGGAGGCAAAGGGGGCCTGGAGCCCTCGGGACGTGGTGCCACATGCCCCACTCCGGCGGGGTCGGCGGGAGCGTGAGTCCCGGTGACCGTGCCGTTGACCGGGAGCATGTGATGACCACCCAGAGATCGTTCAAGGCCCGGGTCCGGACCCGGATGGAGAAGACCGGCGAGAGCTACACCACGGCCCGCCGGCACCTGATCAATCGGGCAGAGCCGGCGTCCAGCGCCGCGTCCCCTCCAGCACCTACCGAACCGACCGTCACGGCTGCCGCTGCGCAGACCGAGCGGATCGCCGACGACCTGATCCGCGCCCGGACCGGCCGTGGCTGGGCCGAGTGGTTCGCAGTGCTCGACGCCGCGTCCGCCACCGGGTGGACGCACACCCGCATCGCCCGTCACCTGGGCACCGAACACGAGGTGCCGGGTTGGTGGGCGCAGACCATCACCGTCGGGTACGAGCAGGCCCGCGGCCTGCGCGCGCCGGGTCAGCGACGCGGCGGTGGCTTCGAGGCAAGCGCGAGCCGGACGGTTGCCGTGCCGGCGCGCCGACTGTTCGAGGCGTTCGCCGACGAGACGGCACGCGCCCGCTGGCTGCCCGACGTCGAGGTGCGCGTCCGCACCGCCACCGCGCCGCGCAGCTTCCGGGCCGACTGGGCCGGCGGCCCCACCCGGATCGTCGTCGGCATCGACGCTGTCGGCGAGTCGAAGGCCCGGGTCAGCATCCTGCACGAGAAGCTGACCGGGGCCGAGCAGGCCGCGGAGCTGAAGGCGTACTGGCGGGAACGGCTCGCCGCACTGAAGGCACTGCTCGAAACGGACGGAGACCACCGATGACCATGACGTTCATCAACCTGCCGCTGCGCGATCTGACCACCGCCACCGAGTTCTACCGGGCGATCGGCTTCACCAGCGACCAGGCCGAGCCGGACGGCGACACCATGGTGCTCACCGTCTCCGACACCACCCGGCTGGTGCTGCACCTCCGCTCGGGCTTCGAGGCGTACACCGGGGTCGCCACGCCGGACACGGCGACCAGCCGGGAGGTGATCATCGGGCTGTCGGCGTCGAGCCGGGGGCAGGTCGACGAACTGGTCGACCAGGCGGCGGTGGCCGGTGGGGAGTCGCTTGGGCCGGGGATGGCCAACGGGCCGATGTACATGCGCGGCTTCCGGGACCTCGACGGCCACCAGTGGTCGTTCCTCCACATGGCCGGCTGACAGTGCGGCCCGGCGGCGGCCGGAAAAGGCCGCCGCCAGGCCCCGGTCAGTCCGGGCCGCCGGGCACCGTCGCGACGACGCCGGTGGGCACGGCCGTCCGGCGCTCGCGGCGGGTCAGCAGCACCACCGCCACCACGACGTACGCCCCGGCGGTCAGCGCGAACGCCACCGCGTTGCCGGCCGCCGTGGCGAGCAGGCCGTAGCCGGCGTACGTCCCGATGATCAGCACGTCGGTGGCCATCCCCGCCAGGGAGGTGACGGTGGCGCGGCTGGTGCCGGTGATCCGGGCCTGGAGCCGCGCGTCGGCCAGCACGGTGGCCAACTGCGCCGCACCGAAGGCCACCGCGATCAGCACGAACCCCGCCGGGTGTCGGAGCAGGGCACCGCCGGCCAGCGCGACGCCGACCAGCCCCAACAGCGCCGCGTACCCTCGGCTGCCCAGCCGCTCCCCCGCCGGGGCGAGCAGCCCGCCGACTGTCACCCCGGCCCAGAGCAGCAGGAGCAGCAGGGGTACGGCCTGCGCGCCGACGCCGGTGTCCAGGGCCAGCAGCGGCGTGTACTCGTCCAGGGCACCCCAGTTGGCGGCGACAACGGCCACCAGCAGCACGGCGGCCCGTACCGGCGGACGGGTGCGGACCTGCGACACTCCGGCCCGCAGCGTGTCCCACCACCCCAGGTCACCATCGTCGTCAGGGCTCGCAGGCTCGTCCTGCCGGGGTGGTGCGACGCCCACCGGCCGGGCGGCCATCGCCGGCTCGGCGACCGGAACGCGTACGGCGGCGGGCGCGCGGTGTTCCGGGAAGCGGGTGGCGACGATCGTGGCGAGCAGGCAGGCGAGCACGCTGGCCGCGCCGACCACCGGGTACCCGCCGACGGCGAGCACCGGGCCGGCGAGCACTCCGGAGACCACCACGCCCAGCACACCCGCCGTCCGCGCCCGCCCGAGCACCCGGGCGTACCGGCCGACCGCGCCGAGCCGGTCCAACTCGGTCCAGACCAACGCCTCCAGCGCACCGGAGACCAGTGCGCCACCAGCGCCCCAGAGCAGGAAGCCGACCGCGAAGGCCGGGTACGACGGCAGCAGCACCCAGAGCGCGAAACCGGCGGCGGCCACCAGCGGGGCGAGGCACAGCAGTAGCCGGCGGGACAGCACGTCGGCCCAGGCGCCGGAGGGCACCTCGAACAGGATGCCGGCGGCGGACCAGATGACGAAGAGCGACGCGATCTGCCCCACCGACAGCCCGGTGTCGGCGAAGAACACCACGTACAGCGGGTAGAGCAGGACGAGGTCGCTGAGGAACGCGTACCCGTAGAGGGTCGCCGTCAGCCGGCGGACCGCCGGGTCGGGCACGCGCGAAGCGATGGGGGTCATGGGGCCTTCCCGTGGGAGTGGAGACGGACACCGGAGGTGCGGTGCCCGTGGTGGCCCACGGGATCGGCCGACGCTGCTGGATCAATGTCGCCAGGTCATAGCCGCGATGCTAGACAACCCGCACGGCTGCGGCCAGCGCTTTCAGCGCGCCGGGCGGGCGAGGCGGGACCGCCAACGCGCGGCGGGGCGGGATCAGATCGATCCCGCCCCGCCGACGTACCGCTGGTGTCAGCGCCGGTCGACCGGCGGAATGACAGTGGTGGTCTCGCTGTCGTCACTGGTGCGCTGCCCGGGCACCGCGTGGTCGGTGCCGCCCCGGACCACCTGGGTCGCGTCGGAGTCGACACCGGCGCCCACCACCTGGGTGACCTCCGAGCCGCTGACCACCTGGGTGGCGTCGGAGCTGGCCGGGAAATGGACGACCTGGGTGGCCTCCGGGTCGGTGGGCCGGGTCACCACCTGGGTGGCGTCGGCATCGGCCGGCCGGGGCACCACCTGGGTGGCCTCCGCGCCGCTGCTGGTGGTGGTCGACGCGCGCGCCAGCTCCGCCTCGGCATCGCGGCGACCGGCCCGGTACGCCTGGGCGTGCTCGGCGATCAGCTGCGACTCCTGCTCGGCGCGGGTCAGCCACGACTCCCAACGGCTCTGCATCGGACGGATCAGCCCGCCGCCGACACCGACGACGAGGATGCCACCGATAGTGGCCAGCACGGCGATCAGCACCGGAGTGGTGACCGCGGTGGCCACGCCGATCTGGTTCAGCGCGGCGATGACACCGAGGCCGAGGATGAACACCGAGGCGATGGTGGCCAGCACCCGGCCGTACGACAGACCGCCGAGCGCACCGCTGATGATGTCCTTGACCGCGTTGGCGATGGCGGCGGCGACCACGACGATGACGATCGCGACGAAAGCCCGGGGCAGCCACGCGATCACCGCGCCGAGCAGGTCGGAGATCGGGTTCGGCCCCCAGATGCCGAAGGCGAGCTGAAGGGTGAACAGCAGCACCGCGTAGTAGACGAGCTTCGCGACGATGTCGCTGGCGTCGTACCGGGAGCGGCTCAACGCGCGGCGGATGCCGCCGCGTTCGACGGCGCGGTCGAAGCCCACCCGTTCGAGGACCTTCTCCACGATCTTCAGTACGGCCTTGGCGATCAGCCATCCGGCCACCAGGATCGCCAGGAAGGCGACGGCCTTGGGCAGGAAGAGCATCACCGAGCGGAGAGCGTCGCCCACCGCGTCGCTGACGTTGTCACTCATCTGGTCATTCCTTAAAAGGGGCAGCCGGAACGGTCAGCCCCGGACCTACCCCCGACCCGACGCGCGGAAACGCCGACCAGGAAGGGCCGCCCCTCACGACCGGGTGTCGGTGAGCGAACAGCACGCGGCCGCGCGGATGTGGAGTGCCCCGAACCCGCCCTCGCCGTCGAGGATCTGTACGTGGTGATGAGGTGTGCATGTTGCGGTGTTACCTGTCCTCGGTGCTGGGCTGCATTGTTCTTGGGGAGTCGAACCCCGCGCTGCCCACCGCGCGCCAAGAAGGGTTCCGGGGTTACAGCCCGGACCTGTGTGTACACGCCTCCACGACGGCTACCTGCTCCACATCGCTGCTGGGATGGGTCAGTCCAGCAGGTCAGCCTCCCAGTTGGTGCGCTGAATCCGCACCTCGAGCTCGCGGAGCTGCCCCGCGAGCCCGTCGGCGCGTTCCCGAAGCTCGGCGACCGGCAACGCCGCGAGCATCTTCAGCTCGGAGCGGAGCTGCCGGGCCAGGTGACCACGGCCGCTACCGGCGGCGGCGTCGGCGGCCGCCGTGATGGCGGCGTGCCGCAGTCGCAGGACGTCCCGCCGGGCCAACGCGTCGGTGAGCGTGCCGAGGTCGTCGACCGGCACCGCGGCGTTGGTCCGGTTGATGCGCCGGATCAGCGTCTCCAGGTTGTCGAGGACCTGGTCCAGCTCGGTCAGGAGCACCGTGGCGTCCTCCGGAGGCAGTTCGCCCTCCTGGTACCGGGCGCTGCCATTGATCCGGGTCCGCAGCTGCTCGACCCGTCGTGCCGCCTCGGCGCGTTCGGTCAGCGCCTCACCAAGTTTCATCTTCCACCCCCGAGTCAGCGGCCAGGTTAGCGGGACATTGATCTTTTGGTCGATCGCTTTTCCAGCTGCCCGTCGGGGGTGGACGCCCTCTAGCGCGCGGGCGAGTCTTGGCAATATTCTCCGAAGTACGTGCGGCCACTGGAGCTACTTTTCATCCCCCCGCCGTCGGCCGCAGGAGGAGATGCAATGCACGTCGACCATTCCGAAGTGGATCGCCGGACGCTGCTGCGGGCCGGTCTCGGCGCCGCCACTGTCGCCGTCGTCGGAAGCGAACTCGCCTTCCCGAACGCGGCGCAGGCCGCGCCGGGCACCGACCTGGACTGGATCATCAGCTGTGACGAGTGGGCCGCCCGCCCACCGAAGGACCCGCTGTCGGTGAGCGCCATCGCCACCAACAAGATCATCGTGCACCACATGGCGTTCCCGAACGTCACCGACTACTCCCGGGAGCAGGCGGTCAAGCTGGCCCACGACTGCCAGGACCTGCACATGGACGGCAACGGCTGGTCGGACACCGGCCAGCACTTCACTGTGAGCCGCGGCGGTTACGTGCTGGAGGGCCGCCGGGGCAGCCTGGAGCGCCTGGAAGCCGGCGACCGGCAGATGATCTCGGCGCACTGTCCGGGTGAGAACGGCCGGGCCATCGGCATCGAGAACGAGGGCACCTACGTCACCGAGACACCACCACAGGCGCTGACCGACTCCCTGGTCAAGCTCTGCGTCGCGATCTGCCGGCAGTACGGGCTGCACGCGCACGACATCTTCGGCCACTGGGACTTCCGCACCACCGAGTGCCCGGGCGCGGCCTTCTACCGGCAGTTCCCCGACCTGCGGCGGCGGGTGCACGCCGCCCTTGGCACCAAGCTCGGTGACGTGCCGGCGCGCCGCTGGCCGGACCTGTGGCGTTTCGTCAACTCCCCGTCGGTCCGGGTGGTGCAGCACCTGCTCGCCTACCGGGGTTACCCGGTGACCGTCAGCGGCACGTTCGACGCCGCTACCGTCGCGGCGGTGCAGGACTGGCAGGCCCGCAACGGCATCGCTGTGGATGTGGACGCCACACTCACCACGCCGACCTGGGAGACCCTCGCTCCGGAGCTGGACCAGCACGCCGCCGGAGCGCCGGTCACGGCCGTGCAGGAAATCCTCGCCACCAAGGGGTACGCGGTCACCGTCACCGGGGCGTACGACCACGCCACCCGGAGGGCGGTGCAGGACCTTCAGGCGCTGCACGGGCTGCCGCGCAACGGCAAGCTCAGCACGAGCACGTGGTGCACGATCGTCGGCGGATCGGTCCGGGAGTCGTTCCGACACCGCTGAGCGAGTGGTGGCGGTGCGGGGCGCACCCGTACCGCCACCAGCCAGCTCACCGGTTTGATCCGCCGCCTCGGCGGAAAGAGTGCCGGCATGAGATGGGCCCGTCGAGCCGTACCCGCCGTCGCCGCCGCCGTCGCGGCCCTCGCCGCGCGGGACCTGATCCAGCGCGACCACGCGCTGCGGCGCAACTTCCCGGTCCTCGGGCGCGCCCGCTACCTGTTGGAGACGATCGGGCCGGAGTTACGGCAGTACATCGTGGCCGGCAACAACGAGGAGCGGCCGTTTACCCGCGACCAGCGCCGCTGGGTGTACGCGTCGGCCAAGCAGGAGAACAACTACTTCGGTTTCGGCACTGACAACGACATCGAGTACACCCCCGGGTACCCGATCATCAAGCACCGCACGTTCGGTCGCGCCGTGCCGCCGTCCTCACCGACCGCCGGGCACGACGTGCGGTTGCCCTGCGCCAAGGTGCTCGGCGCGGCACGGGGTCGCGCCCGGGCGTTCCGACCGGAGTCGGTCGTCAACATCTCCGGGATGAGCTTCGGCTCGCTCTCCGGCAACGCCATCACGGCGCTCAACAAGGGCGCGGCGCTCGCCGGCTGCCTGCAGAACACCGGCGAGGGCGGCCTGTCGCCGTACCACCGCAACGGCGGTGAGCTGGTCTTCCAACTCGGCACCGCGTACTTCGGCTGCCGTGACGAACACGGCCGGTTCAGCCTCGACCGGCTGAAGGACCTGGTCTCCGGCGCGCCGGTGCGGGCGCTGGAGATCAAGCTGAGCCAGGGCGCCAAGCCGAGCCTCGGTGGGCTGCTGCCCGGGGCGAAGGTGTCCGCCGAGATCGCCGCCACCCGGGGCATCCCGGCTGGTCAGGACTGCGTCAGCCCGTCCCGGCACGCCGAGTTCTCCGACTGCGACAGTCTGCTCGACTGGGTGGAGTTGCTGGCCGCCGAGACAGGACTGCCGGTCGGCATCAAGTCGGCGGTCGGTGACCTGGGCTTCTGGCAGGAACTGGCCACCCTGATGCGGGACACCGGCCGGGGTGTGGACTTCGTGACGGTCGACGGCGGCGAGGGCGGCACCGGCGCCGCACCACTGATCTTCACCGACTCCGTGTCGCTCCCGTTCCAGCAGGGCTTCTCCCGGGTGTACAAGATCTTCGCCGAGCACGACCTGCACGAGCAGGTGGTCTTCGTCGGCGGCGGCAAGCTCGGACTGCCGGACAACGCCATAGTGGCGTTCGCGCTCGGCTGCGACCTGGTCAACGTCGGTCGCGAGGCTATGCTGGCGATCGGCTGCATCCAGGCGCAGAAGTGCCACACCGACACCTGCCCCACCGGCGTCGCCACCCAGAACGCGTGGCTCGCCCGGGGCCTGGACCCGACGTTGAAGTCGGTCCGGGCGGCCAACTACCTGCGGACGCTGCGCCGGGACCTGACCAAAGTTGCCGAGGCCTGCGGCGTCGAACACCCCGGCCTGATCGGCACCGAGGCCGTGGAGATCCTGGACGGCCGCACCGGCTCCACCCCACTGCACGAGGTGTACGGCTACCGGCCCGAATGGGGGCTGCCCTCGCCCACCGACCAGGCGGAGATCATCCGGTTGATGGTCCCCGAGGCACCCCAGGGCGGCAGCGCCCCACCCTCCGCGACCGCCGTCGGCTGAGATCACGCCCGGCCAGCCGGCACGGGCCGCACGCGCGGACCAGAGAGGCCCCAGGCCCGGGGGCGGCCCGCAGGCCCTGGCTGGGCCACGGCCACTCGGATCGCGGATCGCGGATCGCTTGATGACTGGGCGGCATCTTGATGACTCACAGACATCAGCCGTTTCCCCGTCATGTCCGCGAAGTGCCGCCGCCGGCCACCACGACCGCCAGCCACCACGACTGTCAGGTACGACGACCGCCAGGCACAGCAGCCACCAGGCACAACCATCGCCGTTGCACGTCGGTCGGCCGGGCGGCCGACGCGACCGCCGGCACATCGGTGCCTGCGATAAACGCGTGGAGCCGGCGACTCACCGCGAATATGGTGGCGCGGTGCTGATCAGACGCGAGACACCCGCCGACGTCGACGCCATCCGGGCGGTGCACTCCGCCGCCTTCGCCAAGGCCGACGGCGACGCCGTGCCGGTCGAGGCGACGCTCGTCGACGCGCTGCGCGCCGACGAGGGCTGGCTGCCCGCGTACTCCCTGGTGGCGACCGATTCGGACGGTCGGGTGGTCGGGCACGTGGTGGCCACCCGCGGCCTGGTGGGCGGTGCGCCCGTCGCGCTGGGCCTGGGGCCGCTGGGCGTGCTGCCCGACTGGCAGCGGCGTGGGGTCGGCAGCGCGTTGATGCACGCGGTGCTCGGCGCGGCCGACGCGCGGGACGAACCGCTCGTGGTGCTGCTCGGGCACCCCGACTACTACCCGCGCTTCGGGTTCCGGCCCGCCGTCGAGCTGGGCGTGACTCCGCCACAGCCGTGGGGGCCGCAGTACTTCATGGGTCGACCGTCGCACGCGTGGCGTGAGTCGGTCCGGGGCGAGTTCCGCTACGCCGGCCCGTTCGACGACCTGTGAACCGACCCGCTGTCCGCCGGCGGCGCGCCACCGATCTGGACGGCTGCGTCGCAGCGCTCGCCGAGGTTCACCGGGTCGACCGGTACCCGCTGAACTGACCCGCCGACCCGCACCGTTGGCTGCGCGAACCGCACCCGGCGCGGGCCTGGGTCGCCGTCGACGCCGACGCGGCCGTCGTCGGGCATGTCGCTGTGCATCGGATCCCCGATCAGGTGGACGGGCGGCCGACTGCCGAGGTGGCTCGTCTCTTCGTGGCGCCGAAAGCCCGGGGGTTGGCGTTGGGCAGCGCGCTGCTGGACCGGGCCCGCCGGTGGGCGGAGAAACGTGGCACGGACCTGGTGCTGGAGTTGGCCGCTGGTGGCACCGCGGCCGCTGCGCTGTACGAGCGCGCGGGCTGGCGGTGCCTCGGCACCAGCACGGCGCCCTGGGCCGCTCCCGACGGTAGCCCGGTGTCGCTGCGCCACTACACGCTGCGTCACCGCGCGCCGGGCTCCGACGTCGCACCGGCCAGCACCGCGAGGCGACGGGCGAGCCGACCCGCGGCCTCGCGCAGCTCGGGAGGCTCCAGCACCTCCATCTCGTGATCCAGGCGGCCAAGGTGCGCGGCGAGCCACTCCAGGTCGTCGCCGCCGACGACCAGCACGGACCACCCGTCGCTGTCGTCCTCGACCCGCCCCACCTGGGGCGGAACCACCTCGCGCACCCGCTCGGCCGGGGCACGCACCCGCACCCGGGCGAGGTACCGGTACGGCGCCCCGGTCACGGCCCGCTGCACGAAGGCGACCGGATCCGGGTGCTCGCGTGCCGGGAAGCGCCAGGTCGTCGCCATCGCCGCCCGCATCCGGTCCAGTCGGAACGTCCGCCAGTCGTCGCGGTCGACGTCCCAGGCCATCAGATACCAGCGGCGGCCCGTCGTGACCATCCGGATCGGCTCGACCGTCCGTTCCTGCTCCACAGCGCCCCGGTCGGGGTAGTGGAATCGAACGCGTACCCCGTCCCGACAGGACCGGGCCAGTGTCACCAGCAGTTCCGCGTCGATCTCGGCGACCGGGCCGATGAGCGTGTCGGTGGAGCCGTGCACCGCCCGTACCTCGGCGCGGAGCCGCGACGGCATCACCTGGTCGAGCTTCGCGAGTGCCCGCAGCGCCGCCTCGCTCGCCCCGGCGACAGTGCCCCCGGAGGCGAGCCGCAGCGACACCGCCGTGGCGATCGCCTCCTCGTCGTCCAGGAGCAACGGCGGCAGCCGGGTGCCCGCACCGAGTTGATAGCCGCCGCCGACGCCCGACACCGCGTGCACGGGATAGCCGAGCGTCCGCAGGCGCTGCACGTCGCGGCGCACGCAACGGTCGGTGACCCCCAGTTCGGCGGCGAGTTCGGCGGCCGTCCAGGACAGTCGTCGTTGCAGCAGCGCCAGCAGGCGCAGCACCCGCTCGGTCGTCGCCTCGACGGTCACCCGTCGATCGTTGCACGGATAGCGGAACGACCCTGTCCGCTATCCGGGGGAGGCTGGGATCATGACCGACCAGATCAGGAAGCAGGGACCCACAGTGACCCGCGACGTCCAGATCACGTTCGACTGCGCAGACCCGGCCCGGTTGGCCACGTTCTGGGCCGAGGCGCTCGGCTACCAGCTGCAGGCCCCGCCCGGAGACTTCGAGTCCTGGGACCAGGCGTTGGAGGCGATGGGTGTGCCGCCGGAGAACCGCAACGACGCGTCGGCGGTGGTCGACCCCGAGGGCACGCGACCGCGGCTGTTCTTCCAGCGGGTGCCGGAGCACAAGCAGGTGAAGAACCGCGTCCACCTCGACGTCCGTGCGGCCCCCGGGTTGGAGGGTGACGAGCGGATGGCGGCCCTGGAGGCGGAGGCCGAACGGCTCGTCTCGCACGGCGCCGAACGGCTCAGTCGACACGAGCCCGCTCCCCCGTTGGGCGCCGGTCATCTCATCATGGCCGACCCTGAGGGCAACGAGTTCTGCCTCGACTGATCGGGCGTTCGCCCAGCTCACTGCCGCGTCGGCCGGGCGTCATGCGAACATGTGTACGTGTCGCCC
This sequence comes from Micromonospora vinacea, assembly GCF_015751785.1. Classification (NCBI taxonomy): domain Bacteria; kingdom Bacillati; phylum Actinomycetota; class Actinomycetes; order Micromonosporales; family Micromonosporaceae; genus Micromonospora; species Micromonospora vinacea. The sequence continues at coordinate 4,975,645 of NZ_JADOTY010000001.1, read as the reverse complement.
GGCGCCAGCATCCTGCACGCCGACCTGGACGCGTTCTACGCGTCGGTCGAGCAGCGCGACGACCCGCGCCTACGCGGGCGGCCGGTAATCGTCGGCGGCGGCGTGGTGCTCGCGGCCAGCTACGAGGCGAAGGCGCACGGCGTCCGCAGCGCGATGGGCGGCCAGCAGGCGCGTCGGCTCTGCCCGGACGCGATCGTCGTTCCGCCACGGATGTCGGCGTACACGGCGGCGAGTCGCGCGGTCTTCGAGATCTTCCGGCAGACCACACCGCTGGTCGAGGGGCTCTCCATCGACGAGGCGTTCCTCGACGTGGGTGGCCTGCGGCGGCTGGTCGGGCCACCGGCCGAGATCGCCGAACGACTGCGCCGGGAGGTCAGCGACCGGGTCCACCTGCCGATCACGGTGGGGGTGGCCCGCACGAAGTTCCTGGCCAAGGTGGCCAGCGGAGTGGCGAAACCGGACGGCCTGCTGGTGGTCGCACCGGACGCCGAGCTGGCGTTCCTGCACCCACTGCCTGTGGAACGGCTCTGGGGCGTCGGCCCGGTCACGGCCGCCAAGCTGCGCGAACGCCGGATCCGTACCGTCGGGGAGGTGGCCCGCCTCGGTGAGGCGGCGCTGGTGTCGCTGCTCGGTGCGGGCGCCGGCCGGCACCTGCACGCGCTGGCACACAATCGCGACCCCCGGGCGGTGCAGGTGGGGCGGCGGCGCGGTTCGATGGGCGCGCAGCACGCGCTGAGTCGTACCCCGCACGCCTCGACGGAGCTGGACGCCATCCTCGCCGGCCTTGTCGACCGGGTCAGCCGGCGGATGCGGACGGCCGGGCGGTCCGGCCGCACTGTGGTGTTGCGGCTGCGCTTCGGCGACTACACCCGGGCGACCCGATCGCACACGGTGGGTAAGGCGACGGCGGACACCACGCCACTGCTCGCCGCCGCGCGTGCATTGCTGCACGCCGCGCTGCCCGAGATCGATCGCCGTGGTGTCACACTGATCGGTGTCTCGGTGGGCAACCTCGACGACAACCCGGTCCAGCCGGAGCTGCCGTTCCAGCCGGACGTCGGGTCCGATCTGGACGCTGCTGTCGACGCGGTCCGCGACCGGTTCGGATCAGCGGCGCTCACCCGGGCGGTGTTGCTCGGCCGGGAGCCGGGCGTGGAGATGCCGCTCCTGCCGGACTGACCGATTCGCGTGCGGCGTCCGCGGTCGAGCTGCGACCAGAGACACATCACAGCAGGTCGGCGGTTTAGCCGGCGGCTGACGGGTGACCCTTGGGGGGTACAGCCTGACGAGGGGGGCCCACGATGTCCGACGACACCAGCAACCGACCTAGCCGCACCGCCGAGCGCCCGCACGACGTGACCGACCCGCTGCTGTGGCAGTTGGCTGTCGACGTGCTGAGCGCACACGAGCCGGACGACGAGGGCCACTGCCGCAACCTCCAGTGCGCCGGGCAGTCCTGGCCGTGCGCGGCCCGCACTGGCGCCGAGCACTCGCTGCGACTGGCCCGCAGCACACCCGGCTCCGTCGAGCTGACCGTCGACGGCACCGACAGCGAGGACGTCGACACGGACGGGCGCCGCGACGCCGCGGTACCGGCCCCCCGCTGGGGCTGGAACGCCGGCCCGGCGGCGACGCACCGAGGGCCGAAGGCGTCCGCCTCCGCGGCGTGACGGGCCACCGACACCTGAACTGATCCGCGCTACACGGACGAACGCTCGGCCGGTTGTCCGGCCGAGCGTTCAGCTGTCGTGGCGGAGCCAGGCCACCGGCCGCCACGTGCCCCACCCACGGCCAGGACCAACAGGGCCACTGACAACAGCGGAAACCAGTCTCCGGTACGCGAATAGACAGTGCCCCAGCCCGACGTCGGGGCGGCGAGCAGCAGCTCCGCGTCACCGGCGGTGGCCTCGCCCACCATCCTGCCGCCGGGGTCGGTGACCGTCAGCCGGCCGAACGCCGCGGCCCGGACCACGACGAGCCCGTTCTCCACACCCCGGACCACTGCCATCCGACCGTGCAGCCAGCCATCGGAGGTGAAGTCCAGGGCGGGGACGAGCAGCACCGAGGCGCCCTGCGCCCGATACCGCCGGACCAGGTCGGGATGGTCGAGGTCCTTGCAGATCGCGACGCCGAACCGCCCGTCCACGAGCACCTCGCCGTCACCCGGCGTCAGCCAGTCCTCCAGGCCCGGGATGAGATGCTGCTTCTCGTACGTCGTGACGGTCCCACCCGGTTCGAGCACCAGCGCGACGTTGCTCGCCCCGCCGGCCCGTTGCCGCACCGCACCGACGACGACCTGAGCCTCGGTCTGCCGGAGCGCGGCCACGAGCACGGGCATCGTCGTGTCCGACACGGCGAACACCTTCTCCGGCAGGACGACGATCCGTGCCCCACGGGCGACCAGGCCCTCGACCCGCGCGGCGTAACGGGCGAGCAGGTCACGGCCTTGCGGCTCGTCGACCGGAAGTCCGTCCTCGGGCTGGCGCAGGGCCACCAGGCCGACGGTGAGCCGCGCGGCCGGGTCGGGGGAACGGCCCAGCGACCAGGCCGACCACCCGCCGGCGCCGAGCAGGAGGACGAGCAGGCAGGTGAGGGCGGGGCGTGGGCTTGCGCGCAGGGCGGCGAGGGCGATCGGGACGGCGAGCAGCAGGTAGGTGACGCCCCAGACTCCGGTGAGCGCGGTCAGCTGGATGACCGGACGGACGTCGGCCTGGGTGTAGGCGAGGCTCCACCAGGCGCCGTGCGGCAGCAGGCGGGACGCCGCGTACTCCCCCAGCACCCAGAGCGATGGCACGGCGAGGACGGCGAGGGCGGTTCGTCCGCGTAGCAGCAGTACCCGGGCGAGCAGGACCGTGCCGGTCGCCAGCCCGAGGCCGAGCAGGACCACGCCGGCGACCGCGGGGACCGGTAGTCGCAGGGTGCCGAGGTAGTAGCCGACCACGCCGCCCTGACCGATCGACCAGGCGAGGGCGGTCGCGCAGAGCGCGGTCCGCGGGCGTACCCGCGTCGAGGCGAGGATCAGCGGGAGCGGGGCGAGCCAGGTCAGCGCGGGGATCGGGTGCAGCCCGGTGCCACCGAGCCAAAGCAGGCCACTGAGGAGCGTGGCGAGGATCGTCATCATGGGTCGAGCGTGCGGCGCGGGCGGCCGGGGCGGATCACCGTGCGGGCCGGGATCGATCTGGTCCCGTGGAGGGAGGCGTCGGCGCGCCGGCTCGGACGATACTGCCGACGTGAAGCAGTACGTCAATCTCGCCGTCACAGTGGCCGCCGTCGCCGCGACAGTGCTGCCCGCCCTGGTCGGTGGGCCACGTGCCTGGTGGGTGCTGCCGCTCGCGGTCGCGTCGTCGGTGCCGGTGCTGTGGCGGGACCGGGCGCTGATCCGGGTCGCCCTCGTCGTGGGCGTCGCCACGACCGTGTCCGCCTCGCTCGGCGCTCCCCCACTGCTGCCGGTCGGACCGCTGGTCTGCCTCTACACGTTCGCGGCGCGGGCCTCCCTGCCGATCCGCCTGCTCGGCGTCGCGCTCACCGCCGCCGGCCTGCTGGTCTCGCTGCTCTACCCCCGCCCGGACGTGGAGGTGCTGCGTTACCTGTCGGTCGCCTACCTCTTCGCGTATTTGCTGGGCACCAGCACCCGGGCCCGCCGGACCCAGGCCGCGGCCCTCGCCGAACGCGATCGTCGCATCGCCGGTGAACGGACGGCGGCGGTGCTGCGCGAACGCACCCGGATCGCCCGCGACCTGCATGACATCCTCACCCACGCGGTCGGCGTCATGATCGTCCAGGCGGAGGCGGGTCCGCTGCTGGTCCGCCAGCAGCCGGATCGCGCTGATGCCACGTTCGCCACGATCGCCGCCACCGGCAGGGACGCGGTCGTTCAGCTCCGCCGCGCGGTCGGCAGCCTGTACGAACCCGCCGACCAGCCACTTGACCAGCCGGGTCTGGGCCACCTTCCCGTCCTCGTCGAGCGGGTCCGTGCCGCCGGCCTCGATGCCGTGCTCAGCGTCTCGCCGTCCGGAGGTGCCGTCGAGCCGCCGCCCCCGGACGTCGGGGTGGCCGCCTACCGGATCGTGCAGGAGTCCTTGACCAACGTGGTGCGGCATGCCAGGGCCCGATCGGTTCGGGTCCGACTGGACCACACGGCGAACTCGCTGACCGTGTCGGTCACCGATGACGGCTGCGGCTACCGCGGGTCCGACGCGGGCCTGCCCGGGTACGGGATCGTCGGCATGCGCGAGCGCGCCCACGCCTGCGGCGGCACCCTGCGCGCTGGCCCGGCCTCCGGCGGTCACGGCTTCACGGTGACCGCTTCCCTGCCGCTGTCGGCACCGGCGGTGGTCTGATGCTGCGGGTCGTGCTCGCCGATGACCAGGATCTGTTCCGGGCGGGGTTCGCCACCATCCTCGGCGCCGAGCCGGACATCGAGGTGGTCGCCGACGTCCCGGACGGCGCGGCGGCCGTGCGGGCTGCCCGCGAACACCGTCCCGACGTCGTCCTGATGGACATGCGAATGCCCGTCCTCGACGGTGTCGCCGCGACCCGCCAGGTCTGCGCGCTCACGTCGAGCCGGGTCCTCGCTCTGACCATGTTCGACACCGACGACCACCTGTACGCGGCCCTGCGGGCCGGGGCCAGCGGCTTCCTGCTCAAGGACGCTCCCCGAGCCGACCTGGTGAACGCGGTCCGTGTGGTCGCCGCCGGGGACGCGCTGCTTGCCCCCGCCGTCACCGCCCGGGTCATCGGCGAACTGCACCGGCGCGGCCATCCGGACCCCGCCCGGGCCGCCGCGGTGACCGGCCTGACGCCCCGGGAGACGGACGTGCTGCGCCTGATCGCGGCCGGTCTGTCCAACGCCGAGATCGCCGCCCACCACCACCTCAGCGAGCACACGGTGAAGACCCATGTCGGCAACCTGCTCACCAAACTGCACCTGCGCGACCGCGCCCAGGCGGTGATGATCGCCTACGAGTCGGGTCTGGTGATCCCCGGCCGCTGACGGGACCGGCCGGCGGGCCGCCGCTCGGGCGGGCCGCCGGCCGGTGGTACGCCAGTTACAGGGTGCGCGCCAACCGATCGGCGAGCGTCCGGGTGAACCGGGCCGGGTCGGTCAGCTCACCGCCCTCGGCGAGCACCGCCAGGCCGTAGAGCAGCTCGGCGGTCTCGGTCAGCGCGGTGGGGTCGCTGCCCTGCTCGTGGGCCTTGCGCAGCCCGGACACCAGCGGGTGGCCCGGGTTGATCTCCAGGATCCGCTTGGTGGTGGGGAGCTCGTGCCCCATCGCCCGGTACATCTTCTCCAGGGTCGGGGTGAGGTCGTGGGCGTCGCCGACGACGCAGGCCGGTGAGGTGGTCAGCCGCGACGACAGGCGGACCTCCCGGACGCTGTCGGTGAGGGTGGTCCCCAGCCAGTCGAGCAGGCCGGCGAACTCCTGTCGCTGCTGCTCGCGCTCGGCCTCGGCCTGCTGCTTCTCCTCGTCGGTGTCCAGGTCGATCTCGCCCTTGGCGATCGAGCGCAGTGGCCGGCCGTCGTACGTGCCGACGCGCTCGACCCACACCTCGTCGACCTGGTCGGTGAGGAGCAGCACCTCGTGCCCCTTGGCCCGGAACGCCTCCAGGTGCGGGGAGTTCTCGATGGCGGCCCGGGACTCGCCGGTGGCGTACCAGATGTCGCTCTGGCCGTCCTTCATCCGCGACACGTAGCCGGCCAGGTCGGTGGGCTCGGCCGGGTCGTTGGTGGAGGCCACCGACAGAATGTCCAGCAGGGTGTCCCGGTTGTCGGTGTCGTCGATCAGCCCTTCCTTGACCACGGCGCCGAACTCGGTCCAGAAGGTGCGGTAGCGCTCGGCGTGGTTGGCCTTGAGGTCCTTGACCGTGGCGAGGACCTTCTTGACCAGGCGGCGGCGGACGATCTGGATCTGCCGGTCCTGCTGGAGGATCTCCCGGGAGATGTTCAGTGACAGGTCGTGCGCGTCGACAACGCCCTTGACGAAGCGCAGGTAGGTCGGGACCAGGGCCTCGCAGTCGTCCATGATGAAGACGCGCTTGACGTAGAGCTGGACGCCTCGGCGGCCCTGCGGGGAGAACAGGTCCAGTGGGGCGTGGCTGGGCAGGAAGAGCAGCGCCTCGTACTCGAAGGTGCCCTCGCCCTTCATGTGCACGACCTCGAGCGGGTCGGCCCAGTCGTGGCTGACGTGCTTGTAGAACTCGTTGTACTCGGCGGCGTCGACCTCGTCGCGGGGCCGCGCCCAGAGCGCCTTCATCGAGTTGAGGGTCTGCACCTCGCGGGTGGCGGCCTCACCGTCGGCGCCGGGGCGTTCGACGCTCATCCGGATCGGCCAGGCGATGAAGTCGGAGTAGCGCTTGACGATCTCGCGGACGGTCCACTCGGCGGTGTAGTCGTGCAGGTTGTCCTCGGTGTCGGCCGGCTTGAGGTGCAGGGTCACGGTGGTGCCCTGCGGCGCCTCGTCGACCGCCTCGATCGAGTAGGTGCCCTCGCCGGTGGACTCCCAGCGGGTGCCGCCGGTCTCGCCGGCCTTGCGGGTCAGCAGGGTGACCCGGTCGGCGACCATGAACGCGGCGTAGAAGCCGACGCCGAACTGGCCGATGAGGTCCTGCTTGGCGTGGGCGTCGGCGGACTCGCGCAGCTGGCGCAGCAGCTCGGCGGTGCCCGACTTGGCGATGGTGCCGATCAGCTGGACGACCTCGTCGCGGGTCATCCCGATGCCGTTGTCCCGCACGGTGAGGGTGCGGGCGTCGCTGTCGATCTCCAGTGCGACGTGCAGGTCGTCGGTGTCGGCGACGAGGTCCTTGTCGACGAGGGTGGCCAGCCGGAGCTTGTCCAGTGCGTCGGACGCGTTCGAGATGAGTTCCCGCAGGAAGACGTCCTTGTTCGAATAGATCGAGTGGACCACCAACTGGAGGAGCTGACGCGCCTCGGCCTGGAATTCCAACGTTTCGGCCTGGTTGCTCACACCGTCTCCCATCTCGGCTCGTGCGGAGGTTCGCGGAAAGGATACGAGTCGTCACCGGTCCGGCTGTGGGCGCGTCCGGGTCGTATTCCCGATCCGGTCGGCCCAGCGTGGTGAGATAGCTGACTTTGCCTGACAGAAGTCAGGTCGGATAGCGTGACGGCCATGAAGATCGCTGGAAGCACCGCCCTCGTCACCGGCGCCAACCGTGGCTTCGGCCGACACCTGGCCGCCGAACTCCTCGCCCGGGGCGCCACCGTCTACGCCGGCGCCCGCAACCCCGACAGCGTCGACCTGCCCGGCGTGACGCCGGTACGGCTGGACATCACCGACCCCGCCTCGGTGGCCGCCGCCGCGAAGCTGGCAGGCGACGTGAACCTGCTGATCAACAACGCCGGCATCGAGACCGGCACCAACCTGCTCGACGGCGACCTGGACCTCGTCCGGCTGGAGCTGGAGACCCACTACTTCGGCAACCTGTCAATGGTCCGGGCGTTCGCGCCGATCATCGCGGGCAACGGCGGCGGAACGATTCTCAACGTGCTCTCCGCGCTGTCCTGGGTGAACTTCCCCGGCGTCGGGGCGTACGGCGCCGCGAAGTCGGCCGAGTGGGCGATGACAAACGCGCTGCGCGTACAGCTCGCCGAGCGGGGCGTCCGGGTCTCCGGCCTGCACGTCGGCTACATGGACACCGACATGACCGCCGGGGTCGACGCCCCGAAGTCCGACCCGGCGGTGATCGCCCGGATCGGGGTGGACGGCATCGAGGCCGACGCGTACGAGATCGTCACCGACGAGACCAGCCGCCAGGTGCAGGCCGGGCTGGCCGGCGGCGTCGCCGCTCTCTACCCACAGCTCCCCTGACCCACGACGCGACGGGCCGCCACCGGTAGAAACCAGTGGCGGCCCTTCCCGGGTACGCGGTCAGCTCGCCTGCAACGTCACGTCGTCGATCACGAAGGTGGTCTGCAACGACGAGTCCTCGGTGCCGGTGAACCGCAGCGTCACCGCCTGCCCGGCGAACGCGGCCACGTTGAGGGTGCGCTGCACGTAGCCGGTTGCGGCGTTGAGATTCGAGTACGTCGCCAGCGTGGTCGAACCCGCCTGTACGGTGAGCCGGTCGTACGCCGTGGAACTGGTGGTCTCGGCGGTGTCGATGTGCAGCCAGAACGACAGCGTGTACGTGGCGCAGCCGGCCGGCAGTGACACCGACTGCGACAGGCTCTCGGTGCGGGTACTGCCGTACCCGTTGAGCCACGCCTTGTACGACCCGGTCCGGGCCGGCTGGCCGCTGGCGTTGGTGATCACGCCGGAGGACGCGGTCCACGGCGTGCTGCCGCTCTCGAATCCACCGTTTGCGACCACTTGACCGCCGGTGCAGCTCGGGGTCCCGCCGCTCACGGCGAGCTGCCACAGCGCGTACGCGACACCGTCGGCCGCCCGGTTCAGCACTGTGGCGCTGACGTTTGCGGTGGTGTCACAGGACCGGTGGTAGCACGGGTCGTACGCGGCGTTGGCGGTGCCGCCCCACTTGGCCGCCTGGGAGCTGGTCTTGCGGGCGCTGGCGCCGGCGGCGTAACCCGAGGTGGGGATGCCGGCCTGCTGGAAGTAGTAGTCGTCGGAGCGGCCCTGACCCTCGACGTTCTCCTCCGGTTGCAGGCCCAACGAGTCCCAGTACGCCTTCAGCGGCGCCGCCGTGGTCGAGCTGACCCGGTTGATGAAGTAGCCGCCGTTGGTCGAGCCGACCATGTCGAAGTTGTAGTAGCCCTTGATGTAGCCGCGCTGGGTGGTGCTGAGCGAGTTGACGTAGAACCGGGAGCCGTTGAGCCCCTGCTCCTCGTCGGTCCACCAGGCGAACCGCACCCGCTTGGTCATGGTCGGGTTCCGCGAGGCCAGGACCAGCGCGTTCTCCAGCAGGGTCGACGAGCCGGTGGCGTTGTCGTTGATACCCGGACCGGCCGAGACGCCGTCCAGGTGCGCGCCGAACATGACCACCTGGTCAGCCGGGCCGCCGGGCCACTCGGCGATCAGGTTGTTCGAGGGGTACCTGCAGCTGGAGCAGTACTGCTCGCTGACGGTGTAGCCGGCCGCCTGGAGCCTGGTCTTGACGTAGGTGAGCGAGGCGGTGTAGCCGGCGGAGCCAGCCCGTCGGTTGCCACCGTTGCTGGTGGCGATGGTGTTGAACTGGGTCAGGTGCGCCTGGACGTTGGTGACGGAGATGTCCGGTGCGGCCAACGCGGCGGCGGCCGCGGCGATCGGCCGGGTCACCGCCGTCGTCGCGGTCGAAGGTGACGCGGTCGCCGGCTGGGTGGCCAGCGTCACCGTCATCCCGGCGAACACGGCGAGCGCGGTTCCCGCGCTCAGCGTTCTGCCTCTCATGGGGGCTCCTCGGGGGGTTGGAGAGATACCCGAGACACTTACAGATATCTATTTCTTGAGCATCGGTCGTTCGTCCCGAACCGCCGCCGGTTCGACGGTGGGTACCGGCGTCGGCACAGGTGAGTAGAGGTGTCAGGATGGGTAGGTAACGCGGCAGGGTCGTCGGGCCCGGAACGGGGGCTTGCGATGGGGTCGGATGAGCGTGACGCGACCCACCACTGACCTGTTCCTCGGTGGCGGCGACACCGGGCGGTTGATGGCACAGCTGGACTGGGCCCGCACCCCCCTCGGCCCGGTCGACGGATGGCCGCAGAGCCTGCGCGCCGCCGTGCGGATGGTGCTCTCCTCGCGGTACCCCATGCTGCTGCTCTGGGGCGAGAGTTACTCCCAGCTCTACAACGACGCGTACTCGGCGCTGATCGGCGACAAGCACCCGGGCGCGCTCGGCGACGACGTACGGGTGACCCTGGCCGAAGGCTGGGACGTGCTCGCCCCGCTGATCGAGGAGGCCATGGCGACCGGGGTGGCCAGCTGGGTCCCGGCGCTGCAACTGCTGCTCGAGCGGGCCGGCTACCGCGAGGAGGCGTACTTCAGCGTCTCGCACGCCCCGGCCCGCGACGACGACGGCCACACCGTCGGCGTGCTGACCGTGTGCAGCGAGGTCACCCAGCAGGTGGTCGGCGAACGCCGGCTCCGCCTCCTGCGCGACCTGTCAGTGCTCGGCGACGGGCGCACCGTCGACGTGGACGCCACCGCCACTCGGCTGATCGACGTGATCGACGGCCATCCCCTAGACGTGCCGTTCGCCGCCATCTACCTGCGCGACGGCACGGCGCTGCGACGGGTGGCCTGCACCGGCGGCGACCGGGCGCACGCTCGGGCCCTGCCGGACGCCGTCGAGCTGACCGACCCGGGCCCGCCCGCGTACGCCTGGGGGCTGGCGGACGCCGCCGAGGGTCGGGCGACCCGGGTGACCGACGTCGCCGACCGGCTGCCGCTGCCCGCCGGCCCGTGGAACGACCCGGTCCGCACCGCGCTGGCGCTGCCGCTGCCCTCCGCCGACGAGGATCAGCCCCTCGGCGTCCTACTCGCCGGGGTCAGCCCCAGCCGAGGGCTCGACGAGGCGTACCGCTCCTTCCACCAACTGCTCGCCCAGCAGATCTCCGTGGCGCTGCGCAACGCCCAGGAGTACGAGGAGGAGCGGCGCCGGGTCGAGGCGATGGCGGAACTGGACCGGGTCAAGACCGACTTCTTCGCCAACGTCAGCCACGAGTTCCGTACCCCGTTGACCCTGATCCTCGGCCCGCTGACCGACGCCCTCACCGACGCCACCGCACCGCTGGCGGCGGTGCAGCGGGAGCGGGTGGAGACCGGCTGGCGTAACGCCACCCGACTGTTGACGCTGGTCAACAGTCTGCTCACCTTCTCCAGCCTGGAGGCCGGGCGCGCGCGCAGCGACGCCCGGGTGGTCGACCTGGCCGCGCTGACCGCCGAGCTCGCCGGGGTGTTCCGGGCCGCCGTCGAACGGGCCGGGCTGACCCTCGAGGTGAGCTGCCCACCGCTGCCCCGGCCGGTCTCGGTCGACCCGGTCAACTGGGAACGCATCGTCACGAACCTGCTCTCCAACGCACTGAAGTACACGTTCATCGGCCGCATCCGGGTCACCCTCGACGCCGACGACGAGGAGGTGCGCCTCACCGTCGCCGACACCGGCATCGGCATCGCGGAACGGGACCTGCCGAAACTGTTCGAACGCTTCCACCGGGTACGGGGCGCCCGCTCGCGCAGTCACGAGGGCACGGGCATCGGCCTGGCCCTGGTGCACGAGTTGGCCCGGCTGGAAGGCGGTGACGTGCGAGTGACCAGTCAGGTGGGCGTCGGCAGCAGGTTCACCGTGGCGCTGCCCTGGTCGGCGGCGCACCGCACCGCGGTCACCGGCCCGGCGGTGGACGGGCGGGGTGACGCGGCCCGCGCCGCCGTCGAGGAGGCGATGGGCTGGCTCACCGAGCAGGGCGACGCGGTGACAGAACCCGATCCCGCGTTCGGGCCGGCCACCGACGACCTGGCCGGGGCCCGGATCCTGCTCGCCGACGACAACGCCGACATGCGGGCGTACCTCACCCGACTGCTCACCGGGCAGGGCTGGCGGGTGCGGGCCGTCACCGACGGCCGGCAGGCCCTCGACGAGATTCACCGCGACCCGCCCGACCTGGTCCTGACCGACGTGATGATGCCGGTACTGGACGGCTTCGACCTGGTGCGCCGGCTACGCGCGGACCCGGCGACCCGGGCGCTGCCGGTGCTGGTGCTGTCCGCCCGGGCCGGCGGGGAGGCCAGCGTGGAGGGCCTGAGCCTGGGTGCCGACGACTACCTGGTGAAACCGTTCGCCGCGGCCGAGTTGCTGGCCCGGATCCGGGCCAGCATCCGCCGAGCCCGCGACCGTACCCCCGCGGCGGCGATCGGCGGCGACCCGGCGACGGTCGCTGCCCCGACGCCGCCGACCCGACCCGCCCCGGTCGGCCCCGTTCCGCCGACCCCGATGGTCGAAACCGTCAGCGACGTGTCAGTGGTGGTGGAGGCGCCGCTCGACCCGGACGGGCTGGGCGACCTCCTGGACGTCGGATGGACGTACCCGTCCGCACCCACCTCCGCCGCCGCGATGCGTCGGGACGTCCGGGGCGCACTGGGCGAACTGGACGTCGACCCGGACGTGCTCGAAGATCTCCTGCTCGCCGCCTCGGAGGCCATGAACAACGCCGTCGAGCACGCGCAGCGGCCCAGCCGACCGGAGGTGCGGGTGCGCGTCCAGGTGGGTGGCGGGCTGGTCCGGATCTCGGTACGGGACTTCGGCACCTGGCGGGACCGCCGGCCGGCGATGGACCGGGGGCGCGGCGCGCTGCTGATGAACGCCTACGGCGACGTGCGGCTGGTCTCCACCGCCGAGGGGACGACGGTGACCATCGAGCGTCGACTGGGCTGAGCGCCGGCAGCGCGTCAGAGTCGGCCGCCGCCGGCGTCGCGGGCGATGATGCCGTCCAGCCGCTCCCCCGGCGTGAGCCGGGCCGGGTCGAACCAGAAGATCAGCACCTGCTTGTCGCCACTCCATGGCGCCACTCGGGCGTCGACCTGCCGACCGTCGACGGTGCCGATGATCCGCTTGGCGGGGCCAACGAAGTAACCGAAGGTGGGCACCGGCGAGGCGAAGCGCTCGTCGTAACCGATCTGGTGGAACCCGGCGCGACGGTCGCTGCCCTCCACGTCGTTGACCAGGAGGTCGGTGCTCAACGAGCCGTCCGGAGCCTGGCGACCGGCGGCCAGTCCCATGGACACCTTGGGTTCGCCGGGCACGGACACCCGGACGAAGTAGTAGACCCGACGCTCGGCGCCGTGCCGCACCCCGCTGTCCACGATCTGGCCGAGGGGCTTCGGTGGCGGCTCGTCGCGGCCCACCGTCGGCGGCGGCGTGGAGCCCGGCGACTTCTCCGCCCACGGCGAGACACCGGCCGACGGTGGAGCGACGGCGACCGGCGGCGGGTGCTCGGTCGGCGCCGGATCGCCCGGACCGGACGCGCCGACCGCCACCACGACGACCACTGCGGCCAGGCCGGTCGCGAGCGTCGCCGCCCCGGCTCCGGCGACGCGCCGACGGGTACGCAACCGGCGTCCCTCGCGCATGACGGTGGCCAGGTCGAGCACGGCGTCGGGGCGCTCGGTCGCCCGCATGGCGTGGCGGAGCCGGTCCAACTCGCTCATCGGCGCGCCTCCTCATCGGCCGTGCGGGGCGTGGCGCTGCGCAACTTCTCCAACGCTCGCGAGCTGGTGCTCTTGACGGTGCCGACGGAGACGGCGAGTTCCCGGGCCACCTGTGCCTCCGGCAGGTCGAAGTAGTAGCGCAGGACGACGATGGCGCGCTCCCGGGGGCTGAGCGCACCGAGGATGGTGATCAACCAGCGCCGGGTGGTCACGTCGTCGGCCACGTCGCCCCGCCGCTGCTCCGGCACCTCGTCGGTCGGGTACTCCCGCATCGGCCGTCGCCACCCGTCGACCAGATGGTTGACCAGCGTGCGGCGGGCGTACCCATAGGCGTCGTCGTCGTGGATCCGCGACCATGACGCGTAGGTCCGGACCAGGGCGGTCTGCGCGGCGTCCTCGGCCTGGTGGTGGTCGCCGGTCATCAGGTACGCGGCGTGCACCAGTCGCGCGGACGCCGCCCGCGCGAACTCGACGAATTCCGCGTCACCCCGCGCCACCGCGAACCCTCCCCGTGCCACAGAGCTAGAGACGGGCGGGGCCGGCAAAAGGTTGAGCCCTGGGTCACATCAACTTTTCGCCACTGTCACCCGTCTTCTCCTCCGCGCCGCCGCCGAGCGACGCGCGAGGGGAGAGACATGTCGACGAAGGCTACCCGCCGCTGGGGTCCCGCCTGGATGGCGTCGCTGCTGGTGGTGGCGCTGCTCACCGGATGCGGCCTACCGGCCGCCGGGCAACCCGCCACCGACCCGGTCGCCGCCGGACCGCTGACCGGCGCGGCGGCGACACCGACCGGTCGGCCGACGGCGACCGTCGAGGTCCGACCCAGCACCCCGCCCGTCATCCCGGTCAGCTACCCCGCCACCGGTGGTAACCGCTGGTCGGTGGCGCCCGGCGAGAACACGCCCGGGCGTGCGACGACCGGCCAGTTGATGCGCTACCGGGTCGCCGTGGAACGCGACATCCGGGGCCTGCCGGCGAAGGACATCGCCACAGCGATCACCGCGACGTTGAACGACCCGCGCGGGTGGACGGCCGGCGGGGCGTGGCGGCTGCGCCGGGTCGGTGCCGGCGAACCGACCGACCTCACCATCTACCTGGCGACCCCCGGCACCCGTGACACCCTCTGCCAGGACGTGCCGGACGCCTACACCTCCTGCCGCAACGGTGCCCGGGTGGTGCTCAACGTGGCGCGTTGGGTCAAGGGTGTACCGGGTTACGGGGCGAACCTGGGCACCTACCGGCAGTACATGGTCAACCACGAGGTGGGGCACAAGCTCGGGTACGGCCACGAGCGGTGCCCCGGGCGAGGTCGGCCGGCGCCGGTGATGCAGCAGCAGACGCTGGGCCTGCACGGCTGCACCGCGAACGCCTGGCCGTACCCGAAGGGCAAGACCCGCTACAGCGGGCCGGTCGGGGCGTACGACGACGGGATCCCCCGGCGTGAGGGCGCCTACTCGGCAGCCTGAGACCGACGGCGGGGCGCGCCCTCAGGTGCGCCGGCGGCGCTCCTGTTCGAGTCGCTCATCCTGGCGGCCCATCTCGTAGATGGCATTGAGGCTGGTCGGCAAGCGGCTGACGTTCTCCGGCATCGGGCCGGGATCCGGTGCCGGGTCGGAATCCGGTACCGGGCCGGGGTCGGGTGCGGCGGCGGGGACCGGGGCCCGGCGGCGCACAAACAGCAGTGCCAGGGCCGCGAGGACCGCCACGACCAGCAGGTACGACGTGGGTGGCCAGGCACTCCAGCTGGGGTCGGCGAGGGCTGGCGGGGCGGTCGGCGCGGGGGCGTCGCCGTCGGGCCTGGGCACGGCGGCCTCGCGGGTGCCGGTGCCCTCGTCGGCGGTGCGGCGATCGGGCGCGGCGGGTGCGCGAAGACCGCCCGCCGATCCGGCGGGCACCGGGATCGCGCTGGACTCCACCGGGCTGGGCTGACCGGCGACCGGTGGCCGACTCGGCGTGGACGCCCCGGTGGGGGTGGCGCTCGACGGCGGAGCGGCACTCGGCGTGTCGCCGCCGAGCAGGTCGTCGACGATCTGGCCGACGCCACCGATGATGTCG
This sequence comes from Micromonospora vinacea, assembly GCF_015751785.1. NCBI lineage: Bacteria > Bacillati > Actinomycetota > Actinomycetes > Micromonosporales > Micromonosporaceae > Micromonospora > Micromonospora vinacea. The sequence continues at coordinate 4,960,496 of NZ_JADOTY010000001.1, read as the reverse complement.
CCGAGCGGATCCGAGGTGGCCGACGGGGACGGCGCCGGCGCGAGGGCGAGGGTCAGCGCGAGGACGACGACGGTAGGCATGACGCCACCTCCGATGTGCCGGATATGCCACGCACCGTATCGCATCGTGAGATGGCGTGGGTGGCACCGGCACACCGGGGCGGGGGCGCGTCTGGTGCTCGCCCCCGGCCGCGGTGTCGCTGATGGTCAGACGGGCAGCCCACCCACCTGAGTGGAGATCCACGAGCGGATCGACGGCAGGTCGACGTAGATGGACGGGCCGGTGGCGCAGGTGGAGTTGTTGTTGCCGGCCCGACTCGTCGCGCCGATCAGGTTCCACACCCCGTTGACCCGGCGCACCTGCGGCCCGCCCGAGTCGCCGTAGCAGGCACCCGAGTTGCCGTTGGTGTTGTTGGTGCAGATCTCGTACGGGCCGTTGATGCCGGAGCACCGGCTGTCGGCCACGATGGACGTGTCGAGCTCGTTGGCCACCGCCGGAGCCGACCCGCAGCCCCGCGGGGCGCAGGTCTGGCCCCAGCCGATGATCCGGGTGGCGGTGCCGACCGCGCCGGAGGTGCTCGGGATCGGGGCCGGCGCGTACGTGACCGAGCTGGCCAGTTGCAGCAGCTTGACGTCGACGCTCGGGTGGTTGACCGCACGGGTCACCCGCACCACTGTCCCGCCGCTGGTGCGGTTGATGCTGCCCACCCGCACCGAGGACGGCGTCGAACAGTGCTTGGCGGTGACCGCCCAGTTGCCCTTGATCAGGGTGCCGGTGCAGCCGGAGACGTACACCATGAAGGGGTAGTTTTCGGTGGCCGGCCGGCCACCGACCACAGTCGGGCCGATGTCCGAGGCGCCGTTCCAGGTGTATGTCGTGCTGGCCGGCGCGGCCAGTGTGCCGGCGAACAGCGAGTTCACCCGGCTCGCCTCTGCGGCGCTGGGGTTCGCGTTGCGGCAGGAGACCGGTGCGCTGCTGCCGGACATCAGGTCGGAGCAGAGGCCGGTGCGCCGGTCCGGCAGGCCCAGGATGTGGCCGACTTCGTGGGTGGCGATGCGGGTGCGGTCGTAGCCCTGGTTGACGGCCGTGCGGCCCATCCAGATCCGGCCCGAGCCGAGGCCGGTCGGCTGCGCGCGGGGCCAGCCGTCGTCGACGTAGATGGTGATGCTGGCCGGGGTGCCGGCCAGGAGTCGGACGTTGCTGACCCGGCTGTTCCAGATCTGCGCCGCCTGGTCGAAGTTGGTGCGGAACTCGCCGGTCCGGCTGGCGTCGTAGTAGACGGTCCGGACGGCGGCGGCCGGCGCACCGGTGGCGAGTTGCGTCCCGGCCGCCGCCAGGATCGCCACCAGCATGGCCAGCGCCACACGTCGCACTTGTCGTCGGAACATCGGGTACTCCCCTACTGTCGTCCGGCGACCATCGGCCGCCAGTCATCGATGTACGCCGATATTAGTGTGACGGCGTTCGATGTTCGGCATAGCGGAAGCGTCATACCGGCGACGTAGACGGCGGTTGCGCCACCCGGCACCTGCCACGGCGCCCGGACAGCGGCGCGGCCTCCGCCTTCCTTCTGCGGAGGCCGCGCCGTGGGCAGGCCCGGATCAGTGCCTACCAGTTGCCGAGCACCAGGCGCCCGCCAACCTGACTGAGGCTGAACGGCCCGCTGTCGTACCAGACACGGGCGGCGAAGTTGCCGTTGCGCCAGACGTAGTACGAGAACGTGCCATCGCCGTGCTGGTAGGCCATCACGATGTCGTCCCTGCCGTCACCGTCCACGTCACCGGAGGCCATCCGATCACCGACGACGCTGAGCCGGAAGGCCCCGGAGTCGTAGTCACTGGTGCGGTTGAAGGAGTCACCGTCGGACAGCCACCGGTAGGTCCGCATCGTGCCGTCACCCTGGTCGTAGGCCATCGCCGGTTCCGCCTTGCGGTCACCGTTGAAGTCGCCGAGCACCAGGCGCCCGCCGACCCGGCTGAGGCTGAACGGCCCGCTGTCGTACCAGACGCTGGCTGCCGAGTTGCCGTTGCGCCACACGTAGTACGAGAACGTGCCATCCGGCTGCTGGTAGGCCATCACGATGTCGTCCCTGCCGTCACCGTCCACGTCACCGGAGGCCATCCGGTCACCGACCGCGCTGAGCCGGAACGGCCCCGAGTCGTAGTCGCTGGTGCGGTTGAACGAGTCCCCGTCGGACAGCCACCGGTAGATCCGCATCGTGCCGTCACCCTGGTCGTAGGCCATCGCCGGTTCCGCCTTGCGGTCACCGTTGAAGTCGCCGAGCACCAGGCGCCCGCCAACCTGGCTGAGGCTGAACGGTCCGCTGTCGTACCAGACACGGGCAGCCGAGTTGCCGTTGCGCCACACGTAGTACGAGAACGTGCCATCCGGCTGCTGGTAGGCCATCACGATGTCGTCCCTGCCGTCACCGTCCACGTCACCGGACGCCATCCGGTCACCCACGGCGCTGAGCCGGAAGGCCCCGGAGTCGTAGTCACTGGTGCGATTGAAGGAGTCACCGTCGGACAGCCACCGGTACATCCGCATCGTGCCGTCACCCTGGTCGTACGCGACGGTCGGGGCGGCACGCCCCGCCGGCTTCGGCGGGGATGGCGGCGTGGAGGATTTCACGATCTTCGTGTACCGCCGCGCCACGTAACTGGTGGCCCGGTGGCTGTCGATGGTCCCGGTGTCGATCGCGGCCGTCCGGATCTTCACCGGCGTCGACCCGAAGGTGTAGTAGGTGAAGTGCCGACGGTCGGTCTTCCAGCTCTTGAAGAGGACGACGTGCTTCGCGGCGAGGTTGAGGATGTCGCCGGCCTGTAGGTCCGCCTTGCTGATCTGGGTGGAGAACTGGTGCAACGTGTGCGTGCTGGGGTCGGCATTCAGGTGCCAGGCCATGCCCACGTAGCCGGAGCAGTCCCGCCGGTACTTGCGGGTGTGCGTGGGGTCCCAGGAGAACGCCCGCTGGCTGTACGGGCCGGGCTGATGGTCCACCCAACCCTGGGCGCGTTGCATGACCTCGGCTCGCGTGATCGACCCACCGATCGAGGAGGCCGACGCGGACATCTGACCACCGTCGGAGCCCTGGGTCGCCGAGGGATCCTCGGTCTCGTCACCCGGATCGTCGTCGGGCAGCTCGTCGCCGGGGTCGTTCAGTTGGCACCCGTCGAGCTGGGCCGCGATCTCGGTCGGCACCGACTCGTCGCAGACCCCGCCCGAGCCGACGTTGAGCGGCTTCCACTGCTGCGCCACATCCTCGTAGCGGAACAGCACGAACGACGCGTCGTACTCGCCCTCCGCCGGAACGACAGCGGTGGCCCAGGGCAGGGCGCAGCTCACGCTCTCCAGCACGGCCGGGTTCCCGGCCGCCTCGTCGGTGAGTGGGTCGGCCCGCAGACCGGCCAGCAGGGTGGCCGGCGTCGGGCACACCGGAGCCTCCGCCGCAGCGGCCTGGGACGGGATCCCACCCGGTATGGCGAGAACACCCGTCATCATCAGTACTGTCGCGAGCCTTCGCCCGCCGGATTCACGCACAGCCTTCCTCCCCGTTCGTTCGTTGACGGACGTCGGCACGTCGGATGGTCGAGGGCGAACTGCCCGCACCGCGGCGGACGTCAGTGGCTGAACGCACGTGTCACCCCGGATGCATCCGGAGCGCAACTCCCGACGGTGGCCACCCGCCGGGGAAGCGTCCGGAATGGAGGCTACGACAGCAGTCGATGTCCGTCTGTCCCCGATCTGACGGTCAGACCACCCGCTGTTACCCGGCGGTTACGTCGCAGCGAAGCTCCTGTGCCGGGGTAGGACGACGGTGGCGGCAGAGGGTCACCGGCAGCGCCGCCGCGGCGTGACCCCGACACCGAACGGAGAAAACACCATGAGGATCAGGAGCGCACTGACCGCGTTGGCGGTCGTCCTCGCCGGGCTGGTCGCCAGCGCCGGCAGCAGCACCGCCGCGGGCACCACGACCACTGCGGCGTACTGCGGGATCACCTGGGGCAGCGCGGAGAAGACGGCCGGCGCGCTGAGCGGCGCCCCGCTGGTCGACGTACGGACCGGCCGGCACGACTGCTACGACCGGGTGGTGTTCGAGTTCGCCGGCCCGGTCGACGGTTACGCGATCGGTTACGGCGAGACGTGGACCGAGGGCGAAGGGCTGGCGCTGTCGCCGTACACCGCCGGGGGCGCGCTACTGCGGGTCTCGCTGCGGGCCCCGGCGTACGACGACGACCACCTGGGCACGGTGCCCTACGCGGTCGGTGAGCACGTGGCGAACCTGCTGCGCTACCCGACGCTGCGCGACGTGGTCTTCGGCGGCAGCTTCGAGGGCTACAGCACCTTCGCGGTCGGAGTACGGGCCCGGTTGCCGTTCCGGGTGCTCGTACTCGCCGGCCCCGGCACCCACAGCCGGGTGGTGCTCGACGTCGCCCACCAGTGGTGACCGGAGCCGGCCGAACCGCGTGGCCGTCCGCCCGGGGTAGGGCGGATGGCCTGGCGGGGCACTGACCCGGGTCTCAGTCAGACGTGCAGGGTCGGCCGGTAGACGAGTTCCTGGGTGCGGCCGTCGAGGGTACGGCTCTCGACCAGCTCCAGGTCGAAGTCGGCCGCGCCCTGGAAGATCGGCTCGGTGCCGGTCTGTCCGGTGACCACCGGGAAGAGCGTCACCTGGACGAGGTCGACCAGCCCGGCGGCCATCAGCGCCCGGTTCATCGACAGGCTGCCGTGCGATCGCAGCGGCACGTCGGACTCCTCCTTGAGCCGGGCGACGACGTCGACGGCGTCGCCGCGCAGGACGGTCCCGTCCGGCCAGTCGAGGGGGCCCTCCAGCGTGTTCGACACCACGGTCGCCGGCAGGTTCCTCATCCGGGTCACCCAGGCGTCGCGGACCTCGGACTCCTCGGTGCTCGCGGCCAGCATCCGCGCAAACACCCGGTACGTGTTGGCCCCGAAGACCATGCGCTGCTCCGCGCTGTAGACGGACAGGCGGTGCGCAAGCAGTTCGGGGCCCTGCTTACCCCAGTAGCCGCCCCAGTTTCCGCTGGTGGTTCCGAAGCCGTCGAGGCTGGAAAAGACGTCGACGGTGTAGGTGGCGGTCATGATGCTCTCCATTCACGGGTGAGTTCGGTGCGACGCTTCTGTAGGTAGGCCCGCTCGGTCTCATTGGTGGCCAGGGCCGCGGCCTGGTCGTAGGCGGCTCGGGCCTCGTCGTCCCGTCCGAGCCGGGCCAGCAGCTCGGCCCGGGTGGCGGGCAGCCGGTGATAGCCCGGGAGGTCGACGTCCTCCAACGCGGCGAGGGCCACCGCCGGTCCGTGCACCTCGGCGACGGCGACCGCACGGTTGAGCGCGACGACCGGGGTTGGCGCGAGCGCGTGGAGCTGGTCGTACAGCGCCAGGACCTGCGGCCAGTCGGTGGTTGCGCCGTCGGTGTGCACAGCGCTGATCGCGGCCTGGATCTGGTACGGGCCGGGCCGGTTGCGGCGCAGGCACCGGCGGACCAGGCCGTGGCCCTCGGCGATGAGCGACCGGTTCCACAGTGACCGGTCCTGGTCGGCCAGCAGCACCAGTTCGCCGTTCGGGTCGAGCCGGGCCGGGCGGCGCGCCTCGGTCAGCAGCAGCAGGGCGAGCAGACCCAGGACCTCGGGCTCGTCGGGCATCAACGTGGCGAGTTCGCGGGCGAGCCGGATCGCCTCGCCGCACAGGTCCGTTCTGATCAACGGGCCGGCGGTGGCCGCGTAGCCCTCGTTGAACATCAGGTAGAGCACGGCGAGCACCGGCGGCAACCGGTCCGGCAGCTCGTGTTCGGCCGGTACCCGGTAGGGGATGCCGGCGTCGCGGATCTTCTTCTTGGCGCGCACGATCCGCTGGGCGACCGTCGCCTCCTGGACCAGGTAGGCCCGGGCGATCTCCGGTACGTCGAGGCCGCCGAGCAGGCGCAGCGTGAGGGCCGTCCGGGCGTCCGGTGCGAGCGCCGGATGGCAGCAGGTGAAGATGAGTCGCAGCTGGTCGTCCCGCACCGGTCCCACCTCTCGTGGCTCGTCGGGGTGATGCAGCAGCAGGGCCTGGGCGTGCCGGGCCTCGCGGGTCGACTCCCGGCGAAGCCGGTCGACGGCACGGTTGCGGGCGGTGGTCACGATCCAGGCGCCCGGATTCGGCGGCGGGATCTGCCACTTCTGCAGCGCCGTGGTGAAGGCGTCCTGGACCGCCTCCTCGGCGAGGTTGATGTCACCGAGGAGGCGGGTCAGCGTGGCGACGCAGCGGCCGTACTCCGCGCGGTAGATGCTCGCCAGGTCCATGTCGGGAGACCTGTGGTCAGGCCTGGGACAGGTCGTCGAAGGGACGCACCTCGACCGGGCCGCAGGCCGCCGCGCACCTCTCGGCCCAGGCCAGCGCCGCGTCCAGGTCCGCGCACTTGATGACCCAGAACCCGGCGATGTGCTCCTTGGTCTCGGCGAACGGCCCGTCGCTCATGGTGGCGGTGCCGTTGTCGACCCGGACGACGGTGGCGCTGTCCGGTGACGTGAGCCCTCCGCCGAAGACCCAGGCACCCGCGGCCTGCATGTCGTCGTTGATCCGGCCGGTCTCCCTGAACATGGTCTGCGTCTCCTCGTCGGACGGCGTCGGCGCGCCCTCGACGAAGTGCACTGACAACAGGTACTGCTTCATGACGATCCTCCGGTGGCTCGATGGTGGGATGGCGACAGGTCAGACGGCCAGGCGGCGCGCGACAGCGGGGATCACGATCGCGGCCGCGACCAGGTGGGTGAGCATGAGCAGCGCCTTGGTGGCCGTCCCGGCGTCGGCGATCACGTCCGGCACCAGGGACAGGACGGTCAGCACCACTGTCGTGCGGACGAACGTGCGCCGGGGCCGTCGGGCGAAACGGGCCAGCAGCGCGGCGATGACCACGCCGATCAGCGAGAAGACGGCGGTCAGCACGCCGAACCCCGTCACGGGGATCGGGGCTCCGGCCAGTTCGAGGCTGATCCCGGCCAGGTGGCCGACGGCGGCTACGGCCATGGTGGCGGCGCTCGCGGCGGCCGTGGCGGCGACACCGGTCCGGATCACCGCACCGACTGTCGACGCGGTGGCGTGGGTCGTGTTCGCAGTGGCGGTCATCGTGCCCTCCAGTGGGTGTGCGGCCCGTTGCGATGCCGGGCTCTCACCAGGGCTACGAACGGAACCGATCCCAATCGACAGCACGCCCGGAATTTTGTCGAAGAATTTCGACTCCGACGGAAGGCGAGACAGTTTCGGGACATAGCGGGCGAGCCGGACCACCGATTCTCGCAGCTCGCCCAACCCGCGCGCTGAAACGAGCCGTCAAACCCTCCCCACCTCGCACCCTCCCCCTCTCGTCGATCTGGGCCTCGTCGACCTAGGCCTCGTCGGGCAGGTGCCAGACCTCGCGCATCGGGGCCCACCAGTCCCCCGAGCCGGGCTCGGCGATCGACTCCTGACACGGATCGGTCAGCTTCCACCACTCCTGCGTCTGCGGGTCCGCGGCGATCAGCCGCAGGTCGGCCTCGTAGTCGTCGCCGACGTACTCGTAGTAGCCGAAGAGCAGGTCGTCGTGGAGAAAGATCGTGTAGTTACTGAAGTTCGCCTCGCGCAGCGTCTTCTCGACGCTCGGCCAGACCGCGGCGTGCAACCGCAGGTAGGTCTCTCGCTGCTCGGGGCGGAGTCGGATCACGCAGCCATGACGTTGCACGTCGTGCCCTTTCGTATGAACTGGTTTCAGGGGTGCCGAAGGCACTGACCGTAGCGGTTGGACGGTGCCCTCAGGGGGCCAGCCGGCCGCCGATGTCGACCGTTCTGCCAGGACTACGCACTGTGGCGCCGGGTCTACCCTCGGGTGATGGACGGCCGTGTGCTGGTGGTCGAGGACGACTTCTCGATCCGGGAGGTCACCGCCCTCGGTCTGCGCCGCGCCGGCTTCCGGGTCGACACCGCCGTGGACGGGCGGCAGGCCCTGGCCGCGTTCCGCGCTCACCCGGTCGACCTCATCGTGCTCGACATCATGCTGCCTGGCCTGGACGGTCTGGAGGTCTGCCGGGAGATCCGGCGAACCAGTCAGGTGCCGATCCTGATGCTGACCGCGCGCACCGACACCATCGACGTGGTGGTGGGGCTGGAGTGCGGTGCGGACGACTACCTGCGTAAACCCTTCGACCTGCCGGAGCTGGTGGCCCGGGTCCGCTCGGTGCTGCGCCGGGTGAGCGTGCCGGCCCCGTCGACAGTTCTCGAGGTCGACGGCCTGGAGATCGACCCGGGTGCCTTCGTGGTCCGCCGGCACGGCCGGGAGGTGACGCTCACCGCCACCGAGTTCCGCCTGCTACTGGAGCTGGCCCGTCGACCCGGTCAGGTCTTCACCCGGGAGCTGCTGCTGGACCTGGTCTGGAACCACGACTTCCTCGGCGACTCCCGCCTGGTCGACGTGGCGGTGCAGCGGCTACGCGCCAAGATCGAGGACGACCCGGCGCAGCCTCGGCTGATCCGGACCGTGCGCGGCGCCGGCTACAAGTTGTCGACGGGCTGACGGGGGGTCGGCGATGGCCGGACGCGCGGTGCTTCCGGGCCGCCTGCGGCGCCGGCTGACGATCGCGTTCGTCCTGGTCGCCGGCGTCTCGGCCGGTCTGCTCGCCGGCGGGACCGGGCTGCTGCTGCGACAGTCCTGGCTGGACGCGTCGCTGCGCGAGGCGGCCGCCGACGCCCGCTACCAACTCGTGCTCGCTGGGCAGTTCCTGCCGCTGACCGAGCAGCGCAGCACCGAACTGCTCACCAGCTTCGAGGCCAGCGGTCGGCACGTGCTGCTCGTCGACGGTCCGGCCCGCGCCTCACACCCCGCGTACGCCCCGGTGCTGGGCACCCGGCTGCGGGCCGTCGTCGCGGACGGGCGGCTCGGCTACCAGCGCTCCGCGCCGACGGAGCGGCCTCGGCTGCTGGTGATCGGCGGGCGCATCCCCGGCTCGACGGCCGAGCTGTACGTCCTGACCGTGGAGGACGACGTCGCCACCGACCTGGGTCAGCTGCGCACCGCGCTGGTGGCCGGCTGGGTGTTCGTGGTGTTGCTCGCCGCCGCTGTGGGTCACGCGTTGGCCCGCCGCACGTTGGAGCCGGTGGGCCGGGCCAGCCGGGCCGCCCGAGCGCTCACCGAGGGCCTGCTCGCCACCCGTCTGCCGGTACGCGGGCGCGACGAGTTCAGCGTCTGGGCGACGACGTTCAACGAGATGGCCGAGGCACTGGAGTCGAAGATCGCGGCGCTGTCGGCCGCGCAGGCCCGCGAGCGGCGGTTCACCGCCGACGTCGCGCACGAGCTGCGTACCCCGGTGACCGCGTTGGTGGCCGCGGCGTCGCTGCTGCGCGAGCACCTCGACGAGTTGCCCGACGACGCCCGGCCGGCGGCCCGGTTGCTGGTCGGCGACGTGGTCCGGCTGCGACGGCTGGTCGAGGACCTGATGGAGATCTCCCGGCTGGACGCCGGGCGGGAGCAGGTGGCCGTCGGGCCGGTCGACGCGTTGGCGCTGCTGCACGGTGTCGTCGCTGCGCGCGGCTGGTCGCCGCGGGTGCGGGTCACCGGTGATCCGGTCACGGTGCGCACCGATCGGCGTCGGCTGGAGCGCGTGCTGGCCAATCTGGTCGCCAACGCGGTCGAGCACGGCGGTGGAGAGATCACGGCCAGCGTCGCGGGCGCGGGCCGGCTTGTGGTCTTCGAGGTCACCGACCAGGGGCCCGGCATCCCGGCCGAGCACCTGTCCCGCGTGTTCGACAGGTTCCACCAGGTCGACAGGTCCCGATCCACTCCGGGCAGTGGGCTCGGGCTGGCCATCGCGCGGGAGCACGCCGAGCTGCTCGGCGGCGCGCTGGGCGTGCGTAGCGATCCGGGCGAGGGCACCCGGTTCCGGCTGGAGCTGCCCGCTGACGGCCCCGCCGGTCCGCACTGTGACGTGCCGCGCCCGGACGACCGCGCCGACCCGGGACGGGTTGGGCCTGCCGCTGGCCCGCCGGGCGGTGTGGGATGAGCCGCCGGGTCGGGCCGGTCGTACCGGTGCTGGTCGCGGCGCTCCTGCTCGGCGGCTGCGGCACTCCCCGCTCCGGTGACCTGGGCCCGGCGCCCACAGCGCCGCCGCCGAGCGGCGCACCCACCACCGACCGTCCGGTACCCACCCCGAGCCGGACCGCGGAGCTGACGCCATCGCCCACGAACCGGCCGCCGGGTCCGTCGGCGGCGGCGTCCACGGGCACGCGTCGGCCGGACCCGGTGAGCATCGAGCTGTGGTACGTCCGCGCCGGGCAGCTCGTGCCGACCCGGCGCACCCGGCCGGCCACTGTCGCGACGTCCCGGCTGGCGCTGACCGAACTGGCCGCCGGGCCGAGCCCGGCCGAGGCCGCCACCGGGATGACCACGGTGCTGTCGGACGACGTCGAGGTCACCCGCATCGCCGACGGCGTGGCGACGCTGCGGGTGCCGTCAACCGGCGACCCGGCCACCCGGCGGCTGTGCGAGGCGCAGGTGGTGTGGACGCTCACCCAGTTCCCCACGGTGCGTCAGGTCCGCTTCGACGGCGCGGCCCCTGTCGATCGGGCGGACTACACGGACCTGCTGCCACCGATCGTGGTCACCGGCCCGATCCCCGGCGAACGCGTCGCGGCCCCGCTCGTCGTCACCGGCACCGCCACCGTGTTCGAGGCCACTGTGAGTGTCCGGGTGCTGGACGCCGCCGGCCGGGAGGTGGCCACCGGTTTCGGCACCGCCAGTTGCGGCAGCGGCTGCCGGGGTGGCTACCGGGTGGTGGTCGGCTGGCGCACGGTCCGGGAACAGAAGGGCACTGTCGAGGTGTACGAGGTGTCCGCCGAGAACGGCGCGCGGATCAACACGATGGCGGTGCCGGTGGTCCTCGCCCCGGGCGGCTGACCACCCCGTTCACCCGCCGGACCCCCGCTAGAAACGCAATCGTTTCGTCGACCGAGTGCGAGGCAACTCACGAAAGCCTGCACGATCAGCCAATCGCGAACTAGGGTCAGTACGACATCGTTTCGCGGGGGGTCGGGATGCTGGGTGGTCAGCAGGTGGGCGCGGGTGCCGGGGTGCCGGCAGCCCGGGGTCCGCGCTGCACCGACAGCGCCCTGTTCACGGTCGTCATCGACACCCTGCGCGAGGTCGGCTTCGACCGGATGACCATCGACGCCGTCGCCGCCCGCGCCCACGTCAGCAAGGCCACCATCTACCGACGCTGGGACGGCAAGGCGGAGCTGGTCGTCGCCGCCCTGCGTGACCGGCACGTCGGTGTGCACAACCCGCCCGACACCGGCTCCCTGCGCGGGGATCTGATCGAGTTGCTGCGGGCCACGGCCGCGATCTGCACGGCCGACTGCGACCTGATGCAGGCGTTGACCTTCGCCATGCGGACCAACCCCGAGCTGGAACGCCTGGTGCGTCACCAGGTGCTGCCGGCCGGGCGGGTGGCCAGCACCGCCATCCTGGTCCGGGCCGCCGCCCGCGGGGAGATCCCGCCGGAGGCCGGCGAGCGGGAGTTGTTCCACGATCTGGCCCCCGCGCTCACCATGTCCCGCATCGTCGCGCACGGCCTACCCGCCGATGACGCGTTCCTCACCCAGGTCGTCGACCAGGTGCTGATCCCGGTCCTCCGCTATCAGCACGACCGTCCGTCTCCGGCCTGATTCACCGATATTCGCAACACGGAAGGCTTCACCATGCCCGGAACCACCTCGACCGCGCCCGGCGCGCCCAACGCCGGGACGTCGACAGGCGCACCGCACCCGCGGCGCTGGATCGCGCTTGCGGTCATCGCGGTCTCACAGCTGATGGTCGTCCTGGACGCCACCATCGTGAACATCGCGCTGCCGCAGGCCCAGGCCGACCTGGGAATCACCGACGCGAACCGGCAGTGGGTGATCACCGCGTACACGCTGGCCTTCGGTGGTCTGCTGCTGCTCGGCGGTCGCATCGCCGACTACTGGGGGCGCAAGCGCACCTTCCTGGTCGGCATGACCGGTTTCGCGCTCGCCTCCGCCCTGGGCGGTCTGGCCACCACCGGTGAGATGCTCTTCGCCGCCCGCGCGTTGCAGGGTGCCTTCGGCGCGCTGCTCGCCCCGGCCGCGCTGGCGCTGCTCACCGTCCTGTTCACCGAGGCCACCGAGCGGGCCAAGGCCTTCGCCGTGTACGGCGCGATCGCCGGCGGTGGATCGGCGGTCGGCCTGCTGCTCGGCGGGGTGCTTACCGAGTACGCCGACTGGCGCTGGTGCCTGCTGGTCAACATCCCGGTCGCTGCCATCGCCATCGCCTTCGCGCTTCCGCTGGTGCCGGAGAGCCGGGCCCACGGCAACACCCGCTACGACGTACCCGGTGCGATCGTGGTGACCGCCGGCCTGGTCTCCCTGGTGTACGGCTTCACCAAGGCCGCCGAGGACGGCTGGGACGCCACCGCGACGCTCGGTTTCATCGCCGCGGGCGTGGTGCTGCTCGCCGCCTTCGTGGTGATCGAGCTGCGCTCCAGCCACCCGCTGCTACCGCTGCGGATCCTGCTGGACCGCAACCGGGGTGGGGCGTTCCTCACCTCGACGCTGATCGGCGCCGGCCTGTTCGGGGCGTTCCTCTTCCTGACCTTCTACTTCCAGGTGGTGTTGCAGTACAAGCCCCTCGAAGCCGGTCTCGCGTCCCTGCCGGTCACCGCCGGTGTGCTCATCGCCGCCGGTGGCGCCAGCCAGCTGATGCCCCGGTTGGGTGCCAAGCCGCTGATGGTCGCCGGTTCGGCCCTCGCCGCCCTGGGCATGCTGGTGCTGACCCAGATCGACGTGGACACCCCGTTCCTCACCCACCTGCTGCCCGCGCAGGTCATCCTGGGCCTGGGGCTCGGCTTCACCTTCGTCCCGCTGTCCAGCCTCGCCCTGGTCGGGGTGCCGGAACACGACGCCGGGGCGGCCAGCGCGACGCTCAACGCCACCCAGCAGATCGGTGGCTCGCTCGGCACCGCGCTGCTGAACACCTTCTACACCAGCGCGGTCGCCGCCTACCTGGTCGGCCGGGCGCCGAACCCGGTCAACCAGGTCGAGGCGCTGGTGCACGGCTACCGGGTGGCCTTCGCCTGGGGCGCCGCGCTGATCGTGCTCGCCGGACTGGCGACCCTGGTCCTGGTGAAGGTCCGCAAGGAGGACATCCCGACCGGCAACACAGTGCACATGGGCTGAGCTGACCGACGTGGCCGCCGGCCGGAGCGCCCCGACCCTGGGGTGGGCCGGCCGGCGGTCACGTCCGGTAACGTCCCGACCATCGTCGAAAATCCGTTTGAGGAGATCCATGTCGACCCCTGCTGACCAGATCATCACCGCTCTGCGCGCGGGCCACGAGGAGCTCGCCGCGCTCGTACGGGACCTCAAGGAGGACGACCTGCTCCGGCCGTCGGGGGCCAGCGAGTGGCAGGTGTCCCAGGTGCTGAGCCACCTGGGCAGCGGCGCCGAGATCAACCTGGCGACGCTGGACGCCGCCCGTTCCGGCGCGCCCGGCCCGGACGGGGACTTCAACCGTGGCGTCTGGGCACGCTGGGACGCCATGTCCCCGGCCGAGCACGCCGCCGGGTTCCTCGCCACCAACGAGCGCCTGGTCGAGGCGTACGAGGCGCTGGACGCCGACACCCGGGCCTCGATGCGGATCGACCTCGGCTTCCTGCCGGAGCCGGTCGACGTGGCCACCGCGGCCCGGTTCCGGCTCAGCGAGTTCGCCCTGCACCAGTGGGACGCCGAGGTGGCGTTCAACAGGTTCGCGGCGGTGACGCCGGGTGCGGTGGCGCTGCTGCTCGACCAGATCGGCGGCATGCTGGCCTGGACCAGCCGACCGCAGGAGCTGGCGGGGCGGGAGGCCACAGTGCTGGTTCGGCTACACGCGCCGGAGCGCACGTTCGGGCTGCGGCTGGGCGAGAAGGTCGAGGTCGTCGACGCGCCGGAGCGTCCCGACGGGGAGCTGGTGGCACCGGCCGAGGCGTGGCTGCGGCTGGCCACCGGACGGCTGGGCCCGCAGCACACCCCCGACGGGGTGCAGGTGACCGGTTCGGTGACAGTCGACGACCTGCGCCGGGTCTTCGTCGGCTTCTGATCAGCGGCCGTGCGGGCCGGTCTCCCCGGCCCGCACGGCACGTCAGCCCTTCACGCAGACCACCTGCTTGAGGTGCGCGACCACCTCGACCAGGTCCTCCTGCTGGGCCATCACCTCGGTGATGTCCTTGTACGCGCCGGGGATCTCGTCGACCACCCCGGCGTCCTTGCGGCACTCCACCCCGACGGTCTGCGCCGCCAGGTCCTCGGTGCTGAACGTCCGCTTGGCCTGCGCCCGGGACATCCGACGCCCCGCCCCGTGCGACGCCGAGCAGTACGCGTCAGTGTTTCCCCGCCCCCGCACGATGTACGACCCGGTGCCCATCGACCCGGGGATGATGCCCAGGTCACCCCGACCGGCCCGGATGGCGCCCTTGCGGGTCACCAGCACGTCCACCCCGTCGTAGCTCTCCTCGGAGACGTAGTTGTGGTGACAGCTGATGGGCTCGTCGTAGCCGACCTGCGGGAAGTGCTCGCGCACCACGCCGCAGAGCAGGGCCAGCATGACTGCCCGGTTGCGCCGCGCGTACTCCTGCGCCCACCACAGATCCCGCCGGTACGCGTCCATCTCCGGCGTCCCGGCGAGGAACACGGCGAGGTCCCGGTCCGGAAGGTCGGCGTTGTGCGGCAGCCCCCGGGCCACCCCGATGTGCCGCTCGGCCAGTTCCTTGCCGATGTTGCGGGACCCGGAGTGCAGCATCAGCCAGACCCGCCCCTCGTCGGCGCCGCCCTGCTCCAGGCAGACCTCGATGAAGTGGTTGCCCCCGCCGAGGGTGCCGATCTGCCGCTGCGCCCGCGTCTCCAGCTGCGCCACCCGCCGGTCCAGGCCGGCGAACCGGCCCCAGAAGTCGTCCCAGCCGGCCTGCTCCAGGCCCCGGATCCGACGCGTGTCGACCGAGTCCTTGCGCTGGGCGAAGCCGACCGGAATGGTGGCCTCGATCGCGGAACGCAGACCGGCCAGGTCGTCCGGCAGGTCGGCGGCGGTCAGCGAGGTACGGACCGCCGACATCCCGCAGCCGATGTCGACGCCGACCGCTGCCGGCGAGACGGCCTGCCGCATCGCGATCACCGAACCGACCGTGGCGCCCTTGCCGAAGTGCACATCGGGCATGACGGCGACACCCTGTACCCAGGGCAGCGCGCCGATGTTGCGCAGCTGCTTGGCGGCCTGCGGCTCGATGGCGTACGGGTCGGTCCAGACCCGGACCGGTGCCCGGGTACCGGCGAGAGGGGTGAATCCCATGGTGGACTCCTTCAGTCGGCCGTGACCGTTAATGATCAGATTTGGTCGCCAGCGGCGGTGCGCGGATACGAAAGGGCCGCCCGATCCCGGTGGGATGGGCGGCCGGCGGACGCGTCAGCGTCGGCGTCAGTCGCGCCACCCCGGCTCGTAGCGCCGCAATGGGCGGCAGGCACGGGTTTTGGCGGTGGTCCGCAGAGGGGTGCCGGCGGGGAGCAGGCACCCGCGGGCGTCGGTGCGGACGCGTCGCGACATGGCGTACTCCCTCCGGTTTCGATCGGTTGACGTTGCACCGACGAGACTAGGAGGGCTGCGACGCGTCCGCAATGGATATCCCCACGGACCGCCCTCCACGCGGCGGTAGGGCAGACTCGCGGGCATGGTGGAGACCTCAGTGCGCCTGCTGCGGTTGCTGACTCTCCTTCAGGTGCGCCGGGACTGGTCCGGCGCCGAGTTGGCCGAACGGCTCGCGGTCACCACCCGCACGGTGCGCACGGACGTGGAGCGGCTGCGGGTGCTGGGCTACCAGATCGAGTCACACCCGGGGGTCGCCGGCGGCTACCGGCTCGGTGCCGGGTCGGCGCTGCCACCGCTGCTGCTCGACGACGACGAGGCGGTGGCGGTGGCTGTCGGGCTGCGGGCGGCGGCGGGTGGCTCGGTGACCGGCATCGAGGAGACCTCGTTGCGGGCGCTGGCCAAGCTGGAGCAGTCGCTGCCGTCCCGGCTGCGGCACCGGGTGGACGCCCTGCGCTCGGCGACCGTCTCCGCCGCCGGCGGTGGCCCGACAGTGGACGCCGACACGCTCACCGCCGTCTCCACCGCCGTGCACCGCCGGGAGCGGCTGCGGTTCGACTACGCCGGGCATGACGGCACGGTCAGCGTGCGCGACGTCGAGCCGTACCGGCTGGTCTACACCGGGCGGCGGTGGTACCTGCTGGGGTGGGACACCGACCGGGCCGACTGGCGGACCTTCCGCGCCGACCGGATCCAGCCCCGGGTGCCGACCGGCCCGCGCTTCGCGCTCCGGGAGCCGCCAGGTGGCGACGCGGTGGCGCACGTGCTGCGCGGCGTCGGCTCCACGGCCTGGCCACACCCTGCCCGGGTACGCCTGCACGCGTCGGCCGAGACCATGGCGCAGCGGATCCCCAGCACGGCGGGCCTGCTGGAGGCGATCGACGAGCGGGCCTGTCTGCTGCACACCGGTGGGGAGTCGCTGGGCAATCTGGCCGCCTTCCTCGGCACCCTGGCTGTCGACTTCGACGTGCTCGACCCACCGGAGCTGCGCGCCGTCATCCGGGACGTCGCCGCCCGGTTCGGTCGCGCCGCCGGCTGCGCGCCGGGGCGAGTCGCGGTTCACCCCGGCGCGGACGCGGCAGTGGAGCTATGACTGCGGCACCAGCCGGAAGGACTGCGCCGCGGTGCCGTTGCAGGTGTACTGGATGAGCTGGACGCTGTCGGCGGTGGACGCTCCCGGCACGTCGAGGCACTTGCCGCTGAGGCGGTTGACCAGGCGGTAGTACCCGCCGCCCTCGGGCTCGGCCCGCCACTGCTGGTTGTTGCCACCGCTGTAGGACCAGAGCTGGATGCGTGCCGAGTCGGCGGTCGACCGGTCGGTCACGTCGATCACCTGGGCGCTGTTGTTGCGGTTGTTGACCCGCAGGTACCCGCCGCTGGTCGGCGCGAACTGGTACTGCTGCGCGGTGCTGCTGTTGCACGTGTACTGCTGGATGGCAGTGCCGTTCGCGCTGGCTGCGGCCCGCGCGTCCACGCACTTGCCGTTGCCCCGGTTGACCACCGTGTGCCAGGCGGTGGGCGAGATCGGGCCGTCGGTCGGCGGGGGCGTGGTCGGGGGGACGGTGCCGACGCCGGCCAGCCAGTGCAGCCCGTCGATCAGCAGCTGGTTCTGCTGCGGGCTGTCGAAGGTGGAGGACAGCCCGGTGTTGGTGCTGTAGTTCATCGCGTTGTGGCCGAAGTTGGCGTAGAGCATCTTGTACTGCCTGTTGCTCCAGACGAGCGGGTAGTAGCCGCCGTACCAGGACTGGTTGGGGTCCGTGCCGACCGGGAAGCTGGACGGGTCGATCGAGGCGAGGATGTCGATGTTGGGGTTCTGCCGCAGGTCGTTGCTCCAGGAGTACCACTCGCTGATCGACGACGGGAACGTCGCCGGGAGGTTCCGGGTGGCGGCGTGGGTGCGGTTGTCGGCACGCATGGTGACCCGGGTCGGTCCCCAGGTGTTCGTCTGGAACGAGCCGGTGCCGAGGAAGGTGTTGTAGTACCAGCTCCAGCTCGACGGGTTGTCGGTCCACGCGCTGACGTGGAAGCCCAGCCACGCCCCGCCGTTCTGCATGTACTGCTGGAACGCGCCCCGCTGGGCGGCGGGCGGCGCGTCGTCCAGGAACATGACGACCTTGTACTGGGCCAGGTTGGCGGTGTTCAGCAGACCCCAGTTGTTGGTGGCCTCCCAGGAGAAACCGTGCTGGGCGGCGGCCTGCGGGAACCAGGCCCGGGCGTCCTTGACGAAGTCGATGTGCGCGGCGTCCCAGGTGCCGTTGTAGAAGGCCAGCACCTTGAACGTCGGCGCGGCCTGCGCGCTTCGCGAGGCGTTGACCGCGAGACCGGCGGTCACCGCGACGACCAGGGCGACGAACAACGACAGGATCCGTCTGGTACGGGAGGAGAGTTCTGCGATCACCTGATCGTCCCTTCGGTCGGGACGCGCGCCGCCGCGTCGATGTGCATCTGTTCACAAGGTTTACAGATAGATGAGAGGTTATGCGCTCCGGTTGGGCGGCGTCAATCGCGGGGGCGGCCGATCGGGTGGGATTCCTGCGGCAACGGGTACCCCGGCCGGATGACCAGCCCGGACGCCGTCGACGTCGACCAGCCGCTCGCCGTGGACGTGCCCGCCGCGCCGCACGACGCCAGCGGCGAGCGGGTGCCGACCCACGACCTGGCCGGCCTCGCGCCGCCGGCCCGGTCGGCGCGCCGCTGGACCCCGAGCCGAGTGGTGGCCACCCCCGCCGCACTCGACCACCCGCACGGCCAACGGATCGTCGAGCGGGTGCGGGCGCTCGGTATCGAGGTGGAACACCTGCGCGCCAACCGGCTCACCGGGGTACGCGGGCAGACCGACCGGGAGACGTACACCCGGGCCAAATCGACGATGGCGATCGTGGTGAGCCCGCCCTCACGGCGCGTCCTGCAACCCATCGCGCCCAGCGCCGACTGGCGGGTCGACCTGGCCGAGGGCTGCCCGGCGCACTGCCAGTACTGCTACCTGGCCGGATCACTGTCCGGCCCACCGGTGACCCGGGTGTACGCCGACCTCGACGACATCCTCGCCGGGCTGGCCGCGTACGCCGGGCGGGGGACGGTGACCAGCCGCAACGCGCGACGGGCCGACGAGGGCACCACCTTCGAGGCGTCCTGCTACACCGATCCGCTCGCCCTGGAACACCTGACCGGCAGCTGGCGGCGCGCGGTGCAGCACTTCGCCGACTGGAACGCGCCAGTGCAGTTGCGCTGGACCACCAAGTACGCCGATGTGGACACCTTCGTCGGGTTGCCGCACGCCGGCCGGACCCGGGTCCGCTTCAGCGTCAACTGCGCACCGGTCAGCGACCGGTTCGAGGGCGGCACCGCCCGGGTGCCGGACCGGCTGGCCGCGCTGCGCCGGCTCGCCCTCGACGGCTACCCGGTCGGGCTGACCATCGCGCCGATCATCGCGCTGCCGGACTGGCGGGAACGCTACGGTGAACTGCTCGACCAGGTCCGCGCGGCTGTCGACGGGGTACCGGACCTGGACCTGACCGCCGAGCTGATCACCCACCGGTTCACGCCGGGCAGCAAAGAGGTGCTGCTCGGCTGGTATCCGCGTACCCGGCTGGAGATGGACGAGGAGTCCCGCACCCGCAAGCACGGCAAGTTCGGCGCGGTGAAGTACGTCTACCCCCGTGAGCAGATGGCCGAGCTGCGCGACTGGTTCACCGCCGAGCTGACCGCCCGCGTCCCGGCCTGCCGGGTCCTCTACTGGACCTGACCGGTCGTATGGGGCGGGCTAGACGCCGACGACCCCGTCGATGCCCTCGCGCAGGAAGTCGGCGTGACCGTTGTGCCGGGCGTACTCGTGGATCAGGTGCAGCATCACCAGCCGCAGTGACACGGCCTCGCCGGAGCGGACGTTGCGGCCGGTCACGTCGAGCGACGCGGCCGCCCGCTCGATCCGGCGGGCATGCTCGACCTCCCGCTCCCAGGCGGCGAACGCCTCGGCGCGGGTGGCCGAACTGGCGTCGTACGCCTGCTGGAAGTCGCCGGTCTCCGACCAGACCAGGCCGATGTCCGCGCCGTCGATGACCCGCCGGAACCAGGCGCGCTCCACCTCGGCCAGGTGTCGTACCAGACCGAGCAGGGACAGCGTGGAGGGCGGCATCGACTGCTGGCGCAGCTCCTCGTCGGAGAGACCCTCGCACTTGAGGGCCAGCGTCGCGCGGTGAAAGTCGAGGAAGGCGCGCAGGGTTTCCCGCTCGTCGCCGGTAACCGGGGGGCCGATCCGTTCGGTGCTCATTGAAACGATCATGCCGGATGGCGGCGGCGGTGCTGTCGGTGAGGCCGGGCCGCGGGTCAGCCGACCGAGGAGCGGGCGACCGGCGCCGCGAAGAACGTGTCCGGGTACGGCTCGTCGCGCAGGCTGTAGTGCCACCACTCACGGTCGTAGTTGACGAACCCGGCGTCGGTCATCAGCCGCTGCAACAACCGACGGTTGTCCCGCGCCTCCCCGGTGATGCGGGGGTCGGCGGTGTGTGCCCGGGGGTCGAAACAGTCGAAGCCCGTACCCATGTCGATGCTGTTGTCCGGGAAGCGCTGCCCGCGCGGCGCCGTGCAGGCGACCAGCTGTTGCCCGACCCGGTACGGAGGTTGGCTGGCGGCGGGCTCGTCGACCAGTGTCAGGTCCAGGGTGCTGCCGCGGCTGTGCGCGGTGGGCGCGCCGATGTAACCGTCGGCGAAGAGCCGGTTCTTGGCCAGGTCCGGGTAGAACTCTGCCTTGGTCTGTTGCTCACCGGGGCGCTTCGACCAGGCGACGAAGTCGTCCACGGCCGGTTGGGGGCGGTAGCAGTCGTACACCTTGAGGCTGTGCCCGCCGGCCAGCGCGGCGTCCTGTACGCGGCGCAGCGCCTCGGCCGCCTGCCGGGTGAGCAGGCACAGCGGCTCGCGGTAGCCGGTGATCGGACGGCCGACGAAGTTGTGCGGTGTGGCGTACCGGATGTCGGCGTGGATCCGCGGGTCACTGTCGGTCAGGACCACGAACCCCGGCAGCGGGGCCGCCACGGAGGTGGACGCGGTCGGCGCGGGTGTGGGGCTCGCCGACGTCGGCTGCGGCGTGGCCGGCGCGGGGCGGGGCTCCGGCCGTGAGCAGCCGCCGAGCAGCGTGGCGAGCGCGAGCACGACGGCCAGGCGGTAGCGCACGACTCCTGTCTATCAGCCCAGCTGGTGCCGTCATCCCGGGATCCACCCGGTTCGCCGAAAGTCGGCAGGTCCCCGGCCACCGGGCAACCCCGATGTCGGGAAAGTCGAGTCGGTCGAGGGCCGTCGACCGCACCGACGAGCGAAAGTGACCGAAAATACTCCGGAACTTTTCCGCAAATGCAGCGAAGCTTCGGTCGGTCTGGCATGTCGTCAACCCCCGCCGGTGAGGCAAGATGACCCGTGGAACGGGCACGCCGTTTCGGGACACACGGTGGGCGACGCCTTGTGGGTCGTTCCTCCGGCTCGGTGAAGGAGACGCGGGTGGGCGCGGACGACGGACGCAGGGTGACCATCACCGCGATCGCACGGGAGGCCGGGGTGTCGGTGCCGACCGTGTCACGGGTGCTCAACGGTCGCTCCGATGTGGCCCCGGACACCCGGGAACGGGTCGAGGAGTTGTTGCGCCACCACGGCTACCGGCGTCGCACCAGCCGCAGCGTTCGGCGTGCCGGTCTCGTCGACCTGGTCTTCAACGACCTGGACAGCCCCTGGGCCGTGGAGATCATCCGAGGCGTGGAGGATGTCGGGCACGGCGCCGGCGTCGGCACTGTGGTCTCCGCGATCCACCGGCAGCCCACCGCGGCCCGGCAGTGGCTGCAGAACCTGCGCACCCGGGCCACCGACGGCGTCATCTTCGTGACCTCGCACCTGAGCCCGCCACTGCACGCGCAGCTGCGTCGCCTCAACGTGCCGGTGGTGGTCGTCGACCCGGCCGGGGTGCCGGCCATGGACGTGCCGACGATCGGCGCCACCAACTGGGCCGGTGGGCTCGCCGCGACCGAACATCTGCTCGCGATCGGGCACCGGCGCGTCGGTTTCGTGGCCGGGCCGACGCACCTGCTGTGCAGCCGGGCGCGGCTCGACGGTTACCGGGCCGGGTTGGAGGCCGCCGGGGTGCCGGTGGACGACGCGCTGATCTACCCGGGCGACTTCTACCACGCCTCCGGGTTCTCCGGCGGGACGGCGCTGCTCGACCTCGCCGACCCGCCGACCGGCATCTTCGCCGCCAGCGACCAGATGGCCTTCGGCGTCTACGAGGCCATTCGACGCCGCGGGCTGCGCGTACCGGACGACGTGAGCGTTGTGGGTTTCGACGACCTGCCGGAAGCCCGCTGGGCCTCACCGCCGCTGACCACCGTGCGCCAACCGTTGGTCGAGATGGGACGGTTGGCGGCCCGGACCGTGCTGCGTCTGGCCCAGGGCGAGGGCATCGACTCGCCCCGGGTGGAACTCGCCACCGAATTGGTGGTTCGGGACAGCACCGCCGCCCCGCCGACCGGGTCGCCCGCCTCGGCGTGACGGCCGGACCCGCGCCGGAAACCGGTTGGACCGGTTCCGGTCCGTTCCCGGAAATTACGGCCAGGGGCGTGCGCGACCCCCGGCGGCGCGGTGAGCGACCGACGGTCACCCACCGCGCCGTACGGTCAGTGGTGGTGGTGCCAGCGGACGGCCTTGCGGATGGTCACCGGCAGGGCGGGCGCCCCGTCGACCGGTGCCGGGTCCTCGGCTGTCGGCGCCACTCCCCCGGCGGCGATCCGGTCCAGGGTGGCCAGGCCGGCCGCGTCGACCTCGCCGAAGATCGTGTAGTTGGGGCGCAGCGCGGAGTTGGCGTAGACCAGGAAGAACTGGCTGCCGTTGGTGTCCGGCCCGGCGTTGGCCATGGCCAGCACGCCACGGGCGTACACCCGGCGCTCCCCGGTCGGGTCGGTGGGCGCGGGCGGCAGGTCGGTCGGCAGTTCGTCGCGGTACCGGTAGCCCGGGCCGCCCTCGCCGGTGCCGGACGGGTCACCGCACTGGAGCACGCTCAGCGTCGGGTACGCGGTGAGCCGGTGGCACGGGGTGCGGTCGTAGAAGCGCTTGCCGACCAGGTGCAGGAAGCTCTGCACAGTGCACGGCGCTGCGGCCCGGTCCAGTGTCAACCCGATCGGACCGTGGTTGGTCGCCACTGTCACCCGGACGCTGCCCCGGACCGGGGTGCGCCGCGGGTCGGGCGGCAGCGGCACCGGCCGGGCCGCAGGTTCGTCCGGGGTCTCGGTGTACGCGCACGGGCCGTGGGTGGTGCGCGGCGGCCGGACGGCGGTGTCGACAGCGGTCAGCGGCGCGGCGGAGACGCGCTCCGCCTCGGCCGACGGGCCCGGCGCGGCGAGCGCGGTGGCGGACGCGCCGACGACCAGCGCGCCGGCGAGCACTGTCACCCCCGCGAGGCGGGTCAGGGCGCGCACCGGCCGGCGGGGTGCCGCCACTGCGGGGCGCGGTTGGAGTTCACTCGACACAGGGATCCTCCTGGACTGGTGGTGCCAGAAAGACCGGAGTCTATGGAGGGCAGCGCCCGATGTCGATCCGTCAGGGCATCCGACGGCGACGCCGCCACAGCAGGCCGCCCAACAACGCCACCACCGTCGCGCCGCTCACCGCGGTCACCGACCAGAGCCACCCCGAGCCGGTACGCGCCGGCCCGCTGGCCGCCGCCGGCCGGGGCGCGCCGGGTGCCGCCAGCGCGGACGGCGCCGCCGACGGGGTGGCAGTCAGCTCGCCGGGTTCGACCAGCCGGCCCACGGCGGCGTCCCGGGGCAGCCTGAAACCCCAGTCCAGCAGGGCCGCACCCTGCTCCCAGCCGCGTGCCGGTGCCGATTCGGCGCCCAGCAGGGTCACCACCAGCCGCCGCCCGCCGCGTTCCGCCGCACCCACGTAGGTGTGCCGGGCCAGGTCGGTGAAGCCGGTCTTGCCGCCGAGCGCCCCCGGGTACCGGTAGATGAGCTGGTTCTCGTTCTGGATCTCGAAGCCCTTGGTGCGTTGCGCCGGCTGGGCCGGAATCGACGTCTGCTCGGTCAGCGCGTACCGCCGGAAGGTCGGCTGGGCGAAGCAGGCCCGGGCGATCAGCGCCAGGTCGTACGCGCTGGTGAACTGCCCCCTACCGTCCAGCCCGGACGGGGTGACCGCGTGCGTCTGGAGCGCGCCGAGGTGGTGCGCGTGCTCGTTCATGGCGCGGACGCCGGCGGCGCTGTCCGTCCCGCTGCCGAGTCGGGCCAGCGCGTTGGCGGCCTCGTTGCCGGAGTTGAGCAGCAACCCGAGCCAGATCGTCTCGATGGTGTACCGGCCGCCCGCGACCAGGCCCACGGCCGAGGACCCGGGTTCGATGTTCATGTCAGCGTCGGTGACGGTGACCGTCTGCTTCGGGTCGAGCCTGGGTAGCATGGTGGCCGCCAGCAGGAGCTTCTGCACGCTCGCCGGTGTGCCGTACTCGTGAGGGCCGCAGCCGCCGAGCACCTGGCCGCTGTCCAGGTCGGCGACCAGCCACGACGTGGCGCTCACCCTCGGTGGCGCGGCGACGCCGGCCGGCACGACCAGGCCGGCCGTGTCGAGCGCGCCGCCGCCGACCATCCGCTGCGCGGGAACGGCGGGCGGGGGCGACGGCCGGGGTGGGCGGGACGCCGCCGGCGCCGGCAGTCGGGGGCAGCGCATCGTCGGCGCGGCGGACGCTCCCGTCGCACCGACCGGCACGGGAGCGAGCAGGACGGCGGACGTCGTGGCCGCCAGCAGCGCAGCTCTCATGTGCCCGACCCTAGTCACGACGATCGCCCGGCGGGACGGGATGCCGGTCAACTCGCGTCGCCCCGAGCGAGCAGGTAGTCGTGCAGGGCGGCACTCCCCCGCAGCCGACGCAGGCTGCGGGTGTGCAGCTCCTGCTCGCGGCGGCCCAGCTCGGCGCGGACCCGCGCAGCGCTGCCGGTGGTCCGCAGCTCGCCCAGCACCGCGGCGATGATCTCGAACGGGTACGCGCCTCGGCGCAGCAACGCGATGACCTGCGCGGCGCGTAGCTCCGCCTCGTCGTACACCCGGTAGTTGGTGCCCGGGGTGCGGCCCGGCCGCAGCAGCTCGCGCTCCTCCCACAGCCGCAGCTGCGAGGTCCGGACCCCGACCAGGGCGGCGACCTCGCCGATGCGGGCGCCGTGGCGTGGTGCGGGTCGGACCGCCGGTGGGCTGGCCAGCACGGTCTCGAAGGCGCCGAGCACCCGGCGGATCTCGGCGCGTTCCCGGTCCAGCTCGGCATGGCCGCCGTCGAGCGCCGCCAGGGCCGCCGGCAGGTCACCCCGGTGCACCGCCGCCATGATCTCCCGGGTACGGCTCCAGCCGTGCCCCTCGGCCAACCGCCGCGCCACGGTCAGCGCCCGAGCGTGCTCGGCGGTGAAGATCCGGTAGCCGCTCGCGGTGCGGCGCACCGGCGGCAGCACCCCCAACTCGACGTAGTTGCGCACCTGCTGCACCGAGATCCCGACGGTTGCCGCCAGGTCCACGGCGCGCAGCCGATCCTTCGAGGCGACGTCCACGCGAGCCACCGTACCGCTTACGACGTGATTTGAGACTTTCCCGGACGTGCTGCCGGAACCAGCGCTCGGATCTCGGCAAAAGTCTCTACATGGGCATGAATGAGACAATGGAACCCGCCAGTGCTCGGCGGGGCGAAGTCCCGCCACGATTCCGTGAAGGGTTCGCATGTCGCAGCCAGCATGGTCCGCCGCCGACAGCCACGACATGATCGAGGTACGCGGAGCGCGGGAGAACAATCTCGCCAACGTCTCGGTCGACATCCCCAAACGCCGGTTGACCGTCTTCACCGGTGTCTCCGGGTCGGGCAAGTCGTCGCTGGTCTTCGGCACCATCGCCGCCGAGTCCCAGCGCATGATCAACGAGACCTACAGCGCGTTCCTCCAGTCGTTCATGCCGAACCTCAACCGGCCGGACGTCGACTCGTTGCGCAACCTCAGCGCGGCCATCGTCGTCGACCAGGAGCGGATGGGGGTCAACTCCCGCTCCACCGTCGGCACCGCCACCGACGCGTACGCCATGCTGCGGATCCTCTTCAGCCGACTGGGTCAGCCGTCCATCGGCGGCGCCGGGGCGTTCAGCTTCAACCTGCCCGAGGGCATGTGCCCCACCTGCGAAGGGCTGGGCCGGGTCTCCGACCTCGACGTCAACGAACTGGTGGACGTCGAGCGCTCCCTCAACGACGGCGCGATCACAGTGCCCAACTTCGCCGTCGGCTCCTGGTACTGGCAGACCATCGTCGGCTCCGGCCTGTTCGACCCGGACGTCAAACTCCAGGACTTCACCCCGCAACAGTGGGACGACTTCCTGCACAAACCGCCCACGAAGATCAAGGTGGGCAGCAACAACTGGACCTACGAAGGCCTGGCGGTCAAGGTCAAGCGGCTCCTGCTGGCCAAGGACCGCGAGTCGATGCAACCGCACATCCGCGCCTTCGTCGACCGGGCCGTCACCTTCACCAGCTGCGGCGACTGCGGCGGCACCCGACTCAACGCGGCGGCCCTGTCGTCGCGGATCGCCGGGCACACCATCGCCGACTGCTCGGCCATGCAGATCAGCGACCTGGCGACCTTCGTCCAGGGCATCCACGACCCGGGGGCCGCGCCGCTGGTCGCCAACCTTCGCGACCTGCTGGACTCCCTGGTCGAGATCGGCCTGGGCTACCTCAGCCTGGACCGTGAGTCGGCGACCCTCTCCGGCGGCGAGGCGCAACGGGTGAAGATGGTCCGGCACCTCGGCTCCAGCCTCTCCGACGTCACGTACGTCTTCGACGAACCCACAGTCGGCCTGCACCCGCACGACATCGCCCGGATGAACGACCTGCTGCTGCGGCTGCGCGACAAGGGCAATACAGTGCTGGTGGTCGAACACAAGCCGGAGACCATCGCCATCGCCGACCACGTCGTCGACCTCGGACCGGGCGCCGGCACCGACGGCGGTCGGATCTGCTTCACCGGCGACATCCCCGGCCTGCGCCGCTCCGACACCCTCACCGGGCGACACCTGGACCACCGGGTGGCAGTGCGGGACGCGGTACGCCAGCCCACCGGGCAACTCGCCATCCGCCAGGCCGACCTGCACAACCTGCGCGACGTGGACGTGGACATCCCCCTCGGGGTGCTCACCGTGGTCACCGGCGTGGCCGGATCCGGCAAGAGCTCACTGATCCACGGCTCGCTGCGCGGCCGGTCCGGGGTCGTCATCGTCGACCAGTCCCCGATCCGTGGCTCCCGACGCAGCAACCCGGCCACCTACAGCGGGCTGCTCGACCCGATCCGCACCGCCTTCGCCAAGGCCAACGGGGTCAAGGCCGCGCTGTTCAGCGCCAACTCCGAGGGCGCCTGCCCGGCCTGCAAGGGGATCGGGCTCATCTACACCGACCTGGCGATGATGGCCGGCGTCGCCAGCGTCTGCGAACGCTGCGAAGGGCGACGCTTCACCGACGAGGTGCTCACCTACACGCTGCGCGGCAAGAACATCAGCGAGGTGCTGGCCATGTCCGTCACCGAGGCGTACGCGTTCTTCCCTGGGGGTCCGGCGCACCTCATCCTCGGCCGGCTGGTCGACGTCGGGCTTGGCTACCTCAGCCTCGGCCAGCCACTGACCACCCTGTCCGGCGGGGAACGGCAACGACTCAAACTCGCCATCCACCTGGCCGAGAAGACCACCACGTACGTCCTGGACGAGCCGACCACCGGCCTGCACCTGGCCGACGTGGACCAACTCCTGGCCCTCCTCGACCGGATGGTCGACGCCGGAAACACGGTGATCGTCATCGAGCACCACCAGGCGGTCATGGCACACGCCGACTGGCTCATCGACCTCGGCCCCGGCGCCGGCCACGACGGCGGCCGCATCGTCTTCACCGGCACACCAGCCGAACTGGTCGCCACCGGCGACACCCTCACCGCCACCCACCTCCGCGAGTACGTCACCGACCCGGCGGTGGTCGACCACGGCTGACACCGAGGCCAGCGTGCGTCGCCACGGGCGGGCCGACACGAGCGGCGGTGGTCCGGCGGCGGTCAGGTGACGCGGCGCAACCAGCGCCGCTGCCAGGGGGTCTCCACCGCCTTCGGGTGGTAGCCGGCCCGAACCCACGGCACCGCCCGCTCCACCGGCAGACCGTCGAGGATCGCCAGCGCGGCCAGGGCCGTTCCGGTGCGACCCACCCCACCCCGACAGGCCACCTCGACGCGATCCCCGTCGTGCGCGCGCCGCAGCGCCTCCCGCAGGGCGTCGAGGGCGTCGGCGCGGTCGAGCGGCACCCAGAAGTCGGGCCACCGGATCCGCCGGTGCGGCCAGGCCGGGTCCGGACCAGGGGCCAGCAGCACGGCGAAGTCGGCGGGCGAGGTCGCGGCAGCGACGCGGCGTCCGCGCACCGTCGCCCCACTGGGGAGTACGAGTACGCCCGGCTGCTCGGACCACTGCTGTGCGTCAGTCACCCGCACATTGTGCCGCTGTTCCGCCCACGGACAGGTACAGACAGCGCCGCCCCCGGCCGGTGGGCCGGGGGCGGCGCTGGTGTCGGTGTGCAGGTCGCCTCTCGGCGAGTGGCACGACGCGGCTCCAGCCGAACGGTATTCCGCGAAGGCAATATTAGGTGAGGCCCGGGGACACTGAGTCACACCGACACTGTCCACAACCAGCCTTACCCCGGCGTTGTTCCCGCACCCCGCCACGCCACCCAGCCGACCAGACCGTTTGCCCGTCTGCCCGTCGGCCCGTCGGCCCGTCGGCGTCGGCGTCGGCGTCGGCGTCGGCGTCGGCGTCGGCGTCGGCGTCGGCGTTCCATGGCAACGACCCACCGCAACGCCTTGCCGCACCGCGGGGCCGTTCCGCCGGGTCCCGTCGCTGCCCCGTGGGTTGACTGCCGACCACACCACCCACCATCGCGGCACGCTTCGGCCATGTCCGCGCGAGATCTTGGACAGTTTCCGTTCGCGCAGAACGGAAACTGTCCAAGATCTGCACCCAGCCACCCACCGAACCGCGCCATCTGCTTCCACCACGCGCCGGGCAGCGGGCAGCGGGCACCGGGCGGCTACGACATCCGCCGTCGGCGGCCCGCGCCATGTGGCTGCTGCATGGAGACGAGGAAACGCCGCTGGCCGGCACCCCGGGTTGCGGGTGCCGGCCAGCGGTCGGTGTCGTGCTGTTCTGCTGTGTGCGGTGGTGCCTTGGTTCGGTCGCGCGGTAGTGCTGTGGTGTGGGTCAGCTGTTCCAGTACTGGCCGACCAGGTCAGCGGCCTGCTGCTCCCACTGGGCGTACGCGTCCGGGTAGGCCGACACCTGGACGGTCTGCGCGGCGTCGGTCAGGGCCATGTCCTGCCACCCGTCGACCTGCTTCAGACCCTTCAGGAACGCGGTCGTCGAGTACTCCGGGTCGGTGATCTGCTCCGGGGTGCCCCAACCCGAGCTCGGGCGCTGCTGGAACAGGCCCAGCGAGTCGTGGTCGTTGCGGTCGCCGAGGTGGCCGAGGTTCTCCAGCTTCGACTCCTGCAGGCTCGTCGCGATCGAGATCACCGCGGCCCGCTCCGGCAGACCGGCCTTCTTCGTCGCGGCGATGATCGCCTTGACGTTGGCGGTCTGCTCATCGTTGAGGCTGATGTGGGACTGCTCGCCCTGCGGCTTCGGCGCCTGCACAGCCACGGCGACGGGCTTGGCATCCACCGGGGTGGCGGCGTGGGCGGCGATCGGACCGGCGAACACACCACCGGCGAACGCGAGACCAGCAACAGACAACATGCTCTTACGGAAGATCGTGTTCATGGGGGTAGCTCCTTCGGGGGTAGGAACACCCGCACCACCAAAGGGGGAAGGTAGCGGGGTGTGAGCACCTCGTCCGGCGCTGCAACAAACAAAGGGGAAAAGTCTGGGGGGGGTGACGCCCTGTCGGGCGTCAGGTCGGCGACCTGGCGAGCGGGGGGCTCGTGGCGCCGGGACCCTGTGTAACGACCGGCGGGCCCAGGTCATTCCGGGGTTTGGCCCATCCATCGGCACCCTCGTGGTGGCGGTGCCTGCGGCCGTTCGTGGGGACTGTAACGACCCGGGGGCCGGGGTCATTCCGGGGTGGCCCACCTGCCGGCACGCTCATCGTGGCGGTGCCACGGTCGTTCGTGGGGACTGTAACGACCGGGCGGAGGCTGCCATTCCAACCTGCGCGACCAGCCCCTTGGGGCGGGGCGCGGGCCGGGTGGTGCTGCGATCGTCAGGGTATGTAACGACCCCCGCCCGCCCACGATTCCAGCCCACCGGTGCACCCGGTCACAACCCACACCACCCATCAGCGACCCAAACCGCCCACACGGACACGCGACCTACGGCGCCAATCCACCCCTCACCGGGGTGATCCACTCGGGTTCACGGAAGTCGGGGCATCCCGGACGCCAGGACACCCCGACATCAAGGAACCCGAGTCGATCATTGCCGGCACCGCCCGCGCGTGCCCGGCCTTCGATTCTGGGCCGGTCAGGTGCCCAAATAGCGCAGCACCGCGAGGATTCGCCGGCTGTAGCCGGTGGTATGAGCGAGGTCGAGTTTGTCGAAGATGGCGTTGACATGCTTCTCGACCGCGCTCTGCGACACGTGCAGCCGCTGGGCGATGGCGAGATTCGTGTGCCCCTGGGCCATCTCGTGCAGTACGTCCCGTTCCCGGGGTGTGAGCCGACCGAACGGGTCTTGCCGTTCCGAGCCGGCCACCACCTGACGGACCACCTCCGGATCGAGGGCGGTGCCTCCGGCGGCGACCCGGTCGAGGGCGTCGAGGAAGTCGTCCACCTGGGCGACCCGGTCCTTGAGCAGGTAGCCGACCCCCTCGGGGCGGTCTGCGAGCAGCCGCCCCGCGTACCGCCGCTCCACGTACTGGGAGAGTACGAGGACGCCGGTGTCGGGCCACCGACGACGGATCTCCAGGGCGGCCCGCAGC
This sequence comes from Micromonospora vinacea, assembly GCF_015751785.1. Lineage (NCBI taxonomy): Bacteria > Bacillati > Actinomycetota > Actinomycetes > Micromonosporales > Micromonosporaceae > Micromonospora > Micromonospora vinacea. The sequence goes on along the minus strand of NZ_JADOTY010000001.1, from coordinate 4,929,870 downwards.
CCATCATCGGTGTGGGTGGGTGGCATCCGGACATCGGTGACGACCACGTCGGGACGGGATCGGCCGACCGCCTCGACGAGCTGGTCAGCGGTCCCGACCGCCGCGAGCACCTCGTGGTCCTCGTCGGCGAGCAACCGCGTCAGGCCCTCCCGGAGCAGCGTCGAGTCTTCGGCGAGGACTAGTCGCACGGCAACTCGGCCAGCACTGTCGTCGGACCGCCGGTCGGGCTGGTCACCAGCAGCCGGCCGTCCAGTGCGGCGACCCGCCGTGCCAGCCCGGACAACCCGCGCCCGGTCGGTTCCGCCCCGCCGACGCCGTCGTCGTGCACGCGCATCCGGATCCACCCATCCTGTACCCCGATATCGACCGTGACCAGGGTAGCGGCGGCGTGTTTCGCGGCGTTGGTGAGCGCCTCGCAGGCCACGAAGTACAGCACCGTCTCGACCTGCCGGTCGGGGCGGACCGGCAGGTCGCAGCGGATCCGCACCGGCACCGCGGCACCGCGGGCGACGATGGCCAGCACCTCGCCCAGATCATTGCCGTCCAGTGCCGACGGGTAGACCCGCCACGCGACCTCGCGCAACTCCTCGATGGCCCGCTGCACGTCCTCGTGTGCCTGGGTGAGCAGCGCGTGCGTGCGGTCGGCGTCGCGCGCGCGCCGGGCCCGGCCGAGCAGCATGCCGAGGGCGACCAGCCGCTGTTGGAGGCCGTCGTGCAGGTCGCGTTCGATGCGCTGCCGTTCGGCGTCGACCGCGGCGATGACCCCAGCTCGGCTGGTGGTCAGCTCGTGGACCCGCCGGGTCAGCTCCGCCCGGCTTCCCGGGCCGAGCAGGCGTCGAGCCAGCCGGATGTCCAGCGCGGCGATGCTGGCTACGGCCTGGACGTTGAGCAGTAGCAGCACCGCCCCCACGGCGATCTGGGACAGGGTGTCGAGCACTGTCAGCTCTCCGCGCACCGCCGCGCTCAGCACGATCCCGGCCAGCACCACGCCGACGCCGAGCACGGCGTACGCCAGCAGGCCGAGTGTGCCGGGTAGCAGTCGGGCGGCCAGGTAGCCGACCTGCCGGCGGGTCGTCACAGCGTTCGGCGCGGGCAGATCCGCTGCGGCGAGCAGCCTGGTGAGGCGGCGATGTTCCATCCGCACCAGGCGCCCGCCGTACCTGCCGGTCAGGGCAGCGACCCGACGGCTGGCCGCGGGCGCGAACACGCGCACGCTGAACGCGGCGGCCGCGACGGCGAGGAAGGCGAGCTCGACGGCGGCCGTCGCGATTCCGATGGCGACGCCGACCGGTAGCCGGAGCCTGCCCCACAACCCGCCGGTTCGCCGTTCCCCCACCACCTCGCCCACCTTTCCGCACCGCGCCTGCTCCCCCTTGCCCCGCGTCAGGTGACACGCCCGCAGGCGACCTCGGGTGACGCCTGGGGTGAAGCAGAGCAAAGGAAACCAGAGAGGGGTCGACTAGCGCTCGTCGGAGGCCCACGATCCGCTTCGGTAGAGGGTGCCGCGACCGCCCGGATCGGGCATCGCGTTCAGTGCGCTCTGCTCGGGTTCGGTCGGCTCGGGGTTCCGCGCGGCGCGACGGGCCTTCAACACGCGGGACCCGACGAACCAGGCGGCTGCCGCCACGCAGACCACGATCACCACTTTCTGCAGCGTGCCGACGTACCCCTCGACGAGGTGCCAGTTGTCGCCCAGCAGGTAGCCGGCGAGCACGAAGGTGGTGTTCCAGATCAGGCTGCCCAGCGTGGTGTAGAGCAGGAACGTGGTCACCGGCATCCGCTCCACGCCGGCCGGGATGGAGATCAGGCTCCGGAAGATCGGGATCATCCGGCCGAAGAAGACGGCCTTCACGCCGTGCCGCAGGAACCACGCCTCGGTCCGGTCCACGTCGCTGAGCTTCACCAGTGGGAGTCGGGAGACGATGGCGCGCATCCGGTCGCGCCCCAGCGCCGCGCCGATCAGGTACAGCGCGAGCGCGCCCAGCACCGAACCCAGCGTGGTCCAGAAGATCGCACCGACCAGACTCATCCGACCCTGGGCGGCGACGAAGCCGGCCAGCGGCAGGATCACCTCGCTGGGGATCGGCGGGAAGAGGTTCTCCAACGCCACCGCCAGGCCGGCGCCCGGCCCGCCGAGTCGTTCCACCAGGTCAGTGACGTAGCCGACGATCCCGTCCTGCGGTGGTTCCGCTGCGGCGGCGGGGGTTCCGGTGGCGAACACGGCGTGGGACGTTCGAATCATGCGCCCACGTTACGAAGTCATCCTGAGAGTCGACCATGAGGCCGACCGCCCGGCCGCGCGGGTCGACCACACCGGTGGGGGTGCGGAAAGCCGCACCCCGCTGCGGCTGGCGGTGGTGCAGCCGCCGTGCGTACCCCTGGATGTCGCGGCGAACGCGCGGGCGCACGCCGCCGCGGTCCGCGCGGCGCGCGCCCGGTTGGTGGTCTTTCCGGAGCTGTCGCTGACCGGGTACGAGTTGGAAGCGCCGGTCGTGTCGGTTGACGACCCGCGGTTGGCGCCGCTGGTCGAGGCGTGCGCCGAGACGGGCGCGTTGGCCCTGGCCGGTGCGCCGATCGCGGGCGACCACATCGCGATGCTGGCGGTGACCGGCGGCGGTGCGACGGTGGCGTACCGGAAGATGTGGTTGGGGGACGCGGAGGCCCGTCGCTTCCGGCCCGGCGACGCGCCGGTCGTGCTCGATGTGGACGGTTGGCGGGTGGGGCTGGCGATCTGCAAGGACACCGGCGTGGCCGCGCACGCGGACCGGACGGCCGCGCTCGGGATCGACGTGTACGCGGCGGGCGTCCTGGAGTTGGCGCGCGACGCCGCCGTGGTGGGCCAGCGGGCGCACCGGGTCGCCACCACGCACCGGATCTGGGTGGCGATGGCGAGTTTCGCCGGGTCGACCGGCGGCGGCTACACCGAGGCGGCAGGGCGGTCGGGTGTCTGGACGCCGGACGGCGAGGTGTACGCCCGCGCGGGCACCGACCCGGGCGAATCGCTCAGCGTCAGCGTCGGCTGACTGGGCAGTCGACGTCGGACCCATCCCCTAGCGTGGGGCAGTGTCATCGACACGAGGAGGAGCGCATGGCCGAGGCGGCGACGACCGGCACGGTCCGCTCGGCGGACGGCACCATCATCGCCTACGAACGCAGCGGCGCCGGTCCTGCCGTGATCCTGGTGGATGCGGCTGGCGGGTTCCGCGAGATGGGCCCGATGAGGTCGCTCGCGGCCCACCTGGCCGAGGAGTTCACCGTGCTGACCTACGACCGGCGGGGCCGGGGGCAGAGCTCCGACACGTCGCCGTACGCGCCGCAGCGGGAGGTGGAGGATCTACGGGCCCTGATCGAGGACGCGTCCGGCGGTTCGGCAGCCCTCTACGGTTTCTCCTCGGGGGCGGTTCTGGCGCTGCTCGCCGCGACCGGCGGCCTGTCGGTCACCCGGCTGGCCCTGCTGGAGCCGCCGTTAGCGCAGGGCGAGCAGTCGACGGACGATCCGGGCCTGGCCGCGGACATCACCGAGCTGGTCGCCGCCGGCCGTCCGGGCGATGCGATGCTGCATTTCCAGCGCAGCATCGGCGTGCCCGCGGAGTTGATCGACGGGATGCGCGACGGGCCGGGCTGGCCGGCCATGGAGGCCCTGGCGCACACTCTGGTGTACGACCTCACCCTGCTCACGGCCCTACCTGCCGAGGCACTGACCACACTCACGATCCCGACGTTGGTGCTCGACAGCGCGCAGAGCGACGCACGGCTGCACGGCTGGGCACAGGGGGCGGCCGAAGCGTTACCAGCTGGGCGGCACCGGACGCTGCCCGGCGAGTGGCACGGCGTTTCTGATGAGGTGTTGGCACCGGTGCTCGCCGACCATTTCTCCGGCCGCGCAGACTGAACGGCGACGCCTGGCACCTGTCGTACGTCTCGGGCAGGATCGGCCCATGAGCACTGTCCCCTCCCGACTGTCAGTCGTCACAGTGGGAGCACGCGACGTCGCCGCGCTGCGCTCGTTCTACCGGTCGTTGGGGTGGCCGGAGCTGCCGGCCAGTGACGACGGCTGGTCGGCCTTCCTGCTCGGTGGTGTGCTTTTGGCGCTCTACCCGCTGCCGGAGCTGGCCGCCGAGGCGGCGCCGGGCGTACCCGCGCCGGCCGGTGGCTGGTCCGGGGTCACCCTGGCCTGCAACGTCGACAGCCGCGACGAGGTCGACACGGCGTTCGAAGCGGCCGTCGCGGCGGGCGCGACGGTGGTGGCGGAGCCGACCGACCGGTCCTGGGGCGGGCGCTCCGGCTACATCGCCGACCCGGAGGGTAACCGCTGGGAGATCGCGTGGGCGGGCACGGCCCGCTTCGACGAGCGCGGCGCTCTGATCTCCTTCGGCTGAGCAATGGTGTTTGCGCGTCGACGATGACCTTGGAATGCTTCGGGAATGACCTCCTTTCCCCCGACCTTCGCCGATGATGTCGTCGGCCAGCCAGCTCAGGCGCAGTTCGAGGCGTTCATCGACGAGCACCGCAGGGCGCTCAACGGCTACCTGGACGGGCTGACCGAGGAGCAGGCGCGCCGGTCGTTGGTGCCGTCCCGGACCACGCTGCTGGGTCTGGTGAAGCACGCCGCGTTCGTGGAGAAGGTCTGGTTCGACGAGGCCGTCACCTGTCGACCCCGCTCGGAGATCGGCATTCCCGCCACGCCGGACGAGTCGTTCATCCTCGACGACGCCGACACGATCGCCACCGTCCAGCGCGCGCACCGGGAAGCCTGCGAAGCCTCCCGCCGCGCCACGTCCAGCCTGGGCCTCGACGACCTGCTCCGCGGTAACCGGCGCGGGCCGCTGCCGCTGCGCTGGGTCTACCTGCACGTGCTGCGCGAGTTCGCCCAGCACTGCGGGCACGCGGAGATCCTGCGCGAGCAGATCCTGGCCGCCGAATAGCCGCGGCGCCGGCCTGAGCTGGTCGCGCACGGCATGGCCTGGGTCACCCTCTGGGCCACCCGGCGGTGTCGGCGAAGCGGCGCAGCGTCCAGCGGGCCGGCGGCCAACCGCCCGGGTCGTGGTCGGTGGTCCATTCGGTGATCGAGGCCGGGGGCACGTCCAGGTCGAACGCCCGGAAGACCGGCTGCGCCGCGAGCGCGTGGAACCCGCCCTCGACTGTCTCGCTGTGACCGACCAGGATCACAGTGGAGCCCCGGTGCCGGTGGGCGATCTCCATGATGGCGCGGCTGACGCGGACCACCAGTTCGGCCCAGCTCTCGTTGCCCTCCTCGAATGGTCGGAACACGCCGCCACCTGGCACCGCGTGGTCGGTGCGGAAGAGGGCGGTCGGCAGGCCGTCGGCGTACGGAGGTGTGTGCCAGGTGCAGAGACCACAGTCGGCCACCGGCCGGACGCCCAACGCCGCGCCGATCGGTTGCGCGGTCTCGACCGCCCTGCGCAGCACGGACGAGTAGACCGCCACCGGTCCGTCGGCGGCGACCTCCCCGGTGAGCCGGTTGGCCAGGTTGTGGGCCTGCTCGTGGCCGAGGGCGGTGAGGCCCCGACAGCCACGCGGCCCACCGACGATTCCTTCGAGCTGGTGGACCGACTCGCCGTGTCGCACGAAGATCAGACGTGTCCGCATCGGGACATCATGCCAGCGGTATTGACGGGAGTATCAGTCGTCCGTACGGCCGGTGGAGAAGCTGCCGGCCCGGCTGAGCAGAGCGTCCAGTTTCGCGCCCGTCTGCGCTGGTAGGCGGTCCCGCCGCACCAGCTCGGCGATGTGGTCCCGCAGGTCGGCGACGCGCTTGGCGCGGTCCCGGGTGCGGCGGTCGAGGTCGGCGAGGTCGTCACGCAGATCCTCGGCGGTCCTCGGGTCGACGTCGCCGCGGGCGACGGCGGTGGCCAGGACGGCGGCGAACTCCTTGCTCACCTCCCGGAAGCTGACCGGTATCTGCTGCCCGACGCTCGGGGGCGCGGTGCTGGTGGCAGAGGGCGAGGGAGGTGCGGCCGGCGTCGGCGAGAGTGTCGTGGGCGTGGGCGCCGCCGGGGCGGAGGTCGACGGTGCGTCGGCGACCTCGGCTGGGTCCGGGGTGTTCGGCCTGCCGAGCGGATTCTCCACGAGCAGGGCGCCGACCCCGACCAGTACGGCGAGCACGGCGGCGACGAGCGCGGCGAGAGGCCGACGCGTTCGGCGTCGGGCCGGCGGGGCGGCAACCGGGACGGGGCGGGCGGCCACCGACCTGTCGATCAGGGTGGGCGGGTGGGCGGCTGGCCGGATGCGCAGCAGCTCGGTGGGTGGCTCCACCGGCTGACCGGCGCCGAACCGGCGGGCCAGGTGCGCGGCGCTCGGCCGGTCTGCCGGGTTGGCGGCCAGGCAGGCGACGGTCAGCTCGGCGATGTCGGCGGGGAGGCCGGGCACCCGCAGCGGCGGCACCGGGGTGCCCCGCCGGTGCACCTCCAGCGCGTCCTCCCAGCTCTGCACGGGCAGTGGCGCCCGCCCGGTGAGGGTGCGGTAGAGCAGTGCGCCGAGGGCGTACACGTCGCTCGCCGGGTCGGGCGGGCCGGCGGTCAGCCGTTCCGGGGCGAAGTAGGCGGGGGTGCCCATCAGCGGTTCGCCGGACTGGCTGTCGAGGCCGCCGAGCGCGGCGATGCCGAAGTCGAGCACCTTGGCGCCGGTGTCGGTGAGCATGACGTTGCCGGGCTTGACGTCACGGTGCACGACGCCGATGCGGTGCGCGGCGGCCAGCGCGGCGGCGATCTGCCCGGCCACCCGGACCGCCTCCGGCCAGGGCAGCGGCCCGGACCGGAGCCGGTCGGCCAGGTTGTGACCGTCGACAAGCTCCATCACCAGGTACGGGACCACGACGCCGCCGGCCAGGGTCGCCTCGGCGTAGTCGTACACCTGGGTGACGTGTGGGTGGGTCAGCCGGGCGGCCGCGCGGGCCTCGCGTTGGATGGTGGCCCGCAGCTGTGGGTCGGTGGCGAACTGCCCGGCGAGCACCTTGATCGCGACCGGCCGCCCGAGCACCTCGTCGTCGCCTCGCCACACCTCGGACATGCCACCGAGACCGATCCGCTCGTGCAGTACGTAGCGGTCGTGGAGGCGGAGAGTGGGCATGAGCGGTGACATGGCTTCACCAGTCTGCCTGGCAACACCGCCCTCGACCACTCTGCGTGCCCGGCCCCACACTGTTCGTCCCGTGCGTACCGGAATGGGATTGGTGCGGGTCAGGAGCAGCGCGGGGTGCTGGGCAGCGGTCGCGGCTGGATGCGGTCGGCGAGCCGGCGCAGGGCGAGGGCGGTGACCTGCCGGGTCGGGGCGAGCAGGGCCCGGCGGGGGTGTTCGACCTGGACCGGAGCGTCCGGTCGGGCCGAGTTGACGTGCCGGTTCATGGCGTCGAGGGCGGTGATGTATCCGGTGGGAAGTTCCATGGTCAACTCCTCGGGACAGGTCCGGTGGAGCCCCGGACGACGAGTGCGGTGGGCAGCAACACGTGACCGGCCGCGGCGTCCGCGGGCGGGTCGAGCAACAGTTCGGCGGCGATCCGGCCCTTCTCCTCGGCCGGTTGCCGGACGGTGGTGAGGCCGGCCGCGGCGGCCCCGGGGATGTCGTCGAAGCCGGTCACCGAGACGGTGGGACGGTCATGCGCCGGTCGTGCGGCCAGGGCGTCGAGCACGCCGAGCGCGAGGACGTCGGAGCCGGCCAGCACGGCCGTCGGTGGCGCGGGTTGGTCGAACAGCCCGGCGACGACGGTGGCCGCCGCCGGGCGGCTGTTGCCGGGGACGTTGACCACTGTCAGCTCGGCCCAGTCGACGCCGACCTCGGCGAAGGCGTCGGCGAACCCGCTGAGCCGACCTCGGGTGGTCGGATGCGGCACCTGGTCGACCCCGGCCAGGCTGAGCGGGCCGGGCGGCGCGTCCGGCAGCACGGAGTCGGCGAGCAGCGCAACCCGACGGTGCCCGAGCCCGGCGACGTGCGCGGCGACGCTGCGCGCGGCGGCCCGCTCGTCGATGCCGACGAACCGCTCGTCGGCGCCGGCGTCGTCGCGGGCGGCCGTGCTGACGAACGGCAGCCCACGTTGGCGGATCACGTCCAGCGCCCATTCCTCGTCGGCGACGCAGTAGACGCAGAACCCGTCGACGGCGGCGTTCTCCACGGCCCGCCGGGCGTCGGTCACCGCCGGAGGCAGCGGCACCAGCAGCATGCTCGTGCCGTGCCGCTCGGCGGCCGCGCCGACACCGGCGAGGAAGCGGACCGCGAACGGGTCGGTGAAGGCGTACGACAGTTGCGAGGTGAACAGCACTCCGATCGACCCGACGAAGCCCCGGCGCAGGGAGCGCGCGGTGGGGTTGGGGCCGGGGTATCCGAGTTGCCGGGCGGCGTCCAGGATCCGCTCGCGCAGGGCGGCGGAGAGCTGGTCGGGGCGGCTGTAGGCGTTGGACACCGTGCTGCGGGAGACGCCCACGGCGTCGGCCACGGCTTGCAGTGTTGGCTTCACCGGCACCCCTCTGCATCGATTCAGTCTGTATCGATACAGAGACTAGCCCGACGGGTCCGCGTCGGTCAATACGTCAGCTGAGAATCCGCCCTGTGGGGCCGGCGCGGTCGAGAGTCAGGCCGGGTAGGTGTCGTCCAGAAGGCGGCTGAGGATCTCCGCCGTACGCTCCGGCGGCTCGGCCTCGACGCAGAGCCGCTCCATGGCCACCGCGTAGTAGTCCAGGTCGTCGCGCTTGTCGAGGTAGATGGCGCTGGTGAGCTGTTCGATGTAGACGATGTCGGGAAGCTCCTGGTCGCCGAAGCGCAGGATGGTGAAGGCGCCACCAGCGGCGGCGTGGCCACCGGCGGCGAATGGAATGACCTGGAGCCGGATGTGCGGCGACTTGGTCGCCTCGATGAGCGCGGTGAGCTGGCCCCGCATGACCTCGGCACCGCCGATGGGTCGGCGCAGCGCCGCCTCGTCCACCACGGCCCAGAGCTGCGGCGGATTGCTCCGCTGGAGCAACTGCTGACGCTGCATCCGCAGCGCGACACGCCTGTCGATCTCACCCGGGCCGGCCGCGCCGTGCCCGAGCAGCACGACCGCCCGGGCGTACTCCCGGGTCTGCAGGAGGCCGGGCACGAACTGCACCTCGTAGCTGCGGATCAGTGCGGCGGCGGCCTCCAGGCCCAGGTACGACTGGAACCAGGACGGCAGCACGTCGCCGTAGCGGTGCCACCAGCCGGGGCTGTTCGCGTCCCGCGCGAGCTTGAGCAGCGCGTCACGCTCGTGTTCCTCGGTGACGCCGTAGAGCGTCAACAGGTCGGCGACGTCGCGCTCCTTGAAGCCGACCCGGCCCAGCTCCATTCGACTGATCTTGGATTCGGAGGAGCGGATCTCCCAGCCGGCGCCCTCCCGGGTCACCCCGCTGGACTCCCGCAGACGACGCAGTTGAGCGCCGAGCAGCATGCGCAGCACGGTCGGCCCGGTTGTCGGGCCACCCTCGGCGGGAACCATCGTCACGTGCGGACCTCCGGACACCGACCCACGACGGCCGGGCGCCCCGGCCCGGCCGACGTGTAAGCATGCCATGGACCGACAGTGAGGTGAACTCCTCCGCGCCGGTGAATCGGTCCCGTCGCCGGGACGACCCACCCCCGGCCGGTCAGTTGATCAGATGGTCGAAATCTCCGTCCCGCGCACCGAGAACGAAGGCGGCGATCTCGTCGACCGTGTAGATCAGCGCCGGCCCCTCCGGGTGTCGTGAGTTCCGGACCGCGATGCCCGCTCCCTCGGGCAGTTCGGCCAGTTCGACGCAGTTGCCGCTGGGGTTGCTGCGGCGACTCTTCTGCCAGCTCAGCGGAGGCAACTGGTGGATCGGTACGCCATTGGGTGGCTGCTGCATGAAGGCGTCTTTCTGTTACGAGCCCGCCGGTGGCCGTGGGAGGAGCGGTGACGGCGAGGGGGTGCGGTATCGACATTGGACGGTTCTGCACGTGCATCTGCTATTGCATCTGCACCCGACGGCGAGCATGATAACGCACATGATCGGTGCCCATCCGTTCACTTTGTGTTACCCCCAGACGGGCGACGATCAGGCAAAACTGGGCCCGACGCGGCGCGCCGCGTCAACCGAAGGCTGGAGGCGGTCGCGGCGATGGGAGGGTTCGTGCCGGATCCGATGAGTGTCGCCTCCGGCGTCTGCGCAGCCGGCGCGCTGCTCTCCTCCTGGCAACTACGCCGACGGGCGGTGCGCGCCGAGGCCGAGATCAGCCACCTCCAGGCAGAGCTGGCCGCCGAACGGCACGCCGCCAGTCACGACCCGCTCACCGGGCTGCCCAATCGCCGCGCCTTCTACCGCCTGGCAGCCGCCCTGCTCACCGACGCCGCCGGCCAGCCGCTGATCGCCGTGGTGCTCGACCTGGACGACTTCAAGCAGATCAACGACCGGTACGGGCACGCCGCCGGCGACCAGGTGCTGATCAGCGTGGCCGAACGGCTCGCCGGCTTCGCCGGTGACAATCTCGTCGCCCGCCTCGGTGGCGACGAGTTCGCCGGCCTGCTCTCCAGCCCCACCGTCGACCGGCGCTGGATCGATCACTCCACCCGCCGGCTCGCCGAGACCGTCGCCGCGCCGATCCGGTTGAGCGGGTGCAGCGTACGGGTCACCGCCTCCGTCGGGCTCGCCCCGGTGACCGGCCCGGCCCAGCTCACCGACGCGCTCAGCCGCGCCGACGCGGCCATGTACCAGGCGAAGAGCCTCGGTGGCGCCCGGTCGCCCCGCCAGTTGGTCGACAGCGCGTTCCTCGCGGAGCGCTGACAGTTCAGGTGACAGGCGCGCCAAACCACCTGGGCAGTTGGCTGAGCAGGTCGGCCTGGTCGTCGCCGACCCACGCCACGTGACCGTCGGGCCGTAGCAGCACGGCAGGGACCGCCAACTCCTCGCTGACGTCGACGACGTGGTCGACCCGCTCCGCCCAGCCGGAGACCGAGAGCTGGCCGGTCTGGTCGAGCAGCAGGCCGCGGCCGCCGTGCATCAGCTCGTAGAGGCGCCCCCGCTTCAGCCGTACGTCACGCATGTGGCGCCCGAGCATGTCGTGGCCCGCGCCGACGTCGTAGCGGACCCCGATCGCGGTGATCTTCTCGATCAGGTACCGGTTGACGTCCTCGAAGTCCAACAGCTCCGACAACAGGTGGCGCACCGACCGCGGCCCCGGCTCGGGTGAGAGCAGCAGCATCTGCGCCCGGGTGTTGTTCAGCACGTCAGCGGCCACCGGATGCCGTTCGCTGTGGTAGCTGTCCAGCAGCCCCTCCGGCGCCCAGCCGTTGAGCTCGGCGGCCAGTTTCCAGCCGAGGTTGAACGCGTCCTGGATGCCGAGGTTGAGCCCCTGCCCGCCGGTCGGCGGGTGGATGTGCGCCGCGTCGCCGGCGAGCAGCACCCGCCCGACCCGGTAACGCTCGGCCAGCCGCGTGGCGTCACCGAAGCGGGAGAGCCAGCGCGGTGAGTGGACACCGAAGTCGGTGCCCGCGTACACCCGCAGTTGGTGTTTGAAGTCGTCGATGGTCGGTGGGACCGTGCGGTCCTCGACCACCCCCTCGGCCGGGACGAGGACGCGGTACACCCCGCCTCCGAGGGGCCCGAGACCGAATCGGAGGTGGGTCCTGCGGACCTCGGCCACCACGTCGGCCACCGTCTCCGGCGGCACGCCCACCTCCATCTCGCCCAGCAGCGTCTCGACGCTGCTGGGCTCGCCGGGAAAGCCGACACCGAGCAGCCCGCGTACGGTGCTGCGACCGCCGTCGCAGCCGACGAGGTAGCGCGTACGCAACTGCGTGCCATCTGCCAGCCGCACTGTCACCCCGTGGTCGTCCTCGCTCAGCCCGACGAGCTCACTGCCGCGCCGGATCTCGACGCCGACCTCGCTGGCGTGCTCGCTCAGGAGACGGTCGGTGGTGGTCTGCGGAATGCCGAGGACGTACGCGTGTGCGGTGTCCAGCCCGCCCGGCGACGGCTTGGGAATCGCGGCGAAGAAGCCCCCGACCGGGTGTTGCTGCCCGAGGGCGAGGAACCGCTCCAGCAGACCTCGCTGGTCCAGCACCTCGATGCTGCGTGCGTGCAGGCCGAGCGCGCGGACGTAGCTGGTCGGCTCGGTCTCCTTCTCGATCACGAGTGGGTGCAGCCCGTGCAGCCGCAACTCACTGGCCAGCATCAGGCCGGTCGGTCCGCCGCCGGCAATGATGACATCGATCATGGAATCCCCCGATTTTCCCAGATTTGGGCGTCGGCTGGAGATTCTGCGGCACCACCCGGGTCTTGCCGCAAGGCCCCCGGTGCGATATATGTTGGAGGTGGCAGAGAGCGAATCCGCTCTCTGCCTTACTTTTTGTCCGACGTAGACGACGTGGTCGCCGCTCGGCCCCGCCGGTCACTGTCGCGCAACGCCGTATCGGCGAGAGTGACCAGACCCACCGGTGACACCAGCCCCCGCACGATCCGCGCCGCCCGGCCCCGGTCGGCAGCCGCCGCGTCGAGGTCCACCGCCTGGCGGGTCCAGTCGCTGAGGTCGTCCAGCGCGCGGACCGCGAGGAACCAGGCCAGGCGCACCCTGTCGACATCGGTCCTGCCGTAGCCGGCGAGCACGGCCTGCTGCTGCTCGGGAGTGATCGGCGCGAAGGCGAGCACCCCACCGAGGACGAACATGAGGTCGCACTCGGGCGGGGCGAGCACCGCGTCGTCCCAGTCGATCAACCAGACCTGCCCGTCCGCGCCGAGCAGCAGGTTGCCCAGGTGCGGGTCGCCGTGGCAGACGACGTTCGGGCCGGGTCGGTCGCGCTGGTCGGCGGCGCGGCGCTCGACCTCACGGGTCAGCACCCCCAGCCGGTCGGCCACCGCGGACCACACCCCCGCCAACTCCGCGACAAGCGGGTCCGCGAGGTCGGCCGGGGCCGGGTCGCGCAGCCGCGCGGCCATCGCCCGGGTCGCGGTCACGATCGAGGGGTACGCGGCACCGCCCGCCGGTAGCAGCCGGCTCAGCTCGTCGGTCACCGGCACCTCGTGCACGGCGGCCAGCACCTCACCGTACGCGCGCCAGTGCGCGCCGGTCATCGGAGCGTCGAGCGCCCGCTGGTCGGAGACCCACGGCACCACCGAGACGCGGCGCCCGTCATTGTCGATCGACAGCCGTCCGTCGTCGGCCCGCAGCGGCCCGACGATGCCGGGCACGCCCTGTTCGGCCAGGTACGCCGTCACCACCAGGCCGGCCGGGGTGCCGCCACCGCTCAGCTTGACCGCGTACCGAGAGCCGTCGGCGGCCTGGGCGAGCCACAGTCGGGCATGCTGGTCGGCGCCGGAGGTGACCGGCTCCATCGTGGACAGACGCACGCCGAAGCCCGTCCGCACCTGGTCGGCCACCTGCCGCGCGACGTCCTGCACCATGCGGACACCATGCCAGCGCTCCGGCCACCGGCCCAGCGATTTTGCCGGTCGCGCGCCGTTCTGAGCCGGCATTTGCGGGTATGGGAAACCGGTAGCCGAATACGACCGCCGAGAGGAATCGACGTGGCGACAATCCGCGCCCTCGGCCAGCGATCCGCGCCAAGCTGATGGCAGCGCAGGTGCTGATCATCGCCACGCCGATCTGGCTCGGTCAGCCCTCCAGCGTCTGCAAGATGGTCCTCGAACGCCTCGACGCCGAACTCTCCGAGACCGACGCCGAGGGCCGGCTCCTCACCTACGGCAAGGTCGCCGGTGTCGCGGTGGTCGGCAACGAGGACGGCGCCCACCACACCATCGGCCAGGTGCAGCAGGCACTCAACGAGGTCGGGTTCACCATCGCCGCAGCCGCCGCGACCTACTGGGTCGGCGAGGCACTGCAGACTGTGGACTACCGCGACGCCGGACCCAAGCCCGACACCACCGGCCGCACCACGAAGGCCCTGGCGCTCAACACCGCACACCTGGCCCGGCTCCTCGCCGACCAGCCGTACCCGCCGCCGGACGCGAAGGGTGCCGCGGTCGGCCCGAGCACTGAGTGACCCTGACCGCCAGTCGCCTCACCGTAGGGCTGCCCCACCGCTGGGGCAGCCCGGCGGCGGTCAGCGCCAGCCGTAGCCGGCGCGCAACGCCTGCCCGACCCGGTCGAACCGGGGCCGATCCAACACGGCACCCTCCCGGCGGATGCTGTCCTCGCGCATGGTGAGCACCCGGTCCAGCCGGACCCAGCTCGGCCGGTTGTCGCGGTCCCACTCACCCGGCCCGAGCGCGAACCAGTGCCGCTGCCCGTCCCGCTCGCTCTGACTGGACAGCATCAGCCCGAACAGGGTCCGGCTGTGCCGCCCGACGACAAGCACCGGCCGGTCCTTGCCCTGGCGGGGGTCGTCCTCGTACGGCACCCACGTCCAGACGATCTCGCCCGGGTCGGCCTGACCGTCGCGCTCCGGAGCGTAGGTCAGCTCCCGACGCTGCAACGCGCTCACCTGACGACGGCGGGCCACCTGCGCGGGCGCCGGCCCGGTACGCCGGGGCGACGGGATCACCGCACCGACCCGAGAGATACGCGCCGCGACATTCCTCAACAGACCAGCCACGGCGGGCAGCCTACCCGCCGCCGAAGCAGGCCGTACGACAGACTGGCCCGATGAACGAGCTGCCCCGCGACCTGCCGATCCTGGAGCGACGCGCGGTGCGGGTGGTGGTCACCGACGGCACCGACCGGGTGTTGCTGTTCCACACCCAGGACCCGGACCATGCCCGGCTGGGCACCTGGTGGGAGCTGCCGGGCGGTGGCATGGATCCCGGTGAGACCTATCGCGACACGGCCGTGCGGGAGCTGCGGGAGGAGACCGGCATCGTGATCACCGCCGACCAGGTGGGCGCGCCGGTGTGGCGGCGGCGGGCGAGCTTCCTGCACCGCCAGCTGCGGCACGTCCAGGACGAGGTCGTCGTCGCGGTACGACTGGCCGGCCCCGGCCCGGACGTGGACGAGGCACACCGGCTCGACTACGAACTGGAGGACTATTTCAGCTTCCGCTGGTGGCCGCTGCCGGAGGTGGTGGCCAGCCGGGACAGGTTCTACCCCGGGCAACTTCCGAGGCTGATCATCCCCTTCCTCGCCGGTGAAGAGATCGACGAGCCGTTCGAGCTGTGGTCGTGAGCCAGACCAACGGGCAGAGTGGGGGCATGACGACCGATCTGCGCGAGCCGCTGTCCGCGTACGCCGCGCGGCTGCACGCCACGGCCGGCGACCGGCACCACGTCGCCTCCCCGCTCGGTGCCTGGCTGCTGCTCGCGGTCGGTGCCACAGGGGCGACCGGGCCGGCCGCCGCCCAGGGAGCAGCCGCGGAGCTGGCCCGCGCCTTGGGCACCGACCTGCCGAGCGCGGCCGAGGTCGCCCGAACGCTGTTGGACGCGCCGCACCCGTTGGTCGGGTCCGCCACCGCGCTCTGGCACCGGTCAGGGCTGGGCGACGACGGGCCGGCGGCGTGGCGGGCCGCGCTGCCCCGCACGACCGAGGTCGGCGTGCTACCAAACCGGGCCGGGTTGGACGCCTGGGCGCGCGAGCACACCCTCGGCCTGATCGACACGTTCCCCCTGAAGGTCAGCCCGAACGTGGTCTTCGCCCTGGCCAGCGCGTTGGCCACCCGGGTGTCCTGGGCGAACCCGTTCGACGTCGCCGACGCACGCGCGCTCGGCGCTGACAGCCCGTGGGCCGGCGAGCTACGGCGGGCGCTGCGCAGTCCGAGCCACAGCCACCGGTGCGCCATCGTGTCCACCGCGAGGGCCGGTGACGTGATCGTGCACGCCGCACCGGCCCAGAAGACCGACGGCGCGGGCCTGGTGGTCCTCTCGGTGGCCGCCTCGCCGCAGGTGCCACCGGCCGAGGTGCTGGCCGTCGCGTACGACCTCAGCGCCGGCGCGGCCGACGGCGCGCAACCGGCGGGCAGCCGCTCACTGTTCGACCTGCCGCTCGGCGAGACTCCGCTGTGGACGCTCACCGAGGAGCGGGTACGCACGCGGGCTCGCGACGGCCGCGAGGAGCGGCACACCGCCGTCCTCCCCTGCTGGTCGGCCCGGAGCGACCACGACCTGACCGCCCCGGCGCTCGGCTTCCCGGCCGTGGCGGCCACACTGGCGACGGCGATGGCGTTGCCGGTGGAGCACTTCGAGGCACGGCAGACGGCGGTGGCCCGGTTCGACAGGTACGGCTTCGAGGCGGCGGCGGTGACCGGCATGTTCGGGCTGACCAGCCTGCCCCCGGAGGGTGTGGCCCGCACCGCCGAGCTGCGCTTCGGCCACCCGTACGCCGTGGTGGCGGTCGCCACCGACGCCCGGGCCGACGGCGTCACCGGCCCGTGGCACGGGTTGCCGGTCTTCTCCGCCTGGGTCGCCGAGCCCGAGGAGGTGCCCGAGGCATGAGTTACCTCGCGGAGGACCAGGCGGCCGGGGTGCTCCGGCAGTGGATCGGCACGGCCGCCCCGAAGCTGCTGGGCGAGGGCATGGAGGGCGCGGTCTACGAGGTAGACGACTCTCGGGTGGCAAAGATCTGGTTCGCCGGGTCGGTCGAGTCGTCCCGCCGGGCGGCGGCGTTCTACGACGCCCTGGCCGCGAAGCCGCTGACGTTCCAGGTGCCGCGGATCACGCAGGTGGAATCGGTGGGAGGTCGAGTCGTCACCATCGAGCGGAGGCTGACCGGAACGACACTGGCCGCCGCGCTCGCCGCCGGCGCGGTGTCCCGCGAGGACGCGTACGCCATCGTCGTCGACATCGTCGCCGCGCTCGCGACCGGCGGTGGTCTCCAGGCGGCCCGGGAGATGACCGTCCTGGGCGAGGACTCCCCGCTGTTCAGCGCCGGGGAGGGCTTCGCGGTCGCCCTCGCACGCCTCGCCGAGCGCCGGGGCGCGCGTTTCCGACAGGTGCTGAGCGGAGCCGTCGTCGACTTCGAGCGGAAAGCCGCGGCACTGTCCAGCCGCCTCGTCGAGGTCGACAGTGGCCGGCGTGCGGTACTGCACGGTGACCTGGTCCCGGGGAACATCCTGGTCGAGGCCTCGGGCCGACCCAGCGCGGTGCTGGACTGGGGCTTCCTCACCACCGAGGGTGACCCGGCGTTCGACGCGGCGGTCACCGCCGCCATCTTCGACATGTACGGGCCGGAGGCGGCGCACGTCGAACGCGACCTCCTCGACCGGTTCGAGGCGCGGTTGCGCGCTGACCGCGCGGCGCTGCTCGTCTACCGGGCCGCCTATTCGCTGATCACGGCGAACGCCTACGACCCGACGGGTCAGGACGGCCACTTCGCCTGGTGCGTGGCGGCACTCAACCGGTCCGACGTCACCGAGGCTCTGCTGGGCTGACACCCGGCCGGCCCGGGCAGGTCCTCAGGAGGATGCGCCACCCGATCCGAGGGATCCCTCGCCGCGCTGCTCGGCCTCCCGCACCACCTGGTTGGCGGTGCTCGGATCGCATCCGGTGGCGCGCAGGAGGTCGCTGGCGGCGGTGCGCAGCTGGGTCACCACCGCATCGCCGAACTCGTCCACGCCCCGCGCCCGGGCGCGGCCGGCCTGGTAGACGGCGTCGCGTACGGCCTGGTGGGTGCGCTCGGTCGGCCGGCCGGCGCGGTGCTCCCGGCGCAGCAGCTCGACCGCGTCGGCGAGCCTTCCGACGCTGACCGGCAGGTCCGCGGGGATCGGCTCGTTGTACTGCATCGCCAACGCCGACCGGCGGGCCACTCCCCGGCTGTGTTCGATGACGCGTTCCACGTGTTGGCTGGCACGCGCGAATCGCTCCACATCCTGACGGCGCAGCCATCGGGCGGGCGCGAGGCTCACCACCTCCTCGGCGCCGCTCAGCGCCTGGTGCATCCGTTCGAGGTCGGGGCCCATGGCGCGCAGCGCGTCCAACGCGCGGACCGCCCGCTGCTGATCCCCGGTGTGCAGCGCGGCGGAGACCTCCCGCAGTTGCCGGGCGAGGCACTGGTAGATCGGCGCGGCGTCCCGGTCGAGGATCCGCATCGGGTTCAACGGCACCAGCACCGCGACCACCACCAGACCCACGACGCCACCGACCATCGCCTCGACGATCCGGGGCCACTCGAGGTCCTGCTGGGCGGGGCTGAGAGCGGCGAGCAGCACCGCCGTACCACCAGCCTGACCGACGGCGGCACCGCTGCGTCCGAACAGCACGAGCGTGGCGAAGATCGCGCACCCGACGACGAACCCGGTCTGCCAGAACCCGGTGCCCAGAAAGGACAGCAGGAAGTCGGTGGTGGCGATACCGAGACCGACCCCGACCAGCAGTTCGATCGTGCGATGGGCGCGTTGACCGAGCGCGGCGACGATCGTGCCCACGGCCGCCGACGGCGCGAAGATCGGCGCGGGGTTACCCAGCACGTTGTGCCCGATCGCCCAGGCCAGCGCCGCGGCGAGGCCCGCCTGCACCGAGATCACCAGTGCGACTTCCAGCTGACTGAGCCGCAGCCGCCCGGCCCGACCACCGCGACCGCGAACCCGGGCAGCGGACGCCCTGACCCGTCCCGCCACCCGCTCACGCCGTGGGCGGGTGACGTCGGGTTGGCGGCGACCATCAGGATCCACCGAGCACTCGTACCATGCCACAACCCAGCCAGTCCGGACAATCCCGACACAAGCGCCAGGGTCGGACCGAGCCGGGGCGGGCCGCGGTCAGGTCAGAATCCGCCGTCGCGCGACGAACCGTGGAAGGTCGCGACGCCGACGGCACTCACCTACCTACAGTCGGGGGCCGAGCTGAACCCGGAGCTGTGACATCTCGCCGCCTCCGTGAGAAGTTCCACTCAGCCCCCTGCCGGCACCTGCTCCTCCTCGCGCTGCGCGGCGCGGGCCGCGAGCCGACGTTCCCGCTCCTGGGCGCCGATCAGGTCGTCGGGCAGCGAGTCCGGCACCTCCAGGTCGAAGCGGCGCAGCAGCCGGATCGAGACGCCGCCCAGGGTGATCAGGATCAGCACCGCACCGAGGCAGACGTACGCGAAGCCGATGCCCCGACCCTCGCCAGTTCCGATCACCGCGCCCACCGACCCGGCGAGCACCCCGTCTGGGGCGAGCATCGGTTCGAACAGGCTGGTGGCCGCCGGAGCGAGCAACGCAAAACCGATCGGCAGTGTCGACCAGGAGATGGTCTGGTTGAGGCTGAACACGCGGCCATGGAAGCGCTGCGGCACCTTGACCTGGACGATGGTGGCGTAGATGGACTGCGCGGTGGTCATCGACATGGCCAACCAGAACGCTCCGACGCCGATCATCACGACCGACGCGTCCAAGCCGACGAGGACGCAGCCGAGCGCGGTGCCGAGGTTACCGATCAGCACACCGACCATGCGCCGGTGTCGAGGGCCGCCCCACAGCGCCATGAGTACGCCACCGGCGACCGCCCCGAGCGCCTCGGCGAGGGCCACCTGGGCCACCTGTGTGGCGCTGCCGAAGGAGAGCACCAGCGGGGTGACGAGCACCAGCGCCGGGGCCAGGAAGATGTTGCCCAACGCGAAGTATCCCAGCATCAGACGGAAGCCGCGGTGTCGCCACGAGTAGCGCAGGCCGTTGGCGATCGCCACGAGCAGCCGCTCCTTGGGCCGCCAGCCGAGCAGGTCGGGAAAGCGGACCACGGCCAGGGTGACCACCGCGACCAGGTAGCTGGCCACGTCCAGCAGCAGGATGCCCTTGAGGTCGATGGCG
This sequence comes from Micromonospora vinacea, assembly GCF_015751785.1. Lineage (NCBI taxonomy): Bacteria > Bacillati > Actinomycetota > Actinomycetes > Micromonosporales > Micromonosporaceae > Micromonospora > Micromonospora vinacea. The sequence continues at coordinate 4,910,219 of NZ_JADOTY010000001.1, read as the reverse complement.
GCGAGCAGGCCCGCGGCGAAGACCGGCATCAGCAGCAGGGCGAAGCCGTTGGAGAGTTGGGTGATGCCCATCGCGTGCCCCAGGTAGCGTTTGGGCACCAGTTGCGGCACCGCCGACTGGAACGCGATGCGCTGGAACGACGCAGCCACCTGACTCAGCGCCACCAGAACGTAGATGTGCCAGAGCGCGAGGTTGCCGGTCCAGAGCAGCGCGGCGAGCACCAGCTGGATCGTGCCGGCGCTGCAACTGGCGATCATCATGATCTTTCGCCGGCTGACCCGGTCGGTGATCGCCCCGGCGACCGGCAGCATCAGCACCCCGCAGATCAGCGCCAGCGCCCAGAGCAGACCCAGGTTGGCTACCGAGCCGGTACGGGTGAACAGCCAGATCGGCAGGGCGAACGCGGTCAGCGCCGAGCCCGTGGTGGAGACCAACTGCCCGACGGTCACCGCCACGAACCGGGCCATGCTCGGTTGGACCGCCGGCTGCGCCGGGGTGGTGACGGAGTCGACGCCCCGGGCGTCGGCCACCACCCACGCGGCGTCCTCACCGCGGGCCTGCGTCGTCAACGCGGACACGTCACCGTCGACCAGCGCCGGATGCACCTGGGTGACGATCTCGGCCAACTCCTGCGCCCGATACTTGAGGAAGAAGTGCCCCGCTTGATCCAGCACCACCAGCCCCAGCCGGTCGCTGAGGAACTGCCACTCGGCGTAGCGCTCGGTGTGGTAGTCCGTGACCGGGTCCTCCGAGCCGACCACCGAGATGATCGGGGCGCGCAGCTTCACCGCACGCCGGTCGAGCAGGTCGGTGAAGTATTCCTCCGAGGCTCGGGAGTCGGCCCGCATGTTGCTGATGATCCGATCGGCCTGCTCCGGGTCCAACTCGTTGGTGTCGACCCCCATCGACTTGAGCCAGCTCGCGTAGTGCCGGTTGCTGCGCAACTTCTCGAGCCGGGTACGCACCGCCGCGAACAGGCCCTTCGGGCGGGCGAACGGGAACATCGCACCGATGTAGAGGGCCGTCAGTTCCCTGCCGGCAGCCTCCACCTTGCGGGCCACCTCGGCGACGATCGCACTGCCTACCCCGCAGTGCCCGTACAGCGCGAGGGGGCCCTCGACACGCGCCAGGATCTCCTCGGCGACGCGGGTGGTCAGCTCGTCGAACGGCAGCGCGGCCTCGGTGAGCCCCACATCGTGCCCGGGGATGGCCAGGGACCAGAGCGCGTGCCCGGCTGGCAGCGCGTCCGCGAGAGGCTGGTAGACGATCGCGCTGCCACCGCCGTACGGCACGCAGACGTAGGTGATGACCCGCCGCGCCGCCGGGGCCGGCTTGGTCAGCTCGTAGAGCAGCCGGCGCGGCTCGTCGCCATCGTCGCCGCCGGACATGAAGGCGGCCAGATCGCGGATCGTGCGCTGCTGGAACAGGTCCATCACACCGACCGGCCGGCCGCCGTGCTCGGCCTTGCGAATCCGCGCCACCACCTGGGTCGCGAGCATCGAGTGCCCGCCCAGGTCGAAGAAGTCGTCGTCGATGCCGAGGGCGTCCACACCGAGGATGCCGGACCAGATCCCGGCGAGCATCCGCTCGGTGTCATCGCGCGGCTCGACGAGCGCCACCGACCCGGCGCGGGTGACCACCGGCGCGGGCAGCGCCCGACGGTCCAGCTTGCCGTTCGGGGTCAGCGGGAACACGTCCACGGTGACGAACGCCGCCGGCACCATGTACTCGGGCAGGGTCTCCTTCAGCGCCACCTTCAACGCGTCGTGCTCGGCCGCGCCGACCACGTACCCGGTGAGGCGCTTGTCGCCGGGGGTGTCCTCACGGACCAGCACGACGGCCTCGGTCACGCCGGGCTGGGCGCGCAACGCGCTCTCGATCTCGCCCAGCTCGATACGCAGGCCCCGCAGCTTGACCTGGTGGTCCATCCGGCCGAGGAACTCGAGCACACCGCCCGGCTGGCCGCCGGGCGCGACCCGCCAGCGGGCCAGGTCGCCGGTGCGGTACAGCCGGGCGCCCGGCTCGGCGGCGAACGGGTCCGGCACGAACCGCTCGGCGGTCAGCGCCGCTCGGCGGTGGTACCCACGGGCCAGCCCGACGCCGCCGATGTGTAGCTCACCGGCGACACCGACCGGGCAGGGGTTGCCCCAGGCGTCCAGCACGTGCAGGCGCAGGTTGCTGATCGGTGCGCCGATCGGCACGCTGGTCAGACTGGCCAGCAATGCCGGGTCGCAGGTCCACGCGCTGACGTCGATTGCCGCCTCGGTCGGCCCGTACAGGTTGTGCAGGCCGCAACCGGGCAACCGGGCGGTGAATTGCCGGGCTGCCGCGAGCGGCAACTCCTCGCCGCTACAAATCACCCGGCGCAGCGCGGTGGCCGCCTCGACGCCGTCCTCGGCGAGGAAGACCGTCAACATCGACGGTACGAAGTGGGCGGTGGTGACCCGCTCGGTGACCAGCAGGTCGCGCAGGTAGCCGGCGTCCTTGTGACCGCCCGGATCGGCCAGCACCAGCCGGGCGCCCTCGCGCAGCGGCCAGAAGAATTCCCACACCGACACGTCGAAGCTGGCCGGGGTCTTCTGCAACACCGCGTCGTCGGCGCCGAGGTGATAGGTGCGCTGCATCCAGTCGAGGCGGTTGACAATGCCCCGATGGGTGTTCGGCACGCCCTTGGGCCGGCCGGTGGAGCCGGATGTGTAGATGACGTACGCCAGGTTGGCCGGGCCGCCCATCGGAGTCGGGTCATTCGCCGGCTGGTCGGCCCAGGCCGACTCGTCGTCCAGGACGAACACGCTGGCGTCGGTCGCGGGCAACACGTCACGCAGATGCCCCTGCACCAGCACCACCGGCGCGGCGGCGTCGGTGACCATGAACGCCAGCCGGTCCGCCGGGTACTCCGGGTCAAGCGGCAGGTAGGCGCCGCCGGCCTTGAGCACTCCAAGCAGGCCCGCGACCAGCTCCGCCGAGCGTTCCGCGCAGACCCCGACCAGGGTCTCCGGGCCCACCCCGGCGGCGCGCAGCCGGTGCGCCACCCGATTCGCCGCCGTGTTCAGCTCGGCGTACGTCGTCGATCGGCCGGCGAACCGCAACGCGACCGCATCCGGTGTACGGGCGGCGCGCTCCTCGATCGGGGCGTGCAGGGTCTGCTGCCGCGGGAAGTCGCCGGCGGTGTCGTTCCACCCGGCCAGCAGCTCCCGCTCGGCCGGCGCGAGCAGATCCAGTGCGGAGACCGGCAGGTCCGGCGTGGCGACCACCGTGCGCAGCAGGGTGGTCAGCCGGTGCGCCATCCGCTCGACGGTGTCCCTGGTGAACAGATCGGTGTTGAAGACCAGCTTGCCCCAGAGGCCGTCACCAGTCTCGACTGCGTGCAGCTCGAAGTCGAAGCGGGTGGCGCGCAACTCCATCGGTTGCCACTCGAAGCCGACCCCGGCGTCGTCGGCGACCCCGGCGAACCGGCCCATCTCGTAGTTCTGCAACACGAACATCGCCTGGAAGACCGGCGAGCGGCTGACGTCGCGCGGCAGCCCCAACTCGTGCACCACCCGGGCGAAGGGCACCTCGGCGTGCTCCAGCCCGTCCAGCACCGCCCTGCGGGTCCGCTGGAGCAGCTCGATGAAGCTCGGTTCGCCGGCCAGCTCGGCGCGCAGCGGCAGCATGTTGACGAACATGCCGACCACGTTCTCCAGCTCGGGTGCCGACCGCCCGGCCACCGAAGCGCCGACCACGAAGTCGTCCTGCCCGGCGTGCCGGGCCAGGAACACCTGGTACGCGGCAAGCAGCGTCATGAACAGGGTCCCGCCGTAGGAGCGCGTCAGCGCGGCCAGCCCCTCGGTGGTGACCCGATCAACGGTGAACTCGACGAAGTCCCCCCGGTAAGTCTGGGTGGCCGGACGGGGCAGGTCCAATGGCAGTTCCAGCGGGGTGATGCCGGCGAGCCTGTCCCTCCACCAGTCCAGGTGCCGGCGGGTGCCCGGGGCGGCCAGCTCCCGCGCCTCCCAGACGGCGAAGTCGCCGTACTGCACCGGCAGGCTGGGCAGCTCCCCGTCACGGTAGCGGCTGATCAGGTCACGCAGCAGCACGTCCACCGACCAGCCGTCACCGACGATGTGGTGCTGGCCGAGCAGCAGCACGTGCTCCCTCGCCGTCAACCGGATCAGCAGGGCGCGCAGCAGTGGCCCGTTGGCCAGGTCGAACGGCTCGGCGGCGGCCCGGTCGATCAACTCCTGCGCGGCGACCTCGTCGGCGGCGTCGACCACGGTCAGCGGCACCTCGACCAGGTCGTCGAGCACCACCGTGGGCCGACCATCGGGGTCGGCCGGGAACCGCGTGCGCAGCGATTCGTGCCGGCGGGTCAGGTCGGCCAACGCGCGGCGCAGCGCCGCGACATCGAGCGGGCCGCGCACCCGCAGCGGCACTGCGATGTGGTACGCCGCCTCGCCGGGCGCGAGCTGGTCCATGAACCAGACCCGCTCCTGGGCGTACGACAGCGGCACCTCGGCGTCCGGCGGGCGGGGGGTGATCCGCGCGGTGGGCGCGCCGCCCGACCGGCGGCGCAACCGTTGGGCGATCAGCGCCTGCCGGGCGGGATCGCGGGCCGTGTCCTTCACGTCCGTCATGAGGGGGTGTCCTTCTCCGCCACGAGCAGCGCGGCGACCTCGGTTTCGGAAAGCTCGTCGAGCTCGGCGGCGATCCGCGCTTCGATCTGGGCCGCCAGGTCGGCCACCACCGGGCTGCTGAACAGCGCTCGCATCGGCAACTCCACGTCCACCTCGGCGCGGATGCGGGCCATCGCCCGCATGCCGCGTAGCGAGTTGCCGCCGAGAGCGAAGAAGTCGTCGAGGACGCCGACCTTCTCCACCTGGAGGACGTCGGCGTAGACCTCGGCGACCAGGGCCTCGGCGTCGGTACGCGGAGCGAGGAACCCGTCGGTGGTGGCGACCGCCGGTGCCGGCAGCGCGGCGGTGTCCAGCTTGCCGTTCGGCGTCAGCGGCAGCGCGTCCAGCACGACGAATGCGCTCGGCACCATGTGCGCGGGCAGCTCGAGGGCCAGGTCGGCGGCGAGCGCCGCTGTGTCGACCGGGCCGACCAGGTAGCCGACCAGCGTCGGCTCCCCGCCGTCGGCGCGGACCACGACCGTTGCCGCGTCCACGTCCGGGCGGGCGCGCAGCACCGACTCGATCTCGCCCAGCTCGATCCGCATCCCCCGGACCTTGACCTGGTCGTCGCGGCGGCCCAGGTACTCCAACGTCCCGTCGGCTCGCCACCGGGCAAGGTCACCGGTGCGGTACATCCGCTCCCCCGGCGGCCCGTACGGACAGGGCAGGAACCGCTCGGCGGTGAGGGCCGGTCGGCGCAGGTAGCCCCGGGCCAGTTGCGCCCCGGCGACATACAGCTCGCCGACCACACCGGGCGGCACCGGATTCAACGCCGCGTCGAGCAGGTGGACCCGGGTGGTCCAGGTGGCCTGGCCGATCGGCACCGGCCCGGCGGGCACCAGGCGGCCGGGCGCGATCCGGGCCGCGACGCAACCGACGGTCGCCTCGGTCGGGCCGTACTCGTTGACCACCGTCACCTCCGGGTGCGCCGCCCGCCAGCCGGCCAACTGCTCGCCGGTCAGCGCCTCCCCGCCGATCACCAGGTCGGTGGTGGGCGACAGCGCGTCGTCGAGCAGCGGCAGGTGGCTGGGGGTGACCTTGAGGAACGTGGGCGGTCCGCCGGCCCGAGCGGCGGGCGTGTCGATGCCCGCCAGCCGGACCGTGCCGCCGGCGGTGAGCGGGCCGAGCAGCCCGGTGACGGTCAGGTCGAACGAGATCGGCGAGTGCAGCAGGGCGGTGCCGGCCAGGCCCGGGTAGGTGCCTCGGGCCCAGGCCAGGTAGGCGGTCACCGCGCGGTGCTCCACCAGCACGCCCTTGGGCCGGCCGGTGGAGCCGGAGGTGTAGAGGACGTACGCCGGGTGCTCCGGGCGCAGCGGCGACCGGCGGTCGTCATCGAGCAGGTCGGTGTCGTCGAGGTCGGCGGCGGTCGTGGAGTCGAGCACCAGCGCGTCGGCCCCGGCCAGCGCGGCCGTCTGCGGGGTGGCCAGCACCAGTGTCGGCTCCGCGTCGGTGAGCAGGTAGCCGATCCGGTTCGCCGGGTAGTCGGTGTCCACGGGCAGGTACGCCGCACCGGCCTTGAGCACCGCGAGGATCGCCACCAGCAGCTCCACCGATCGGGGCAGCAGCAACGCGACCCGGGTCTCCGGCCCGGCACCCCGCTCGACCAGCAACCGGGCCAAACGGTTGGCTCGGGCGGACAGCTCGGCGTAGCTCAACTCCACCCCGTCGCAGAGCAGCGCGGCCGCCGCCGGGGTGGCGGCGGCCTGCCGCTGCACCTCGGCGACCACAGTGGTCGGCACCACCTCGCCACCGGTGCCGGCCCACGTGCGCAGCAGGTCGCGTTCGGCGTCGTCGAGCAACGGCAGCGCGGACAGCCTGGTGGCCGGGTCGGCGACGACGGCGGTGAGCAGCCGCAGGTAGCGGGCGACGACCGTCTCGGCGGTGGCCCGGTCGAACAGGTCGGTGCGGTAGACCAGGCGGCTGGTGCCGCGCGTTATGTCGAAGGCCAGGTCGTCCTTGGTGGTGCCCAGCGCCACCACGTCCAGGCCGGAGTCCGGGATGAAGTTCAGCGCGGTCTGGAACACCGGCTGCACCGACGGGTCGCGGTGCGCGGCGACCGCCTCGACGATCCGCTGGAACGGCGTCTGCCCATGTTCCATCGCGCCCACCAGACCAGCCCGGACCCGGCCGATCAGCTCGGTGCCGCTCGGGTCGCCGGTCAGGTCGCAGGACACCGCGACCGGGTTGACGAACATACCGATCAACGGGGCCAGCTCGGCGGCGTCCCGGCCGGCGGTGGAGACACCGACCACCACCTGCGGGTCGCCCGAGATTCGGGACAGCAGCGCGGCGAAGGTGGCCAACAGCACCATGTACGGAGTCGCAGACGTGCCAGCGGCGAGTTGCCCGACCCGGTCCAGCAGGCCGTCGGGAAGGTCGAAGCGCACCTCGTCGCCGGCGAAGCCGAGCTGGGCGGGGCGCGGCCGGTCCAGCGGCAGGCCGGTCACCGTCGGCGCACCGGCCAGGCTGTCGCGCCAGAAGGCGAGCTGCCGGTCCAGCTCGTCGTCGGTGAGCTGGTCGCGCTGCCAGACGGCGAAGTCGGCGTACTGGATGGGCAGCTCGGGTACGTCGGCCGGGGCGCCGGTCAGCGCGGCCCGCGTGAACGCGGCCAGTTCGGCGTCGAAGAGCACCGCGGAGTGGCTGTCGAAGACCGCATGGTGCACCACGAACTGCAACCCGAGCCGGTCGGCGGCGAAGCGGACCAGCCGGGCCCGCCACAGTGGCGGGGCGTCCAGCGGGATCGGCGTCCGCGCCAGCTCGGCCAGCGTGTCGGTGGCGCGGGCTTGCTGCTCGTCGGCGGGCAGGTCGGTCAGGTCCAGCTCCGGCAGCTCCACCGGCTCGACGGCCCGGACGACCTGCGTCAGCACCCCGTCGGCCATCCGCAGGTGGGTGCGCAGTGCCTCGTGTCGGGCGACCACCTGCGTGAGTGCCTCGGCGACCTGGGTCGCGGTGACGCCGGCCGGAAACCCGAACGGCGCGGAGATGTTGAAGACCGGCGAACCGGGGTCGAGCTGGTTGGCCGTCCACACCCGCTCCTGGGCGAAGGAGGCCGGGAAGGTCCACTCCTGGGTCATGACGCCGACTCCCGCACCGAACGGGGGCGCATGTCGATCCACACGGTGTCGATGTGCGCCAGGCACTCCTCGCGGGTGCCGGCGAACCCCACGTCGTACCAGCCCGCCGGTAGGTCCCGTCCGGCCGGCCAGATGGAGTACTGCTCCTCGTCGTTGCGCACGACCAGGAATCGGGGCTCGGCCATCACAGTGCTCCATCGGTGTCGGGGGTGTGCGGTTCGGCCATCGCCACGGCGATCTTGCGGGGGCCGGTGTACGGCTCCCGGCCGTGCGCGGCGGTCATGTTGTCGACCACCAGCACGTCGTCGCGCTGGTAGTCGAAGCGGACGCTGGCGGCCCGGTAGGCGGCGCGCAGGTGGTCCATGACATCGACGGGGATCTCGCCGCCGTCGCCGTAGTAGGTGTTCGACGGCAGCCCGTCCGCGCCGAACATGGCCAGCAGCCCCTCCTGGAGGTCCTTGGCCAGGCTGCTCACGTGGAAGAACGTGGCATGGTTGAACCAGCGGGGGATGTCCGAGCCGGGCCGCTGGTGCACGACGTCGCGGACCGCACGGGTACGCAGCCCGTCGCGGCCCACCCACTCCAGCGTGATCCGGTTCGCCGCCGCGTACGCCTCGACCTCGGCGCGGTCGTCGGTGCCGAACACGTGCTGCCAGCTCGCGCCGAAATCTCCGTGGAAGTTGCGCATCAGCATCCAGCGGCGGCGGACGAACTCCTCGCGTACCGCGGGGTCGATCTCCCGGTAGACCCGGCGGATGTCGGCCAGCGGAGTGGCGCCCAGTGTCTGCGGCGCGGTGATGCAGTAGAAGAACAGCGTCAACGGCCAGCGCGCCTGGTACGAGTTCTCGTTGTGCAGGAAGATCTCCTCGTCCGGCGGGTAGTCGGTCGAGGTGTACACCCGGCCCTTGATGGCGTGTCGTGGTGAGGACCGCTCGGTGTAGGTCAGCGGCTCACCGGCCAGCGCCCGGACCACCCGGTCGAAGCCGTCCACCCCGCCCACGTCGAAGCCGCGGAACAACAACCCGCCCTGCTCGGCCACGGCTGCCCGCAGCTCGGCGCGGCGCTCGGTGATCAGCTCGGTCAGTGTCCGGCCGTCGGATTCGACGACCACGGGCAGCGTGGCGGTCGTGTCGCTCATTGTTCTCTCCACTCCTGGTTTCTCGTCACGCACGGGGCAGTCGCGGAATGGCGGGGATCGGTGCCGGGGTGACCGGCTCGTCGGTCTCGGCCGCGGCGACGCGCAGTTCCTCGATCCGGGCTGCCAGCCCGGCCACGGTGGGGGTCTCGAAGAGGCTGCGCATCGGCAGGCGCACCCCGGTCGCCGTGCGCATCGCCGCGATCAGCTGGACCGCGACCAGGGAGTTGCCGCCCAGGGCGAAGAAGTCGTCGTCGACGCCCACCTCGGGCACCCCGAGCCGGTCCTGCCAGACCCGGGCGATGGCCAGTTCCAACTCGGTGCCCGGCCCGGCCGTGCCGGCCGACGCCCCGGTCGCGGCCGGCCCGGAGGCCGCCTCGTCGCCGGCCAGGTTGCCGGAGGTGACCCGGCCGGCACGGTGCCGAATGTCCTCGACCGTCCGGGTGGCGATCACCACCTGGGCGCCGAGACCGGCGGTGAGGCTACGGCGGAACGCCTCCGCGCCGTCCACCGGCCGGATGTCCTCGGTGGACGGGGCCGGCACCGCCCCTGCGTCGTCGCCGGCAGGCCCGCTCAGGCCACCGGTGACGGCGCCCTGGTCCACCCTGCGCAGGACGAAGTCGCTGATCTCGACCAGCTCCCGGCCGTCCGGGTCGCGCAGCGACAGGTCCGCGGCGACCACCTCGTCGGTGCCGCCGGTGCGGTGCCGCAACCGGCTGGTGAACCGGGCCGGCAGCGAACCGCGCACCACGATCCGGCCGTAGGACAGTGGCAGGTAGGTGCCACTGCCCTGGCCCCGACCGAACGCGGTCGCCACGTCCAGCAGTGCCGGGTGCAGGCCCCAGACGGGCAGGTCGTCGGCCGCCGAGGCGGGCGCCTCGACGACCGCCAGCTCCTCGCCGTCGGCCAGGTGGTGCTCCCGCAGCGCGGCCCAGCGCGGCCCGAACGTCAGCATGCTGGTCCGGCCCCGCCCGAACGACGCGTCGTCGTCCACCCGGCGACCCACGACCGTGGCCGGTTGCGGTGCCGGTGCCGGCTCGTCGGTCCAGCCCGCGCCGCCCCGCACGTGGGTCCGCAGCCGGCCGCCTGCGAGGCTCCGCACCGCGAACTCGGTGCCGCCCTCGTCGGTGCCGGTCAGCTCCACCCGGTACTGGGCGACGGTGCCTTCGGGCACCGCGAACGGCTCGAGGAAAACCACGTCGCGCAGCTCCACCGCCGCGGCCGGACCGGGCGCGGGCAGCGCGGCGGCCACCGCGGCCCGGACCGACTCCAGGTGGGCGGTGCCCGGCACCACCGGCACACCCCCGATCCGGTGCTCGTCGAGCAGCCAGTGGGTGGCCGCGGAGACCAGCCCGTGCAGCACGGTGCCGTCTGGCCCGGTGACCTTCGTGGTGAGCACCGGGTGGTCGACCGCCGCGGTGACGGTGTCCCGGCCGGCCGCCCGGAAGCCGGCCGGCACGGCGGTCTCCACGGCCATGCCGACCTCGGCCCAGCCGCCCCAGTTCTGCGACAGCACCGGTGCCCGCCAGCCTGCGCCCGAGCGCGCGTGCGCGTCGAGGAACGCGTTCGCGGCGCAGTAGTCGACCTGTCCGAAGCCGCCGACCACGGCGGTGATCGACGAGCACAGCACCACGAAGTCCAGTGGCAGGTCACCGAAGACCTGGGCGAGGGCGAGCGTGCCGGCGAGCTTCGGGGCGAGCACCCGCTCGGCCTCGGCCCGCTCCTTCACCTCGGCCATTCCCCCGCCGGGCAGGCCGGCCGCATGCACGATGCCGTCGATGCCACCGTACGCGGCCTGCGCGGCGTCGCGGACCCGGCGCAGGTCGGCCGGGTCGGTGACGTCGGCGGCGAGCACCAGCACCTCGGCGCCCGCGGCCTCCATCCGGCGGATCGCCGCGATGGCCCGGCCGGCCCGGTCGTCGCCGTGCACCGCGAGGTGGTCGTCCCACCGCTCACGCTCCGGCAGCCCGGAGCGGGCCAGCAGCACCAGCCTGGCCCGGGCCCGGGTGGCGAAGTCCTCGGCCAGGGTGATGCCGATGCCGCCGAGGCCACCGGTGATCACGTACCGGCCACCGTCACGCAGGGCTCCCGCCTCCACCTCGGAGTCCACCGTCACCTGCTCGAAGCCGGGCAGCCAGCGACGCCGCCCCCGCAGCGCCACCTCGGCCCGCTCCGGGTCCAGGAGGCGGCGCAGCTCGGCGACCACGGCGGCGACGTCGTCCTCGGCCGGGTCCCCGTCGACCAGCCGCACGGCCAGCCCGGGCAGCTCGGCCGGCAGCACCCGGACCAGCCCGGCCAGGGTGGTGTGCTCCGGGCGACGCAGGTCGTCGCCGCGGACGTCGCCGACCCCGCTGGTCACCAGGTCCAGGGCGAGGCCGTCGTCCTCGCTGGTCAGGCCGGCGCCAGCGAGTGCCTGCACCAGGTGCAGGGCGCTGAAGAAGCCCCGCTCCTGCGCGGCCCAGACCGCCGCGATGTCGGTGCCGGCTGGCGGGCCGTCCAGCGTGAACGCGTGCACGAACCGGGCCGGCACCGCGTCGGCGGTAAGCGCCGCGACCAGGTCGTCGTAGTCGGCGCGTACACCGGGGCGCAGGTGGTAGCCGTTGTCGGTCCCGGCGAAGGAGTCGCCGGGGCGTACCACGATCGGGTCGGCGCCGGCGGCCCGCAGGCCGGCGACCAGCGCGTCACCGCGCGGGCCGGCGGTCAGCACCAGGCAGCGGCCCAGCGGCTCGGCCGCCGGCAGCGGCGCGGCCTGCTGCCAGACCGGCACCGCGAACCACTGCGGCAGCGGTCGCGGACCCACCTCGACCGGGGCGGTCACGACCGGCTGCTCCGGATCCGGGTCGATCCAGAAGCGGCGGCGCTCGAAGGGGTACGTGGGCAGCGGCACCCGCCGGGCCGCCGGGTCGTCGTCGAAGCGCACGGGCACGGCGGCGGACCAGAGCGCGCCAGCGGCGCCGAGCAGGGTGGCCAGGTCGCCGGTGCCGTCGCCCGGCCCGGGCAGGCTGCTCAGCGGGGCGAGCGGGCGCTGCTCCGGTGCGGCCCTGGCCACCTGCATCCGGGCCAGGCTGGCCAACTGCCGGCCGGGGCCGCACTCGAGCAGCTGCCAGGTGCCCGCCGCGAGCAGGGTGGCGACGCAGTCGCCGAAACGGACCGGCTGCCGCAGGTGCGCCGCCCAGTACGCCGGGTCGGTGGCCTGCTCGGCGGTGATCCAGGTGCCGGTGACGTTGGACAGGAACGGCAGCGTCGGCGGGCGCAGCGTGACCGTGCCCATCAGCGCCGTGAACTCGGCCAGGATCGGGTCCATCATCGGCGAGTGGAAGGCGTGCGAGGTGCGCAGCATCTTGCTCTTGCCGTCCAGCGTGGCGGCGAACGCCTCGACCGCCGCGGTCGGGCCGGCCACCACGCAGGTGCCCGGGCCGTTGACGGTGGCGACCGCCAGCTCCGCGGGCAGTTGCGCGGCGACCACCGACTCGTCCAGCGCCACCGCCAGCAACGACCCGGTCGGCACCGACTGCATGAGCCGGCCCCGGCCGGCGACCACCCGCAGCGCGTCGGGCAGGTTCAGCACGCCGGCGATGGTGGCGGCGACGTACTCGCCGATGGAGTGGCCGATCATCGCGGCCGGCCGCACCCCGGCGGCCTGCCAGAGGACGGCCAGGGCGTACTCGACGGTGAACAGGGCCGGCTGGGTGTAGCGGGTCTCGACGAGGCGCTCCCCCGCCGCCGGGTCGCGGCCGAGGATCAGGTCACGCAGGTCCAGGCCGAGTTCGGGGCGGAGCAGCTCGGCGCACTCGTCAACGGCGGCCGCGAAGCTGGGCTGCTCGGCGTAGAGCTGCGCGCCCATGCCGGCGTACTGGGCTCCCTGACCGCTGAACAGGAAAGCTACCTGTGCCCGGGCTGGACTGTCGGTCAATGGTTGCGGTGCGCGGGGGCCGCGCTTGGGAGAGCGCAGGGCAGCGACCGCGGCGGGCAGGTCGGTGGCGACCACGGCGCGGCGGTGCGCGTACTGCCGGCGGCCGACGCGCAGGGTGTGCGCGATGTCGGCGAGGTACTCCGGCCCGGCGTCGGCCGCGCCGTCCAGGTGATCGGCGAGGCGCCGCACCGCCGCGTCCAGGGCGGTGGGGGTGGCCGCGGAGACCTGGAGCAGGTGCGCCGGGCGCACCCGCCGGTCGTCCCGGTACGCCGCCGGCGCCTCCTCCAGCACCACGTGCGCGTTGGTGCCGCCGATGCCGAACGAGCTGACCCCCGCCCGGCGCGGCCCGCCGTCGGCGTCCCACTTGGTCAGCGTGTTCGTCACGAAGAACGGGGTGTCGGCGAACTCGACCGCCGGGTTCGGCGTCTCGAAGTTGATCGTCGGTGGAATCAGACCGTGCTCCATGGCCAGCACCGTCTTGATCACGCTGACGATGCCCGACGGCTGGCTGAGGTGCCCGATGTTCGACTTCACCGAGCCGATGCCGCACCAGCCCCGCTCGTCGGTGTCCTTCGTGTAGACCGCGGAGAGCGCGGCCACCTCGATCGGGTCGCCCATCGCCGTGCCGGTGCCGTGTGCCTCGACGTAGGTGATGGTGCGCGGGTCGACGTCGGCCATCGCCACGGCCTGGGCGACCACCGCCATCTGCCCGTCGACGCTCGGCGCGGTGAAGCCGACCTTGCCGGCGCCATCGTTGTTGATCGCGTTGCCGAGCACCACGGCGCGTACGGTGTCGCCGTCGGCGATGGCGTCGGAGAGCCGCTTGAGCAGGGTCACCCCCACTCCGCTGCCCCACACCGTGCCGTTCGCGTCGGCGTCGAACGGGCGGCACCGGCCGTCAGGCGAGGTGAAGCCCTCCATCCCCAGGTAGCCGACGTGCGGCAGCTCGATGTTCGCCGCGCCGGCCAGGGCCATGTCGCACTCGCCGTTGCGCAGCGCCTCGCAGGCCAGGTGGAAGGCGACCAACGAGGTCGAGCAGGCGGTGTGCACGGTCATGCTGGGCCCACGCAGGTCCAGCCGGTACGACACGTTGGTGGCCACGTAGTTCGGCGAGTTGCCGGTGGCGATGGACACCGCGGTGTGCGGGTTGCCGCCGACCCGCTGGTTACGCAGCACGTTGCGCTGCAGGTACAGGTTGCCGCCGGTGCCCGCGTACACGCCGACCGCGCCGTCGTAGCGCGACGGGTCGTAGCCGGCGTCCTCCAGCGCGGTGTGGCAGGTCTCCAGGAACAGCCGGTGCTGTGGGTCGGTCAGCTCGGCCTCCCGGCGGGTCATCCCGAACAGCCCGGCGTCGAACTCGTCGTACCCGTCGACCAGCGGGACGCGATTGACCCAGCCCGGATCGTCGACCTCGTTGACTGTCGCGCCCCGGGCCAACTGCTCCTCGCGGGTGAGCTCGGTGACCGACTCGACCCCGTCGACCAGGTTGCGCCAGAACTCGTGCACGTCGGCGGCGCCGGGTAGGCGCGCGGCGAGGCCGACGATCGCGATCGGTTCGATGCCCTCGTCCGCCAGGTCGGTGGCGTCGTTGGGCCGTGTGGTCGGGTTGCTCATCAGGCTGTCCTTCGTCACGCGGTGCCGCCAGGGCGGCGGGGAGGGATACGGCGGGTACGGCCACGGCGGGCGGCGGCCCGCATCGCGGCCCGGGCCAGCTCCGGCCGGTCGGCGGCGCCGTCCAGGCTGGCGGCGAGGGCCCGGACGGTGGGGTGGCGGAACAGGTCGAGCATCCGGATCGAGCGGCCGGTGGCGGCGATCAGCCGGGCGTGCACGGCGGCGAGCGCCAGCGAGTGGCCGCCGATGTCGAAGAAGTTGTCGGTGACGCCGACCCGGTCCCGCTCGAGGACCTCCCGCCAGATTCCGGCGATCAGCTCCTCGGTCTCGGTGAGCCCGTCCGGTCCGGCGGGCAGCAGACCGGGCGGCGGGCCGGCGGCCTCCGCACCGGCGACCGTCATGGCGCCGAGCTGCGGCACCCGCACGGTGGGCCGGGGCAGGTCCCCGGCCACCGCACGGGCCGGCGCGTGCGGCGTGGCAGCCAGCGCGTCCACCAGGTCCGCCAGGTCGGCGAGCAGGTCCTCGATCCGGGTGGCGTCGAACAGGTCGGGGTTGTAGACCACCTCGACCCCGGCCCGGCCGTCGCGCTCCACCACGTAGACGGTGATGTCGAACGGCGAGCCGGGCTTAGGCACGGCCACCGGCTCGGCGCTCAGCCCGCTCAGGTCCAGTCGGGGCGGGGCGAAGTTGAGCACGTTGAACAGCACCTGCACCAGCGGCGCCCGGGCGGTGTCCCGGCCGACGCCCAGTGCCTCGACGATGCGTTCCAGTGGCGCGCCGGGGTGCGCCGTGGCCTCGTGCAGCTCGTCGGCGCACCGGTCGACCAGCTCGGCGAAGCTCGCGCCGGCGGTCCGTACCCGGACCGGCACGGTGTCGATGAAGAAGCCGACCACGTCGTCGAAGGCGGCCAGCCGCCGGTCGGCGACGATCGCCCCGAGCACGTGGTCGTCGCCGCCGGTGAGCCGGGCGATCAGCTCACCGAAGGCGGCGAGCAGCACCGCGGCGACCGTCGTGCCGCGCCGCTCGGCCAGCTCCCGCACGGCGTGGTCGGCCGGCGCCGACAACCGGACGGACGCCTCCGCGCCCGCGTAGGTCTGAACCGCCGGCCGGGGCCGGTCGCGGGGCAGCTCCAGGACGGTCGGCGCGCCACTCAGGTGCCCGGCCCACCAGGCCAGATCGGCCTCGCCCCGACGCCGGTCCCGCGCGTCCCGCCACACCGCGTAGTCGGCGTAGCGGGCGGGCAGCTCCGGCAGCGCGGGCGGCTGGCCGGCCACCGCCCGGCCGTACCCGGTGGCCAAGTCGTCGTAGCAGACCCGCTCGGACCAGCCGTCGAAGACCGCGTGGTGCCAGGTGACCGCCAGCACGTGCTGGTCCGGCCCGAGCCGGTAGACGGTCACCTGCCAGGGCGGCCCGGTGGCCAGGTCGAACGGGTGCGCGGCGCCGGCGGCGAGCATCCGGGCCAGCTCCGCCTCCCGGTCGGCGCTGTCGGTCAGGTCGACCACCGGCACCGCCACGTCGGTGGGCTCCGCGCAGACCGCGTACGGCACGCCGCTGGTCTGCGGGATGCGCCACCGCAGCACGTCGTGCCGGACAGCCACGGCCCGCAGCGCGGCGCCGAGCGCGGCCGTGTCCAGCGGCCCGCGCAACCGGTGCGCCACCGCGATGTTGTACGGCGCGCTGGACGGCGCGAGCTGGTCGACGAACCAGAGCCGGCGCTGCGGCGGGGGGAGAGCGTCGGCGGGTTGCCGGTGCTCAACTCGTCGCCGGCGCTCGGCGCGACGGCGACCTGCTCGACCAACCGGCCGAAGCCGCGCAGCGCGAACACCTCCCGGGTGTCCACCTGCCGGCCCAGCTCGTCGCGCAGGGCGGCCACCAGCCGCATCGCCGCGATGGAGTTGCCACCGGCGGCGAGGAAGTCGGTGTCCGGACCCGGCGGCGCGCCCAGCAGCCGGGTCCAGATCCCGGCCACCGCCGCCGCGACCGGGTCGTCGGTCAGGTCGGCGGGCACCGCCGCGTCGGCGGGCGTGCCGCCCGGCTCGGCCGGTGGGGTGGTGAGGGCGGTGACGGCCAGCGCCCGCAACGCCGGCCGGTCCAGCTTGCCGCTGGTCGGGCTCACCGGCAGCGCGGCGCGGCGCAGCACCCGGGCCGGCAGCATCGCGGCGGTCAGCCGACTGCCGGCGTACGCGCGCAGCCGCGCGTCGTCGGGCGCGTCCGTCGGGGTGAGGAACGCGACCAGCTCGGTGCCGGCCGGCCCGGCCACCGCCTCAACGGCCACCGAGGCGACGCCGGGCAGGTCGGCCAGCACCGCCTCGACCTCACCCAGCTCGATCCGCTGCCCCCGGATCTTGACCTGCCGGTCGGCCCGGCCGAGGTAGACGATCCGCCCGTCCGGGTCGTGGCGGACCAGGTCACCGGTGCGGTACAGGCGCTCACCGGGCAGGCCGGAGAACGGGTCCGGGACGAAACGCTCGGCGGTCAGCGCGGGCTGGCCCAGGTATCCGTCGGCCAGCCCGGGCCCGCCGATCAGCAGCTCACCGGTCTCCCCCACCGGCATCGGGTCCAGCGCGGCGTCCACCACGTACGCGCGATGGTTGGGCAGCGGCCGGCCGATCGGCACCGGGTCGGTCTCGGTGGCGCTCAACGGGCCGCTGACCGCCAGCACCGTGGTCTCCGTCGGCCCGTACCCGTTGAGGAAGCGCCGGCCGGGCGCCCAGCGCGCGGCCAACGCGGCCGGGACGGCCTCGCCACCGCACAGCACCGTGCGCCAGTCGGGCACCTCCTCCGGGTCGAGCATGGCCAGCACGGTGGGCGTGATGAAGCCCCAGTTCACCTCGTGCGCGACGATGAACCGGGCCAGGCGCACCGGGTCGGCGCGGTCCTCGGCGCCGAGCAGCTGCACCGTGCCACCGAGCAGCAGCGGGACGAACAGGTCCATGGTCGCCGCGTCGAAGCCAAGTGAGGCGATGCCCAGGCTGCGCACGCCGGCGTCCGCGCCGCTGAGCGCGACCACGCCGCTGACGAACTCGACCACGTTGCGGTGGGTGGTGAGCACACCCTTGGGTCGGCCGGTAGAGCCGGAGGTGAACAGCACGTACGCCGGATCGCCGGGGCGGGCCGGGCACGGCGCGAGGGAAGCCGGACCGGGCAGGCCGATCGCCTCGACACCGGGCGCGGCGCCGAACTCGGCCTCCGCGGCGTCGCCCACCACCAGGGACAGGCCCGCGTCGGCGGCGATCGCATGCAACCGCCGACGCGGGCCGCCCGGCTCCAGCGGCACGTAACAACCGCCAGCCAGCAGCACACCGAGCACGGTGGCCACCAAGTCCGGTCGACGGGTGCCGCACACACCCACCCGGGTCTGCCGACCGACCCCCCGGGCACGCAGCGTGGCGGCCACCCCGGCGGCCCGGGACAGCAGCTCGGCATAGCTGAGCCGCGTGTCCCACTGGCGCACGGCCACCGCGTCCGGGGTGCGGGCGGCCTGCGCCACGACCAGCTCGGCGAGCGTCGCGTCCGGCCAGGGCAGCGACTCGCCCCGCACGGCGCTGACGGACAGGATGTCGGTCACCCGTTTCCCCCGGGGTAGCTGCTCGGATCGGTGACCTGCAGGCGGAGCTCGTTGACGTACCCGCGGCCCTCCGCGTCGGTCACCCAGCTGTCGTCGGGCGTCGGCAGCAACTCGGTGACCACGATCGCGACGTCCGGCCCGGTACGGGCGGCGGCGTCGACCATCGCGCACAGCGACTGGGCGTAGAGCGGGCCGGTCAGGTCTACATAGCAGGGCTTGACCTCGGTGCCGAGCTTCACGAACACCCGCTCCGGCAGGCCGAGCCGGGCCCGCCATCGGCGCACCGCGAGGAACCGGCCGGCCTCCCCCTTCACCCCGGCCAGACCGCTGTCCCCCACCGTGGTCCGCCACGTCCGCCGGGCAACCACCAGGCGGTCGATGGTGATCCGGGGCGTGTGCGGCGCCGGGTCGAGCAACTTGAAGCTGTCCAACAGCAACGACCCGAGCAGGTTGGCGAAGACCTCCACCAGCGGCCAGCGGGTGCCGTCGGGCAGCACCGCCTCCAGCCGGTCACCCGCCGGCACCACCCGCACCTCGGTGGCGGGGACCAACCGGTCGATCTCACCACCGCGGGCGGTGTCGATGCCGAGCTGCCGGTCGGCCGCGCTGTTCAGCCCGTACGTGGTGCGGGTGGTCACCCTCGGGAAGCCCTCGGGGTAGAGCACCCGGACCCGGGCCGGGCCGAGGTCGGCGTCCAGCCCGGCGCGCAGCGCCACCGGGTCCGGGTGGAACGGCACGAAGACCGCGCTGTCGAAGGGCACGTGAGCCGGGTGCAGCTCGCCCAGCACCAGCAGGAACTCACCCCGGTTCAACGCGTCCAGGTCGACGGCGCTGATCTGCACGTCCGGGCTGTGGATCCGGCCGGACGGCCAACCCGGCGCGGTCGCCGGGAACACCCGGTGGGCCCGCTCGGTCAGCTCCGCGGCGCTGAGCCGCAGCTCCGACTGCCCCGGCGGCAGCGCGGCCAGGTCGAACAACTCCGCCCAGCGGGCGGTGAAGCCGGCTCCGGCGGCAGCCAGTGGCCCCTCCGGGGCGAGCAGCAGCCCCTGGGCCAGGGACCAGACGTCGGCCAGCCGCACCGGGCCGTCGGCGCGCAACTCCTCGTACAGCTCGGCGAGGAGCCGTTCGCAGGCGGCGCCGATCTCCGCGGTCAGCCACCGCGCGGCCTGGAGCAGCACGGCCAGCGGCGCGGCGAGGGCATCGAGCACCCCCGCACCGACGGTCACGCTGAGATCCCGGGCGGTCTCCTCGTACACCACCGTCCGGCCGACGTACATCTGACCGGCCTGCCGGGTGGCGGGCCGACCGGTGACCTCGGTGAACTCTGCGTTCAGCGCCTCCAGCGCGGCGCCCAACCGGTCCGGGTCGCCAGCCGCCGCGGCGACGTCGTCGCGGCGCGCACAGAGCCGGTCGAAGCCGTCGATCACCTCGGCGCGCAGGTCGGCCGCGCCGATCGCGTCCAGCCGCTCCCGCAGCACCTGCTCGGCCCGGGGGCTGATCGGCAGACCGGCGTCCCAGGTCAGCAGGCCACGCTCGACCAGTCGGTCGAGCAGCAGGTACGCGTCGGCGGCGGAGCGCATGCCGGCGTCGCCGTCGGCAAGGATCCCCTCGACCAGCCGCAGTGCCGGCGTACGCCCGTCGCACCCGGCCAGCAGCCGGGCCTCCAGCGTGGACACCTCCACCGGGGGGTGCAGCGGCCGGTGCAGCCGCCGGCCCTCCACCGTCAGGTGCGGCGCCAGCGCTGGCGCCCACCAGCGACGCACGTCCAGGTCGTCGGCGAGCCGATCGGCGTACGCGATCAACGCCCACGCCTCGAAGCGCACCAGCCGGCCCGACAGCAGCCCCGGCCCCGGGCTCAGCCGGGTCGACTCCTCAGCGGGGTCGAGGACGCCCCAGCAGACCGGGCCGAAGAAGCCGATCGTCTCGGCCTTGCCGCAGTAGCGCTGCCAGTAGCGCAGCAGGCTCAGTTCGCGCCGACGCCGCCAGTGGTTGCGCACCGACGGGTCGGTACGCAGCAACCCGTCCAGGGCGGTCAACATGGCCGGGTTCTGCCAGGTGACCGCCTCGCGCAGCAGCGGATCGGCGGCGATCTCGCCGGCGGTCACCGAGGCCCCGGCCAGGGCCTCGGCGAACGCCTTGTCGAACAGGTCGGCGCTGTCATCGCAGGCCAGCAGCGCGTCCGCGGCGGCGGCGGCCTCCGGGGCGGCGAAAGCGGCCAGGCCGTCGGCCGGGAAGCCGGCGGTACGCAGCACCACGTCGCGCCAGACCGACCAGCCCGTCGTGCCGAGGGGCAACAAGTGCTTCATCGAATCAGCTCCGGCTTGTCGGTGTCCACGATGTGCAGTCGTAGTTCGCTGAAGTAGCGCCGGCCCGCCGCGTCGGGCACCCAGGCGTCCTGCGGGGTGGGCAGCATCTCGCTGACCACCAGCGTCGTGGCGTCGCCGCCGTCCCGGCCGGCCGCCCGCACCATTGCGCAGAACATCGTGGCGAAGGCGGGACTGCTCAGATCGACGAAGCAGGGCTTGGTCTCGGTGCCGAGCTTGACGTACACCTGCTCCGGCAGGCCCAACCGGCGCCGCCAGTCCCGCACGGCCAGGAAGCGGGCCCGCTCCGCGGTCACCGCGCCCAGGCCGCACGCGCCGACCGTGGTCCGCCAGGTCTGCCGGGCCACCACCAGCCGGTCGAGGGTGATCCGCGGGGTGTACGGCGCGGCGGCGACCAGTTTGAAGCCGTCGACCGCGTGTGTGCTGAGCAGCCCGGCGCAGACCTCGGTCAGCGACCAACGCTGTCCGTCGGCGGCGGCGACCACCAGCCGACCCGCCTCGTCGTGCACGGTCAGCGCCACGGTGGGCAGCACCCGGTCCGGGTCGGCGTTGGGCGCCGGCGCGAAGGCCAACTGCCGGTCGGTCGGGCCGATCAGCGCCTCCGCGACCCGGCTCGTGCGCCGCGGCCAGTCGGTGGGAAAGAGCAGCCGGATCCGGTGCGGACCGAGGTCGGCGGCCAGCGCGTCACGCAGCCGCTCCACGTCCGGGTGCGACGGGGTGAACACCTGACAGTCGAACGACGGCCAGGCGGCGTGCAGCTCGCCGAGCACCACTGTGTAGTCGCCCCGGGCCAGCGCGGCCGCGTCGGCCGCGCAGATCTGCAGGTCCGGGCTGTGCAGCCGGGCGTTGGACCAGTCCGTCCGCACGGCCGGGAAGGCCTCGTCGACCCGGGCGGCCAGGTTCGCCACGTCGAGACGCACCTCGGTGGTGCCGGGAGGCTGCTGATCCAGCTCGAACAGCTCCGCCCAGCGGGCGGCGAACTGAGCGGCGACCGCGTCCACCGGGCGCTCCCCGGTGCCCCAGAACAGCCCCTGGACCAGGAACCACAGGTCGGACAGGGCGACCGGGGCGTCGCCGGCCTCGGCGCGCAGTTCCTCGTACAGCTCCCGGAACACCGCCCCGTACGCGTCCTCGAGCGCGACGGCCAGCCAGCGGGCGGCCCTCAGCAGCATGGCCAGCGGCGCGGCGACGGAGTCCAGCAGCGGCGCTCCGAAGACCACGTCCAGGTCCCGGCTGGTGTCCTCGTAACAGAGGGTCCGGCCGGCGTACATCTGTCCGGCCCGGCGTTGTGCGGCCTGCCCGGTCAGGTCCGTGAACGTCGCGTCGAGCGCGCCGAGCGCCACCCGCAGTCGGTCCGGGTCTCCGGCCACCGCGACGACCGCGTCCCGGGCGGCGCAGAGCCGGTCGAAGCCGGCCTGGGCGGCGGCCCGGGCCGGGGCGTCGCCGACGGCGGCGATCCGCTGCCGCAGCACCTCCTCGGCGGCCGGACTGACCGGCAGTTCGGCGTCCCAGGTGACCAGCTCGCGCTGCACCAGCCGGTCCAGCAGCGCGTACCCGTCCTCCGGTCGGCGCAGCCCGATGCTCGGGTCGGTCACCACGTCGCGCGCGGTGCGGTGGCCGTCGGCGGCGGTGAGCAGGGCCGCCTCCACCGGGGACAGCGGGACGGGGGGCCGGCCCGGCCGACGCACCTCCCGGCCGACGAGGCACAGGTGCGGGGCGAGCCGGGGCGCCCACCAACGGCGCACCGCCGGGTCCTGACCGATCCGCTCGGCGTACGCGGCCAGCGCCCAGGACTCGAACCACACCCAACGGCTGCGGGTCAGCGCGGCGCCGGGGCGCACCCGCGCCGCCACCGGCAGCTCGGGGTCGATGGTGACCCAGCAGCTCGGCCCGAAGAAGCCGACCGTCTCGTTCTTGCCGCAGTACCGCTGCCAGTACTTGAGCAGGGTGCGTTCCCGTTCCCGGCGTCGCACGTTGCGGGCGGCATCGGGGCCGCCCCGGGCCAGGCCGTCGAGGGCGACCAGCGCACTCCGATTCTGCCAGGTGACCGCCTCGCGCAGCAGCGGGTCGGCGGCCAGCTCGCTCAGCCCTCGGCCGGCGGCGGTGATCGCCGCGGCGAACTCCTTGTCGAACAGGTCGGCACCGGTGCCGCTGGCGAGCAGCTCGTCGGCCGCGGCGGCGGCCTGCGGGGCGGCGAGCATGGTCAAGCCCTCGGCGGGGAAGCCAGTGCTGCGCAGGATGGCGTCGCGCCACACCGACCAGCCGGTGTCGCCCAGCGGCACCCGGTGCCCGTCCGCCGCGGCGCGCGCCGGCCCGCCCGTCGTCGGGGAGCGAGCGGTCTCCCGTTCGAGCGCGGCGCGCAGGTCGGCGCGGATCGCCGCGGCCAGCCCGGGCAGCGCGTCGTGCAGGAAGAAGTGCCCGCCGTCCAGCTCGTGCAGGGTGAAGCCGGCGCAGGTGTGCTCCCGCCAGGCGTCGCTCTGCTCCCGGCTGACCGCCCCGTCGTGACGCCCGCTGAACACCACGATCGGCACCGGCAGCGGCTCCTCGGGTCCGTACCGGTAGCCGTCCACCCGCTCGAAGTCGGCGCGCAGCAGCGGCAGCAGCAGCTCGACCAGCTCGGGGTGCCCCAGCACCTCGCCGGGCAACCCGCCGCCGACCCGCAGCCGGCGCAGCAGCTCCTCATCGTCCACCTGCGACAGCCCGTCGAAGACGCTGGGCGCGTTGATGTGCGGGGCGCGGGCGCCACCCACGTAGAGCCGCAGCGGCAGCGGACACCCGCGTCGGCGCAGCTCGCGGATCACCTCGAAGCCGAGCCGGCCGCCCATCGAGTGGCCGTAGATCGCGTACGGACCGTCGGCCCGCTCGGCGATGGCGGTGGCCACGTCGGCCACCCGGAAGCGGGGGGCCTCGCTGATCCGGTTCTCCCGGCCGGGTAGCTGCACGGGCAGCACCTCGACGTCCGGCGCGAAACGGCCCGGGAAGTGGCGGAACGCGCTGGCGCCGGCGCCGGCGTAGGGCAGGCAGAACAGTTGCACCGGCGCCGGATCGCGGCTGCCAGCGGAGAGGAACCAGGTCACCGCTCGCCTTTCTGAGGGGGGTCGATCCAGTACCGCCGCCGCTGGAAGGGGTAGGTGGGCAGCGAGGTGCGTCGGATGGCGTCGGCCGGGTGCAGGGCCGTCCAGTCCAGGTGTTGGCCGGCCACCCAACTGGCGGCCAGCTCGCGGAGCGCGCCGGCCGGGCCGGCGACCCGGGCGTCGGTGCTCAGCAGCTCGTCCAGCGCGGTGACCGCGCCGGCCGCGTCGGTGGCGACCACGGCGGCCCGGCAGCCGAACTCGCGCCGGCCCAGCGCCAGCGTCGCGGCGACCTCGGCGAGGGCAGGCGCGGAGCCGGCCAGGTGCCGCCGCAGCCGGGTCAACGCCGCCCGAAGGGCCACCGGGGTACGCGCCGAGACCGGCAGCACCTGCACCCCGGTCGGCCCCGCGTCGGGCGGTTCCGCCGGGGGCGGCTGTTCCACCACGACGTGTGCGTTGGTGCCGCCCAGCCCGAACGAGCTGACCCCGGCGACCCGACGCGGCGCGTTCGGCCACTCCCGTACCTTCGTCGGCACGTAGAACGGGCCGTTGGCCAGGTCGATCTCCGGGTGCGGCCGGGTGAAGTGCAGGTTCGGCGGGATGACGCCGTGCTGCACGGCGAGCACCGCCTTGATCAGACCGGCGATGCCGGCCGCGGCGTCGAGGTGGCCGATGTTGGTCTTCACCGAGCCGAGCGCGCAGGTCTCGGCGGGCGCGGTGCCCTCGTACACCTCGTGCAGCGCGGCCACCTCGATCGCGTCGCCGAGCGGGGTGCCGCTGCCGTGCGCCTCGATGAAGCGGACCTCGCCCGGGGTGACCTCGGCGGCGGCGAGCGCGCCGGCCACCGCGGCGGCCTGCCCGGCCGGGCCGGGGACGGCGAAGCCGGCCCGGTCGGCGCCGTCGTTGGTGACCGCCCAGCCGGGCAGGATCGCGAGGACGTGGTCACCGTCGGCCTGCGCGTCGGCGAGGCGGCGCAGCGCCACCACTCCGGCTCCGGAGCCGAAGCCCGCGCCCTGGGCGGCCTCGTCGAAGGCCCTGCAGCGGCCGTCCGGTGAGGCCAGACCACCCGGGATGTGCCGGTGTCGGGGCCACATCACGCTCACTCCGCCGGCCAGGGCGATGTCGCACTGGTAGTCGGCGAGGCTCTGCGCGGCGAGACATACGGCGACCAGCGAGCTGGAGCAGGCGCTCTGCACCGCCACCGCCGGCCCGGTCAGCCCCAGCCGGTAAGCGACCTGCCCGGGAAGGTGGTCGGCGAGCTGCCGACCGACCAGCCGGGCCTCCCAGTCGTCCGGGTCGACGTCGCCGACCACGGCTGGGTTGTCCATGAGGTGGAACAGGAAGTAGCGGTTGACGGAGGTGGCGGCGTACACGCCGACCGGGCCGGGGAACCGGGCCGGGTCGTGACCGGCATCTTCCAGCGCCTCCCACGCGGTCTCCAGGAACAGTCGGTGCTGAGGGTCGGTGCGGGCGGCTTCCTGGTCGCCGAAGGCGAAGAACTCGGCGTCGAAGTCGGCGACCCCGTCGAGCCGGCCGGTGGCCTTGACGTGCCGGGGGTCGGCGCGAAGTCCGGGGCCGACCCCCAGCGCCGCCAACTCCTCGTCACTGTGGTCGTGGATGGCGTCCACGCCGGCGCACAGGTTCCACCAGAACGTGGCCGCGTCCGCCGCGCCGGGGAATCGGCCGGCCAGACCGATCACGGCGATCTCGTCGCCGGTGTACTCGCGTACGCCGACGGTTGCGGCGGACGGGCCAGCGGGCATGGGGGGCACGGCGGCCAAGGCCACGACGGCCGGTACGGGTCCGACGGCCGGTGCCGGCGCGACGGCCGGTGCCGGTGGGTCGACCAGCCGAGCCTGGGCGGCGACCGTCGGATGCTCGAAGAGCCGGAGCAGCGGCGGCCGGACGCCGAACCGTTCGGCCAGCCGCTGCTGCACCTGACCGAGCAGCAGGGACTGCCCGCCGATGTCGAAGAAGCTGTCGGAGCGGCCGACGGCCTCCCGTCCGAGCACGGCGCACCAGATGTCGTGCACGATCCGCTCGGTCGGGGTAGCCGGCTGGTCCCCCACCGACCCGGCTCGGGCAGGGTCGGGAAGGGCCCGCTCGTCGACCTTCCCGCTGACGGTCAGCGGGAACTCGGCGACCGGCACGACGGCGCGGGGCAACGCGTACTCGGGCAGGTGCCGGGCCAGGGTGGCCCGGAGCGCGGCCGGGTCCACCGGCGGCCCGGCCGACCGGACGTAGGCCAGCACGTCACCGTCGCGGGCGATGGCGCGCACCTCCGCGACGCCCGGCGCGGCGGCGAGCACCGCCTCGATCTCGGTCAGCTCGACCCGGAACCCCCGCAGCTTGACCTGCCGGTCGAGCCGGCCGAGGCAGCGCAGATCGCCGGTGGGCAGCAGCTCACCCAGGTCACCGGTGCGGTACGTCCGCACGCCGTCGGGGTCGCGGCCGAAGGTGTCGCTGGCCTGACCGAGGTAGCCCGGCGCGAGGTGTTGGCTGCGGACCACGATCTCGCCGTCCGGTGCCAGTCGCAGCGCGTACCCGGGTAGAGCCGTCCCGATCGGCAGCGGGCCCGTGGCTGCCGGGTCGACGTCGGCAAGCGGCAGCGCGTATCGGGCCGCGAAGGTCATCTCGGTGGCCCCGTAGCCGTTGACCAGGACGCAGCCCGGGGCGAAGCGACCTCGGGACCGGGCGGCGTCAGCGTAGGTGGCCTGCTCGCCGCCGAGCAGCACCACCCGGACCCGGTCGAGCCGTTCGACGCCCGGGGTGTCCAGCAGGTACCGGTAGACGGTAGGGGTGGAGTGGTAGACGGTGACACCGTGGCGGGCCAGGTGCTCGACGGCGTACGCCAGGCCGTGCCGTCGCAGGTCGACCGGGACGACGGCGGCGCCGGTGAGCAGCGCCGGGTACAGGTCGGGGATGGACGCGTCGAAGCTGAACGAGGCGAGCAGGCTGAGCCGGTCGCCCGGCCGCAGGTCGAGGGTGGCGATCTGGTTGTTCACCACGTGCGCGAGGTTGCGGTGGCTCTGCCCGACGGCCTTGGGGCGCCCGGTGGACCCGGAGGTGAACAGCACGTACGCGAGCGCGTCCGGGTCCACCCGCACCGGTCGCAGCGGCGCGGGTCGCACGTCGATGGCCGGGACGATCCGCAGGCTCGGCCGGTCGGCGGCGAGCCGTCGGGCCAACTCGGTGTGCTCGCCCCCGCAGAGCAGGGCGGTGGCGTCTGCGCCGTCGAGCAGTTGGCGCAGCCGCTGCTCGGGCAAGCCGGGGTCGAGCGGCACGTAGGTGGCGCCGGTGGCGAGCGTGCCGAGGATGGCGGCGATGGTGGCGGCCCCGTGTGCGGTCAGCATGCCTATCCGGTCGCCGGGCTGGACGCCCGCTGCGGTCAGCAGGTCGACGTGCCCGCCAGCCAGGCCGGCGAGGGTGGCGTAGTCGAGCGGGCCGGTGTCGCCGAGCACGGCAGGCTGATCGGAACGGGTGGCGGCGACGTCGACGAAGTGGTGGACCAGTGTCGAGGTCTTCATCTCAGAACGCGCGCGGGCATCCACAACGGACAGGCGCACAGCAATAGATGAAAGTGATCATGATCCCCCCCAGGACTTCACAATGGAAGGAGCATAGAGTTTGATGGCCGTCGAGAAAGATCATCGATTAGAGTCGGACCAAAGGGTCGACGCGGGGCTCGGACGACGGACGTCGAACTTCATCCGATCATCCCTCTGGCGCGGCAGCGGATTTTCACCTAACACGACTTCATCCGGCTGATTTTTCGGCGTGACAATCCTTGCGCGGTGGATTTTCGCGATAGCCACAATGCGGTCGAGTAATCGACAGCCCGCCGGTCTACGGCCGGATCAGTGCCCGTACGAATGGTGAGCGCCAGGGAGCAGCCGTGGCCGGAGGGTCGAGCGGGCGACGCGAGCGGACAGCGCGGGGCCGGATACTCCGTTGAGCGTGTTGTCTGTGAGTCATCTTGATGACTCACAGACATCACGCCGATCCCGGCAAGGCACGGCGGGCCGCCGAACACGCCTGCTCCGCCGCGTTCAGCTCAGCGACGCCAGAGCCGGCGTGGCACGAATCCCTCGCGGCGACGGAGCACGGGCCGGCTCAGGGCAGGTACGGGTCGGACGAAACGGGAGGGTCGGATGCGGCACCGCCGCCTCCGCCGTCGCGCGGCAGTCGCGCCACCATGTCGCGGAACTCCCGTACGGTCATCGCCTCCCGCAACGTGGCGAAGACGGCGCCGGTTCCGGCCCGGGCGGTGGCCGCATCCACCCCGGCGCGCTGCCCCACCCGGCGGAGGAACTCCGCCGGGCCGGCGTCCGACGGCGGTGGAACCGCGCCACCCACCTCCAGGCCCACGCCGGTGTTCAGCCCGCCCACGCCAGGCTCCGGTCCACCGCTCAGAAGCGGATCCACGCCGAGATCCGCACCACCGGCCCCGCCCGGATCCGGGGGTGAGCCCCCGGCCAGATCCGGACCAACGGCCCCGGCCGGATCCGGGGCCGGGCCGGTGAGGTAGCCCCCGACCGAGTTCGGAAGGTGCCCGGCGAGGTCGTCTGGCGGGCCGCCGGTCACCCGCTCGGCCATCGTCTGGAGCACGGCGCGGGCGAGGGCGGCGGCCTGCTCGGTCGGCAGGCCGGACCGCCGGGACACCGCGTCGATGAAGTGCGGAAACCCGTCGCCGTCCGTCACGCCCCGGCGGTTACCCCCGGCCGACGCCGCCAAACCGCGCCGCCAACCCGGGCCGGCAACCTGGGCCGTCAGCGCAGCAGATCCTCCGCCAGCAGGTGGTCGAAGATGATCTGGTCGACCGGCGACGTGCGGTGCCGGTCGGCGTACCCGAGCCAGGCCATCTCGGCGATCTCGCTGGCCGGCCGCAGCTGCCCCTGATAGCCGGCCCGGTAGCAGGTCATCCGCACCGTGGTGCCGGCCGCGTGGCCGTGCGCCTCGGCGGTGAAGGTGCCCAGGTGTACGGCGCCGGGCACGTCGACCTCGACGCTCAACTCCTCGTCGATCTCCCGGCGCAGGGTCTGCAGGTCGGTCTCGCCCGGCTCGCGCTTTCCACCCGGCAGGTACCAGACGTCCTTGCCCACCGACCGGGTGCTCAGCACCCGACCGTCCTGCAACAGGATCCAGGCCACCTTGTCGATCTCGCGCACGTTGCTCCTCACGGCCGCCGGGATCGGGGACGCTACCACCGGCACCGCGCTCAGTCGGCCAGCAGGTCGAGCACCAGCGCGGCCGTCCAGCCGAACGACGGCGAGCCCAGCCCGGCGCCGGTGTCCGGGTGGAAGTACTCGTGGCAGCCGGCACCGGCGACCAGACCGATCATCGAACGGCGCAGCCCGGCGGCCAGCTCCGGGTGCCCGTGCGTGAGCAGCCCACGCCGGACCAGCCAGCCGATGTTGAGCCAGCTCGGCCCCCGCCAGTAGCGCAGCGGCTCGAAGTCCGGTGCGGTGCGGTCGTAGGTGGGTAGCGGCCGGTCCATCCGACGGGCCACCCCGAAGCGCGCCGACCGCGCCTCCACGACCAGCGCGTCGGCCTGCCGGGTCGGCAGGTCGGGCAGGATCAGGGGGGTCAGGCCGAGCACGGTACGGGCGTTCACCAGACGGTCGGTGCGCAGGTCACGGGGCTGGAACGTGCCGGTGTCCGGGTCGTGGAGCCGGCGGAGGAGAGCCTCGGTGATCCGGGTCGCGCGGGCCCGGTGCGGCCCGGGGTCGTCGCCGATGAGCGCGGCGATCTCGGCGAGGGCGTGTTCGGCGGCCCCGAACGCCGCGTTGAACAGCGGGCACTCCACCAGGAACGGGTGACCGTCGGCCAGGTCGCGGTCGGCGTAGCCGTGCTCGCGGTAGGCGGCGACGATCGCCAGGTAGCGCGCGTAGTCCAGGTCCGTGGGGCGGTGTGCGGCGTCGGCGTGCGTGGTGTCGTGCCGACGGTACGCGCGCATGACGGCCGCCTCGGCCGGCACCGCGGCCATCGGCTCGTCCCACGCCGGGCTGTTGTCCAACCCGGACTCCCACGGGTGCACGATGCAGACCAGCCCGTCACCTGCCACGTCCCGCCGGTCGGCCAGGTAGCGCTGTTGGGCGACCAGCGCGGGATAGAGCCGGCGCAGCGCGGCCAGCCCCCTGGGGTCGGGCGCCCGCCGGTACGCCAGCAACGCGGCGAGCGCATGCACAGGCGGCTGGACCAGGCCGGAGGTGGCCACCGCCGGTGCTCCTGGCACGTCGGCCGAGCGCCACATCTCCGGCCCCGGGAAGTACGCCCCGACCCGTATCGCCGGGTTGAACACGATGTGCGGCACCCGTCCGTCGGCCCACTGCGCCCGGAACAGGCTGGCCAGCTCCCGCCAGGCGCGGTCGGGGCGAACCTGGGCCAGCCCGATCGCGATGAACGCGGAGTCCCAGCTCCACTGGTGCGGGTAGAGCGTGCGCGAGGGCACCGTGTGGTCGTGCTCCCAGTTGGCGTCGAGCGTGTCGACAGCGAGTCGACGCAGCCTGGTCGCGTCGGCCGGGCCACCCGTGCCGGCGGCCTCGGCGCGCGTCGCCCCGGCGTCACCGGTCCCGTCGACACCGGCGGTCGCGTCGACGCTGGTCGGCCCGGCGTCGGCGGTCACGCGGCGGCCCGCCGGGGCAGCGCGTGTCGCAGCACCGTGGCCGCCTGTTGCAGTGCCCGGACCGGGTCGCCGCGCAGCCGGCACTCCAGGGCCAGCCAACCCCGGTAGTCCAGCTCCAGCAGGGTACGCACCAGTGCCGGCCAGTCCAGGTGCCCGGCGCCGGGTTGGTACCGGTTGGAGTCGCTGACCTGCACGTGCCCGAGGTACGGGGCGGCGGCGCGCAGGGCGCGGTGCACGTCGTCCTCCTCGATGTTCATGTGGAAGGTGTCGGCGACGACCCGGACCGACGGCAACCCGAGCGCGGCGCAGAGCGCCACCGCCTGGTCGAGACGGTTGACCATGTGGTCCTCGTACCGGTTGAGGGGTTCCAGGAAGAGGGTGACCCCCTCGGCCCGGGCGTGCTCGCCCAGCTCGCCGAGGGCGTCGAGGAGTACCTGCCGGTCGCCGTCGGGCGGGCGGGGCGGCTCGAACGGCGGCAGTCGCCGGGAGAACATCCCCCAGGCGGCCGGGGTCATCACCCCGACGCCGCCCAGCTCGGCGATCACCGTGAGCTGGGAGCGCAGGTTGCGGACGGCGTCGGCGGAGCGGGCGGGGTCGAAGTCGCCGATGAAGTGGTCCATCTCGACGCAGACGGTGGGCATCACCACCCCGGCGGCGCGGGCCCGGCGCAGCTCGGGCAGCCGGCGGGCGAACGCGAGGTCGCCGCGGCCGCGCAGCTCGATGCCCTGGTAGCCGAGGGCGGCCGCGAGGGCGTACTTCTGGATCAGGTTGGTGCCCGGCAGGAGTTGTTCCTGACAGGCCAGCGCGATGGTGGTCATGAGAACCTCAGCACGACTTGGAGGACGTCACCGGCGCCGCGGTCGAGCAGCGCGAGGGCGTCGGCGACCGCGCTGGCGTCGACGATGTGGCTGACCAGCGGCAGCGGGTCGACGCTGCGGTCGGCCACCAGGTCCATGAAGGTCTGGGCGACCCGGTCTCCGGTCCACCGGCCGGCCATGCTCGGTGCGGGGGTGGGCCCGGAGACCTGGGCGGCCACCAACTGGATGCGGTTGTGGTGGAACTCCTCGCCGAGGCCGAGCGCGTCGGCCTGGCCCTGGTAGAAGCCGGCGGCCACGACCCGGCCGGCGTGGGTGGTGGAGCGGATCGCCTCGTGCAGCGCCGGGTACGCGCCGGACAACTCCAGGCAGACGTCGGCGCCCCGACCGTCGGTGGCCTGGCGCAGCACGGCGGCGGCGGACGTGACGGTGGCGTCCACTGTGAACGTCGCACCGTACCGGGCGGCGTGCTCCAGCCGGTCGGGTACCGGGTCGACGGCCACCACCCGGGCCCCGGAGAGCACGGCGAGCCGGGTGGCGAGCAGCCCGATGACGCCCTGCCCGAAGACGCCGACCCAGTCGCCGAGGTGCAGGTCACCGGCGAGCACGGCGGTCAGCGCGATGGCGCCGGGGCGGGCGAAGACCGCGGCGAGCGGATCCAGGCCCGCGGGCAGCGCGCGGACCGCGTCGGCGGCGAGCACGGCCTCGGCCCGGTGCCCCCAGATGCCCCAGACGAGCTGCCCCGGATGCCGGTCGGTGACGTCCCGCGCGACCTCGACGACCTCGCCGACCTCTTCGTAGCCGAAGCCGATCAACGGATAGGGCACCGGGGTCTGCCGGGGGACGAACATTCGGGCGGCGTCGTCCCAGTCCTTGCTGAGCCGGGGATTGCTGCCCCGGTAGAGGGTCAGCTCGGTGCCGGCGGAGATGCCCGAGTAGCAGGTGCGGACTCGGACCTGGCCGGGGCCGAGCGGATCCGGCGGGCAGGGCTCGAGGCTGATGCGTCGAGGCCCGGCGAGAGAGACCACCCAGTTGCCCATGTGTCACATCCCGGTAGCACTGGGCTCCAGGATAGACACAAAATCGCACTATGTCTTGTTATTGATCAATCGAAGGTGTTGAATCCGGCATGTACCCTTCGAGAGGAGTGCCACCGATGTCAGCACCTCCGAGGCGGATACTCGCCACCACCCTGATCATGACACTGGCCACGTCCACCCTGCTGGCCTGCGGGGACGACCAATCAGACAGCAACAGCAAAAAGATCACCGTTTGGAGCCTGGAGGACGTCGCCGACCGGGTCACCGCCACCAAGGCGATCATCGCCGACTTCACCGCCAAGACCGGGATCCAGGTCGATCTCGTGACCGTCAACGAGGACCAGTTCCCCTCCCTGATCGCCGCCAACGCCGCCGCCGGCGACCTGCCCGACGTGGTGGGGTCGGTCTCCCTCGCCGGCATCCGCACGCTCGCCGGCAACGAACTGCTGCACGCCTCGGCGAACGCGGAGGTCGTCGACAAGCTGGGCAAGCAGACGTTCTCCCCCCGGGCGCTGGAGCTCACCGCCGACGACGGCAAACAGCTCTCCGTACCCAGCGACGGGTGGGGGCAACTGCTCGTCTACCGCAAGGACCTGTTCGCCGCGGCCGGCCTGCCCGCCCCCGACACGTACGAGCGGATCACCACCGCCGCGGCCCGGCTCAACACCGGCGGCGTCGCCGGAATCACCGCGGCGACCGCCCCCAGCGACGTGTTCACCCAGCAGACCTTCGAGCACCTGGCCCTGGCCAACGGCTGCCAGCTCACCGACGACTCGGGGAACGTCACACTGGATTCGCCCCAGTGCGTCGAGGCGTTCCGCTTCTACGGTGACCTGATCCGCACCAGCTCCGTGAAAGGCGCACAGGACGTGGACACCACCCGGGCCACCTACTTCGCCGGCAAGGCGGCGATGGTGATCTGGTCGCCGTTCATCCTCGACGAGCTGGCCGGGCTTCGCAACGACGCCAAGCCGACCTGCCCGCAGTGCCAGGCGGACCCGGCGTTCCTCGCGAAGAACAGCGGGTTCGTCACCGCGATCAAGGGCCCGAACGGCACCGAACCGGCCCAGTACGGCGAGATCAGCTCCTGGGCCGTGCTGGACGGCGCGGCGGCCGACCCGGCGAAGTCCTTCGTGGAGTACATGCTCAGCGACGGCTACCCGCGCTGGTTCGGCATGTCCCCGGAGGGCCGCTTCCCGGTCCGCAAGGGCACCCCCGCCGAGCCGGAGGCGTACCTGACCGCCTGGAACACCAGCCAGGCGGGCGTGGACGCGAAGAAGCCCCTCACCGACGTGTACGGCGACGAGGTGCTGGCCACGCTGCGCCGCAGCCCGGACACCTTCGGGCGGTGGGGCCTCAGCCAGGGCCAGGGCAAGCTGGTCGGCGCCATGCTGGGCGAGTTGCCGGTGCCCAAGGTGCTGGGCGACCTCGTCTCCGGCAAGTCCGACCCGGCGGCCACCGCCAACCGCGCCAAGAAGGACGTCGACGCCATCAAGGCGGGCGTCAATTGACCACCACCGCGCCCGGCCCCGGCCGCTCCCCCACCCGGGAGCGGCCGGCGCCACCCCGACGCCGACCGTTGACCCTGCGCCGCCGCGAATCCCGTGCCGGGCTCGCGCTGGTCGCACCGACCCTGCTCGTCACCATCGCGGTCATCGGCATCCCGATCGTGTGGACAGTGGTGCTCGCCTTCCAGCGGGTCCGGCTCGCCACGCTGCGCAAGACCGGCCTGTTCGGCGAGTTCACCATGGACAACATCGACCGGGTGCTGCACACCCCCGGCTTCGCCGAGACGCTGTGGGTCACGCTCATCTACAGCATCGGCGGCACCGTCGGGTCGATCCTGCTCGGTCTGGTGGCAGCCCTGGTCGTCCGCCGGCCGTTCCGTGGCCGCACCCTGGTCCGAGCATCCATGCTGCTGCCGTACGTGGCGCCGGTGGTCGCTGTGACGTTCGTCTGGCAGGTGATGCTCGACCCGCAGCTCGGCATCGTCAACGCGTGGGGTCAACGCCTGCTCGGCTGGGACGCCCCGGTGCCGTTCCTCACCCAGGAGTCGACAGCGCTGGCCACGGTGATCGTCTTCGAGGCGTGGCGGTACTTCCCGTTCGCGTTCCTGTTCCTGCTGGCCCGGCTCCAGGCGGTGCCCGGCGAGTTGGAGGAGGCCGCCCGCGTCGACGGCGCCACCCCCACCCAGCGGTTCCGGCACATCCTGCTGCCGCAACTGCTGCCGGTGATCGCCCTGCTGGGCGTGCTGCGGTTCATCATGACGTTCAACAAGTTCGACGACGTCTACCTGCTCACCGGCGGTGCGGCCGGCACCGAGGTGGTCAGCGTGCGGGTGTACGAGTTCCTCACCGCCCGTACCGACATCGGTGCCGCTGCCGCGCAGGCGGTCGTGCTGGCCGTGGTGCTCATCGTGTTCGTGCTGATCTATCTGCGCTTCTTCGGACGGAGGGTGGGCTGATGGACCGGGACGTGGTCGAGACGGTGAGCCTGCGTTGGCTGCGCCGCCTGGTGATCGCCGTGTTCCTCGTGATCACGGTCTTCCCCTTCTACTACATGCTGGTGCTCTCGGTGCGCCCCATCGAGCGGCTGCTGCTCGACCCCGGCGCGCTAGTGGTCGGCTTCGGTGAGCTGACAGTGGCCACGTACGCCGAGGTGCTCAAGGCCACCGACGACGGCGGCCAGGGTTTCCTCACCTTCATCCGCAACAGCGGGTTGGTCGCCGTCGCGGCGACAGTGCTCACCCTCCTGGTCGCGATCCCCGGCGCGTACGCGGTGGCCCGGCTGCGGTTCTTCGGCCGGCGGCAGGTGGACTTCCTGTTCCTGGCGGTCTACCTGTTCCCGTCGATCGTCATCGCGATCCCACTGTTCGTGGTCTTCACCCGGGCCGGCCTGCGCGGCTCGCTCTTCGGTCTGGTGCTGGTCTACATCTCGCAGACGTTGCCCGTGTCGGTCTACATGCTGAAGAACTACTTCGAGACCATCCCGGTCAGCCTGGAGGAGTCCGCCGCCATCGACGGCGCCGGTCGGCTCGGCATCATCCGGCGGGTCAGCCTGCCCCTGGCGATGCCGTCGATCATGGCGGTCGCGCTCTACGACTTCATGATCGCCTGGAACGAGTTCCTCTTCGCCCTGCTGTTCCTGGTCGACAAACCCAACCGGTGGACGGTGTCGCTCGGGTTGTCCCTCCTCGCCGACGGGGTGGAGGTGCCCAAAACGGTGCTGATGGCCGGGTCGGTCGTGCTCACCCTGCCCATCGTGATTCTTTTCTTCGCCAGCGAGCGGCTGCTCACCGAGGGGCTGACCAGCGGCGCGGAGAAAGGCTGAGCCGGCCGGTGTCACAGTCCGGAAACGCCGGGCTGTGATGTCCCCCACGATCCCCTTCATGTCCGTACCATCGGCACGTTCTTATCCGGCACAGCTAAGGGAGTCGGCGCATGAGTCAGGCAGGGCGGCGTCAGCCGACCGAGACGGCGGGCGAGGACTACACCGACCGGCTACAGCGCCTCGGTGGTGCCCGTTGGAAGCGGATGCTCGACGTGCAGGCGCCGTACCGGTGGAATCTGCGCCGCCTCAATCTGGGCACCACCCTCGACGTCGGTTCCGGCCTGGGTCGTAACCTCGCCAACCTGGACGGCAACGGCGTCGGCGTCGACCACAACCCGACCTCGGTGGCGCACTCGCGGGCCGCCGGGTTCGAGGCGTACCAGGTGGACGAGTTCAAGGAGAGCCCGCACGCCCGGCCGGGGGCGTTCGACTCGCTGCTCGCCGCGCACCTGCTGGAGCACCTGCCGGCCGAGGAGGCGCTGGAGGTCATCTCGTCGTACCTGCCGTACGTGCGCTCGGGCGGGCAGGCCGTGTTCATCACCCCGCAGGAACGCGGGTACGCCAGCGACGCCTCACACGTCCGGTTCGTCGGCTTCGCCGAGGCGGCGCAGGCCTGTAGGGATTTGGGCCTGACCGTCACCCGGCAGTATTCGTTCCCGTTCGCCCGGCCGCTCGGGCGGGTGTTCACCTACAACGAGTTCGTGACGGTGGCCCGGCTGCCCTGATCCCGGCTGTCCCCGGGTCGACCGCCGGGCCGCCACCGGCCCGGTTACGGTGGCCACATGGCCAACCCGACCCGCTGGGCGACCGACACCGGTCCCGAGCACTCACAGTGGTACATCGACCGGTTCCGCAAGCTCGTGGCCGAGGGTGCGGACCTGGCCGGTGAGGCCCGACTGGTGGACGCCCTCGTCGCGCCCGGCTCCCGGATCCTCGACGCCGGTAGCGGCACCGGCCGCGTCGGTGCCGCTCTGGCCGAGCGGGGGCACACGGTCGTCGGGGTGGACGCCGACCCCGCGCTCGTGGACGCCGCCCGCGCCGACTATCCCGGCCCGACGTGGCTGGTCGCCGACCTCGCCGAGCTGGACCTACCGGCGCTGGGTGAGGCGGAGCCGTTCGACGCGGCGGTACTGGCCGGCAACGTGCTCGCCTTCGTCGCCGTCGGCACCGAACCGGAGGTGCTGCGCCGGGTGGCCGCGCACCTGCGACCGGATGGCGTGCTGACGGTGGGCTTCGGCACCGAGCGTGGCTACCCGCTGACCGCGTTCGACGCCGACGCGGTGGCCGCCGGGCTGCGCGTGGAGCAGCGCTTCGCCACCTGGGACCTGCGCCCGTGGCGCGACGACGCCCCGTTCGCGGTCAGCGTTCTGCGCCGACCGGCCGAGTGACGCAGGCGGGGCCGCGTCGACCTCAGTCGGGGGCGGCGACAGCACGGGCGGCGGCCGGGTCGAGAGTGGCACCGGCGGGCACCAGGCTGACCAGCCCGGCCGGCAGCCGCACCGGCCGCACGTCGCGGTAGCCGAGCATCGGGAGCACCTCCCGGTCGGCCAGCACGTACCGTCGGCCCAGGTCGGTGACGACGGAGACCGCGCCGCCGGTCGCCCCGGGCGCCGCGGCGGCCTCGACCACCGCGCCGCGGCCCGGCTCCACCACCACGTGGTCGGCCAGCACCGCGCCGCCGGTCGGCGCGGTGCGGGGCACGGCCGTCAGGTCCCGCAGGGGTACGCCCCAGCGCACCTCACCAACCCCGCCGTCGTCGCCGATGCGGGTGCAGAGCGCCCCGCCGTCGCCGGCCGCGAGCCGGGGCGGGGTCGGCGGCGGGGCGTTCGGCCCGGTCGGGGCGAGGTCGGGCACCGTGGGCAACGCGGCGAACCGGCCCAACGTCATCGGCACCGGCTCGACCTGCCCGGTGCGGGCCAGCAACAGCCCCGCCTGCAACTCGGTGATGCCGGCCAGGCCGGCGTCGAGCGCCACCGCGTACTGCCTGCCGCCACCGGAGTTGCTCACCAGGTAGACCGCGCCGATCGTGGCACCCGGCACGCGGGTGGCGGGCCGGCCCAGCGCAGGCAGGTCGAGCGGAGCGAGGTCGGCGCCGGCGGGCAACGAGTTGAGGAGCGCCGGCGCCACCGGAACCGCGTGGGCCCGGGTGGTGGCGAGTGCCGCCAGCACCCGACTGGGATCACGGACCAGGTAACGCCGCTGGTGCCAGACCAGGTGCAGCCCACCGTCGGGGTGGCGCAGCAGCAGCGCGTCGTCGCCCAACGGCCGGCCACCGTCGGGCTCCGTGCCGATCAGCAACGCGGAGCGGGGCGCCTCGACGCGCGCGCCGGCCGGGATCGTCGAGCAGACCGTCCACGCCGTGGCGGCCAGCCGGCCCGGGGCGGGCAGCGAGTCGGGTGCGTCGGCTATGCCCAACGGCAGCCCGCGCGGCACCCCGTCGATGGTGCGTCGGGACACCAGCACCGTCTTCGACCGGTCCGCGCCGACGATGAGCAGCGCCGAGGCGTAGTTGAGCACCGGGTGCAGCTTCTGCTCGCGATACACGAACCGGGCGCCGGACTCCTTCTCCACGATCACCGCGCCCGGGTCACGCCACCCCTTGCCGCCGCCGGCGAACAGCCCGTAGAGGGCGAAACCTCCGAGCCCGATCACCGCGACCAGGACGCTGGCCAGACCGGCGCCGGCCAGCCGCCGAAACGGCGACTGCGCGGGGTCGGTCTCCCTCATGACCAGGGCGGCGACCGCTCGCTGGACGCTGAACTGGTAGGAGTGCAGCTGGTCCTGCCGCGACGGCATGAGTCCCCTCCGGTGGATCGGCCGGGCACAGGATATGCGCTGCGTCGATCTCCTGCGGACCCTGCGTGGCCGCCCGTCGCGGGGCAACCGCTACCATCCGTGGACGAATCCGGCGGCGAGAGGGCACCCGTGGGCGCGCGTTTCGAAGAGCTGGCCTGGCGGGAGACCCCGATCGGCGCGATCAGCCTGCGCCGACGCCGGGACCCGGCACTCCAGGTCGAGGTGTACGAGGTCAAGCTCGACGACGAGTACCTGATGTCCAGCCTCTTCCCTGTCGCGGAGATCGAGTTGGCCCGGCTCGGCCTCGCCGAGGTGGCCGGTGACTCCCTCGACGTGGTGGTGGGCGGTCTCGGGCTGGGCTACACCGCCTGCGCGGCGCTGGGCGACCCCCGGGTGCGCTCACTGCTCGTGGTGGAGGCGATCGAGGACGTGATCGACTGGCACCGGCGGGGGTTGCTGCCGTTCGCGGCGGGGCTCGCCGAGGACCCCCGGACCCGCTTCGTGCAGGCCGACTTCTTCGCGGCGGTCGCCGGTGACACCGGCTTCGACGCCGAGGTGCCCGGTCGGCGGTTCGATGCCGTGCTGCTCGACGTCGACCACTCCCCGCGCAACGTCCTGCACCCGAGCCACGCGGCGTTCTACCCGCCGGCCGGTCTGCGCCGGCTGGCCGCGCTGCTGCGCCCCGGGGGAGTCTTCGCGCTCTGGTCGGACGACCCGCCGGACGCCGAGTTCACCGCGGCGCTCACCGAGGTGTTCGGGGACGTGCGGGCGCACGTCGTGCCGTTCGCCAACCCGCTGACCGGTGGGGAGTCGGCCAACACCGTCTACGTGGCGCGTACCGGCCCCTGATCGACTCCGGTATGCCGCTCGCGCATGGTGTCGGCCGGACGGGGAAGGAGAAGCCGGGCCGGCCGCACCAGGCGCGGCCGGTTACGGGAGGTCGACATGCGTGCACTGCTCTGGGTTGTCGGCGTGGTCGCCGGTGTGCTGATCCTGCTCGGGTTGCTCCTCGAGGCGGTCCGCTGGCTGATCATCATCGGTGTGATCGCGCTGGTGATCGTGATCGTCTGGGGCGTCGTCAAGGGGCGCCAGGCCATGAGCCACCAGTCCCGCGGACGGCGATGACGCCGGGTTCGGTCAGAACCAGTCCGGGCGCATGTCGAGGGTGGTCCGATCCCGGCTGTCCAGCAGGTCGAACTGCGGGCCGGTCCGGGGCAACTCGACATTGAAGAAGTAGCGGGCGGCCTGCCGCTTGCCGGCGTGGAACGCGTCGTCGGCCCCCTCCGGCGGCAGCGCCAGCACCTGCTCCAACCACATCCACGCGATCACCACGTGCCCGACGGCCTCCAGGTAGGCGCTGGCGTTGGCCAGCGCGAGCACCGGGTCACCGTCGGCCCACAGTCGACGGGTGACAGCGGTGACCCGGTCCACCGCGGCGGCCAGCCGGTCCGCCAACTCGGCCGCCTCTCCCCCGGCCTTGCGGGCCCGCTCGACAGTGTCACCGATCGTCGTGGTCAGCAGAGCGAGACCAGCGCCGCCCTGCATGGTCATCTTGCGCCCCAGCAGGTCCAGTGCCTGAATGCCGTGGGTGCCCTCGTGGATCGGGTTGAGCCGGTTGTCCCGGTAGTGCTGCTCCACGTCGTGGTCCCGGGTGTAGCCGGCCCCTCCGAGCACCTGGATCGCCAGATCGTTGGCGGCGAGGCACCACTGCGACGGCCAGCTCTTGGTGATCGGGGTGAGCACGT
This sequence comes from Micromonospora vinacea, assembly GCF_015751785.1. Classification (NCBI taxonomy): domain Bacteria; kingdom Bacillati; phylum Actinomycetota; class Actinomycetes; order Micromonosporales; family Micromonosporaceae; genus Micromonospora; species Micromonospora vinacea. Next base: position 4,870,517 of record NZ_JADOTY010000001.1, on the reverse strand, counting down.
CCAGCAGCAGGTGCGCGCGCTCGCGGTCGGCCTCGGCCGGGGCGGTCTTCTGCTCGTCGAGCAGCCGCGCGCAGTAGAGCACCAGCGCCAGCGCCCCCTCCACGTAGCTCTTCTGCGCCAGCAGCATCCGTCGTACGTCGGGGTGGTCGATGATCGGCACCTGCGCGGTGGCCGGGTCCTTAGCGCCGACCGGCCGGCCCTGCGGCCGTTCCTTCGCGTACGCCAGACTCTTGAGATAGCCGGTGTAACCCAGCGCGGTGGCACCGGCCCCGACCCCGATCCGGGCCTCGTTCATCATGTGGAACATCTGCGCCAGACCCTGATGCGGCGCGCCGACCAGGTGACCGACGGCCCCGGCGCGGCCGGCCGGGGTGTGCGCGCCGTCGCCGAAGCTGAGCAAGGTGTTGGTGGTGCCCCGGAACCCCATCTTGTGGTTGAGCCCGGCCAACACCACGTCGTTGCGCTCACCGAGCGACCCGTCCGGGCCGACCAGCACCTTGGGCACGATGAACAGCGAGATGCCCTTGACCCCGGGCGGCGCGCCGGGGATGCGGGCCAGCACCAGGTGGACGATGTTCTCGGACAACTCGTGGTCGCCGCCGGAGATCCACATCTTGGTGCCGAAGAGCCGGTACGAGCCGTCCGCCTGCGGCTCGGCGCGGGTGGTGATGTCGGCCAGTGAGCTGCCGGCGTGCGGTTCGGACAGGCACATGGTGCCGAAGAACCGGCCGTCCAGCATCGGCCGGACGTAGGTGTCCACCTGCTCGGGGCTGCCGTGCGCCAACAGCAGGTTCGCGTTGCCCAGGGTGAGGAACGGGTACGCCGAGGTGGCCACGTTGGCGGCCTGGAACCAGGTGAAGCAGGCCGCGGCGACCGCGTGCGGCAGTTGCAGGCCACCGACCGAGGCGTCCAGGCCGGCGGTGAGCAGGCCCGTCTCGGCGAAGCTGTCCAACGCCGTACGGACCTGCGGGATCAGCCGCACCCGCTGCCCGTCGAAGGTGGGCTCGGCCAGGTCGGCGGCGCGGTTGTGCGGGGCGAACTGCTCGGTGGCCACCCGCTCGGCGAGATCCAGGGCGTCGTCGAAGGTCTCCCGGGAGTGCTCGGCGTAGCGGGGACGCTCGACGAGTTCGGACACCCGCAGCCACTCGTGCAGCAGGAAGTCGAGGTCACGGCGGGAGAGCAGGGTGGACGGCACGGCACTCCTCAGCGGGCACGGGGGCGGGTCGAGCCGGGGCGACGGCCCACTGTCGCCCCGGCCCATCCTGGCCGATCGTCAGGGCGCACACCACCGGGCCGGGTGGGGTTCGGCGAGCGGAACTTGTCACACCGACCGGTTAGCGTCGTTGCCCGTGACCGCACCCGGAGACGTCCCGCCCGAGGTCCTCGACCGGCTCCGGCCGATCTGTCTCGGGTTGCCGGAGACCTATGAGGAGCCCGCCTGGGTGGGCACCCGCTGGCGGATCCGCAAGCGGACCTTCGCCCACGTGCTCACCGTCGACCCCGAGCGCCAGCCGGTCCACGCACGGGCCGCCGCACTCGACCAGCCCGCCTGCCTGCTGACCTTCCGGTCGCCACTCGACGAGATCGCCGGGCTCCTCGCGACGGGGCACCCCTTCTACAAACCGGACTGGAGTCCGAACGTGATGGGCATGGTCCTGGACGAGAACACCGACTGGGAGGAGGTGGGTGAGTTGCTCACCGAGAGCTACTGCGTCATGGCCCCGAAGCGGCTCGCCGCCCAGATCGGTCCCCCGGCACCGCCGCCCGGCTGAGCGCCGGCCCGGGTCGCGTACCTCAGTGCCTGCTCAGGTAGCGTCGAAACGCGGGCAGCCGTCGAGCGGCACCCCCGGATCCTCGATACCCTGGCCGGCATGCACCGAAGCCGCGTGTACGCGCTGCTGATCGACGCGCCTGAGGCGGAGGCCGCCCGGGCGGCGGAGTTCTGGTCGGCGGCGCTCGGCGTCAGCACCCGGTCCCATCCTGCCGAGCCGCAGTTCATCGGTCTGCACGAGGCGCTGCCAGGGCTGGTCGCCGCGGTCCAGGCGGTCGACGACGTGCCGCGCTTCCACCTCGACATCGAAACCGACGACGTGCCGGCCGAGACCGCGCGGTTGATCGGTCTGGGCGCCACCGAGGTGTCGCAGTGGCTCGAGTGTCGGGTCCTGCGGGCGCCCGGTGGTCACCTGCTCTGCGTGTTGCCGGTGGAGAGCCCGCCGGAGCTCTTCGCCGCCGAGGCCCGCACCTGGTCCTGACGCGTCGGGGCTGTCGGAGGGTGCCGCTAGGGTCCCGCCCATGGCTGAATTCGTACTGGTGGCGGGGGCGTGGCTGGGATCGTCGGCATGGGACGAGGTGGTGGCACCACTGCGGGCGGCCGGCCACGGCGTCCACGCGTTGACCCTCTCCGGTCTCGCCGAGAAGCGGGGCGTGCCCGCCGGGCAGCAGACCCACGTGCAGGACATCGTCGACGAGGTCGAGCGCCACGACCTGCGTGGTGTGGTGCTGGTCGGGCACAGCTACGCGGGCATTCCGGTGGGCCAGGCCGCCGAGCGGATCGGCGACCGGTTGAGCCGGGTGGTCTTCGTGGATTCCGAGGTGCCGGTCGACGGTGGGTCGTTCGCCTCCGGCTGGTGGCAGGGCCAGGCGGCCTTCGAGGCGCAACTCGCCGACAACGGCGGCGATTGGGCTCCGGCCAGCGTGGCCGACGTCGACGGTCAGGGTCTCACTGACGAGCAGATCGCCCGCCTGCTCGGAGGCGCCACTCCGCACCCGGGCGCCACGCTGACCGAGCCGGCCGTGCTGAGCCGACCGCTGGGTGAGCTGCCGGCGACTTACATCAAATGCCTGCTCGACGGGCCTGAGCCCAACGACACGGTGGCCAGCCTGCTGACCAGCGACCGCTGGCGACTGGTCACCATGGACACCGGCCACTGGCCGATGTTCTCCCAGCCCGCCGAGCTGGCCCGGATTCTGTTGGCGGAGGCGGCCTGACCTGGGGTGGCACGATGAAGAGCCGCCAGAGCCCTCAGGCCGCCGGTTCGTCGAGGGTTCTGATGTGGCGCACCGGCGACGCGACCAGCCAGAGCACGGCGAGCACGCCACCCAGGCCGGCGATGGCCAGGGTGGGTCGCAGCCCGATGGTGGTGCCCAACGCGCCACCGACCAGCGCGCCGAGCGGTCGGATGCCGTAGTTGACGGCACTGTAGGCACCGGCCCGGCGTCCTCGCGCGTCGTCGGGTGTCACGGCGGTGAGCAGGGCGTTGAGGTTCACGTCCATCAGCATCACCCCGACGCTGGAGACCAGCTCGATGGCCGCCAGCATGGCCACCTTGGTCCAGGTGGGGCCGGTCACCAGCGCGGTCAGCGCCAGCGGCGCGGGGAAGAGCACCGCGCCGATCATGGCGGTGCGGCCCAATCCGATGGCGCGGGAGATCCGTGGGGCGAGCGCCGCGCCCGCGAGCCCGCCGAGTGCCCCGAACCCGAGGGCGACGCCGATCGCGCCGGCGGACAGGTCGAGGTCCCGGCTGGCGTAGAGCACCAGCAGCGCGCCGGTGATGAAGGTGAAGAAGTTGACAGTGCTGGTGCAGCCGAGGGCGGCCCGCAGCACGGGGTGGCGCAGCACCAGCACGAGCCCTTCGCGGACCAGGCCGAGAGTGGACGTCTGACGCGGCGGCGGAGGCGCCTCGGTCACCGGGATGCGGCGGAGCAGCAGCGCGGAGCCGAGGAACGACACCGCGTCGACGAGGATCGCGACCGGCGCGCTGAGCGCCTGGACCAGCCCACCGCCGACGGCGGGGCCGGCGATGAAGGACAGCGATCGGCTCATGCTCAGTTTGCTGGTCGCGTCCACGTACGCCGATCGGGGCACCAGGGCGACGAAGAAGGCCTGACGCGCCATGGCGAACAGCACCGCTCCGAGGCCGGTGAGCAGTGCCACCAGGTAGAGCTGGGTGAGGGTGATCGCGTCGAACAGGTAGGCCACCGGCAGGCTGAGCAGCACCGCGGCGCGGACCAGGTCCGCGATGATCAGGAGTCGCCGCTTGTGGGTGCGTTGGTCCACCCACGCACCGAGGAACAGGCCCAGCAGGTTGGGCAGCCAGATCAGCGCGGTGAGGACACTGACCTGCACGGGTGTCGCGGTGAGCAGGGTGACGGCGATCAGCGGTAGAGCCAGTTCGCTGACCCGGTCGCCGAACTGGGAGATCGTCTCGCCGGCCCAGAAGGTGCGGAACCGCCGGTCGCGGTGCAGGGCCGGCGGAGGCACGGCGCCGGTGGCGCTCGCAGTGCCGGTGGCGGTCACGACGTGGCCGCGTCGTCGTCGCCGGGCTCGGTCGAGGCTTCGTCCCCCGGCTCGGGCAGGAGGTAGCGCAGCATCCGGACGATCCGCGCGCCGTCCGGGGCCGACGCCTCCTTGCGCCGCACGTATGGAGCGATCAGCTCTTCGATCGACTCCTCCAGTTGCCGCAATTCGTCGGCGGTGGCCACGAACCGGGTGTCGGCCATGCCGGCCAGCGCGCGCCACTCCGGTTCCAGTCGGGGTTCCTCGTGCAGCAGCCACTGCTGGGGTGCGTCGGCGTTGCGGGCGAACATCTCCGCGCGCAGCTGTTGGCTCGCGGACTGTCCCTCGACACTGTCGGACGCGGTGAAGCGGAAGCCCCGGGCGACGGCCTGCCACCAGCGTTCCCGCTTGCTGGTGGCGCCATCCCAGTCATGGACCAGGCCGAACGTCGCGAGGTGCCGCAGATGCCAGCTGACCACCGACGGTGTGGCGCCGACGTGCGGTGAGAGTCCGGTCGCCGTGGCCGGGCCGTGCCGTTGCAGGTGTTCGAGGATCGCCAGGCGCACCGGGTGGGCCAGCGCCCGCAGCGCCTGCGGCTCGGTGATCTCGAAATCCCCGTACGGATTCTTGAGAGACATGTTTCGAGAGTAGTCTCTCAGATTAGATCGGGGCAACCCCGAGCCGGCGGTGCCGCGTTGATCAGGCGATGCCCAGCCGCGCCAGCGGCTCGACCAGTTCCCGCTCCTCGTAGCTGAGGTGCGACAGCAGGGCGTCGGTCAGCAGGTCCACCGCGGCGCGCAGCTCGGCGATGCCGTCCGGAGACCCGACGTACGCGACCAGGGCTCTGTCGACACCCTCCAGCACGTCGTGGATGGCGTGGTGCTCCTGCTCCAGCCGGTCGACCACGGGGTTGAGTCGGGGGTCGCGCGCCCGCAACCGGGGGAAGAGCGACTGGTCCTCGATCGTGTGGTGGGTGGTGACGATGCGGCAGTACGACTCGCAGTAGACGCCGAGTGTCCACCGGTTCTGCCGCATGGTCATCGTGTTGATGTGGGACCGGGCCGCGCCGGCGTCGATCTCGCCGGCCGCCACCTGCTCGATCAGGTCGTGGATCTGGGCCAGCTCGGCGCGCAGGCCGTCGTGGATCTGCACGAGGTGCGCGCCGGTGGCCTGCTCCTGGGGGGTGTAGGTGCGCTCCGGGTCGGGCGCGGGCCCGGTCGGCCGGGTCGACTCGTCCCACACCTGCTGCTCGCTTCGCCGTACGCCGTCGTCCGGGGTCGGCACCACGGCGAAGGTACCGCCGCTCGCGGTGGCGTGGCTCGACCGGGCCGGCGACGCGACGACCCGCTCCGGCTCTGGAGTCGCAGCCGGAGCCGCACCCCGGTCACGTTCGGCGGCGACCAGCTCGCGGACGGCGGGGGCCACCTCGCCGGCGAAGCGGCGCAGGTCGTCGGGGTCGTCGCTGCCGAGGATGAAGGTTCCGACGCCGTCTACCAGTGCCAGCTCGGCCAACTCCTCGGCCCACTGCTCGGCGGGCCCGTTCAGCGGGCCGCTCCCGACGGCGGAGAACTCTCCGGCGATGTTGAGCAGCCGACGCACGTCCTGTGGGGATCGGCCGGCCTGCTGCGCGGCGTCGTCGATGATCTCGTTGCCCTTGCTCAGGTCACCGGGCTGAAGGTAGCCCAGCGTGGGCAGCCAGCCGTCGGCCCGACGCCCGGTGAGCTGGAGCATCCGGGGCTTGTACGCGCCCAGCCAGATCGGCACCGGGTGGGCCGGAGCGGGTCCACGCTTGGCGCCGACGACCCGGTAGAACTCGCCGTCGACCCGCACTCCGCCACGCGTCTCGGCGTCCCAGAGCTGACGGACGACCTCGATGGCCTCCTCCAGTGCTCGCACACCCTGGCCGGGGTTCAGCCGTCGGCCGCCCATCGCCTCGATGGCATCCCAGAACGCCCCCGCTCCGAGGCCGAGGCTGATCCGGCCACCGCTGAGCAGATCCAGGCTGGCCACGCTGCGGGCGAGCACCGCCGGCGGGCGCAGTGGCAGGTTCGTCACGTTCGCCGCCAGGTGCACCCGGCTGGTGCGGGCCGCCACGAAGCTCAGCAGCGTCCAGGTGTCGAGGAACGCCGGCTGGTACGGGTGATCCTGGAAGGTGACCAGGTCCAGCCCGACCTGCTCGGCCAGGACAGCGACGCCGACAGTGCGGTCCGGATTGCCAGCGCTGGGCGTGACGAAGGATCCGAAGACCAGGTCGTGGCCGTAGTCGCTCATCTGCGAGCCTCCCGATTCACCCGACGCCTCGGGTGATGCGTCGTGGCCTTAACCTTATGCCACACAGAACATCTTGTGCCAACAAGGTCTGCTTGACTGCGGTATTGTCGGGGGATGACGGGTGCCACTCGCCGGCCGGACCGGCCCGATCCGCTCGACGACGACCTGGGCTGGATGCTCGGGATCGTCTTCCGCGGCTACATCCGGGCGGCCGAGCACGCGCTCACCGACTTTCCCGGTGGCCCGCGCGGCTACCAACTGCTCACCGCGGCCAGCAACGGGCCGGCCCGAAACCAGGGCGCGATCGCCGAGGAGATCGGCATCGACCGCACCGTCCTCACGTACCTGATCGACGACCTGGAGCGGCCCGGGTTCGTCGTCCGGCGCGCGGATCCGGCCGACCGGCGCAACCGGCTGATCGAGGTCACCGACGCCGGTCGTGCCGCCTGGGACCAGCGGCGGTTGGCACTGCGGCAGGTCGAGTCGCACCTGCTGGGGGCGCTCACGCCGACCGAGTCGGCGACGCTGCGGTCACTGCTGCAGAAGGTCGCCTGCTCGGCCCAGGCGATGGACCCACTGCGCGACCTCTGCGAGGTGGTGACACAGGTGCAGGCCGACCCCACGCCCGCGGCCCGCCGGACCGGAGCCGCGGCGGTGCGCAGCGGGCGAACCACCACCCCCCGGGCCCGCCGCCGCAGCCCCGAGTGACCGGATACGACCGGGCGGGCCCGCCCCGCTGCGCCCGACGTCGTCCGTCGAGCGGTGCCGGACAGGCCCGCGATGTCGCTGTCGCGCTCGGTCAGCGCACGTGCACGAAGACCGGGTTCGAGTAGAACCACAGGTCGTCCCACGGGCTCTCCAGCCCGTCGGCGAGCGGCTCGGCCTCGTCGGTGCTGGTGCCGCGCACCCGCGCGTAGGTGTCCGCCTCGACATTGCGCAGGGTGTGCCGGATGACGTAGCTGTCGCCGTGCCGACGCCAGTCCCGCGGGCCGAACCGGGCCGCCACCTTGGTGGTGGGGTTGGTGTCGGCGTCCAGGCTGGCGCTCGGGCCGGTGATCTGGCCGACGATCAGGTCGACCCGGCGGACCTCGGGCCGGTCGCCGTTCGCGTTCACCCCGCCGAGCGGGCGGAACGTGATCTCGATCTCGACATCGGTACGGCTACGACGGCTCACCGTGATCGTCTCGCCCACCTCGGCGGTCCTGCCCTGAGAGGTGGCGGTGACGTCGAGGCTGCGGATCAGGTCGCCGGTGGTGACCCAGATCCGGCCGTTGCGCAGGCCGTCCATGATGTCGCCGTAGTCCTGGCGGGCGTGCACGTACGTCTTGCTGTACTCGCCCGGCCAGAAGTCCGAGCCGCCGCGGGTCCAGTGCACGTGCGAGTCCGAGGTCGCGGTGATCCACCAGCGCCGGCCCTCGCCGAGCAGTGAGTCCCACAGGCCGCCGACCCGAGCGGTCATCTGGTCGAAGCCACCGTAGGTGGGGTGGTTTCCGTACCCGCCCCGCTTGCCACCGTTGAGCGGGCCGGCCTGGTGGCCGGGCGCTCCCTCGAAGCCGATGTAGACGTCCGGCGCGGCGTTGTTGCCGTTGCGGAACTCGCGCGGGGTGTCCTGACCGTAGACGCCGAGACCGGGCGCCGAACGCGACGCGTGGTGGGCGATCACCAGCGGCTTGTGCGGCATGCCCCGGGCGACCTTGAGGAACTCCACCATCTTGGCCTCGGTGTCGCGGGCCGGGTCGGTGGGGAATGCGTCGTACTTGGCGAACCGGCTTTCCAGCTCGAAGAGCTGCTTCGCCTCGTCGTCGTGGCGCGGGATCATCAGCGTGTGGTGGTCCAGCGAGGGCGCGTCGAACTCCATGCCCCAGAACTGGAGCACCTCGGGGACCAGCTTGCGGGAGCGCAGCAGGTCGGGGTACGCCTGCTCGATGTTCACCTTCGAGTGGGTGGGTCCACCGTGGTCGGTGCACATCGCCCAGGTCAGACCGAAGTTCTTCGCCATGATGGCGTTGGTGACGATCGGGTAGACCGCGTCCGCGCCCTTGTGGAAGACGATCGGGGACTTCGTGGTGTCGAACTCGCCGCTGTACTCGGAGTGGATGTGGTGGTCGCCCGCGCGCCACGTCCGGTTCCTGGAGTTACCCCGGTCGGTCTTGTCGTCGTCACCCGGCCGGCGGTCCTCGTCGGCCCACGCCGCACCGGCGCCGACCAGTGGGCTGGCCGCGGCCAGCGTCGCGCCGACGCCCGCGTACTTGACCAGCTTGCGCCGGGACAGCTGCGCGTGCTCGGTCTCTTCGGGATGCTTGTCTCTCACGTGAGAGCCTCTCCTCGATCAAGCGAATGCTCTTTCGATCAAGGAGCCTCGGAGAAGGCGGTGAACACCCGCCGTACGCAACGGGTGCGCACGATGAACACCCTGCCCCGACCTGCGCGCAGCGCCGGACGGGGCAGCAGCGGGTGACTCAGCGACCGCGCGGAGTGTCCAGTCGGGACCGGCCTCGGGCAGGGCCGGGTCAGGGCACCTGCCGGGGGTCACGGGCCGTGCGGGCCGCCGACGGGTCGGCCGGCGCGGTGACCACCGACGGTGCGACATCGACGGCGGGCAGCCCCACGCGGCCGGCGGCCGGAAGGATCAGCTCACTGCGGCCGAGATCGACCCGCACTGTGGCGTCCCGGTCGTTCGTCTCGGTGAACTCCGGGTCGCTCTGGCCAAGGACCAGGCCGAGTACGTGCCCGGCGGGCAGCACCGCGTCGTACGCGTTCAGCGGCACGGTCACCGTGTACCACCGGTCCGGGAGCAGCGGGCTGCTGAACCGCAGCGAGCGGTGATGGGCGGCGTCGAGCCACCCCCGGGTCAACACGGCGTGGTCGGTGACCGCGGTGATCTCCTCGGTGTCCCGGTAGCAGGCGTCGTCGGCCGCCGTGGAGGCTCCCCAGCAGGACTCGGTCGTCAGCGTCCGGACGCCCTCCGAGTTGTCATAGCTGATCCGCTCGGCGGTGCCGTAGTCGACCAGCCGGGCGGTCAGCTCGGTGGTCGGCCGATCCACCCGGACCCGCAGCCGCACCGAGGGGCTGCCGGAGATCCGCAGCGGGGCGGTGAGGGCGCCGGAGAGGAAGACCAGCCGGCCGGCGGTCGCGGTACCGGGCTCGGCGACCAGCTCGGCCTCGGTCAGTGACTCGTCGAGGTAGGCCCGCTCCTGACCCGGCCGCGCGCCGCGCCCACCGAGGGTGCCGGTCACGCCGTCACCGGCACCGAGCGGAACGCGGACGTCCCGGGCGCCGGGGGCAGGCCAGTCCCGTTGCGTCGTCCACGTGCCCGGCGCGGTCTCCCGGTCGACCCGGGGCTCGCCCATCACCCCGTTGCGCAGCCCCTGCAACCAGTAGTCGAACCAGCGGTGCAGGGCGGCCACCCACTCGGCCCGCCGCACGTCGAAAGGGTCCTCGTGGCCGGCCTGGTAGAGCCACAGCTTGCGGGGCACACCCTGGTCGGCCAACTCCTGCCACCAGCGGGCGAACTGGTTGGTCGTGACGTTCAGGTCGTTGACGCCGTGCGCCACGAACACGCTGGCCCGGACCCGGTCGGCCGACGGCCGGTAGTCGCGCTGCGCCCAGAACCGGTTGTAGTCGCCGGTCTCGTCGGCGCTGTCGGCGCGCAGCCGCGCCAGCACGCCCGCGCAGGCGTCGTCGGTGCGACCGTTGACGTACGAGTGCAGGAAGCCGGGGTAGTCGGCGGCCCGCAGGTTCCCCTGGTAGCGCATGTAGTCGTACCAGCTGGAGATGGCCGAGATCGGCACGATGGTCGCCAGCCCGGGCACGCCGGTCGCGGCGACCCCGTTGGCGACCGAACCGTCCCACGACTTGCCGATCATGCCGACCTGGCCGGTGCTCCAAGCCGCGTCCACCGGTCGGCCGTCGGCGGTGAACGCGCGGGCCCGCCCGTTGAGCCAGTCGACGACGGCCTTGGCGCTGCCCACCTCGGCCGGGCCGCCGACGTCCTCGCAGCCGGTGGAGCGGGCGGTGCCGGCGAGGTCCACGGCGGCGAACGCGTACCCGCGCGGGACGAAGTAGTTGTCGTAGAAGAGCGGGGCCTTGGCGATCACGCCGGCCGCGTCGTACGTCTTCAGCTCGCCCTCGTTGCCCCGACCGCAGCAGAGGTAGTAGGGCGAGGCGTCCATGATGACCGGTACGCGGACCCCGGCGGTGGCGGCTTCCCGGGGCCGGACGAGGTCCACCGCCACCCGGTCGCGCACCCCGTCTCCGTCGGTGTCGGCGCGGGTCTCCACCCAGACGCTCTCCCGGATCGCGTCGGCGTAGGAGTAGGCGGGGACCGTCTTGTCGCCCACGACGTGCGCGGGCGGTGGCCGGTGCCCCGCCGCCGGTTGCGCCGCGATCGGGGAGGCGACCACCGGCGCTGCGGGCAGTGCCGCGACCAGCAGACCGACCAGGACGCTGGCGACCCGAGCGCGGGTACCGGCGATCGACGGAGCAGACGTCATCGGTGTCCTCCCGGGGCGCGACACGTGGTTCATATTCCATCGCATCGATGGGCCTGCTGCCTAGTGCCGTACCGATCCGGGTTCCGACCGACGGGTGGGGCGCCGACGGTCGAGTCAGATCCGAGCGCGGGGCAGCCAGCCCAGGAACCGGAGCCGGACCCGAGGCAGCGGCAGCGTGGGCAGGTCCTCGGCCGCCGCGACGAGGCAGGAGCCGAGATAGACCGCGAGGGAGGCGCGCGCTCCACCGAACTCGGCGAGCAGCTGGCTCTGCTTGGTGGCGCAGGGCCACTCGCGGCCGCACCCGGTGCAGGTCCAGCTCGGCGGGTTGGGCAGGTGCTCCGGCAGCTTGGCGCGGCGGTACCGACCGACGACGCTGTTGTCCGAGCGCACGTCGCGTCGCCGCGACGCGGGACCGTCGTTGCGGTGGGGTACCGGACGGGCACCGGGTAGGTAGCGCCCGACGGTGCCGAGGAGCACCCCGACCCGGATCAGCGCGTCCGGTCCGACCTGCTGGGTCAGCAACGCGGTCATCAGGTAGTGCCCCAGCAGGTCGAAGGCGTCCCGGTTCAGACCCAGGTCACGGCAGAGGTCGACGAAGTCCGGCGTGGCCAGTGGCACCCGGTCGTCGAGTGCCCGGCGGAGCACCTCACGCAGCCCACGCCCGAGCCGCTCCAGCGCGTCACCCTCGCCCAGGCCCAGGCTGTCCTCGTCCGCCACCCGGGCCAGCGCCTCGGCGACGGCCAGCCGAACGACGCGGTCAGGATCGCTACTGTCCAACGGTTTCCCCCTCCGTGGGTCGGCCTCCCGGCGGTGACCCGGTCGTCCTCCGATGAATCATGAACAAGATTTCGCTGTCGGCCACGAGGGTGGCTAGGACCGCAGACGCAGAACCATTCGGCGCGCTAGCCGGAAAACGAAGTCGAGCTGCCGACACGCGGCCGTGATTCGCCGGGCGACGGGTCCGCGATTGTCGTAGGGTGACATTCCCATCTACAGATATTGCGCTCCACAGTCGTTGAATGGTCAGACCAGATCCGACGCCCGCAACCGGTCGCTGCCGTCCCGCTCGCGACGTTCCCCGTCACCGCACCGCCGCCGGCCAAAGACGTGCCGGTCACCGCCGAGCACCCCGGCACGTCCCGAACCTGCCGTCGGCACCCGTTCCAGCACCCGGCGGCACCTCCACCGGACGGAGACAGCGGATGACGTCATCGCCAGTGCAGACCCACCAGTTCGACAGTCGCGACCCGGCGGCCATCCACGAATTTCTGTCCGCCACGTACGACCCGAAACTGCGCATTCAGAGCAAGAACGGCTATCGGCTCAACCACCACCGCGTCGACACCGGCCCCTTCGCCATCGCTACCACCCGGCAGACCGGGCACCTCGACATCGATGCCAGCACCCTCGGCGGCCTGGTCATCGGCCGCACCCGCACCGCGCACGTCAATCGCTCCTGCGCCGGATCGGCCCACCGGTTCGGCCCCGGTGAGGTCTTCCTGGTCACCAGGCCGGAGGAGCCGTGCACCGTCCAGTGGCATCCCGGTGAGGTGGAGCTGTGCGTACTGGACCTGTCGGTGCTGGCGCAGGTGGCCACCACCGCGCCGGCCCGTCGGCCCGGTCGGATCGAGTTCACCGAGCTGGGCGCCGCCAGTGCGGCCCTCGCCCGGCAGTGGCGCAACACCACCAGCTTCGTCCGCGACGTCGTGTTGAACAGCCCCGCCGCCGGGGCACAACAGCTGGTGATCGGCAACGCCGCCCGGATGCTGGCCGCGGCGGCGCTCGCGGTCTTCCCCAACACCGCGTTCACCGAACCGACCGCCGCGGACCGGAACGACGCCACCACCGCCACGCTGCGACGGGCGATCGCGTTCCTGGAGGAGCACGCCGACCGGGACATCAGCGCGGCCGACATCGCCGGCGCGGCCGGCGTCTCCCTGCGGGCGGTGCAACTCGCCTTCCGTCGTCATCTCGGCACCACCCCGATGGCCTACCTGCGTCGGGTCCGGCTCGTCCGGGCACACCACGACCTGGTACGCGCCGACCCGGGTCAGGAGACGGTCTCGGCGATCGCCAGTCGGTGGGGATTCGCCAGCCACAGCAGGTTCACCGCCCGGTACCACGCCAGCTTCGGTGTGCCGCCGCGCGAGACGCTGAACACCTGAGACACGGTCGCGGTCCGCGCCTTGTGGGGGTGACCACGACCCGACGACAATCGACGAGGTGAAGCTCCCGTCGCCGCTCACGGTGCCGCTGGTGGCACTGCTCACCCTCGCTGCCTGCGGCACCTCGTCCGGGCCGGCCGGCGACTCACCGAGCAGCGCGCCGCCGGCAGCCCCGAGCGCCTCCTCCCCCGCCTCCTTCGACAAGGCGCTGCACGACGAGTTGATCGCGATGCTGGCGCGCGACCAGGCCGACCGCGGGGGCACGCCGCAGAGCGAGTCCGACCAGGCCCGCACCGCCCGGTTGAAGGAGATCATCCGTACCCACGGCTGGCCGACGTTCGCCCTCGTGGGCGAGGATGGCGGCAACGCCGCCTGGGCGATCGCCCAGCACTCCGACCAGGATCCGACCTTCCAACAGGAGGCACTGGACCTGCTGCGGGCCGCAGTGACCGCCCGCCAGGCATCGCCGGGCAACCTGGCCTACCTGGAGGACCGGGTCGCGGTGGGCAAGGGCGAGCCCCAGGGGTACGGCACACAGATCCGCTGCGGACCGGACGGCCCTGTCCCGACGACTCCGATCAGGGACGAGCCGGAGGTCGAACGACGCCGGGCCGAGGCCGGCCTGCCGACGCTGGCCAGCTACCTGGCCGAGATGACCACGATCTGCGCGCAGGACGCCAACTAGTGCGGCTGCTGCTGGCCCTCTGACCGGGAACGTCTACCGGGTTGCCTTACGCGTTCGGGTCCCAGTCTGCGAGCTGCTCCATCGGCTGGGTGTCGCCGGTGGTCTCCAGACCATCGAGCGGGACGCGGTCGTAGAAGTAGAGGACCAGTTCGCTCGCTGCGCCACGCATCCCCATGTCGCCCGGCTCCGCGTCGGTGGCGAGGTCGTCGCAGCGGACGCCGTCGGCGTTCAGGGTCAGGCGCCAGGAGCGGCCCTCGGTCGTGTGCAGGTCGATGGTCGCCGGCTTGAACGGCCAGGGGACGGTCGTCGCCGCGACGGTCGTCAGGAACTCGTCGACGCCCTCGACCGCCACGTCCGTCGGCAGCGGCTGTGCGGCCCCCTGGGTGAGCTGGACGTCGTAGGTGTGGACAGCCAGCTCCTGAATCTGGTGCCGGGCCACGGCTCCGCTGGTCTGCGGGGCCTGCGAGCGGCCCCACCAGGTCCAGCAGCCGCGGTCCGGGCCGGCCGCGCGCATCGCGTCGAGCATGAGCTCGGTCGACTCGGCGAGCCAGGCGTCCAGGGATTCGCGGTCGCGGGGCGCCGTCGGGGCGCCCTTCGGGTCCGTCCTCGCCGGGGGCTCAGCGCCCGGGCCAGCCGCGATGATGGCGGCCTGGCGGCGGCGGCCGTCGCCGAGGTGCTGCGCCAGTTCGCGCAGCGTCCAGTCCGGGCAGGTCGGGACCTGGACGTCAAGGTCGGGGGCGGACGCGATCGCGGCACGGAACGCGGCCGAGCGGTCTTCGATCAGCCGCAGGACCTCGGGAAACTCCACAATGTATTGCACGCCCGTTGTGTATCACTGCGCTTCGGCCGCCGGATAGCAAATTTGTCGGACGAACCGGGAGCGTTCACCGGGTGGGCCGGGTTAGCCTGCGCCCGTGAAGGTCTATCCCCTCTGGCACATCAGCCACCAGAACGAAGGCGGCCCCGACGACGAGACGATTCACCTCGACGACGAGGGGGTGTTCGTCGACGAGCAGGACGGCGACGACGTCAAGCTGCTCGGCATCTACTCCTCCGAGGCCGTGGCTGAAGAGCGGATGCGCCGCGCGCGTCTCTTACCAGGCTTCGCCGACGAGCCGGACTGCTTCCAGATCGGGGAGTACGACCTCGATGAGGACCACTGGACCGAGGGCTTCGTCCGCGTGTCGGTCTAGGCCTTCGGGCGAGCGACCCTGCAGAGGGCAGCAACCCGGCAAACGTCCCGGTCAGAGCACTAGCCCCGGTCGCGCTCGCGGCTGTCGCGGGCGGTCTGCAGCTCGGGCACCGAGGCTTCCAACAGGTCGGCGAGGCCGCGCAGTTGCTCGGCGACCCGGGCGCCCAGGGGGGTCAGCGAGTATTCGACCCGCGGTGGAATCGCGGTGAGCACCTCGCGGGTGAGCATTCCGTCGCGTTCGAGGGTCTGAAGGGTCTGCGAGAGCATCCGCTCGCTGACCCCGTCGATGCGGCGCCGCAGCGCGTTGAACCGGTAGCGACCCTCGCCGAGCGCCAACAGGGCCAGCGAGGCCCATTTCGAGGTGACGTCCTCGAAGGCCGCACGGGAGGTGCACCCCCGGGCGAAGACATCGCTGACGAATTCCTGGGTAGGCCCCGCCGGGTCCTGGGCCGGCATGTCGCTCACCTCACCAGCCTATCCCACGCTGCTCGTAGGTTAGTGCTGTAGATTCGTAAGTGCTTACTGATCTGTTTCCCACCCTCCGGAGGTTCCCATGCCCACCTACGCCGTCACCGGCGCCACCGGCCGACTGGGCCGCCTGGTGATCGAGCAGCTGCTCGACAGCGGCGTACCCGCCGCCGAGATCGCCGCCGTCGTCCGCAGCCCGGAGAAGGCCGCCGAACTGGCCGCGCGCGGAGTAGAGATCCGCAAGGCCAACTACGACGACCCGTCGACGCTGCCCGGCGCCGTGGCCGGCGTACGCCGCCTGCTGCTCATCTCCGGCGACACTCCCGGTCAACGCGTCGCACAGCACACAGCGGTCATCGACGCCGCCAAGCTCGCCGGGGTCGAGCGGCTCGTCTACACCAGCATCCTGAGGGCCGACACCACAGCGAACCCGCTCGCTCCGGAGCACAAGGCCACCGAGGAGGTCCTCGCCGCGTCCGGTCTGGCCTACACCGTGCTGCGCAACAGCTGGTACACCGAGAACTACACCGACCAGCTGCCGCAGTACCTCGGGTCCGGCACCATCCTCGGCGCCACCGGCGGCAGCAAGATCTCCGCCGCGACCCGGGCGGACTACGCAGGGGCGGCCGTGGCCGCGCTGACCCGCGCGGAGGACGGCAACGCCGTCTACGAACTGGGCGGCACCGCGTTCACCTTCGACGAGCTGGCCGAGGCCGTCACCGAGGTGACCGGCACCACCGTCGTCCACCAGGACATGTCCGCCGCCGAGCTGGCCTCGGCCCTAGAGAACGTCGGCCTGGACGCGGGCACCGCCGGTTTCGTCGCCGCGCTCGACCAGTCCATCGCCAACGGCGAGCTGGCGACCGACAGTGACGACCTCAGTCGGCTGCTCGGCCGGCCGAGCACCCCGCTGCGCGACGCCATCCGGGCCGCGCGGGCCTGACCGGTTCACCGCCGAAGCGGGCGGCGGCGCCCCGGTTGCCGTCGCCCGCCACGTGGTGCAGGCGGCCACGTATCCTCCAGGGCATGGTGAGGTGCGTCGACGACCAGTGCGGTCGGCACAGCCGGCCGCCACGCCGGCACCCGGCGCGGTCCGAACTGGACACTCCGGCGTCGGCCCGGTGAGCGGCGGTGACTTCGTCGTCCGCGCCGCCGTACCGCAGGACGACCCCGAGCGGGTCTTCGACGTGCTGTGGCAGCTCGCGCCCGACGACGCACGGCCGGACCCCGGCCGGCTGGCCGCCGCCTGGCGCGACCTGCACGCGCAGGCTGGCCGGCGTCTCCTGCTGGCCGTCGCCGGGAGCACCTTCGTGGGCACCCTGGACACCCTCGTCGCCCCCAACCTCACCCACGGCGCGCGACCGTACATGGTGGTGGAGAACGTGGTGGTCGCGCCCGAATGGCGCCGCCGCGGGGTCGCCCGGGCCCTCATGCTGGCGGCGCTCGACGACGCGGCGGCGGCCGGCTGTTACAAGGTCCAACTGGTGTCGAACGCCGCGCGCACCGACGCCCACCGGTTCTACGCGTCAATCGGGTTCGCGCAGTCCGCTGTCGGTTACCGCCGATACCTCACCACCGCGCCGTGACACCGGCTGCGGGCGCTCCCACATCCCGGCCGACTACTCCGCCTCGTCCTGCTCATCGGTGAGCTCGGCCAGGACGTCGGCCGCGTCCCGGTTCCCGCCGTCGGCGAGCCGGCGAAGTTCGCCGACGTCCGCCCGCTCCGCGGCCAACTCGACGAGCTGGTCGGCGGCGTCCCGGTCGCCCTGGTCGGCGAGGCGCCGCAGCTCGTTCAGGTCGCCGAGTTCGGTGGCGAGCTCGACCAGTTGGGCCGCCGCGTCGGCGTTGCCGTCCTCGGCCAGCTGACGCAGCTCGGCCAGGTCACCCCGCTCCCCCGCGAGCTCGACGAGTTGGTCGATCGCGTCCCGGTCACCGTCCTTGGCCCGTTGGCGCAGGTCAACAAGATCAGGGTCGGACATCGCGCACCTCTCCCGCAGCTGGCGCGGGGTCGTCTGGCCCCGCCCACCATCGAGAACCTAGTCGAGGTGCGCGGAGAAACGGCAGAAACCACAGGTCCGCCGAGGCGGTCAGCCCGTCTCGGTCGACTCCACGAGCAGCAGACCGGTCAGCAGACTGCGCAGGGTCCGCTCGACGAGGTCCGCCCGGGGCGCCGGCCCGGAGGGCTGACTGAACGCCGCGACCAGGTGCGGGTACGCGGCGAGGTCCACCCCGGCGAAGCTGAACGCCCCGGCGGCGGACTCACGGCGGGCGAAGAGGCTCACCACGCCGGTCATCATCGCGATGGCCTCGAACTTGGCGGCCACGGGGCAGCGCACGGGTTGCAGGACCCGGAGGCAGTTGTCGAACCAGGCCAGGCTCTCCGGGCCGATGCCGGAGGGCCGGTGGATCACGTCGAGCAGCCACGGGTGGGCGCCGAACAGCGCCAACTGACGGCGCCCCAGCAGCACCATCGTCTCCAACCAGTCGCCCTCCACCTGTGGGTACGGGCGCAGCTCCCCCGCCGCCCGGTCGGTCATCAGGTCCAGCAGGTCGTCGCGGGACGACAGGTAGCGGTAGAGGGATCCGGCACCGGTGC
This sequence comes from Micromonospora vinacea, assembly GCF_015751785.1. Taxonomy (NCBI): domain Bacteria; kingdom Bacillati; phylum Actinomycetota; class Actinomycetes; order Micromonosporales; family Micromonosporaceae; genus Micromonospora; species Micromonospora vinacea. Next base: position 4,852,371 of record NZ_JADOTY010000001.1, on the reverse strand, counting down.
CGAGCGCGGCGGCCACGGCGCGCATCGACACCGCGGCCAGCCCTTCGGTGTCGGCCAGGGCGATCGCAGCTACGACGATGCTGTCCCGACTGTGCCCCGGAGCGGGCCCGCGGCTGCCGCGTTCGGGCCTGCTCCAGATCGGCTGCCGGTCGGGGCCGCCGGTCGCGGCTGTGTCACTCACTGACCTACTGTAAACCGCAAACGTCGTTCGCGATTTGCGGGCCGGCACACGGCGAACGAGTCCCGCCGCACGGATCGCGCGTCGCCCAGCGTCGTTGATCTTGGATAGGCTGGTGGGCATGCCCGCACACCATCCGCACCGCCACGACGACGGCCGGAGGTGGGCCCCTGCGGCGGCGCGCCTGATCGAGTCGGCCGACTGGTGAGTGACGCACCCGTGCCCGCCCCGCGGGGTGGTCCGTCCACACCAGAGCCGCACCGCTCAGGATGGACCGACCGATGCGACAGGCTCGCCCGGTCCCGCCCCTTCGAGATCGCCATCGTCGTGGTCATCCTCGCCAACGGCATCGTTCTCGGCCTGGAGACGTACGACGACCTGAGCCCGGCGGGCACCGCGCTGCACGGGCTGGAACTGTTCTTCCGGGCCGTCTTCGTCGTCGAGATCGCCATCCGGCTGGCCGCCTACGGCAGACGCCCACAGGACTTCTTCCGGCACGGCTGGAACGTCTTCGACTTCGTGGTGATCGCGGCGATCTTCATCCCGGGCCTGCACGGCGACCCGGCACTGCTGCGGGTCGTGCGGGTCGCCCGCATGGTCCGCCTGGTGCGGTTCTCGCCGGGTCTGCGGACCATCGTCTCCGCGCTGTGGCGCAGCCTGCCCGGTGTCACCGGGTTCCTCGCCCTGGCCGTGGTGACGCTCTACGTGTACGGCATGGCCGGCTGGCTGATCTTCGGCAACAGGTACCCGGAGGAGTACGGCGACATCGGCCGGTCGCTGCTGACGTTGTTCGTCCTGCTGTCGCTGGAGACGCTGCCGGACCTCATCGAGCAGGGCATGGCGATCTCACCGTGGACGCTGCTCTACTACGTCAGCTACGTGGTCATCACCGTCAACCTGCTGCTCAACATCCTCATCGCGGTCATCGTGAACTCCATGGAGGAGGCCCGCCGGTTGGAGATGACCGAGCGCCTGGCCCCCGGGTACGACGAGGACGGCGACGGCGTGCCGGACGAGGTGGACCGGATCGCGCTCACCCAACGGTTGGACGACCTGCGGGCGGTCATCACCGAGTTGGAACGGGAACTGCGCATCGACCGGGACGACGGGCACGGCCGACCCCACCGGGACCACGCCCGCGTCAGACGGTAATCCGACGCTCGCGCTGCGTCTTCGGGTTCGGATAGTGTCGACGGCGGTCCCATCGGCCTCCCTGAAGGGGTAACGGCATGACGACCAGTGTCGACAATGCCCAGACCGCCACCGATCCCGCGGACACACTGGGCACGGTTATCGACGACGTGATCCGCCCGCAGGCGCCGATCGTCGACCGGGACGGGGCCTTCCCCCGTCCGGGCGTCGACGCTCTCGCCGCGGCCGGCCTGCTCGGCCTGGCCTCCTCGACCGAGGTCGGTGGCGGCGGCCACGGCATACGAGCGGTCGCCGAGGTCATCGAGCGGCTGGCCGCCGAGTGCGGGTCCACCGCGATGGTGGTGCTCATGCACTACGCGGCGACCGCCGTCATCGAGGCGCACGGCCCGCGCGACGTCCGCGCGGCCATCGCCGCCGGAGATCACCTCACCACGTTGGCGTTCTCCGAGTACGGCTCGCGCAGCCACTTCTGGTCACCGACCGGCACCGCGGCGGCCGCCGACGCCGACACCGTCCGCCTCGATGCCCGTAAGAGCTGGGTCACCTCGGCCGGCGAGGCCAACAGCTACGTCTGGTCGAGCCTTCCGCTGACCCGCGACGCCGGCGCGATGACGCTGTGGCTGGTGCCGGCCGACAGCGCCGGCCTGAGCGTTACCGGCGACTTCGACGGGCTGGGCCTGCGCGGCAACGGCTCCCGCCCGATGACCGCCGACGGGCTCCACGTTCCGGCGGCGGCGAGGATGGCTGCCGACGGGGCGGGGCTGGACACCGCGCTCGGCGCGGTCCTGCCCTGGTTCCTGGTGCTCAACGCCGCTTTCTGCCTCGGTCTCGCCGACAGCGCGGTGGCCGAGGCCGGCCGACATCTCACCAGGACCACGCTCGCGCACACCGGTGCCGCCCTGCGCGACGCGCCCGTCACCCGACGCGACCTCGCCCGGCTGATGATCCGCACCGACGCGCTGCGCGCCTTCCTGGGCGACACGCTCACCGCACTGGAGACCGGCCGCGACGACGCCATGTTGCGGGTGCTCCAGGTCAAGGCGCTCGCCGGCGAGACCGTCGCCGACGTGACCGATGGCGCGATGCAGCTCTGCGGCGGCAGCGCCTTCCGCAAGGAGTTGGGCCTTGAGCGCCGTTTCCGGGACGCCCGCGCGGCCCGGGTGATGGCACCGACAACCGACGCGTTGCACGACTTCGTCGGTCGGGTCGCCACCGGGCTGCCGCTGCTCGACGAGGCCAACCGCTGATGCCCGCGCCAACCGTTCTGCTGGGCGCGGTCGCGTACGACCCCAAGGTGGTGACCATCTGGGAGGGGTTCCGTGCCTGGCTGCGCGGGCGGGGCCTGGACTTCGACTTCGTCCTCTACTCGCACTACGAGCGACAGGTCGAGGATCTCGTCGCCGGGCGGATCGACGCGGCCTGGAACTCTCCCCTGGCCTGGCTGCGGGCCGAGCGGCTGGCGGCCGCCAACGGCACGACAGTGCGTGCGCTCGCCATGCGCGACACCGACCAGGACCTCACCTCGGTCGTGGTGGTTCGCGCGGACTCGCCGGTGCGCCAGGTCGCGGACCTCGCCGGACGGGTGGTCGCCGTCGGGGCGATCGACAGTCCACAGGCGACGTTGATTCCGTTGGGTCACCTCGCGGCGGCCGGGGTCACTGTCGACGTACGCCGGTTCGACGTGGGTGTCGGCCTGCACGGCGACCACATCGGCGGCGAGCGCGACGCGGCCCGCGCCCTGGTGGCCGGGGAGGTCGACGCCGCCTGCATGATCGACGCCAACCATCTGGCGTTCGTCCAGGAGGGCACGTTACCGCCCGAGGGCACCCGCATCGTGGCGCAGACCGCACGCTACGACCACTGCAACATGACGGTCCGCGCACCGGAGTCCGACGGGGTCCGGCTTTTCGGCAAACTGCTGCTCGGCATGTCGTACGCCGATCCGCAGGTGCGCCCGCTGCTCGACCTGGAGGGGCTGACGGCCTGGCGGGAGGGCCGCACCACCGGCTATGACGCCCTCGCCGACGCGGTCGACGCCAACGGCTTCTACTCCCCCGACGGGCGGGTGACGGCCCCGGACTACCGGCCGTGAGCACGGCACCGGTCCCCGAGGTCGACCTCGGCGATCTGGGTTTCGGCCGGGGCGCGCACCTGCTCGTGCAACGCGCCCTGGCCGGGCTGCCGCCCGGCGGCCGGTTGGCGGTCACCGGCCGCGACCCGGCGCTGCGCGTACACCTTCCTGCCTGGTGTCGTGGTCGGGGCCATCGGGTCGAATGGCCGGATCGGGGCGACGGGAGCGACCTCGTCGCGGTCGTGGTGCGGGGTTCGGCGGACGACGACCGCTGGTTCGGCGCCGAGCGGGCCGGACCGGCCCTGCCGTCGGCGCTCAGCAGCCGCCCACCGGCGCGGTGGGGGCTCGGCGCCCGGGGCGCGCTCCTCGAAGCCGGTGGTCCCGAGGCCCGCTTCGACCTGGACGACCGCGACCTGGTCTGGGCCGACATCGCCCCCCACCTGTACGCGCAGGCCGCCGCCCGACAGTGGGACCCGCAGACCGCGGTGCCGTGGGACGACCCGTTCGCGCTGCCGGCCGACGTCGAGGCCGCGGTGGTGCAGGTGATGACCTACCTGGTCGAGAACGAGCAGGCCGCCCTCGTCGTACCGGCCCGGTTAGTGGGGCGCATCCATCCGCACTTTCGGGAGGTGGTGCAGCTCCTCGCCGTGCAGATGGCCGACGAGGCCCGGCACATGGAGGTCTTCAGCCGGCGGGCGCTGCTGCGGGGCGCCGAGATGGGCACGTCATCCGCCGGCGGCCGGCAGTCGCTGTTCACGCTCGTCGCGGAGTCGGACTTCGCGTTGGCGTCGTTCCTGCTCTCCGTGCTCGGCGAGGGCAGTTTCGTCGACCTGCTCTCGTTCCTGCACGAGAACGCCCCGGACCCGGTGACCCGCCGGATCTGTTGGCTCGCCATGCAGGACGAGCGCCGGCACGTGGTGTTCGGCATGGCACACCTGGAGCATCAGGCGCAGCTGGATCCGCTGCTGCGGGACCGGCTGCGGGCGGCCATCCACCGCCGCCACGACGCGCTGGCCGACACGGCAGGGCTCAACGCTGACGTCTTCGACGCACTGGTGGTGCTCGCTGCGGGTGGTTGGCATCCGGACGACGTGTCCGCCGGCTTCGGCCGGGTGCAGGCCCTGCAACACGCGATGGATCAGGGCCGTCAACGCCGACTCGTGCGCCTGGGTTTCCGGGCCGACGAGGCGGCGGCGCTCTCCGCCCTGCACACCCGCAACTTCATGTAGCCGATCCCCGCGCACGGCTCGGCGTGCGCGGGGATCGCGGTACGGCAGGTCAGCGATCGCTGGTCACTGGCCGAGGAGGGTCCGGATCTGACGCGCGTAGCCGGCCACCGTGAAGTCCGGGCCGACCGAGTCCACCAGGACCAGGTCGTTGATGGTGTGATCGACGCGCAGCGACAGGATGGCCTGGTACTCGGGCGAGTTGTACCAGGTCTTGGCGGTTTCCGCGTCCGGGAACTCGATCAGCACGACCGAACCGGGCCAGCTGCCCTCGAGGACCTGCACCTCGGCATCCAGGACGAGCCACTTGGCGCCGTACGCCTCGGTGGTGGCCTGCACCTGCTCCAGGTAACGCAGGGACTCCTCGGTCGGCACACCGCCGGGGATACGCAGGTGGTTGATCAGGTAGGTGCTCATGTCTCACTCCTCAGTGCGGGGTGCTGCTTCCCGGTCGAAGGCGTACGACCGGTCGTCTTGGATTGGGTAAACGTCGCGCCGAATGGGACGACGCGGACAGTCACCGCTGGGATCGGACGCGGATCAGGTGAGGATCCGGCCCGTGGTGATCGTGAAGAACTCCTGGAGAGCAGCCGGGTCACCGGATGCCTTCGCCCGTGCTGCCGCGCCCTCGTAACTGGAGACGATGAAGCCGGCGAGATCGATGGCCGGTTCGTCGCCGTGCAGTTCACCGGCGGCCCGCGCCTGCTCGATCGCCGTGGCGAGCGCGGCTACCCAGCGGCCGAAGCCGGCGTCGACGGCGTTTCGCAGAACGTCGCTGTGTGCCGGGATCTCGGTGGCGAAGTTGCCGAGCAGGCATCCCCGGTCACCCATGGTGTCGCCGAGGCCGGTGATGTATCTCAGATGACCCGTGATCCGCTCCAGCGGCGTGCCGCCCTGCTTCTCGTCGAGCATCTCCAGCCCCATCGCCGCGGAGTATCTCGCCACCGAGTCGAGGGCGAGGTCTTCCTTGCTGGCGAAGTGGTTGTAGAAGGTGCCCTTGGGCGCCCCGGCGGCGGCGACGATGTCCTGGACGCTCGTGCCGTTGTAGCCGCGCAGGTGGAACAGGTCCAGCGCCGCGTCGGACAACCGTTGCCGGGTCCCGGCGGAGGCTGGCGACTTCGGTCGTGGCATTTCGTGGCACTCCTCTCGCCCGGGTTCCGGCTGACTGACAGACACCACGATATGACCGGTCGTCTCGGAATGCCAGTGATGTGACCGCTGTCATCCCCCAGGTACTGTGGAACGGCCATGAACAGGGATTCCAGCGCGGTCCGCGAGGAGTTGCTGCGGCTGCGCGAACAGACCGAGGCTCAGGCCACCGCCCTGGACGGCGACCTGCGGAGCCTCTTCGAGGCGTCCCGGTCGTCAAACGCCGATGACGAACACGACCCCGAGGGCAGCACCATCGCCTTCGAACGCGCGCAGCTCACCGCCGTCCTGGACGCCACCCGCCGACGCCTGGCCGAGCTGGACGTCGCGCTGCGACGGGTCGACGACGGCAGCTACGGCGTGTGCGAACGGTGCTCCCGTCCGATTCCCGCCGAGCGGCTCGTCGCCCGCCCGTCCGCGCGTACCTGCGTGGCCTGCGCCAGCCGACGGTGACGGTGCCGACCGGCCGAGGCGGTGGTCCGGCGCCTCAGCGGCTCGGAGCGTAGATGGCACGCTCGCCGAGCTCCTCCTCGATGCGGATGAGCTGGTTGTACTTCGCCGTGCGGTCGGAGCGCGACAGCGAGCCGGTCTTGATCTGCCCGCAGCCGACGCCCACCGCCAGGTCGGCGATGGTGGTGTCCTCGGTCTCCCCGGATCGGTGCGACATCACCACCCGGTACCCGGCCTTGTGGGCGGCGTCCACCGTCGCCAGGGTCTCGGTGAGCGTGCCGATCTGGTTGACCTTGACCAGGATCGCGTTGGCGTAACCACCGTCGATCCCATCGCGCAGCCGGTCGACGTCGGTGCAGAAGACGTCGTCGCCGACCAGCTGCACGCGCTCCCCGGCCACCTCCGTCAGCCGCTTCCAGCCGGCGATGTCGTCCTCGGCCATCGGGTCCTCGATCGAGCTGATCGGGTACCGGGAGACCAGGTCGAGCAGGTAGTCGACGTGCTCCTCGACGGTGCGCCGGCGTCCCTCGCCGACGTAGTCGTAGACGCCGTCACGGAAGAACTCCGAGCTGGCCGGGTCGAGGCAGATCCGCACGTCGACGCCGGGCTGGTAACCGGTGTCCTCGATGGCGCGCAGCACGAACCGCAGTGCCTCGTCGGCGTCCGTGACGTTCGGCGCGAAGCCGCCCTCGTCACCGACGTTGGTGCTGTGCCCGGCCGCGGCCAGGGAGGCCTTCAGGGTGTGGAAGACCTCCGAGCCCATCCGGACCGCCTCGGCGAAGGTCTGCGCGCCGACCGGGGCGATCATGAACTCCTGGAAGTCGAGCGGGTTGTCGGCGTGCGCGCCACCGTTGATGATGTTCATCATCGGCACCGGGAGCAGGCGGGCGCCGACGCCACCGACGTAGCGGTACAGAGGCTGCCGGTGGGCCAGCGCCGCCGCTTTCGCGGTCGCCAGGGACACCGCCAGGATCGCGTTGGCACCCAGTCGACCCTTGTCCTTGGAAGCGTCGAGGTCGATCATCGTCTCGTCGATGAGGGCCTGGTCCTCCGCGTCGAGCCCGAGCACCGCGTCGGCGATCTCGCCGTTGACCGCGCCGACGGCCCTGCCGACCCCCTTGCCGTGGAAACGCGTCCGGTCCCCGTCGCGCAGCTCGACCGCCTCGTTCGCCCCCGTCGACGCTCCGGACGGCACGGCCGCCCGACCGGTCGACCCGTCGGCGAGGACCACGTCGGCCTCCACTGTCGGGTTGCCCCTGCTGTCGAGGATCTGCCGAGCCCGTACCCGACTGATTGCCGTCATCACACACTCCCTGCTCAAGCTGCCTGTTCGCAGCCAGACTGGCAGGAAACGGCGGCTCTGACACCGCGACGATGGACACGTTGACCCGTACCCCGGGGTGCGGGTTTAGGGTCGCGGGATGCGGGTGGGTGAGTTGGCACGACGGACCGGCACCACGGTCCGGGCCTTGCGGTACTACGAGTCGGCCGGCCTGGTCGTGCCCCGGCGGCTGAGCAACGGCTACCGCGAGTACGACGCGATCGCGGTGCGGCTGGTGGCGCAGATCCGCGAGCTGATGGCGCTCGGCCTCACCGTCGAGGAGACCCGCCCGTTCGTCGAGTCGATCGCCGATGGTTCCGACGACACCGACGTGTGCGCGGCAGCGGTGGCCACCTACCGCAGCACCATCACCAACCTCCAGGAACGGATCGGCAAGTTGACCGCCCAGCGGGACGCGCTGGACGCGCGCCTGGACGCCGCCGCGACCCAGGTCGTACCCGGCAGTCCCGCCGAAGGCGCCGACCCCACCGCGCTGGTCGGCGTCAGACTGCCATCGCTGTCCTTCTACGGCACCGACGGCCGCCCGGTCGATCTCGGTGCGCTCGGCCCCGGGCGCAGCGTCATCTTCGTCTACCCGCTGACCGGACGGCCGGGCGTCGACCTGCCCAACGGGCTGCTGGAGGTCCATGGCGCCCGGGGCAGCACCGAGCAGGCCGCCTGGTTCCGCGACCACCACGCGGAACTCCGCGCGGCCGGCGCCGCCCGGGTGTACGGCCTGTCCGCGCAGTCGACCGGGTACCAGCGTGAACTCGCCCACCGGCTGCGGCTGCCCTACCCGCTGATTCCCGATCCGAGGCTGACCCTGGCCGACGCGCTGCGGCTGCCGACCCGCACCGCGGGCGACATGACGCTCTACGAGCGGCTGACCCTGGTCGTCGCCGACGGGGCTGTCGAACACGTCTTCCACCCGATCCCGGACCCGGCGTCGCACCCCCTGCACGTGATGCGGTGGCTCACCAAGCGACGTTAGGCCCCCGGATCGGTCGCCGCCTAGAAGTCGTCGTCGAACTCGCCGCACTGCTCAGCGTCCATCGTTACTTCTGCAACATGATCGATGCGGCGTCCGCCACGACACCCAACGACCAATCGAGCTGACGGCATTCGCTCTGACTCGTGCACTCAAGGCAGCCGCCTGAACGCCACGGCTGGTCAAGTGCCCGAGTCCAATGAGCATCAAGCGTCCGCATCGCGGCGAACAGTTCGTCTGCCCGACTTACCGGTTCATCGATCGGCACGGCGGCACCCTCCCGCGTTCACGACGTTGGCCCCACCTGGGGGCAGCGACCATCTGCCGTGCTCCCCCAGGTGGGTGTGCGGCCGAGAACCCAGGAGTTTGCCGAAACCAGGGAACCCGACCAAGCTGCAACCTATTCCAACTTGTAGGAGCAGGTCAAGGTGCTTCGTGGAACTTGTTGGATCAGGTCTCCTCGTGATCAGATTGGGCTGCCGAAACCAGGGAACCCTACGGAGATCGACCCATGCCGACCGAGCGAGTGGACTACCGGCGGATCGCCAACGAGATCGCGGGAAAAATCAAGTCGGGTGAGCTTGCTCCGGGCGAGAAACTCTCGTCCACCCGTGAGCTGGCCGAGCAGTACGGCGTGCACATCTCCACCATCAACCGGGTCATGACGATTCTCAAAGACCGCGAGTTGGTCGAGGGCCAGCCAGGCAAAGGTGTCTACGTCGCAGAAGCCCAGAGCTGATCGCCCCGCTTCCTTCGATCAATTGATGGGAAGCAGCAAGGCACCGTCGCTTTTAGACGGAGTGGCTGTTCGCCAACCCCGCACCGCCTCGTCGATCATGGAGTTGTGGTGGGCGACAAAGTGCCTGCGCAATACCAAATCAGGCACCACAATTCCATGATCGACGAGACCGGACCGTCCCTTCTCCGCGATCTTGCACTTCCTGTCGCGACATAAATAGCATTGCGCACATATCGGCAACGGAAAGTGCAAGATCGGCGGAGGCGGGTCGTTCCTCATGGCAACCCGTGGCCGAGGTCGCCGCCTAGAAGTCGTCGTCGAAGGCGACGGTGCCGGTCACCCCGACCTGGTACGCCGACACCCGCCTCTCGAAGAAGTTGGACAGCTCCTGCACGTCCTGCAACTCCATGAAGCCGAACGGGTTGCTCGACCCGTAGTGCGGCGCGATGCCGAGCTGGGCGAGGCGGCGGTCGGCGACGTGCTGGAGGTACTCCCGCATGTCGGCCAACGTCAGACCGGGCACGCCGTGACCCAACAGGTCCTCGGCGAACTGCACCTCACACTCGACCGCCTCGGTGAGCATTCGGCGGACCTGGTCGGCCAGGTCGTCGTCGAACAGGTCCGGCTCCTCGGCGCGGACGGTGTCGACGACGTCGAACGCGAACGCCATGTGCATGGACTCGTCGCGGAACACCCAGTTGGTGCCGGAGGCGAGGCCGTGCAGCAGGCCGCGGGAGCGCAGGAAGTAGACGTACGCGAACGCGCCGTAGAAGAACAACCCCTCGATGCAGGCGGCGAAGCAGATCAGGTTGAGCAGGAACGTCCGCCGGTCCTCGCGGGACCGCAGCTCGCGCAGGTCGTTCAGCGAGTCGATCCACCGGAAGCAGAACTCGGCCTTACGACGGATCGAGGGGATGTTCTCGATGGCGGCGAAGGCCTCGAAGCGCTCGGTCTCGTCGGGCACGTACGTGTCGAGCAGGTTGAGATAGAACTGGACGTGCACGGCCTCCTCGAACAGCTGCCGGGACAGGTAGAGGCGACCCTCGGGGCTGTTGACGTGCTGGTAGAGGTTGAGCACCAGGTTGTTGGCGACGATCGTGTCGCCGGTGGCGAAGAACGCCACCAGGCGGCTGACCAGGTGCCGTTCGGCCGGTGACAGCTTGTCCAGGTCGGCGAGGTCGGCGTGCAGGTCGACCTCCTCGACCGTCCAGGTGTTGCGGATGGCGTCGCGGAACCGGTCGAAGAAGTGCGGGTAGCGCATCGGGCGGAGAGTGAGGTCCATCCCGGGGTCGAGCAGCATGTGCGTGGTCCTCGTGTCGGTGGTGCCGGGGTCGGTGGTGGCGTCGGCGGCGGTCACTGGCAGGCCTCGCACGACTCGGGGTTCTCCAGCGAGCAGGCCAGCGCCTCCGCGTCGACGGCGACGGGTGCGACAGCGCTGACGGTGGCCTGCTGGATGCGCGTGGCGGGACGCGACCGCAGGTAGTAGGTGGTCTTCAGCCCGGCCTTCCAGGCGTACAGGTACATCGAGGAGAGCTTGCCGATGGTCGGTGCGGCCAGGAACAGGTTCAGCGACTGGGACTGGTCGATGAACGGGGCGCGGGCGGCGGCCAGGTCGATCAGCGCCCGCTGCGGCAGCTCCCACGCGGTGCGGAACAGCTCCCGTACGCCGGCCGGCAGCTCGGCGATGTCCTGCACCGACCCCTCCGCCCGCTTGATCGCCGACCGGATCCGCTCGGTCCACAGACCGCGGGCCTTGAGTTCGCGTACCAGCGCGGTGTTGACCTGGAGGAACTCCCCCGACAGGGTCTCGCGCTTGAACAGGTTCGACACCTGCGGCTCGATGCACTCGTAGCACCCGGCGATCGAGGCGATGGTCGCTGTCGGCGCGACCGCCACCAGCAACGAGTTGCGCAGCCCGTACGCCTCGACCCGCTCGCGCAGCGCGTCCCACCGCGCGGTCTGCGTACCCTCGACGCCCCACAGGTCGGGCTGGAGCTGGCCCCGCGCGGCCCGGGTCTGCGGGTACGCCGGATGCGCGCCGAAGTCGCGGGCAAGGTCGGCGGAGGTCTCCAGCGCGGTCAGGTACAGCTCCTCGCTGATCAGGGTGGACAGCTCCCGCGCGGCCGGCGAGTCGAACGGCAGCCGCAGCGCGAAGAAGACGTCCTGGAGGCCCATCAGCCCGAGCCCGACCGGCCGCCAGCGCGGGTTGCTCGCCGCCGCCTGCGCGGTCGGGTAGTAGTTGATGTCGATGACCCGGTCGAGGAAGGTCACCGCGGTCCGCACCGTGGCGCGCAGCCGCTCCCAGTCGATGCCGCCGTCGGTGAGGTGGGCGGCGAGATTCACCGAACCGAGGTTGCACACGGCCGTCTCGGCGTCGCTGGACACCTCGACGATCTCGGTGCAGAGGTTGGACAGGTGCACGACGTTGCCCGGCTCGGCGGTCTGGTTGCAGAGGCGGTTGGCGGCGTCCTTGAAGGTCATCCACCCGTTGCCGGTCTGGGCGAGGGTCCGCATCATCTTCCCGTACAGCTCCCGTGCCGGGACCTGCCGCACGTAGCGGCCCTGCGCCTCGGCCTGCCGGTACGCGGCGTCGAACCGCTCCCCCCACAGGTCGGGCAGCTCGGGCACCTCGTGCGGGTCGAACAGCGACCACAGCTCGTCGGCCTCGACCCGGCGCATGAACTCGTCCGGAATCCAGTTGGCCAGGTTGAGGTTGTGGGTGCGCCGGGCGTCCTCGCCGGTGTTGTCGCGGAGTTGCAGGAACTCCTCGATGTCCGGGTGCCACGGCTCCAGGTAGACGCAGGCCGCGCCCTTGCGCCGGCCACCCTGGTTGACCGCGGCGACGCTCGCGTCCAGCGTGCGCAGCCACGGCACGATCCCGTTGGACTGCCCGTTCGTGCCCCGGATCAGCGCGCCCCGGGAGCGGACCCGGGAGTACGCGATGCCGATGCCACCGGCGAACTTGGACAGGTTGGCGACCTGGGCGTACCGCTGGTAGATCGAGTCCAGCTCGTCGAGCGGGGAGTCGACGAGGTAGCAGGAGGACATCTGGGTGTGCCGGGTGCCGGAGTTGAACAAGGTCGGTGAGCTGGGCAGGTAGGCCAGGCTGGACATCAGCCGGTAGAAGCCGACCGCCTCGTCCGCCGTCCGGGACAGCCCGCAGGCCACCCGCAGCAGCCAGTACTGCGGGGTCTCCAGCACCAGTCGGCTGGTGGGGTGGCGCAGCAGGTAGCGGTCGTACACAGTGCGCAGGCCGAAGTACTCGAACCGGCGGTCGCCGTCCGGGTCGATGGCGTGGTCGAGGGTCGCGGCGTGTGCGGCGACGAACGCTGCGGTGTCGTCACCGATCAGGCCCTCGACGTGGCCGACCCGGATCGCCGCGCTGAACGAGGTGATGCCCTGCCGACGCACCTCCTTGTCGACGTAGCCGGCCAGCAGCCGCGCGGCGAGGCGCGAGTACTGCGGCTCCTCACCGATCATCTCGGCGGCGGTCTGGATGGACAGCCGGTCCAGTTCGGCAGTGGTCGCGCCGTCGTAGAGGCCACTGATGGTGCGGGTGGCCACCCGCATCGGGTCGACGTCGGTCAGGTCGTCGGCCCACCGCTCGACCGCTCGGACGATCCTGTTCACGTCCACGGGTTCGGTGCCGCCGTCGCGCTTGCGGACCTGCATCGGCGTGCGCCGCGCTGTCGCGTCGCCGCTGGCCGAGACTACCTCGGTGACTGTCACCACTCGCTCCTCGGAGTTCGAGACCTGGTGGCCCGGACGCGAGGGGACAGACACCGGCGGACGCCACGCCAGCCCGGCGTGGGTCAGGTGGCGTCAGCCGTCCCACGCGGCCTCGGACCGCCGCCCACCCGGTGCGGGTACGCGGCGCGCTGGCAGGTCTTCGGACTCGCGGGCACGACCGGTGTCGCCGGTCTCCTACTGGCCGTCGCTTCCCAGGCCGATTGGTGGCCCAGTGCTGTTGACGGCGGTCGTTCCCACTCACCGCTGCGGGACAGTCCCGGATTTCCACCGGGTTCCCTGTTGCCTCGACCGCACCGGATGAGCGGCCGAACCAGCTGCGCTCGACACCATATATAGGGACGCTGCGGTTGTCACACCCCACATGTCGGTCTCGGGCGTGTCGGCGGCTGCTCGGTGACCACTGTCACCGGCCCGGTCGACCGCGTCACGCCGACCGTCGCCAGGCGCCGGAGACGGGGCCCGCCGTGCTGCTGCCGACAATCGACAAAGATTTGACGTATCGAGGCATCGGTGCCGCACGGCACGCTCATTTGTCGCCGTCGATGCGCCCGAAGTGGGGGTGAACATCCAATCTCCCTGAACCGCCGCCCTCGCCGAAGTGAGCCGTCAACCGGCACGATGGACGGTAAGGCGGGTTGCCGCGATCGGGCCAAACATCATATGTCTGGGGGCCTGCGGTGATCGACATCGTTGACGGGCCGGAGCAGCCGTCCGTATACTCCCAGTGATCATCTGATCTTTAGCCTAGCCGGGCGAGGAGCGCATGCCGCAGATCACTGCCGTCACCGTCGAAGACGTCCGCTTCCCCACCTCCCTGACCGCTGACGGGTCAGACGCCATGAACAAGGACGGCGACTACTCGGCGGCCTACGTCGTCCTGCACACCGACGGCGTCGACGGGGTGGGCGCGCCGCTCGCGGGGCACGGCCTGACCTTCACCATCGGCCGAGGCAACGACATCGTCGCGGCGGCGGCTGTCCACCAGGCGCAGCTCCTCGTGGGCCTGGACGTGGCGACGATGGCAGCGGACATGGGCGCGGTCTACCGCCTCCTCACCTCCGACTCGCAGCTGCGGTGGCTCGGTCCGGAGAAGGGCGTCGTCCACCTGTCCCTGGCGGCCGTGCTGAACGCCTCGTGGGACCTGGTCGCCCGGCTCGCCGACAAGCCGCTGTGGCGGCTGCTCGTCGACATGTCCCCCGAGCAACTCGTCGACATCGCGGACCTGCGCTACCTGTCCGACGCGCTGACCCGCGACGAGGCCCTGGCCATCCTGCGGGCCAAGGAGGGCACGAAGGCCGCCCGCCTCGCCGAGCTCGACAGGACCGGCTACCCCGCCTACACCACATCGGCGGGCTGGCTCGGCTACGGCGACGACAAACTGCGCCGACTGTGCCAGGAGGCGGTGGACACCGGCTACGGCTACGTCAAGCTCAAGGTGGGCGCCAACCTCGACGACGACATCCGCCGGTGCTCGATCGCGCGGGAGATCCTCGGGCCGGATCGCCACCTCATGATCGACGCCAACCAGGTGTGGGACGTCGGCCAGGCCATCGACTGGGTCACCGCCCTCGCCCAGTTCACACCACTGTGGATCGAGGAGCCGACCAGCCCCGACGACATCCTGGGCCACGCGGCCGTCCGCCGCGCCGTCGCTCCGATCGGCGTCGCCACCGGCGAGCACTGCCACAACCGGGTGATGTTCAAGCAGCTGTTCCAAGCCGAGGCCATCGACTTCTGCCAACTGGACACCGGCCGGTTGGCCAGCATCAACGAGATCGTCGCCGTGCTGCTGCTCGCCGCGAAGTTCGACGTGCCGGTGTGCCCACACGCCGGCGGCGTGGGGCTGTGCGAGATGGTCCAACACGTGTCGGTGCTCGACTACGTCGCGATCTCGGGGGACCTCACCGACCGGGTCACCGAGTTCGTCGACCACCTGCACGAGCACTTCACCGATCCGTGCATCATCCGGGACACCGGCTCCGGCAGCGGATACGTCCTGCCCAGCCAGCCCGGCTACTCCACCCGGATGCGTCAGGAGTCGGTCGCGCTCTACCGCTTTCCCGACGGCCACTACTGGGCGGCGACAGACCCGACTACCGTGTCATCTCCGGAGGCGGCGTACGTGATCGCGGGTGGGAAGGCCACCCCCGCCGGCCGCTAGGAGGAAGCAACTGCTAGCGCGCTGACGATTAGGAGTGTTCAGGATTTGTCTAAAGTGGCGGTGTGAACTTGAAGGAGTGGGCGGCGGCTACCGGTATCTCGTACGCGACCGCGCGGCGGGTACGGGTCGGGAACGTTGCCCGTTCCTTCCGACCGGCTCGGCCGGCTCATCATGGTCGGTGAGCCATTGACCGGTGCGGCGCCGGACGCTGGGCAGGTTGCGGTGTACGCCCGAGTGTCCTCGGCCGATCAGGAGCCGGACCTGGACCGGCAAGTCGCCCGGGTGACTTTGTGGGCTACCGGTCAGCGCTTTGCCGTCGATCGTTTGGTCACCGAGGTCGGTTCAGCGCTCAACGGGCACTGCGAAAGTTCGTCCTCTTGTTGCGCGACCCGGCTGTGTCGACCATTGTGGTCGAGCACCGGGATCGGTTCGCCGGGTTCGGAGCCGAGTACGTTGAGGCTTTGCTGTCCGCGCAGGGCCGCCAGCTGTTGGTCGTGGGCCCGGCCGAGGTCAACGACGACCTGGGGTGTGACGTGTCTGAGGTCCTGACGTCGCTGTGTGCCCCCTTGTACGGCCGTCGCGCCGGCGCGGGCCGTGTCCGCCGCAGGGTTGGGGCGGTTACCAGGGACCTGACGTGAAGACGATCCAGGCGTACCGGTTTGCCCTCGACCTGACTCCGGGTCAGGAACGCGCCGTGAATGCGCACGTCGGGGCTGCGCGGGTGGCGCACAACTGGGCGCTCGCCCGGGTCAGGGCGGTCATGGACCAGCGCGCGGCGGAGCGCTCGTATGGGGTGCCGGATGAGTTGCTGACGCCGTCGTTGCCGTGGTCGCTCGCCGGGCTGCGCAAGGCGTGGAACGCTGCGAAGGCTGATGCGGCGCCATGGTGGGGTGAGGTGTCGAAAGAGGCGTTCAACACCGGCCTGGACGCTCTCGCCCGCGGCCTGAAGAGCTGGGCTGACTCCCGCAGCGGCGGGCGGGCCGGCAGGCGGGTTGGTTTCCCCCGCTTCAAGTCCCGCCGCCATGGCACACCGTCGGTGCGGTTCACCACCGGCGCGATCCGGGTCGAGCCCGACCGTAGGCACGTGGTGCTGCCGAGGCTGGGTCGGTTGAAGCTGCACGAATCCGCCCGTAAGCTCGCCCGCCGTGTCGAGGGCGGAACCGCGCGGATCATGTCCGCGACCGTGCGCCGCGACGGCGGACGGTGGCATGTCTCGTTCACCGTCGCGGTGCAGCGGACTGAACGGCAACCAGCCCAGCCCGCTTCGGTGGTGGGTGTGGATCTCGGGATCACCCATCTTGCGGTGCTTTCCACCGGTGAGCGGGTCGACAACCCGCGCCACCTCGTCGCCTCGCAGGCCCGGCTGCGGGCGTTGGGTCGGGTGTTGTCGCGGAAGTCCGGCCCCGACCGGAGCACCGGCTGTCGCCCGTCGAACCGTTGGCGACGCGCTTCGGACCGGCTTGGTCGTGCGCATGCGCGAGTCGCGAACCTGCGCCGCGACGGGCTGCACAAGCTCACCACGAGGCTGGCACGCGAACACGGCAGCATCGTTGTCGAAGATCTGAACGTCGTGGGCATGCTGCGCAACCGGCGGCTGGCCCGGCACATTGCTGATGCCGGGTTCGCCGAGATCCGCCGTCAGTTGGCATACAAGACCAGGTGGAACGGCGGCCGGTTGCTCGTGGCCGACCGCTGGTATCCGTCCTCGAAAACCTGCTCGGGTTGCGGCGCGGTGAAAGCCAAGCTCGCCCTGCACGAGCGTGAGTACGACTGTGAGGCGTGCGGATTGGTCATCGACCGTGACCGCAACGCCGCACTCAACCTGGCCGCCCTGGCGGCTGAGTTCACCACCGCCGGGAGTGGCTCGGTGGCAGCACGTGGAGCCAACCAGAAGACCCTCGCACGAGGGCAGGTGGCTGTGAAGCGTGAACCCGGCACGGCATCCGCCGGCAAGACCGGGACCGTCCCCACCGCAAGGCGGAGCGACCAATCATGCGCTCACTAAAGCGCACCGAAAGGTAACGGATCATGTCTCGCACTGACGAAGTGGTCAACGGCATCAAGCGGATGATCCTCGAAGGGCAGTTCAGGCCCGGTGACCGGTTGCCCATCGAGAAGGACCTCGCCGAGCAGCTCGGTGTCTCGCGGGGCTCGCTGCGCGAGGGGATGTCGGCGCTGTCGATCCTCGGCATCGTCAACATCCGCCAGGGCGACGGCACCTACGTCACCAACCTCGACGCGCCACAACTGCTGGCCCCGATGGGTTTCGTGGTCGACTTCCAGGGTCAGGGCGACCCCCGGCACATCCACACCGTTCGCCGGCTGCTGGAGTGCGAGGCCGCCTGCCTGGCGGCGACCAGGATCACCGACGAGGCGCTGGCCCAGGCGGGTGACCTGCTCGACGAGGCGGCCCGGCTGATCGGCCAGTCGCCGCCGGACCACGAGCGGATCATGGAGATCGACATCGCCTTTCACCGGATCATCGCGGTGCACGCCGAGAATCCGGTGCTCGTCGGCCTGATCGAAGCGTTCGCCGGGCGCACCATCCGCGGGCGGCTCTGGCGGAGTCTGCACGAGGAGGGGGCGGACCTGCGGACCCATGACGAACACGTGGCGATCCTGAAGGCGCTGGTGGCACGCGACCCGGAGCGGGCGCGTACCCGGATGGCCAACCACCTGATCGGCGTGGAGGAGTCGTTGCAGGGGTTGCCCGACGACGCCGACGCGAGCATCGAGACGACCCGGTCCTGACGGCCGGCCTCACGACTGCACGTCGAGCAGCCCTTCGTCGTACAACGCCGCCCAGAGCTGATCCGGGACGTCGACGTCGGATCGGCGCAGGGTCTCGGTCGCCTGGGCCTCGTCCCGTATGCCGACCACCGTCGAGACCACGGCCGGGTGACGACGGACGAACGCCAACGCCGCCTGGGGCAGCGTGACGCCGTACGTCTGACAGACCCGCGCTATCCGGCGGGCCTGGTCGATCACCTCGGCCGGCGCCTGCCGGTAGTCGTAGACGGCGTCGGTCGTCGGCACGTCCCGGGCCAGCAGCCCGGAGTTGTAGACCCCGGCGATCACCACGCCGACGCGGCGGGCCTGCGCGACGGGCAGCAGGTCGGTCAACGCGCCCTGCTCCAGCAGGGTGTACCGGCCGGCGCACATCACCACGTCCACGTCGGTCTCCGCCACGAAGCGGGCCAGCATCGCCGACTGGTTCATCCCCGCGCCGACGGCGCCGATCACGCCCTGCTCCCGCAGCTCCACCAACGCCGGGATCGCCTCGTACGCGGCCTGCTCCCAGTGCTCGTCCGGGTCGTGCAGATACACCACGTCGATCCGGTCCAGGCCGGTGCGCCGAAGGCTCGCCTCCAGCGAACGGCGTACGCCGTCGCGGCTGAAGTCCCAGACCCGGCGATGGTCGGCGGGAACGTCGAACCCCTCCGGGTCACGCTGGTGCGCCGTCTCCGGCGACGGCACGAGCAGCCGGCCGACCTTCGTCGAGACCACGTACTCGCCGCGTGGGCGGGAGCGTAGGGCCGCGCCCAGCCGTCGTTCGGACAGGCCCAGCCCGTAGTGCGGTGCCGTGTCGAAGTATCGGATGCCACCTGCCCACGCGGTGTCCACAGCGGCGG
The DNA here is from genome assembly GCF_015751785.1 of Micromonospora vinacea. NCBI lineage: Bacteria > Bacillati > Actinomycetota > Actinomycetes > Micromonosporales > Micromonosporaceae > Micromonospora > Micromonospora vinacea. Next base: position 4,833,554 of record NZ_JADOTY010000001.1, on the reverse strand, counting down.
CGAACTGCTCGTCGGACGTCGCCCGGTAGAGATTGCCGCCCTGCGAGGCACCGAAGCCCAGTGGGCTCAGCCGCAGCGGCGACCGGTCGGCGTTCGCGGTCGCCCGACGGGCGGGATCGCGGGCGCCCCGCTGGACGACCGACGTCACCGCTCGTCCCGATCCGCGCTGGTGCTGCCGGTCATCGCCGCGACCAGGTCGTCGGTGGTGACCTCGTCGGCACGGAGTTGGGCTGCTCGTCGACCGAGGCGCAGCACCTCGACCCGGTCGGCGATCTCGAGCACCTGCGGCATGTTGTGGCTCACCAGTACCACCGACATGCCGGCGTCACGGGCACGCCGCACGACGTCGAGCACCCGCCCGGTCTGGACGACGCCCAGCGCCGCGGTGGGCTCGTCGAGGATGACCACGTTTGTCGCCCAGATGATGGCGCGGGCCACCGCGACGCACTGTCGTTGCCCGCCGGAGAGCATCGCGATCGGCGTGGTGACCCGGGGGATCCGTACGCCCAGTTCGTCGAGGGCGGCGGCGGCGCCGTGGCGCATGGCGCGCTTGTCCAACAGTCCGAGCCGGCCGAGTGGTCCGGAGCGCAGGATCTCCCGGCCGAGATAGAGGTTGGCGGCCACGCTGAGGTCGTCGGCGACGGCGAGGTCCTGGTAGACGGTCTCCACCCCGGCCTGTCGGGCATCGACCGGGGTGGAGAACTGGACCGGACGGCCGCCGACCCGGATCTCGCCCTCGTCCGGCGGATGCACACCGGACAGAGTCTTGATCAGGGTGCTCTTGCCGGCGCCGTTGTCGCCGATCAGCGCGACGACCTCGCCGCGGCGGACCGTGAAGTCGGCACCACGCAACGCCTCGACGTGCCCGAACCGCTTGACGATGCCGCGGGCTTCGAGGACCGGCGGTTCCGTCTCGGTGGGTTGCTGATCGCTGTCGGCGGTGGCCGTGGGAATGCCGCCCATCACTGCACCGGTGGGTTGGCGCAGCTGGGCTCGAGCACCGCCTTGATCTCCGCCGAGTCGATGTTCTCCTTGGTGACGAACGTGACGCCGGTGTCGGCCGATGCCAGCGGAGCCTTGTCCCGGAGGTGCTTGACCATCTTGTCGACGCCGAAGTAGCCCATCTTGAACGGGTTCTGCACGACCAGCGCGGAGATCTGGCCGTTGCGCACCCCGGCGATCTCGTCCGGGGCGGCGTCCCAGCCGATGATGACCACCTTGCCGGACTTGCCGGCCGCCTGGATGGCCTGCGCCGCGCCGAGCACGCTCGGCTCGTTGGCCGCGAAGACGCCGGCGAGCTTGGGGTTGGCGGTGAGGATGTTCTCGGTGACGCGGCGGGCCTCGTTGACGTCACTGCGGCTCGGCTGCTGGCCGACCAGCTTCAGGTTGGGGTACTGGGCGAGGCCGGCCTTGAAGCCGTCGACCCGCTCGGTGTTGGTCTGCGATCCGGGCTGGAACTCGACGAGTGCCACCTCGTGGTTGCCGGGGCCGAGTTCGGTGGCGAGCAGCTTCGCCGCCTCGGTTGCCGACGCACGGTTGTCGGTGGCGAAGAGGGGCACCGCAGACGGCTGCGGGTCGGTGCCAGAGTCGATCATGGCGACCGGGATGTTGGCGCTGAGCGCCTTGTCGGTGGCGGGTGCCAGCGCGCTGGAGTCGGTCGCCGCGTAGACGATGCCGTCGACCTTCTTGGTGACGAAGTTTTGGATCAGGTTGACCTGGCCCTCGACGTCGGTCTCGGTGGTCACCCCGTCCCACTGGACGGTGACGTCCCCCGCGCGCTGCGCGGCGCACTCCGCGCCCGCCTTGACGGTGTTCCAGTAGTCGGCCCCGACCGCCTTGGGTACGACGGCGAGCTTCAGCGGGCCGCTCGCGTCCTTGGTCGCGCCGTCGCCGCCGTCTCGGACCTCGACCCCGCCGCAGGCGCTGAGCAGAGCGGTCGCCGCGGCCGCGGCCAGGATCGCCTGCGCGCGCAGGAGTCGTCCTCGCGTCCGCCGGCTGGTGGTGGTGTGTGCCATGGTGTGTGTCCTTCCTCGTTCGGACTCTCGGAATGGCATGTCAACCCCGTGATTCCAGCCGCCGGCGGCGGTACTGGTCGAAGTAGACGGCGGCCCAGATGATCACGCCGACGATCACCTGCTGGTAGTGGATGCTGATGTCGAGCAGGACGGCGCCGTTGCGGACCAGGGCGATGAGGAACGCGCCGATGATGGTCCCGACGATCCGGCCCTGCCCGCCGAACAGGCTGGCACCGCCGATGACCGCGGCGGCGATGACGTCGAGCTCCAGCGAGATGCCGTAGTTGGGCTGGCCGGAGTTGACCCGGGACGCGGCGATCATGCCGCCGAGCCCGACCAGCACGCCGGCCAGCACGTACACCCCGGTCAGGTGCCGTCCCACCCGGATGCCGGAGCGGCGGGCGGCCTCCAGATTGGAGCCCATCGCGTAGGTGTACTGCCCGAATCGTGTCTGGGAGAGCAGGAACGCGACCCCGACGGCGACCAGGACGGTGATCACCACGGCGAACGGGATGCCGAGGATCTGCCCGTTGCCGAGTAGTTGGAAGGATCGGGGCAGGCCGTAGACGCCGACCGCTCCGGTGATGATGAAGACGAGGCCGCGGCCCACCGACATCGTTCCCAGCGTCGCGATGAACGGTGGAATCCGGGCCACTGTCACCAGCAACCCGTTCAACAGCCCGGCCAGCGCGCCGACGCCGATCGCGACCGCCGTCGCCGCCCAGATCGAGAAGCCGAGGTCGCGCACGACCATCGCGCCCAGCACGCCGGCGAGCGCGGCGACCGACCCGACGGACAGGTCGATGCCCTTCGTGATGATGACCATCGTCTGGGCCGTGGCGATGATCGCGATCACCGCCGTCTGGGCGCCGATGTTGAAGAGGTTGTCCGCTGTCAGGAAGTAGGGACTCGCGAAGGTCAGGGCGATGAACAGGACGACCAGGGCGGTCGCGGCGGTGAACTCGGAGACGGCGTGGGAGATCCGTTCCCGGAACCAGTCGCTGAGTTCGCCGCGCTGCGTGCCGGCGGTTGCCTCGGCGCTACTCATCGTCGGACCTGACCTCCCCAAGCGCGGCGCCGGCGTCCGACGGGGACCCGCCGACGAGCCGTACGCCTGTGAGCGACCGACCCCGCTCGGATGGCAGTGCGGCCAGGTGCCCACACAACCGTGGAGATAGGTCGGATGTTTCCCACGATCAGGCGTTACCTTGCCACGCATTCACGTATGTTGCCAAGGTCTTGCGGGCATGTTTTGCCATCGTTACCTGCACCGTCGAACGCATTCGTCCGACCAAACAACATCGACCGCCGCCCCTAGCATGTTATCGATAACATGCTATGTCCCCAGCTCGGAAGCCGCTGCCGCGTCAGGACGGGGCCAACTGGTACACCCGACCGGCGGTCTGGCTCCAGATCGCCGCCCGCTCGTCCTCGGACAGCGGATCCAGCAGGTCACCGAGGACCGAGACCCAGCGGGCGTACGAGGTGGCCAGCAGGCAGACCGGCCAGTCCGAGCCGAACATCAGCCGATCCGGCCCGAACACGTCGAGGGCGTGCTCGACAGCGGGCCGCAGGTCGGCCGTCGTCCAGGACGCGGCGTCCACCTCGGTCACCAGGCCGGAGAGCTTCGCCGTCGTGTTGGGCTCGGCCGCGAGCGCCCGCAGATCGCGGTGCCAGTCACCGAGATCGGCGTGCCCGAGCGGGGGCTTGCCGAGGTGGTCGAGGACGAACCGCACCTGGGGCAGGTCGCGGACGAGCCGGGTGGCGGCGGGCAGCTGACGATGACGCACCAGGAGGTCGAAGGCGAGGCCGGCGGCACCGACCGCGGCGATGCTCCGCCGCACGTCCGGACGGTCCAGATAGGTCGGATCAGGCTCGGACTGGACCAGGTGGCGGATCCCGACCAGCCGTTCGCCGCCGCGCACCTTCCGTAGCCGGTCGAGGCGGCGGCCGACGTCGGTGGCGGTGAGGTCGACCCAGCCGACGACCCCGGCGACGAGTGGGTCGTCGGCAGCGATGCCGAGCAGCTCGGGCGTCTCGGACCGGACGGCGACGGACTGCACGACCACGGTCCGGGTGACCCCGGCGGCCCGGGTCGCCGGGGCGAGCTCGACCGGCGTGAAGTCGTCGTCGATCGCTGCCATGGTGTGCGGATCGATCCAGGGCTGTGGGTGCCGCGCCCGAACCCAGAGGTGATGGTGCGCGTCGACGATGCCCGGTCGTCGCGCGACCTCGCCGGTCGTCACCGGACCCGTCCTGCTGTTTGTTCGTCCACCCCGCACCCCGCCCCGCCGCTGATCGAACCCCCCGGGTCGACCCGGAGCCACAGAGCCGATCTGGCAGGTTGACCATGTTAGCGGTAACAGAGTGTTCACGAGTCGCGGAACGCGCGCCACTGCCGGCTTCCGGCATTGTCGCCTTTTGGTCTGACGAATCCGCCGGCACCCTGCGGCCCGGTCGGCTCGTGGACCGATCGGTGGGGCCGCGTTCGGTGCGCGGGGTCCGGGTTGACCGCCTGAGGCGGCACCGATACCGTCGACCCACTATCTGCGGCGACGCGAGGGAAGCCGGTGTGAATCCGGCGCGGTCGCGCCACTGTGAGCGGTTCCCCAACCACAACCGGGGTGCCGCGAGCCAGGACGCTCGGTCGTCCGCAGCCTTGCGATGGGGACGCGTCATCCCTGGGGAGGTTCGTGTATTCATGTCTAGCTCCGCTTCCAGCCAGCCGGTGGTGCACCCCGCTGGCAGTGCCCGTCTCCTGTGGACGGCTCTCGCGACCGTTGCCGTGCTCACCCTGCTGGCGTACCTCGTCGCCTTCGACCAGGGGGCGGTGTCGCGCAGTGGGATGTACCTTCACGAACTGATGCACGACGGCCGGCACCTGCTGGGCGTCCCGTGCCACTGAACACCACCACCGCTCCCCCGTTCCTCGCCGTCCTCGTCCGCGGGCTGCTCGCCGGCCTGATCGCCGGCCTGCTGGCCGGGGCGTTCGCGTACGTCGCCGGCGAACCGCACGTCGAGGCGGCCATCGCCATCGAGGAGGCGGCGACGCACGCCGAGCCCGCCGCTGGTGCGCACGATCACGAGGACGCCCTGGTCGGCCGGACGGGTCAGCGCGGCGGCCTGTTCCTGGCCACCGGCCTGTTCGGGGCCGCGATGGGTGGCCTGCTGGCCACGGCGTACGTCCTGCTGTCCCGGCGGCGGCGCGGCGACGACGACGGGCGGTCGGGCCTGCTGCTGGCCGGCGCGGCGCTGCTCGGCGCGGTGATCGTGCCGTTCCTCAAGTACCCGGCGAACCCGCCGGCGGTCGGCGACCCGGCCACCATCGACCAGCGGACCGTCACCTACCTGTTGATGGTGGTGCTCGGGCTGGTGGCCGTGTGGGCCGGCTCGCTGGGCTACCGGTCGGTCGGCGCCCAGGCGCCGCCGTGGCTGCGCGCCGCCGCGGCCGTGGGCGGGTTCCTCCTGGTCACGGCAGTGTCGTACGTGGTGATGCCGTCCTTCCAGGAGGTTCCGGCGGACTTCCCCGCCACGCTGCTGTGGGACTTCCGGCTGGCCTCGCTCGGCACCCAGGTGGTGCTCTGGACCGGCATCGGCCTGCTGTTCGCGGCCCTGATGCACCACGAGCGGCGTCGCCGGGCCGCCACCGCACTACCGGGCACGTGACCGGCACCAGCCTCCGGCTGGTCGCCCACGGTCACACCGCGGCTCTGCGCCGGGCACGCTTCGGCGGGACCGACGACGGCCTGGACGAGGGTGGCCTGCGTGCCGCCCTCGCCCAGGCCCACACCGATCCGGACCGACGTGGGCACCTCGGCGTGCACGACACCTGCCTGTCCAGTCCAGCGGCGGCGGCCCGGCAGACCGCCGACACCTTCGGCCTGCTGCCGACGATCGAGACGGCGTTGGCCGACTGTGACTACGGCGGCTGGTCCGGACTGTCGCTTGAGGAGGTCGCCGGCGCGCAACCGCAGGCGCTACACGACTGGCTGTCCGCACCGGACTCCGCGCCACACGGCGGCGAGTCCGTCACGGCCGTGCGGGATCGGGTCGGTGGCTGGCTGGACGAGCAGCTCGGCGCCGGTCGACGCATCATCGCGGTCACCCACCCACTGGTGATCCGGGTCGCGGTCGTGCACGCCCTGGGGCTGCCGACGGCGACGTACCGGCAGTTGGATGTGGAGCCCCTGGCCGTCGTCCGGCTCACCAGTCAGGGCACGCGCTGGCAGCTTCGACTGGGCGCGCCGCGAGCAGGATGAGGTCACGCCAACGGCGCGGGCCGCGCCCACCAGGAGTGGCCACGGCCCGCGCGGTCAGGCGACCGTCAGTCGGCTGCTCAGTGGTGCCGGTGGGGCAGGTGCAGTTCGACCGGCTCGGGCGGGAGGTCGTCGACGCCGACGGCGACCGCCTGCTCGTGGCGGCGACGCGCCGAGGGCAGGGCGAGTGCCGCGAAGACGGCCAGGACCGCGACGCCCGCGCACACCCAGAAGCCGGCGGTGAACGCCGCGTCGGTGGGCAGCCCCTGCGGGGTGCTGTTCGACGTGATGACGGCCGCCACGACCGCCGCGCCGATGCTGCTGCCGATGGTCCGCGCGATGGTGTTGACGCCGCTCGCCTCGCCGGTCTGTCCGGCCGGGACGCTCTCGATGATGGCGTTGGACATCGCCGCGAATGCCAGGCCGATGCCGGCACCGGTGAGCACCCCGGAGAGCAGCACCTGCCAGGTCGCGCCGTGTGCGAGTGCCGGCAGCGCGAATGCGACGACGACCGCGACAGTGCCGAGGAACATCGGAACCTTGGGACCGAAGCGCCGGTCCAGCAGACCCGCGAGGGGACCGAAGACCACCATCATCAGGACGGTGGGCAGCAGGAACAGGCCCGCCTGGGACACCGTCTTGCCGAACCCGTACCCGGTGGCGGCGGGAAGTTGAAGCAGGGTCGGTACGAGCACGAACGTCCCGAACATCGCGAAACCGAGGATCAGGGCGACGAGGTCGGTGGCCCAGACACCGCGAATCCGCATCAGCCGCATGTCGATGAGCGGCTCGCGCACCCGAAGCTCGACCCGGACGAACACGATCATCGCGACCACACCGAGCAGGAACAGGCCGAGTGTCTTCGGCTCGGTCCAGCCCCAGCCCTGCCCCTTGCTCACGGCCAGCAGCAACGAGACCAGCGAGACCGACAGGATGGCCGCGCCGAGCATGTCGAGCCGCCCGGGCGTGCGGACCCGCGACTCGGGCATCCCGAAGATGGCTCCGAGCAGCGCGACGACGACGAGGACCAGCGGCAGCCAGAACAGCCAGTGCCACGACAGGTGCTCCACGATCGGGCCGGCGGCCACGATGCCGACGCCAGCGCCGACACCGAAGATCGCCGACAGCAGGCCGACGGTGACGCCGACCTTCTCCCGGGGCAGTTGGTCGCGGACGATGCCGATCGACAGCGGCAGGATCGCTCCGGCGGCGCCCTGTAGTGCCCGCGCGACGATCAGCACGGTCAGGTTGGGAGCCAGGGCAGCGAGCAGGGTGCCCGCGGCGAGGGCCGCGAGGACACCGATGAGGACCCGACGCTTGCCGACCATGTCACCGAGACGTCCGAGAATGGGCGTCAGCACCGAGGCGGCCAACAGGTACGCCGTGAGCACCCAGCTGATGTCTCCGGTCGAGACGCCCAGGTCCCTTCCGATGGTCGAGAGCGCCGGCGCCACCAGCGACTGGAGCACCGCGAACGCCAGGCCGCCCAGCGACAGGTACAGCACCAGGAGGGTGCTGTTGGCGCGCGGGGCCACGCTGGGCGCGGAGCCGAGGTGTGTCGACTCCTCGATGGTGTGGGTCATGAGATCCCCGAACTCGATGTAAACGTTTGCTGACTTAGCCAGTATGCGCAGCCCGGGCCTCAAGTCAACAGTCGTTTACGTCACCCTCGGGTGGCACCGGACCTTGCGATCGCCGGAAAGTCAACATATGTTTACTTGCTGGGCCCGCACTGAGCCAGAGCGATAGGAAGGACGCGTCGTGACAGCAGAACCGCCGGTCCCCGCGACCAGTAACACCGTCGGCGAACCGGCCCAGCGGCGCCGTCGGGACGCGGCCGAGACCCGGCAGTTGCTGCTCGACGCCGCTCGCCAACGCTTCGCCCGGGACGGCTACGCGGCCACCACCGTCCGGGACATCGCCGACGACGCGGGCGTCAACGTGGCGCTCATCAGCCGTTACTTCACGTCCAAGGAGGGCCTGTTCGAGGCGTGCCTGCGGGCGGCCGGCGACGAACTGCGCCGAACCACCGGACAGACGCCGGCCGACCGGGTGCCCGAGGCGATCGCCCGGCACATCGCCGACCTCGGCGCGGCGGGCCTGTCGAGCCAACTGTCACTGCTGTTGCGATCATCCGGGGACGCGGGGGCCGACGAGATCCGGCGCGGCGTGCTGGTCCGTTCCAGCGAACAACTGGCGGCGGCTCGCGGGTGGCGTCCCGGCGAACCGGGCAGCGAACAGCTCCTGCTCCGGGCCCAGATGGCCCTCGCCGCCGGCATCGGAGTCGCGGTGCTGCGGTCGTCGATCCGGCTGGAACCGCTGAGTTCCGCCACCGAACAGGACCTGGTCGGGCCCCTGCGCGACCTGGTCGACGCGCTGCTGCCACCTCGCTGATCCCATGCGGCGTGGGGCGGGCCGTGATCACGGCCCGCCCCACGCGGCTGCATTCTCTCCGGCTGGGTGCTAGCCGGTGACGGTGAACGGTCGGGACACCTTCGTCGCCGACGTGGCGCCGTTCAGCGTGACGCTCGTCGCGCCCGCCTTCGCCGCACCCGGAACGCTGACCGTCGCGCCGGAGATGACGCCGTCGGCGTTCGCGCGCACGGTGCTGACCGCGAGGCCGGTCCCGAACGTGATCGTGACCGCCTCGTTCGCGGCGAACCCGGAACCGTCGAGCATGATCGACGTGCCGCGCGGCCCCGAGCTGGTCAGCAGCGCCACCCGCGGCTGGTAGGTCCGTGCCTCCGGCTCCCCGGTCACCTGGACGGTGGCCGTGGCCGGCGTACGCGAGGACGCGCCCGTCGCGGTGACGGCGTACCGGCCGGGTTGCGCGTCACCGGAGGTCGGCACCGAGGTGCGGACCGTTCCCGTCGCGGAGGCCGCGACCTTCATGGTCCGGCCCGGGTCGGTGCCGACGCTGACCGTCACCTGCTCGCCGGCGGCGAAGCCGCTGCCGCTGACGGTGATCGCGCCACCGGTGGTGACGGTGCCGGACGCGGACAGCGCGATCGCCGGCTGCGATCCGCCCCGGGCCACCGTCACGGTGAAGGACCCGGTGCTGCTCGACAGGCTGTCCCACGCGGTGACGCGCACCGTGTACGTGCCCTCCCGCGAGTAGGTGTGCTGGCCGCTCATCGCGCCGGACGCGCCGATCGTGACGTCGGCCGGAACCGTGCCGTCGCCCCACTGGACCCGGGCGCGGTAGCCCGTCGTACCGGGAACGCCGCCGGTCACCGTGCCGAGGTTCGCCGCGAGGGCCTGCCCGGCGGTGGCCGTCTGGTCCTTCGGGGCGACGGTCGCCAGCGCCGGGGCGGGCGTGCCGTCGTTGGCCACGGCGAACACGTGGATCCGACCCGCCGAGCGAGGGTCACCGGTCTGCGTCGGTAGGGTCACCGACACCAGCGTCTTGCCCGCCGGGATCTGGTACGGCGCGGTGGCGAAGAGGAACGGCTGGGCGCCGTCGCGGCTCGTGCCCTGCAGCCGGTACGCCGTCCGGGTGACGACGATGTTGCCGTAGGACGGGGTGCCGTTGGCGTTGCCGCCCAGCGTCCAGTCGCTCAACTGGATCGGAATGCTGGCCGTGCTGCCGTCGCTGAACGTCGCCGTGCCGGTGGTGCTCTGGTTGCCCTGCGTTCCGGCGCCGATGAACGAGATGCTCTTCGCGTCCTGCGGAAGGTCGAGGACGACTGTCGCCCCGTTGCCGGTGGCGTTGTCCGGCTGCCCGGCCGGGATCACCGGCAGGGTGAACCGCAGCGCCGTTCCGGGAACCTGCTGCGGCTGGCCCTGGGTGGCACCGCCCGCCGCCAGGGCGGCCCGCGAGTACGCCCACGACTTGGCGTCGCAGTCTGCCGCGAGGACCCCTTCGTCGCCGACGCAGACGCTGTCGAACGCGGCGGTGAGACCGGAGGCCGGGGCGTACGCCACCTCGACGCCGACCGTCGCGGAGCTCTGGCTCTCGCCGTCGGTCACCGTGACGTTCGCCTGGTGGTAGCCGGGCGTGGTGTAGGTGTGCGACCCACCGATGCGGTAGACGGCCCGTGAGCTCAACGTCACGGTGCCCGCGGTGACCGGCGTGCCGTCACCCCAGTCGATGGTGACCTGATAGCCGCTGGCGTCGCCGCCGGTGACGGTGCCCAGCGGCACCGAGACGGGCACACCGGTGGTGGCGTGCACGCCGTCCGCCGCGGTGACGGTGATGTCGCCGCCGCCGAGGTCGAGGTCGCCCCCGGCGAGCAGCTCGACCTCGGCGAGGTTGGTCTGCGCGGCGCCGACGGTCTTGGTGACGGCGAGGCGGAACTGCTGGAACCGTCCCGGCTTGTCGATCGAGTACGGGCGGGTCTGGTTGCGCCACGGGAACACCTGGCCGGTGCGGGAGTCCACAGTGGTCCAGGTGAGGCCGTCGTTGGAGCCCTGCAGGCGCCAGTCCGCCGGATCGCCGGCGCCCGCCCCGGACGTGACGGTGTAGTACTTCGGCTTCTGCTTGCCACCACGGAAGGCCCAGGTGATCTGCGGGGTCGCCGAGGTGAAGGTCAGCTGCGTGGTCGACGAGTCGTCGAACAGCTTCGACGCGTCCTGACCGCCGGTCGCGGTCGCGGTACCGAGACCGGGGCCGGTGACGTCCTGCAACGGCTTCGGCGCCTCGTCACCCTTGGTCAGCGACGGCGGCGCGTCGTTCTTGCCGGTGCCCCACGACGACGGCCGGGAGCCCATCTGGAAGTCGATGGTGCCGCCCTTGGCGAGCGTCGCCACGTCCACTGACAGGCCGCGCTGCTTCTTGCCGTTGACCTTGACGTCCTGTACGTAGATGTTCGCCGCGCTGTTGTTCGGCGCGTTGACGACGATGTCGCCGCTGCTGCGGCGCACTGTCATCCGGGTGAACTGCGGCGAGCCGATCGCCCACTCGGACGACCCGGCCTGCAACGGGTAGATGCCCAGCGAGCTGAGGATGTACCAGGACGACATCTCGCCGTTGTCCTCGTCGCCCAGGTAGCCCTGGCCGATCTCACTGCCGACGTAGAGACGGCGCAGGATCTCCCGTACCGTCTCCTGGGTCCTGGCCGGTGCGCCGGCGACGTTGTACATGTACGGGATGTGGTGCGACGGCTGGTTGCTCATGCCGAGCTGACCCATCCGCACCGCGCGCGCTTCGAGCATCTCGTGGATGACCCCGCCGTACCCACCGGGGCGGTCGGCGTTCTCCGGGGTGGCGAAGAACGCGTCGAGCTTGTCCCGCAGCGCCTTCTGCCCGCCGTACAGGTTGGTCAGGCCCTGGCCGTCCTGCTGGGCGGTGAACGCGAAGTTCCACCCGTTGGTCTCGGTGTAGACGCCACCCCAGTCCAGCGGGTCACCGGCGAGGAAGTTGCCGGCGGCGTCGCGGCCCTGGAAGAGCTTCGTCTTCGGGTCGAAGAGGTGGACGTAGTTGCGGGCCCGCTCCAGGAAGTACCGGGACTCCTCCTTGAGCCGGGCGCGCTCCGACTTGGGCGTGGCCGGGTCCTTGGCGAGCGCCGCACCCATGTTGCCGATGCCGAAGTCGTTGATGTAGCCCTCCAGCGCCCAGGACACCGACTCCCCCGTGGACGTCGGCGTGTAGCCGAGGAACAGGGAGCTCTCGATGCCCTTGCGCCCGACCGCGCTGCGCCCGGACGCGACGGTGGCGTCCTTGACGGCCGCGTCGTATGCCGCGAGCGGGTCGGGCAGCTTGACCCCGGTGAGGTACGCCTGGGCGAGCGCCACGTTCGCGCTGGTGCCGGTCATCAGGTCGGCGTATCCCGGTGACGACCAGCGGGCGATCCAGCCGCCGTCGCGGTAGTGCTGGACGAACCCGTCGGAGATCTTGGCGGCGATGTCCGGGTACAGCAGCGCGTAGGCGGGCCACACGGTGCGGTAGGTGTCCCAGAAGCCGTTGTTGACGTAGATCTGCCCGTCGACGACCTTCGCGCCGGTCCGGGTGGGGGTCGACGCGCCGGTCGGCGCGGACACCGGGCTCGCGTACTGCCAGCGCGGCGCGGCGGCGGTGCCGGTGTTCTCCGACTGCGAGTTCGGGTAGAGGTTCAGCCGGTACAGGTTCGAGTACATGGTGACCAGCTGCGACTCGCTGGCGCCCCGCACCTCGACCCGGCCGAGCCGGTCCTTCCACGCGGCCGTCGCGGCGGCGTGGATCTGGTCGAAGCTCTTGCCGGTGACCTCCAGGTCGAGGTTGCGGCGCGCCTGGTCGACGGAGAGGAACGACGTCGCGAGACGCATCGTCACCTCCCGCGACGCGGAGATGTCGAAGGTGGCCGAGGTCGCGGCGGACGCCGTCGGCGGGCGGTCGAAGGCGCCGGAGACGAACATCCGGCTACGACCGGCCGACAGGCCGCTTCCGTTGTCGACCCAACCGGTGAACGTGCCGTCCGTGCCGATGGTGAACGTGCCGTTGTGGAAGACCAGGCTTCCGGTCGCCTGCCCGGTGGGGAAGGTGAACCGCATGATCCCGGCGTGGTCGGTGGGCGACATCTCCGCGACCAGGCCGTTCTGGAGCGTGACCCGGTAGAGGTCCGGCTGTGCCGTCTCGTCGTCGTGGCTGAAGGCGAGCGCACGGCCGGCGGGCTGACCGGTGAGCGGTCCGCCGCCGACGACCGGCATGACGGACATCTGGTTGCGGTCACCCATCCAGGGGCTCGGCTCGTGGGAGATCGCGAGGCCCTGGAGCATGGGCAGGTTGGCCTCGTTGTTGATCCGGTGGTACTCGTACTCCCACGAGTCGGAGGTCGCGTCGGTCACCGGGGTGAAGAAGTTGAACCCGTTGGGCAGTGCGGTGATCGGCAGGTTGTTGCCGCGCGAGAAGCCGCCCGTCGAGTTGGTGCCCCGTCGGGTGTCGACGTAGTTGGTCAGCTTCGAGCCGTCGATCGACGCCGGCGCGGCCGTCAGCTCGATGTCGTCGAGCCAACCCTGGAACCGGGTCTCCCCGGTGGCCTGCGGATTGTCGTACGCGAGCAGGATGCGGTCGATCGTCTTGCCGCGCGCGACGGTGCCGAGGTCGGCCTGCACCAGGTTCCACTGGTCGGCGAAGAGCACCTTCGAGGCGCCCTGACCGGTGCCGGTGAGCGGGTAGCCGTGCTGGTCGGCGGGCGAGCGACCACTCAGGTAACTGCCGTCGGTGAAGTGCAGGTCGACGGCGGCGTAGGTGGACGGGTACCGGCCGTCCCCGTTGGTGAACTCGGGGAAGATCTTGTACGACAGGCGGGTCTTCGGCCCGACCGGGATGGTGACGTCGAAGAGCTTGTTTGTCGCGTACGCCCGGCCGTTGCCCTCGGCGCCGCCGGAGTAGCGCAGCGCGGCCAGTCCGGTGAACCCGACGTCCGGCTTCGTGGTGTAGCCGCCGTTCGGGCCGGCGGTCGTCACGCTGACCATGGGGGTGGCCGGCGGGCGGACGTCCGAGCCATCGCTGATGTTCCAGTCGGCGAGCTGCAGGAGCGAGTCACCGGAGTTCGCCGTGACGTTGAGCCGGTAGAAGCCGTAGGCGTTCGGGTTGGTGAAGCTGTACGTCCTGGTGGCGAAGCGCCCGCTGAACTTCTCGCCGGCGCGCTTGTCCAGGTCGGTCCAGGTGTTGCCGTCGTTCGACCCCTGGATGACGAAGTCCTTGGGGTCCCGGGTCGGTGCGTCGTTGGCCGCGGTCAGCGAGTAGCGCACCACAGTCGCCGGCTTGGCGAGCTGGTAGGTCACCCAGCCGGTGGACGCGAACACGAGCCACTTGGTCGACGGGTCGTCGTCAGTGAGGTTCGCGGCGACCTCGCGCGGTTGGTTCTCGTCGCTCGCGGTCACGGCGCTGACCTGGCCGAGCAGGCTGCCGGGCAGCGTGGTGACAGTGCCGCTCAGGTTGGCCTGGACCGGCTTTCCGTTCGCGCCGACCTCCACGGTGCTAGTGGTGGCCTGCGGGTCGGCGGGTTCGAACGAGGAGCTGAAGTTGCCGGGCGTCGCGGGGGTGGGGGCGGCGTTCGCCAGGGGCGCGGCGACGAGCAGGCCCAGCGGTAGCAGGACGGCTGTTGTCGCCGCGATCAGGCGGGGAGAGAGGGGACGCGCAAGGGGGGTGTGCGACATGGGGGACGGAGCCTTTCGACTCGAACCGGGTCGAGTAGGTCGAACGTCTGGGCAGTGTGGAGCGGGTGGTGGGTCGGGCCCTGACATCGTTGTCATGAGAGTTCGTGAGCAACGGGAGCCGGGGCGGGTGGACTGCCGCTGATAGTTCCGGGCGCAGCGCGGCCGTGTCAACGGGTTGACCGCGCCGAAACGGCCGCGGCCCCCACCGGGGCCCGGCCGCCGATCAGCCGGGCCTCGACTCCGTCCGGCGACGAACGCCGAGGCCCGGCCACGGATCAGCAGTAGAGGTTGGCTCCGGCGGACACGCCGAGGATGCCGACGAACTGCTGGTACCTGGTGACGCGGCTCTGCACCTGGGCGGGGTTTCCGCCGTTGCACTCGATCGAGCCGTTGATGCTGCGGATCGTCTGACCGAACCCGGCGCCGTTGACCATCGCATTGTGGGCGGTCATGGTGCCCGGCCCGTTCTGGGTCATCCAGTACCAGATACCGGTCTTCCAGGCCACCGAGGCGTCGGTCTGCACCAGCCACGGGTTGGTCAACAGCGGCAGGTTGAGGGCGTTGCCCGCGGCGTTGTAGTTGAAGTTCCAACTGAGCTGGATCGGCCCTCGCCCGTAGTAGGCGGCCTGCCCGGCGGGGCAGCCGTACGGCTGGCCGTAGTCGCAGTAGTGCGGGTAGTTCGCGGTGTTCTGCTCGACCACGTGCACGAGCCCGCCGGTCTCGTGGTAGACGTTCGCCAGGAAGGCCGCGGCCTCCTGCCGCTGGACCGTGGCACTGCCGGTGCGCGCGAACGCCGGGTAGGCGCTGAGGGCGGCGACGAGGCCGGAGTACGTGTAGAAGGAGTTCCGACCCGGGAACATCTGGTTGAACTGGGCCTCGGTGACCACGAAGCCGCCCGGGTTGGTGGGCGGCGGGCTGGTCGGTGGCTGACCGCCACAGGTGTAGGGCTCCCAGTACCAGGTGCTCACGACGGGGTCGTACCCCGGATTGTCGTGCTCGGCGATGTAGTAGGAACCGTTCGTGTACCTGACGATCGCCCCGGCGGCGTACCAGGTCCCGGCGGCCCAGTTCGGGTACGTGCAGGTCCCCCCGGTGGGCGGTGTGGTGCCCCCACCGCACGCGCCGAGGTCCTCCCAGACGCCGGTCGTGCCCGGCGGCGCCTCGTTCTGGGTCCACCACTTCGCCCGGTAGTTGCGGCCGTTGTGGGAGACCTGGGCGTCTCCCCAGTAGACGGCCGAGGCCTGCCACGATGCTGAGCAGGCCGCCGCCGACGCGGCGGTGGCCGGGATGACCGCCACCAGCCCACCGGCGACGATCAGTGCCGCCAGCGCGACCAGCGCGCGCAGTCTCGTCATGTGATCACTTCCCTCCTGGGACCTCACTGGCCGAACCCGAGTCGGATATCGACCGCAGTGACTGTAACATCTTCTGTTCACAATCTTTACTATTCCGTGCGGCCGCGCGACGATCGGCCCGGCGGCGGGCGGTCGATAATTCCGGCAGCTTTCCGGATCATGTCGAGTGCATACGCATCGATGTTCATGATCGAGACCCGCAGGTAGGCAGGAGTACCTGGCCAGACCCCGATCGGTTCTCTGCGTTGTTCCGAAGACGTTCCGGAACTTGTTGACGTGTTGGAATTCTCGCTGTAATACTCCGATCCACGGAGGTCAATGCAATCGGCTTCGTTGCGGTTTCGGCTCCACCTACCCACTCATCCACACCTGTCCGGACTGTGCTGCCCACACCGAGGGCGCGTCCGGGCCTGCGCGAAGGGGCACCAGATGAGCAGGCTCTTTCCCCGCACCGCCCTGTGGTCGAGGCGGTTGCGCGCGGCGCTCGCCGTCCTGGCCACCGCCGTCGCCATGTGCGGCGTCGTCCTCGCGGCCACCTCCACCCCGTCGAGCGCCGCCACCTGCAACGGCTATGTCGGCCTCACCTTCGACGACGGTCCGACCGGCAGTACCAGCGCGCTGCTGAACGTGCTGCGCACCAACGGCGTACGCGCCACCATGTTCAACGTCGGGCAGAACGTCCAGAACAACCGGTCGGCCGCGCAGGCCCAGGTGGCGGCCGGCATGTGGGTCGCCAACCACAGCTGGAACCACGCCCACATGACCTCCATGAGCCAGGCCCAGATGCAGTCGGACCTCTCCCAGACCAGCTCGGCGATCCAGTCGGCGACCGGCAGCCGGCCGGTGCTGTTCCGGCCGCCCTACGGCGAGACCAACTCCACGTTGCAGTCCGTCGCCTCGTCGCTGGGCATGCGCCAGGTGATCTGGGACGTGGACTCCCAGGACTGGAACGGCGCCAGCGTCAGCCAGATC
This sequence comes from Micromonospora vinacea, assembly GCF_015751785.1. Taxonomy (NCBI): domain Bacteria; kingdom Bacillati; phylum Actinomycetota; class Actinomycetes; order Micromonosporales; family Micromonosporaceae; genus Micromonospora; species Micromonospora vinacea. The sequence continues at coordinate 4,816,877 of NZ_JADOTY010000001.1, read as the reverse complement.
GTGGCCAACGCGAGCCGACTCCAGGCCGGTCAGGTCATCCTGATGCACGACGGGATCCAGAACACCCGTGACGCGATCCCCCAGATCATGGCCAACCTGACCAGCCGCAACCTGTGCCCCGGCATGATCTCGCCGTCCACCGGCCGCGCCGTCGCGCCCGACGGCACGACCCCGCCGCCCACCACCACCCCGCCGCCCGCCGGCGGCACCTGCACCGCCACCGCGACGACCCCCAACGTCTGGGGCGACCGGTACAACACGTCGGTGACGGTCAGCGGCGCCAGCACGTGGACCGTGGTCGTGGCCATCACCTCGCCGCAGCGGGTCACCACCATCTGGAACGGCACCGCCACCTGGGACAGCAGCGGCACCGTCATGACCATGCGGTCCAACGGCAGCGGCAACACCTTCGGCTTCACCACGATGACCAACGGCAACAGCAGCGCCCGCCCACAGATCCGTTCCTGCACCTCGGGTTGACATCGCCCGGGTCGAGTCGTGCGCGGTGGGTGCGCCCGGCACCCACCGCGCACCGGGGCGACCCGCCGCGCGGACCAGCTGCCACTAGCCTGCACGGATGCGACACACCCTCATCCCGGGGGATGACAGCCTGCACGGTCACTTCTCCCCCGATTTCCCGCCGGTGCTCACCATCGACCCCGGCGACACCGTCACCTATCGCACCCTGGACTGCTGGTGGTCCTCCGGCCCGTACCCGGGCGGACCGAACCGGGACCGGCCCCGGGTCGCGCAGCACCGGCCCGACCACGGGCACGCGCTGATCGGTCCGGTCGCGGTCCGCGGTGCGCGCGCCGGCCAGACCCTCGCGGTACGCATCGACGCGGTCGTCCCGGCCAAATGGGGAACCACAGTGGCCGGCGGCTGGCCGAGCGGGTTCAACAAGCGCTACGGCGTGCAGGACCAACCGGTGGTGCACGCCTGGACGCTGGACCCGGTGACGATGACCGGCCGCAACCAGCATGGTCACGCGGTCGCGCTGCGGCCCTTCATGGGAGTGCTCGGCATGCCACCCGCGGAGCCGGGGCTTCACTCGACGATCCCACCGCGCCCCTGGGGCGGCAATCTGGACTGCCGGGACCTCACCGCCGGCAGCACCCTCCTGCTGCCGATCCCGGTCGACGAGGCGCTGTTCTCCGTCGGGGACGGGCACGCCGCGCAGGGTGACGGCGAGGTCGGCGGCACCGCGATCGAGTGTCCGATGGACGAGGTGACGTTGACCTTCGACGTGCGCGACGACTTCCCGGTCACCGGCCCGGTGGCCCGTACCCCCGACGCCTGGCTGACGCTGGGTGTCGGTGCGTCCCTCGACGACGCCACGTTCGCCGCCCTGGACTCGATGCTGACGCTGATGCAGCGGCTGCACTCCGTCAGCCGCGCGGACGCGGTGGCGCTGGCCAGCATCGCTGTCGACGTGCGGGTGACACAGATCGTCAACCAGACCGTCGGCGCGCACGCGGTGCTCCGCGACGACGCGCTGCGCTGGCCGGACGCCGGTTCTGTCGGGGGGCGCCGTTAGCGTGTGGTCACTGTCGCCGCGCCGGCCGGATCGCGCCGCTCGCTGACCCTCGGAGGCCCCCCATGTCCCAGGAGACGACCTACCTCGAACTGTCCGAAGTGGACGGTGCGCACAAGTTCTACGAGGTCATCGTCGACAACGCCACGCTGACGGTGCGCTACGGCCGGATCGGCGACCAGGGTCAGGTCAAGGCGAGTGCCTATCCGGACAACGCCCGGGCCCGGGCCGCCGCGGCGAAGAAGATCGGAGAGAAGGTCCGCAAGGGCTACGCGCCGGCGGTCCCCGGCGTCCGCCAGAAGCGCACAGTGTCGCGGCGGCAGATCGTGAGCACCCGCTCCACCGCCCACACCGCCCCGGTGCTCTGGCGCTACGACTCCGGCGCTCCCGCCTTCGGCATCTTCGTCGACGGGCGGCACTGCATGGTCGGCAACGAGCACGGAGTCATCACCACGCTCGACCACGACGCCCAGGTGCGCAGCCAGGTCCGCCTTCCCGACGGGGTCAAGTGCATCGTCGCGGACGACGCCTGGATCTACGCCGGCTGCGACGACGGCAACGTCTACGACCTGTCCGGCAAGGTGCCCCGCGTGGCGTACGCGATCGCCCCGGAGATCGACATCTACTGGCTGGACATTCACGACGGCGTCCTCGGCGTCTCCGACGCCGACGGCGGGATCACCGCCGTCGACCACGAGGACGAGTTCCTGTGGCGTCGCCCCGGGCGGGGGCGTTCGGCCTGGATGGTGCGGTGCGACGACGACGCCATCTACCACGGCCACTCGCAGGGCGTGACCGGCTACGAGTGGCGGACCGGCAGCGAGCTGTGGCACACCACTACCGGTTCGGTGCTCTTCGGCTGGCAGGAGCACGGCAGTGTGTTCGCCGGGACGAGCACCCGCGAGGTGGTGCGGCTGTCCAAGGCGGGTCGGCTCGAAGGCACCTACCGCTGCGACGCCCCGGTCTTCTCCTGCGCCACCGCCGAGGGCGGCCGGTACGTCTTCGCCGGTGACAGCCAGTCCTCGATCTACTGCTTCGACGCGGCGGGCACCCGCCTGTGGAAGCTCGGCACCGGCTGCGGCTCGGCGTACTCCATGCAGTACCACGACGACCGGCTCTACGTCGTCACCACCGGCGGCCACCTGGCCTGCATCGACGCCAGCGAGCCGGCGATCCGCGCGGCGCAGGCCGGCGACGTTCCCCAGGTACGCGACATCAAGGCTCCCCGCCAGGCGCCCCAGCCGGTGCAACCGACGATCGTCGAGGTGACCAGCGAATCGGGCGCGGGCATTGTCGTGCAGTGCCTGGACGATCGGGGGCGGTTGCGGGTTCAGGTGCTCTCCGACGGTTACCGGCGCGACTGGTCGGTGCAGTTCCCCAAGGGCATTCGCGAGCCGGGCGCCCGTTACCTGGTGGCCGAGGTGCGCGAGTCCAGCCGCGGTGGTTACTACCGCGCGTACGGCGACATCCGCCGGCTGCGCTGAGCGGCGGCGACCGCACCACCTCATAACGGAGGGGTCCCCGGTCGCGCCCGCCCGTGTCGTAGGGTGCCGCCATGGCGCACCCCGTCCGGGCCAACGGCGACGCCAACGGGGCCTGGTGGGCCGCCCCGCCGACGCGACGGGTGAGTCACCTGCCGGGTGTCGACCCGGAGTTGCTGCGGGTGGCCCTCGACCCGTTGCCACCGGCAGCGCCCGCGATCGTGCACTACCGGCCCACTGTGACAGGTCCTCTCGGCGACCTCGTGGACACACTGCTCGACCAACTGGACACCGCGGCCCTCGCGATGTTCCCCCGCTGGCTGACCGGGGCCGACCGTTTCGACAGCGAGGGCACGCTCGGCATGGCGGCGGTGCGGGCCCTCGCAGCCCGTACCGCCGCCCGCTCCCGGCACTTCGGCCCGTTCCTGGCCGACCTGGCCGAGCGTGGGCTGCGCGGCCCGCTCCGCCCCGCCGGCCGGTCCCGCTTCGCCCCGGGGGTACGCGCCGCCGGGCTCGCCCGGGTGATCGCCGAGGCGTACGACCGGGAGAGTTGCGTACTCGTCGTGGCAGTGCCCGACCTGGACGCCGACGCCGAACGGACGCTGGTGGCCGCCGCCGAGTGGCTCGTGCGGCACGGCGGCTTCACTGTGTGGTTGGCCGGCGGGCCGCTGCGCCACGCCGACCGGGTGCGCTCGGTGCCGGTGCCGCTGCCGGCCCGATTCGCCGGGCTGGCCAGCACGATCGAACGGATTCCGACCACCGCCGCCGAGCCGGGCTCGACGGTGCTGGCCTGGCCGCCGATCGCGGGCGTGCCCCGCGGTGACAGCGCCGCCGAGCAGGCGTTGGAACGCGCGCTCGCGCCGCACGACTGGGCGCGCGGCCGGCGGTGGAACCAGACCTACGAGTGGCACGTCCTGGGCGCCGCGTACCGACTGGATCTGTTTTGGCCCACGGAGGGTCTTGCGGTCGAGGTGGACGGCCCGGAGCATCGTGGGCGAATCGCTTTCGCCAACGATCGGCGGAGAGACGTGCAGCTGCAACTCCTCGGGCTGGACGTGCTCCGCTTCACCAACGAGCAGGTGCTCACCGACGTGCCGGCGGTGGTCGACGGGATCCGTCGGCTGCTGGCCCGGCGACGCGCGGGCGGCACGTACCCCCACGGAGATGAGACATCATGACGAGCCCGGCGGACGTCCCGCACCTGACGCCGAACCAGATCAACGCCCTCGTGGTGCTGATGGTCGAGGCGCGCCGACTCACCAACGTCGAGCTGAAGGAGCTGGCCGGCTTCACGCTGACCGGCAAGGACAACACGAAGCTCGTCGACCTGGGCCTGGTCGACACCGATCGGACGCACCGGCCGTTCGCCCACGAGCTGACCGACGAGGGCTGGCGGGTGGCACGTCGGCTGCACACTGCCGCACCGCCGAGGCCGGGCGGCTCGACGACCCGGTCGCTGTTCGTCGTGTTGTCCAACCTGCACCGTTCGCTGGACCGGCTCCGGGTCAGCCACGGCGACTTCTTCAAGCAGACCGAGGCGACGGCCCCGACGGACGGCGAGCCTCGGCGCGAGGCACCGGCACCCACGGCGGCAGCACCCGCAGCGGCGGCACCCGTGTCCGCGGCGGAGGTGGAGGCGCTGGTTCGTTCGGCGTACCGGGAGCTGGCCATCGCGCCGGGGGCCTGGGTCGGCCTCGCCGACGTCCGGGACCGGCTCGCCGACACCGACCGGGCCGCACTCGACGCGGCGTTGCGGGCGATGGTCGGCCGGGAGGACGTCCGCATCATCCCGGTGGCCAACACCAAGTCGCTGACCGCACGGGACCGGGCCGCGGCCGTCCGCATCGGGAACGAGGACAACCACGCCCTGGCGATCGGCCCGGCATGATCTCGGACGACCAGCGGACCGCGCTGGAAGCGGTCAGTCTCAACCCGGCGGTCACCCCGGACGACGTCTGGCGACCCAGCCCACACAACGTGCCGGAGCTGCACGAGAAGGTGGCCGCGGAGATCCTGCGCGGGGTGGCGCGGGCCCGCACCGACGACACGAGCATGCCGCTCGGCGTGGCCATGCAGGGCCGCGCGGGCGCCGGCAAGACGCACCTGCTCGGGGCGGTCCGCGAACAGATCCAGCGCGACGGCGGCTACTTCTTCCTGGTCGACATGGTCAGTGGCAAGACGTTCTGGGAGAGCGTCGCCCTGGCCCTGGTGGAGGGAATGGGCCGCCCGCACGTCGGCTGGGGCACCCAGCTGAAGACCTTTTTGCGTCGACTCACCACCCAGCTCGGCCTGCCGCTGGAGGTCCGCGACGCGGTCGCCGGCGCCCGACCGGTGACCCGCGCGCAGCTCGACACCTTCATCTGGGCGCTGCGCGAGCGCGATCGGGAGGTCGGACGGGACGCCCAGGACACCGCTCGGGCGCTCGTCCTGCACGGCGCCGTCGACTTCGAGGCACAGGACGTCGGCTACGCCCACCTGATCTCCGAACCGGGTGACCCGGCCGCGCGGGCGGCGTGGGGGTTGAGCGCCGCGATCCGCACCCCGCAGCAGGTCGTGCAGGACACCTCCCGGTTGATGGCGCTGGCCCTGGACCCCACCGTCATCGCCGTGGACCAGCTCGACACGCTGTTCGCCCAGACCAGCACCTCACTGCTCAACCAACATCAGGGGCTGGAGGACGCCCAGGCAAAGGTGCTCGGCCCGATCGCCGACGGCCTGCTCAAGCTCCGCGACATCACCCGCCGCACGCTTGTCGTCGTCTCGTGCCTGCCGGACACCTGGGTGCTGATGACCCGCGCGGCACCCACCCCGGTCGCCGACCGCTTCCGTACGTCGACCCTGCCGGACCGGATCCCCACCCCGGAGATCGGGCAGGCGATCGTGGCGAAGCGCCTCTCCGCCGCGTTCGCGGGAATGTTCTTCGGGCCACCGCACCCCACCTGGCCGATCGCCCCCGCCGCCTTCACCGACGCGCCCACCCTGACGCCACGCGCCCTGCTCCGCCGGGTGGACCGCCACATCGCCTGGTGCCGTGATCGCGATGAGGTGGTCGAACTCGACCGGCTCATCGACGGCGCCGAGTCGACGCCGACGGTGGGCACCGTCCGTGGCGCTTCCGCCGACCCGGCGACGGACGAGCGCCGCCTGCACGAGTTGGACGCGCGCTTCGCCGACCTGGTCGAGGCCGCGGACGTGTCGGCCGCCGTCGACCCGGCGGGCGAGGACGAGCACATGCCGCGGCTGCTCGCCGCCGGCCTGGCCGCGTGGATCGCCGAGCAGGCGCCGACCGGGGCCACCTACAAGTACGATCCGCCGCCCGGGCGCAAGCCCGCGCTGCACGGGCGGCTGATCGAGGTGCTCGACGAGGCCACCGAGAACGAGGCGCACTGGTGTTTCCGGGCGATCGCGCACTCGAATGCCGTCGCCGTCACCGCCCGGGTCAAGGCCGCGTGCACCCTCGCCGGGTTGGACCGGGACCTGCCGCAACGGCGGCTGATCCTGCTGCGCAACGGGCCGTGGCCGACCGGGAAGCGTACGACCGAGGTGTTGACCGGATTCGACGCTGCCGGCGGCCTGCGGTGCGCCGTGTCGGAGGCGGACCTGCGGGTCTTCGCGGCGCTGGGGGTGATGGCGGCCGAGCCGTCCACGGCGTTGCAGGAGTGGCTGGTGGCCCGCCGCCCGGCCAGCGGAACCGACCTGTTCCGCGCGGTCCTGCCCGGGCCCGACGGCACGCGCGGGGATGCCCCGCCACCGACGCCCGACGACGACGAGCCACCGTCGGGCGCCCCCGAGTCCGACCCGGCAACCGCGCCGGCCGTCTACGTCCCAGCTGGCGCGTCGACCGGTGCGGCCGCCATACCCGCCGACCCCACCGACCTCGTGGTCGCCGAGGGCGGTCGGGTCGTCGGGCTGGGGCGGACCGTCGACGGCAATCACCCGTTCACGGTTCCCCTGGAGTCGCTGCGCCGCCACGCCGTGGTGTTCGCCGGGTCCGGCTCGGGCAAGACAGTACTCATCCGCCGGCTGGTCGAGGAGTGCGCCCGCGAGGGGGTCTCGGCGATCGTGCTCGATCCCAACAACGACCTCGCCCGGCTCGGCGACGCGTGGCCCGAGCCGCCGAGCGGCTGGGGTCCCGGCGACGCCGAACGCGCCGCCGACTACCTCGACCACACCGAGGTGGTGGTGTGGACGCCCCGGGTCACCGCCGGTCGGCCGCTGAGCTTCCAGCCGCTACCCGACTTCACCTCCCTGCGGGACTGGCCCGACGAGTTCGACCAGGCCGTCCGCTCCGCCGTGGAGGCGCTCGCGCCCCGGGCCGGTGTCGACCGGTCGAGCAGGCTCGCCCAGCAGGGCAAGGCCGTCCTCACCGAGGCCCTCCAGGCGTACGCGCGAAGCGGGATGGTGGGCCTGCCCGGCTTCACCGAGTTCCTCACCGACCTGCCCGAGGGGGTCAGTCGGCTGGCCCGCGCCGGGAAGCTCGCCGAGGAGTTGGCCGAGGCGCTCAAGGCGGCGATGGTGACCGACCCGCTCTTCGGCGGGGTCGGCGCGCCGGCCGACCCGGGGCTGCTGCTGACGCCGTCGGCGGGGCGGCGGGCCCGGGTGTCGGTGATCAGCTTCGTCGGCCTCACCTCCGACCAGGAGCGGCAGAGCTTCGTCAACCAGTTGCAGATGGCGCTCTTCGCGTGGATCAAGCGGCACCCCGCCGGTGACCGACCGCTGGGCGGGCTGTTCGTGATGGACGAGGCGCAGACGCTCGCGCCCTCGACCGGCACCACGGCCTGCACCGCCAGTTCGATCGCGCTGGCCTCGCAGGCCCGCAAGTACGGGCTCGGCCTGGTCTTCGCCACCCAGGCGCCCAAGGGGTTGCACAACCAGATCTCCGGCAACGCGACGACGCAGTTCTTCGGGCTGCTCAACGCGCCGGCGCAGATCGACGCGGCCCGGCAACTCGCCGAGGCCAAGGGCGGCCGGCTACCGGACATCGGCCTGCTCAACAGCGGTGAGTTCTACGCCGCCGGGGAGGGGTTCTCGTTCGTGAAGGTCCGCACCCCGCTGTGCCTGACGCACCACCCGAAGGCGCCATTGACGCCCGAGGAGGTCGTCACCCGCGCCCGCCCGGCTGGGTAGCCTGGTGCCATGATCTTCATTACCGCGAAGTTCCGGGTCCGGGCCGAGCACGCCGACCGGTGGCCGCAGATCGCCGCCGAGTTCACCGAGGCGACCCGGGCGGAGCCGGGCTGCCTGTGGTTCGACTGGTCCCGCAGCCTTGACGATCCGACCGAGTACGTGCTGGTCGAGGCGTTCCGCGACGACCAGGCGGGCGCGGCCCACGTCCAGTCCGACCACTTCCGCAGGGCCCAGGAGACCCTGCCGCCACACCTGGCCGAGACGCCGCGGATCGTGAACGCCACAGTGCCGCAGGAGGACTGGTCGCTGCTCGGCGAGATGGCCGTTCCCGAGGGCCGCTGACCACCGCCGCTCCGCGACCGCCGTCAGCGCAGCCGTTCCGCGGTCCGCGGCCCGCCGTCAGCGCAGGCGGCGGGCGGTGAAACGAGTCGGCGGGTCGGCGATGACGTCCTGCGCCGCGATCAGCTGGATCTCCCGGGTGCCCGCCGCGAGAGTGGCCTCGAGCACGGCGTAGACCGAGGCGATGGTGCGTTCCAGCGCGGTCGCGGGTGAGCCGGTCGTCCACAGGTGCGCCAGGTACAGCGCGGCGGTGACGTCGCCCCCACCGTTCGGGTTGATCGGCAGCAGCGGCGTGGTCACCGCCCAGGCGCCCTCGTCGGAGACCGCCACCACCTCCAGCGAGTCCGGCGGCAGGTCGCCGTGGAGCACGCTGGTCACCAGGACGTGCCGTGGCCCTGTCGCGCGCACCACGTCGACCGCGTCGAGCACCTCGGCCAGCGAGTTCGTCGTACGGCCGGCGAGGAAGTCCAGCTCGAAGTGGTTCGGCGTGATGATGTCCGCGCGGGGCACCACGGTGTCCCGCAGGTACTCCGGAATTCCCGGCCGGACGAACATGCCCCGACCGGCGTCGCCCATCACCGGGTCGCAGCAGTACACCGCGGCCGGGTTGGTCGCCTTCACCGTTGCCACCGCGTCCAGGATCACCGCGCCCATGGCCGGGTCGCCCTGGTAGCCGGAGAGCACGGCGTCGGCGGTGCCGAGGACACCGCGGTCCTGGATGCCCGCGATCACCTCCGCCACGTCCGCCGCCGGGAGCAGCGGGCCCCGCCACGCGCCGTACCCGGTGTGGTTGGAGAAGTGCACAGTCAGGACCGGCCAGACCTCGTGCCCGAGGCGTTGCAGCGGAAAGGCCGCCGCCGAGTTGCCGACGTGACCGTAGGCGACCGACGACTGGATGGACAGGATCTTCACCGGCCCATCATCGCCGCTGCGGCCGGCGCCGCCGGGACGGCCCGCCGTTTCTGTCGGGTGGCCCACTCGCCGCCCACCCGCCGCCCACCCGGCGGACGGCACGGACGGGCGGCCCGGACCGTGTCGTCCGGGCCGCCCGAGCTGTCGTACGGTCAGCCGCCGAGGCTCGCCGCGGCCGAGGCGATCGACGAGGCGAAGTAGCTCACCTGGGTGTAGACACCCGGGTAGTTGGGCCGGGCGCAGCCGTTGCCCCAGCTGACGATGCCGACCTGGATCCAGGCGTTGCTGGCGTCGCGGCGGAACATCGGGCCACCCGAGTCACCCTGGCAGGTGTCGGTGCCGCCGCTGGCGTAGCCGGCGCAGATCTCCTGGGCGGGGATGAGGTCCCCGCCGTAGTTGGCGTTGCAGGTGGAGTCGCTGACGAACGGCACGTTCGCCTTGAGCAGGTACCGCTGCTGGCCGCCGCCCTCGCGCGCGGCGCCCCAACCGGCCACGGTGAAGGTGCCGCTGTCGTACGCGGTCGTGCTGGCGATCGGCAGCGTGCTCAGCCCGGTGACGGGGCTGGCCAGCCGGATCAGCGCCCAGTCCCGGCCGGCGCCGTTGTAGCCGGGAGCACGGTAGACGTAGTTGGACCGGACGGTGATCCGGCTGGACGACTGGAGGTCGACCGTCCCGAGCGTCGCGGTGATGCTGGTGTTGGTGCCGGTCGAGCCCACGCAGTGCGCGGCGGTGAGCACCAGCCGGGGGCTGTACAGCGCCCCGCCGCAGCCCATCGAGAGACGCACCATGAACGGGAACTCGCCCTGAGCGGCGCGGGTGCCGCCGACGACGTTCGGCGTCACGGGGCTGTCGGCCGCGGCGGCCGGCGTGGTGAGGGTGAGGCTGGCCGCGGTCACCGCGGTCAACGCGGTGGCCAGCAGGCCAGTGAGGGTACGCCAGCGAACCATGCATTCCTCCGCATCAGGGTGGCACGCCTCGTGAGCGCACCGCAGTCGAGATAGCGGTCATCATATTGAGGTTCGTGGATCTAGCGGGTCATCCTCTCTGGGTCGTACCACCGGCGTTATGGATCTCGCCCGGTGTGCGGGCGACCGGTGGTCAGGCCGCTGGCGTGCCGGTGCTCTGCCGGCGCAGAAGCCGGAACGGTGTCTGCACGGTGAGCGGCCCGGCGACCTCCGTGCCCTCGATGCGAGCGACGAGGCGGCGCACCGCGAGACGGCCGATCTCCCGCTTGTCCGGGGCGATCGTGGTGAGGGTCGGGGCGGTGAACCGCCCTTCCTCGATGTCGTCGATCCCCACCACAGCGACGTCCTCGGGCACCCGGTGACCGGCCTCGGCCAGCGCCCGCAGCGCGCCGATGGCGACCAGGTCGTTGTATCCGAAGACCGCGTCCGGCGGGTCACCGAGGGCGAGCAGGTCACGCATGGCCCGCATGCCGTCGAGCCGACCGAACGCGTCGGTGCGGGCGACCAACCGTGGTCGGTACGGCAGGCCGGCGGCCGCCAGGGCCTCCCGGTAACCCCGGACCCGCAGGTGGGCCGACTGCCGGTCACCGCCCGGCGTGGCGCCGATGAACGCTATCCGGCGACGACCGATCGCCACGAGGTGCCGGATAGCGGCGTGGCTGGCGGCCACGTTGTCGATGGCGATGTGGTCATGCGGCACGTCGTAGACCCCCTCGCCGATCAACACGAGCGGGCTGCCGGCCGTCCGGGCCAGCACCTCCTCCCGACCGATGCGCACCGGGCTGAGGATCAGGCCGTCGATGATCCGCTGCCGGGAGCCGTCGAGGAGCGCCAGCTCCGCCTCCCGGTCCGCTGCGGTGTTCTCCATGACGAGCGTGTAGCCGAGCGCGGCGGCCTCGGAGATGGCGATCTCGGCGAGTTCGGCGAAGTAGGGGTTGGTCAGTTCCGGGATGGCCAGGGCGATCAGGCCGGTACGGCCCCGGCGGAGGTGCCGGGCGCCGAGATTCGGGCTGTAGCCGAGTTCGTCGATCGCCTGCTGCACCCGCTGTCGGGTCCGCTCCCCCACCGGCCGGTACCCGTTCACCACGTTCGAGACCGTGGCCAGCGAGACGCCGGCGCGCTGGGCGATGTCCTTCAGGTTGACGCCCATCCCCAACCTTTCGCGAGTTCGAGCGGGCCGGCCGACCGGGCATTGACGAAGAGGCATTGACGGGACACCCGGCGCGGCTCTATAACGTTAAACAGGTGACGATGGATGTCAATATATCGGCCACCGTTGCCCTGTGGAGATCCCACCGACATCCGTCGCTGACGCCCGTCCCCCGTCAATGACCACCCGATGCCCACCACCCACGCGCTTCGGGCCTGGCTGCACCGCCCGCGGCGACTCGTCCCCCCGGAGACGGCATGACACGTCACGTCCCCATCCGCCCCGCCCTGCCACTGCTGCTCGCCATCGCCCTGGTCGCCGGCGTGCTCGCCGCGCCCGCCGCGTACGCCGCGCCGGCCAAGACACCGCCACTGACCACTCCCTGGACCAGCCAGGCCCTGACCGGCACACCACTGCCCGAGTACCCGCGGCCCCAGATGACGCGGTCGGACTGGCTCAACCTCAACGGCGAGTGGCAGCTACGCCAGTCGACGACCGACGACGCCCCACAGTTCGGCACCAACCTGCCCGAGCGGGTCAACGTGCCCTTCCCGGTGGAGAGCGCCCTGTCCGGCATCCAACGGGCCGCCAACGACAACCGCAACTACCTCTTCTACCGACGCACCGTCACCATCCCGGCGAACTGGTCGGGTCGGCGGACCCTGCTGCACTTCGGCGCCGTCGACTGGCAGAGCACCGTCTGGGTCAACGGTGCGCGGGTCGGCGCGCACACCGGCGGCTACGACGCCTTCACCTTCGACGTGACCCCCCAGCTCACCACCGGGACGAACGAGATCGTCGTCAAGGTCTGGGATCCCACGGACACCCGGCAGAACGGCAGCCTGCCCGCCATCGGCAAACAGACCAAGACGCCCAGCGGGATCTTCTACACCCCCAGCTCCGGCATCTGGCAGACGGTGTGGTTGGAGCCGGTGCCCGCCGCCTCGATCAGCAGCGTGGACCTCTACCCGAACCTGAGCAACAACACAGTGCGGGTCCGGGTCTTCACCCGAGGCGACGTGAGCGGGCACAGCGTGCTCGCCGAGGCGCTGAACGGCGCCACAGTGGTCGGCTCGGCCACCGGCGGCTTCACCGACTTCAGCGTGCCGGTGCCCAACGCCCGCCGCTGGTCACCCGACGACCCGTTCCTCTACAACCTCCGGGTCTCGCTGCGCGGCGCCACCGGTGCCACAGTGGACCGGACCACGCACTACTTCGGCATGCGGGAGATCACCACCGGCCTGGTCAACGGGGTGCTGCGCCCCAAGCTCAACGGCCAGTTCGTGTTCCAGGTCGGCACCCTCGACCAGGGTTTCTGGCCGGACGGGCTCTACACCGCGCCGACCGACGCCGCCCTCGCCTTCGACCTGCAGAAGCACAAGGACCTGGGCTTCAACATGGTGCGCAAGCACATCAAGGTCGAGCCGCAGCGCTGGTTCTACCACGCCGACCGGCTCGGCCTGCTGGTCTGGCAGGACATCCCGTCGCTGACCGCGCAGGACGTCGACCCCACCGACGCCCAGCAGGCGCAGTTCGAGGCGGAGGCGCGCGAGATCGTCAACGAGCACCGCAGCTCACCCGCCGTGATCGCGTACACGCCCTACAACGAGGGCTGGGGCGAGCGGTCCCTGGCCGACACCCGGCGGGTCGCGCAGAACATCAAGAACCAGGACCCGACCCGTCTGGTCAACCCGCACAGCGGTCACAACTGCTGCCAGTCCCTCGGCAACCCCGGCAACGGCGACATCGACGACTGGCACGTCTACCTCGGACCCGACTCCCCCGTGCCGTCGAGCAGCCGGATCGCTGTGCTCGGTGAGTTCGGCGGCCTGGGCCTGCACACGCCGGGCCACGAGTACAGCCCGAACGGCAGCTTCTTCGCGTACGAGTGGCAGACCAGTTCGAACGCCCTCACCGACCGGTACGTGGGGCTGGTGCAGGGCACCCAGAACCTGATGCTCGGCAAGGGGCTCAGTGCCTCGATCTACACCGAGATCACCGACCTGGAGGGAGAGCTGAACGGGTTCCTCACCTACGACCGGCAGGTGATCAAGATGGACCAGGCACGGGTGCGCGCCGCCAACACCGCCCTGATCAACGCCTCGAAGACCATCGGCAGTTCGACGCCCGTCGCCCTACCGGTCAACACCCGCCGGTCGTTGCAGGTGACCACGCCCGGCTTCACCAACCGCTACCTACGCCACCAGGACAGCCTGGCCTACACGGAGGTGGTCGACGCCGCGAGCTCCAGCCTGCTCAAGGCCGACGCCACGTACACCATCCGGCCCGGCCTGGCCGGCACCGGTTGCCACTCGTTCGAGTCGGTCAACTTTCCCGGGCAGTACCTGCGCCACCAGAACTCCCGGGTCCGCAACTCGCCCGACGACGGCTCCGCACTGCTGCGCGCCGATGCCACCTGGTGCGCCCGTACCGGGCTGACCGGCACCGGCGTGTCGCTGGAGTCGTACAACTTCCGGGGTAAGTACCTGCGGCACTACAACGCGGAGGTCTGGCTCAGCAACGGCACCGGCGGCGACGCGTACAACACTCCGACGTCGTGGACCGCCGACAGCACCTGGGGCATCGCCACACCGTGGGCGCCCTGACCGCTGCGCGCTGACCCGGTTCAGCACGCACGACGCCGCGCGGGGGTTCCGGCCTCGGCCTGAACCCCCGCGTGTTGGGTGGACGTGGTCGCGGGGCCGGCCCCTCCCGTCGGGGCCGGCCTTTCGTCTGCGCCGACGCCTTGCGCAACAGGTCCAGCAGCCACGCCGTGAGCCGCGCCGCGGTCGGTGGCCGGACTCCGGCGTCACCCGTCGTCTCGGAGGTCGTTTCCCCGGTCATGAGGGAAATCGGCGAGCTGATTGCACGCTCCGGTTGGGTCGACTGCACGGCAAGGACCGCGCCGCAACTTGCATCTGGCCAGGTTCACTCAGCTGTTGCAACACGCAATTAAGCCGACCAATAAATAGACGAGCACCAATCTTGACTTGTGCGGCCGGCCAGCGCACCGTAAAGAGCCAGAGGCAGATGCGCGCCATTATCGGCCCGGCTGGAGTGGATCGCCAAATGGGGGCGCTGCCGGTTTCGCGCCGCGTGCATCAGGAGGCTTTCCATGCGGTTCAATCCGTTCGCCGGTGTCTATCTCACCGATCCGGCAAGCATGTGGCGGCGCATTCTCGACGATCCCGACGGGGTGCACTACGCCGAGGATCTGGGCCTGTGGTTGGTCAGCCGGCACGCACTCGTCCGGCGGGCCCTCGCCGACGCCACGACATTCGCCAACGCCCTCACCCTCGCCCCGGTCTACGAGGTGTGTCCAGCGGCGCTGAACGTGATCATGCAGATCGACGCGCCGCCCACGACGGCCGCCGCGGACCCGCCGACGCACCCGCGGACCCGCCGGGCCCTACGGGCGACCTTCGCGAACACCGCCGAGCGGGTCGAGGCTGAGTACGGGGCGATCATCCGGCGCCGGGTCGACCAGCTGGTGTCCCGCCTCGCCGCCAGCCAGGGCGACCAGGTCGACCTGATCCCGGAGTTCGCCACCGAACTTCCCCTGCTCGTGGTCCTGGACATCCTCGGGGTGCCGGACGCCGACATCGGCCGGATCCGGAGCTGGGCGGACGGCCAGATCGCCCTCATCTGGGGGCAGCCGGACCCGGCCGAGCAGGTACGCCTGGCGCAGGGCCTGCTGGAGTTCTGGCACTACTGCGAAGACCTGGTCCGCCAGCGGGTGGACAGTGGACATCGGGGCGACGACTTCATCAGCCGCGCCCTGACCTACCGGGACGACGACGACACAGTGCTGACGGTGCCCGAGGTGGCGAGCCTCGCCTTCAATCTCCTGGTCGCGGGCCACGAGACCACCGCCGGGTTGCTCGCGCACGCCCTCGACCAGGCCCTGTCCGCTCCCCAGCGCTGGTCGGCGATCACCGCGGACCCGGGGCTCGTCCCCGCCTTCGTGAGCGAGACGCTCCGGTTCGCGCCCGCCATCGACGGCTGGCTCCGGGTGACCACCCGAGATGTCACAGTGGGGGCGGTGACGATCCCCGCCGGGGCCCGTTGCCTGCTGTTGATCGGAGCGGCGAACCGGGACCCCGCGGCGTTCCACGACCCGGACCGGTTCGACCCCCACCGGGCCGATGTGGGCAACCATGTGTCGTTCGGCCACGGTCCACATTTCTGTATCGGTGCGGGATTGGCGCGACTTGAGGCCGGAATCGCTCTCCGCCGGCTCGCCGAAGCCATTCCCGGGCTACGGCTGTCACCCGAGCAGCACCGTTCGTACAAACCCAATCTCGCGTTTCGTGCCCACCGCACACTGCTCGCGATAGTCGACGTCCCGACGCCCGCAGACATGCCCGCGGCACGGGACGGGGCGACGGCCGAAGTGCACGCCGCCTGAGAGGGCGCGAGCGCCAGCGGTGCTGACCTGCTGACGGGGTGGGGCGGCATGGCCTCCTCCAACCGGCGCACCGGGGCGCCGGCACCGGGGCTGGGGCAGTACCTTTCCCGCTTTTCCCGACGATCCATACCGGTGAACGTCTTCACACCCATCGCGTCCTGGGTTAAGAATTGCCCTCTGTGAATGTTCAGCTCATCGGCCAATCTCGATCTGGTGTCCGCCGCTGAATGTCCGTTCCACGAAGGTGAGCGCATGGAGCACAAGTCCCCGTCGAGCTCGGCTCACTCTGCGGCCAGTCAGCGGTTCCGATGGGAGTTGCGCAACTGCCGCGTCCAACGGGGCCTCACCCAACGAGCCCTGGCGGATCTGGTGCGGTTCAGCCGGGAGACGGTCGCGGCGGTCGAATCGGGTCGCCGGTTCGGCAGTCACGAGTTCGCGCTGCGCTGCGACGACGTACTCGGCACCGGCGGTCGGCTGGCCGCGCTGTGGCCGCAGGTCGCGGCCGAGCAGTTGGCGGCCGACGGTCGCCGCGGCCCCCGCGCGCCGGAACCGGCTCGACCAGATCGGCGGGTGCCGCGTCAGCGAGGTCAGCGTGACGCGCGCGACCCGGGTGCCGTGGTGGACGCGATCGACGAGCTGCGGGAACTGATCGGCCAGGTGCTCAACGGCCAGCCCGAACCGGATGACGCGGAGCGGCGGCACCCACCGGCCGGGCCCGTCGACCACCAGCGCTGACGCGACGAATCCGGTACGACCTCGGGGCGTCACCGGTCGCTGACGTTGGGTACAGATGCTGGTACGGGCAGTTTGTACCACGGCCAGGTCTGGTCTAGGAGCGCCGCTTCCGGCCGAATGGGACTTGCATTCGGCAACGTGCGTATAGACCGTCATCGACGAGTCGTGGGAGTCAATCTTGGCGTCGAGCACCCGGTCCCACGCGGCCAGACCCTACCCGACCCGC